>NZ_CP011792.1:0-789959 GCF_059934915.1 Candidatus Blochmannia americanus (nom. nud.) | reverse complement strand
ACGCGCACTACTCCTCCAACTTACTTCACTTTTATCTATACAATCGATCACCACTCAACGACACAACCTGTTTTCAAATAATCAACTTCCCCACTCTGCACCAGCACAAAGCCTCGAACAGACCAACAAAACAACTACACAAACCACAACAAAAGAAACTAGACAAAGCATCACATTACATATAGCTATATGTAATGTGATGCTTTGTTTACCGACGACCGGACATGTTAGCAACTATATCTAAAAAAATTGAAAAATTCAAGAATTAATAATTAATCTATTTTTGTTACTGAAAACATTGTGACAATAATATTCTTGCAACGACATTACAGGTGGTGTGGATAAAATTTTTTTGTAGTTGCTGTAGTGAAAGGAAATAAAAGAAATAAAAAAAAATTAAGGTTATTGTTGTTTTTTAATTTTTAGTAATTGAATTTATGGAAGGACTTGAATTAGTATTTTGAATTATGCTACCCTAAATAAGTAGTTTGTGTTCTATAGATGCTGAATAGATATGGGTGCAAATATGCTATTTCAATTAAATAATTGGCTTTAATAGTTCTGATTTAGTACCTAGTACCTATGTTGTAGAATATTATGTTTAAAATTATGAGGACAGAAGAGAGATCGACATGATTTCTAGAGTGCTACAGGCTTGTAGCTCAGATGGTTAGAGCGCACCCCTGATAAGGGTGAGGACGGTGGTTCAATTCCACTCAGGCCTATATTAGGTTATTGTATTAATAAAAATATAGTAATAGAAATTTGTTATATGAACAGATTCAATGAGGTTTTTGTGTTTATTTGTGTTATATGTTTATACGATAGGATGGACTAATTATGAATCGTATTTTTGATGATGTATGCATTTATAGTCACTAATATAGATATCAGTGACTTTTTCATTATGGTTTTCATTTTTGAATTTTATTAGTATGTGTGTAAGGATTTTTTATTTTTTAACGATTATTTTATCTTTATGATGGATAAAGGGAAATGAATGATACTTACATAGGTAAAATAAATAATTTGCAATTGAATAAATTTGATACACACACATATATATATCAAGGTTACAACATTATGCCAGTTCGGGTATTAGACGAATTGCCTGCTGTAAAGTTTTTGCAGAATGAAAATATTTTTGTCATGCAAAAATCACGAGATATTTTTAAAGAACAGAGTTCTTTAAAAATATTAATCCTTAATTTAATGCCAAAAAAAATTGAAACAGAAAATCAATTCTTACGTTTGTTATCAAATTCTCCTTTGCAAATTGATATTCAATTATTGCGTATAGATGATCATGTTCCTAAAAATACATCTGTTGATCATTTAAATAATTTTTATTGTAGCTTTTCAGATATTCAGAGCCAAAATTTTGATGGTTTGATTGTAACTGGAGCACCTTTGGGATTAATTGATTTTGTAGATATAACTTTTTGGCCTCAAATTAATCAATTATTTTTGTGGGCGAAAGAACATATTACCTCGATACTATTTGTTTGTTGGGCGGTACAAGCAGCTTTAAAGGTATTATATAATTTTCCTAAATTTATCCGAAAAAATAAATTGGTGGGGATTTATCAACATAATATTGTTAATCCTCATGCGTTATTAACCAAGGGATTTGATGAGGTATTTGCGGCGCCTCATTCACGTTATTCAGATTTTCCTAAAGATTTAATTTATCAGAATACAGATTTAGAAATTTTGTCAGAATCCGATGAGGCAGGTGTATATTTACTTATTAGTCAAGATAAACGTTTAATATTTGTAACTGGGCATCCAGAATATGATGCGCAGACTTTATCTCAAGAGTACTATAGAGATTTAAAATTAGGACTAAGTCCTATGCTGCCAGATCATTATTTTCCACAAGATAATCCTAATTTAATACCTCAGATTAGCTGGAGAAGTCATGCTTATTTGTTATTTTCTAATTGGATCAATTACTATACGCATTGAATATAAGGAAATATTTGGTTTTTTTATTTGAACAGAATCAGATAAACAAATGATATGATTTATCGTATGTTTTTGAAAAATTAATTTACCAAATCTGGATTTGGTAAATTAATAAGGTTTTAAATTTATTTAATCTTTTTAAAGTTATGATTTTAGTTTTTGTTATTATTGCTGATAAAATTGATATATATATATGTTTTTGTTTATATTGTGGATCAATAATGCATTTTAATACAAAAGTGTGTATATATTTATATAAGAATTTTAATTTAGATAAATATGAGAAATATATATAATTCTGAGATAAAAAAATAAAAAGCGTTTAATCATATATCCATCGTTTTTATAGATTTTATGTTGAAATATATATATATATATAAAATATGATATAATCATCTATATTGTCATAGATAGTGCGAACGTATTAATTGTATAAACTACGTATTGTTTTCTCAATGGTATATTTTAGTGGTTTGTTTTATTGACTTGTTTTTATGATACAACATAATAAAAAATAAATTATGAAAAACATTAATCCTAGTCACACACGAGCTTGGAAGAATTTAAAGCAACATTTTCATGATATGCGAGATGTGTTAATGATTGATTTGTTTAATCAAGATAAGCATAGGTTTATGCATTTTTCTAAAACATTTAATAATAAAATTTTAGTGGATTATTCAAAAAACTTAATTACAAATGAAACCATTAGTAAATTGATATCTTTGGCTATTGAATGTGATCTGAACGGGGCTATTTCAGATATGTTTTGTGGTAAAAAAATTAATCGTAGTGAAAATCGTGCTGTATTGCATATAGCTTTAAGAAATATAAAAAATACGTCAATTTTAGTAGATGAATCGGACGTAATGCCTCAAATAAATAGAGTACTAGAAAAAATGAAACAATTTTGTAACAATGTTATTCAGGGTATTTGGACAGGTTACACGAATAAAAGAATTACAGATATTGTGAATATAGGAATTGGAGGGTCCAATCTTGGTCCGTATATGGTAACTGAAGCGTTAAAACCGTATCGAAATCATTTAAATATGCATTTTATTTCCAATATAGACGGCACTCATATTGTTGAAACATTAAAAAATTTAAATCCAGAAAGTACTTTATTTGTAATAGCATCAAAAACTTTTACCACCCAAGAGACTATGACTAACGCGTTTAGCGCGCTTAGTTGGTTTCGCCAGGCTACTTCTAATAAACAACATATCTTAAAGCATTTTATAGCATTATCTACAAATGCTACAGAGGTATACAAATTCGGTATTGATCCATCAAAAAATATGTTTAAGTTTTGGGATTGGGTAGGTGGCCGTTATTCATTATGGTCAGCAATTGGTTTACCTATAATGTTGTCGTTGGGGGTTGATAATTTCGAATTATTGTTAACCGGGGCTCATGATATGGATATGCATTTTTGCCATACATCTTTGGATAAAAATATACCAGTAATTTTAGCGCTTATTGGTATTTGGTACAATAATTTCTTTCACGTAGAAACTGAAGCAATTTTTCCTTATGATCAATATATGCATCGTTTTACAGCATATTTACAACAAGTAAATATGGAATCTAATGGAAAATGTGTAGATCGTAATGGATATCCTATTACGTATCAAACTGGTCCTATTATATGGGGAGAACCTGGAACTAATGGACAACATTCGTTTTATCAATTACTTCATCAAGGTACTAAAATGGTTCCATGCGATTTCATAGCGCCAGCAATCAGTCATAATCCTGTATCTGATCATCATGATAAATTAATATCGAATTTTTTTGCTCAAACTAAAGCGTTAGCTTTCGGAAACACATATCTAACATCAACACAAGAATTTAAAAAATCTACAAAAGATCATGAACATGAACAATATGTAATTCCTTTTGCTTTATGTAAAGGAAATCATCCCAGTAATTCTATTTTAGTAAAAAAAATTACTCCTTATACTTTGGGAGCGTTAGTTGCTTTATATGAACATAAAATATTCACACAAGGTGTTATCTTAAATATTTATACTTTTGATCAGTGGGGAGTGGAATTAGGGAAGCAACTAGCTGATAATATTTTACAGGAATTAAAACATAAAAATATTGTTTCCAAAAATCATGATAGTTCAACTTATGGTTTAATAGATTGCTATAAATCTTGGCGTATTTAATGTCGGTTACACGTTTAAACAATTTGTCTTAATTAATATTTTATTTTATTTGTATATCCTGTGATCTTCTTATAAAAAGATAACATGTGACTCTTCGAGTAGTTTTTTTTCGATATAAAAACCAATGATTAGGAATTATATTAACACCAAAAATATCTTTATATTTTGAAGTTTCTATATAAATCCAAGATTCTTTTGCAAACGGATTATATTGTTCTAATAAATAAATAAGTTCAGGTATGATATTATCCTGAAAAGGAGGATCAATAAAAATTATATTATAAGTCGTAATTGATTGTCTCAACCAAGAACGACAATCAGTACATATTATCTTACCGCTATTTGCCGATAAAGATCGCAAAGTTGTCATTAGCGCTGTAGTACAGATATGATTATTATCTAAAAAAGTTACTGTATTAGCTCCTCTAGATAAAGCTTCTAAACCTAACGCACCGCTTCCAGCAAAGCAATCTAAACATACTGCATTATAAATAATGGGATCAAGCCAACTGAAAAGCATTTCTCGTATGCGATTAGTAGTTGGACGTATTTTAGCATGTCGAGTAATTGGTATATTTCGTCCTTTCCATGTGCCTCCAATAATCCTAATCTTTCTAAATGTGTTTACATGGAGTTTATTTTTCATATTTTTAATATATTTCTGCGTTATAAACTAGTAACTTATGGAAGATTTATGGGTTTTTAATGTGAAAAAGTTGCTGCTGCTATAAACAATAATATTAACTCTTTTATTTTATACAATTCTGATTATTTATACATTACTATAAATGTTCTATATGTATTAGAAAGATTATAATTTTATCTGAAGCTATAGTTATAATTACGGTGGTATGCATCCACATACCGTATGTTCACAACTTATTTATTTGTTGTTATACTATTTTTTGATGGATCGTATTTGTATCGTATTATACTAATAATACGTTTCCTATAAGAGGAATGTAGAAATAAACACGTTTGTTGAAATTAATTAGTTAATTATTTCATAGAGAATATAAGAAATAAATAAAAAATTTTATATATTGACAACAATTATTGAGGTAACACATATGAGTTCTGCATATAATTTGTTTGATAGATTAAAAAAAAGTTTATTAAATACTCGAAAAAAGTTGGGTGATAACATAATGGAGTTAATACGTGCTAAAAGCCTTGATACTGTTGTATTAGATAAAATTAAAAATCAATTATTAATTGCAGATATAAGTGTACAAACTACCAAAAAAATCGTTAATAATTTAAAAAATTATATTGATATTAATATTAACTGTAACGAAAAATCTTTTTATGATGTATTACGTAATGAAATTTTAAAAATAGTCATGCCTATCGATAAGCCATTACTTGTACAAGAAAAAAAACCATTCATTATCTTGATGACCGGAGTCAATGGGGTTGGAAAAACTACTACTATTGGAAAATTAGCGCATTATTATCGTTTAAAGAACAAAACTGTAATGCTAGCAGCAGGAGATACTTGCAGAGTAGCAGCGATAGATCAGTTAGAAATTTTAGGTAAACGTAGTGGTTGTGCCGCAGTTATCACAAAGCATTCTACTTCTGATTCTGCTTCAATAGTTTTTGATGCTGTTAAAATAGCTAAGTCAGAATCCATTGATTTACTTATTATAGACACCGCAGGTAGATTGCAAAATAAAATATATGCAATGGAGGAATTAAAAAAAATTATTAGGGTGATAAAAAAAATTGACGCTGAAGCACCTCATGAAACTATGTTGGTTCTTGATGCTAACATTGGCCAAAATTCTATAAATCAAGTACGTATTTTTAATGAGGCAATTAAAATTACAGGAATAATTATGACCAAATTGGATGGCAGCGCTAAAGGAGGAGTGCTTTTATCTATTGCTGATCATTTTTTAATCCCAATACGATATGTTGGTATCGGACAAAATATCGATGATTTGCAACCATTTAGATCACACAATTTCGTTGAGGCTATTTTTAAGGGACAAATTCAATAGCAGTAATATGCTACTTATCATGTGTATAAGTATTTATTAGAAAAAATAAATTATTAAATTGAATAATAAGAAAAATATTTTTTAATTAATAATTATTGCAAATGATGTTTTTAACGTCTATGATATCTCCAGAGGGGTTTCCGCAAGGCAATTTGCGTTCTAATAATATAATATTAATGAAATGAAAAATAAAAAAATTAAATAATTCAGATTGTAAATAAAATAATTAAACAGATAAGTCCGCTAAATATCTGCGCAGATGTACGTATACTCTCGATATAATCTACATATTATCAGCTTTATTTTTTTTGAATTCAAATTTTTTCTAAATTATATACAAACCATTTGGTATTATTGAGAATAATGATGATTATAGTAAGTAATTTTGTGGCATTTTGATATGATCGAATTATCAGCGGTAATCAGTGATGATTATGTTAAATATTACAATATTTAGTATTATGTGTTTTTTTTATAGTAAATATAAAAAAAATTATTTTACACATAGTTCCTGTGTCACTCCATATTGCTTTAATAATTAATCGAATAATTATCTGTGTATACATGATTATTTTAGGAGAATAAATGCCTAAATATATACAAAAAAGTGTAACTTTAGTTCCTCAAGGAAACTTGGAGGCTTATATAAGAGCGGCTAATGCTTATGCAATGTTAACGGCAGAGGAAGAACGAGCATTGGCTAATCGGTTGTATTATAATGGAGATTTAAGAGCTGCAAAAAAACTTATTTTATCACATTTAAGATTTGTTATTCATGTTTCTCGTAATTATTCTGGTTATGGATTACCACAAGCTGATTTAATACAAGAAGGTAATATTGGTTTGATGAAGGCTGTACGCCGATTTAATCCAGAATTGGATGTTCGTTTAGTATCATTTGCTGTACATTGGATTAAATCGGAGATTCATGAATATGTTTTAAAAAATTGGCGTATCGTGAAAATAGCTACTACTAAAGCACAACGTAAACTATTTTTTAATTTACGCAAAACTAAACAACGTTTAGGTTGGTTTAATGCAGGAGAAATAGAAATAGTTGCAAAAGCATTAAATGTGACTAGCAAAGATGTTCGTGAGATGGAATCTCGTATGTCAGCACAAGATATGACTTTTGAACAATCTTCAGATGAAGATAATCGAGGATTACTAATAGCACCTATGTTATATCTACAAGATAAAGTTGTTACTCCTAATGAAGAAGATGAATGGGTTGATCGGGTTATTGACCAATTAAATATGGCTATAAATACTTTGGATAAACGTAGTCAACATATTATTCGCGCACGATGGTTGAATGTAGACAGTAGAAGTACGTTACAGGAATTGGCTGATCAATACGGTGTTTCCGCTGAAAGGGTGCGCCAATTAGAAAAAAATGCTATGAAAAAAATGAGGCTAGTAATACAGAATTAATTAAATTTTGAAAAATTCTATTTTTATAAATGAAATATACATTGTTAAAAATGTATGTATTTTAATTTAAATTATTTGACTGTATGTATTATAATTTGATATAATTCACGTTAATTATGGATTAACGATGTTGTATGTATGCTTGTGAGCGTTAATTTTTAGTTGTTTTGGTACGTCTAGATTAACTGTTGGCAACACGGTAATTTTTTTTAAAAATATTTTTTATTTTAATTTTTTTTTAAAATACTTCATATCACCAACATAACTCACGGAGTAAATTATGACAATTGTCGGTCATACATTAGGGTTTCCTCGTATCGGTTTACATAGAGAACTAAAGTATGCTCTAGAACATTATTGGGATAAAAAGATAAAAGAAGACAAATTATTAGAAATAGGTCGTACGTTACGTATGCGTCATTGGAAGCAACAGAAGGATGCTGGTATAGATTGGATCCCAGTCGGTGATTTTGCATGGTATGATCATGTTTTAACGACTAGTTTAATGCTTAGTAATATTCCAGACAGGCATCGCGTTTATAAAGAAAATATTAATTTGAATACATTATTTAGAATAAGTCGAGGTTATTCTTTAAACGAAATATCGATATCACCTTCAGAAATGAAAAAATGGTTTAATACAAATTATCACTATATAGTACCTGAATTTATTTATAATCAAGAATTTCATTTAAATTGGACTCAATTATTTGATGAAATAGATGAAGCTTTATCTTTGAAATATAAAGTGAAACCAATATTACTTGGTCCGATTAGTTATCTTTGGTTAGGCAAAGTAAAAGGAAAAAAATTTGACCGATTGTCGCTATTGCCCAGTTTATTATTAGTATATCAAGAAATATTAAATATTTTATCATTAAAAAATATTGATTGGGTGCAAATTGATGAGCCTATACTAGTTTTAGAATTACCATTGCAATGGCTAGAAGCATATTTGAGTGTGTATGATCAACTTCGTAGTAAAGTGAAGTTATTATTGACTACTTATTTTGACGGTATATATCATCAATTAAATATCATTAGACAACTGAAAGTAGATGGTTTACATGTAGATTTAGTTTCTAGTCCTGATAATATACCTTTGATTCATTCAGAATTACCAAAGCATTGGGTATTATCAGCAGGAGTAATTAATGGCCGTAATATATGGAAAACTAATTTACATGATTGGTTTAAAAAATTATCTCCCTTAATAGGAGAGCGTGAATTATGGATAGGTTCTTCTTGTTCCTTGTTACACAGTCCTATTGATTTAAATATAGAAACTAAATTGGACAAACGTATCAAAGAATGGTTTGCCTTTGCGCTGCAAAAATGTTATGAGATAAAAATGTTATGTGTTGCGTTAAATACTAAAAATAAAAATGATCTGACACATGAAGATATCCTTAGTAAATATTATATTGCTAATACTTTAAGATCTTGTTCTAGCACAGTTCATGATATACGAGTTAAAAAACGTCTCGAATATATTAATCAAATATCGCATTATCGATCGGTTCCATATGCAACACGGATTACATTGCAGCGTAAAAAGTTTAATTTACCATTATTTCCAACAACTACTATCGGTTCATTTCCTCAAACTGAAGAAATTCGTAAACTTCGATCGAGTTTTAAAAATAACTTAATTGATAAAGAAAGCTATTGCATTAGTATTAAAAATTATATTAAGAAAATTGTTATGGAACAGGAAAAATTAGATTTAGATGTTTTAGTACATGGAGAACCAGAACGAAATGATATGGTAGAATATTTTGGGGAAAATTTAAATGGATTTGTATTTACTGAAAACGGATGGGTACAAAGTTATGGTTCGCGATGTGTAAAGCCTCCAATAATTGTTGGAGATGTTAGTCGTTCACAATCTATCACTACAGAATGGATAAATTATGCTCAATCATTAACTAACAAACCGATAAAGGGTATATTAACCGGACCTGTGACTATCATGTCTTGGTCTTTCTTGCGTGAGGATATACGACGCGAAATCATTGCGTTGCAATTAGCATTATCAATACGTGATGAAGTAATAGATTTAGAAAAATCTGGCGTTGGAATTATACAAATTGATGAGCCAGCTTTACGAGAAGGATTGCCTTTAAAACGTTCTGATCACAAACAGTATTTAGAATGGGCAGTGAGTGTTTTTAGAATAACTATATCTTTAGTGAAAGATGATACTCAAATTCATACTCATATGTGTTATTCTGAATTTAGTGATATTATTGATGCTATTCTAGAATTGGATGCAGATGTAATTAGTATAGAAGCAGCTAGATCAGATGAAAAAATATTACAATCGGTACAAGATGTAATGAAGAATTTAAATGAGATTGGTCCGGGAATATATGATATTCATTCTCCAAATGCACCAACTCAAAATGATCTTGTTGAAAAAATCAATCAGTTATTAAAATATATTCCAAAGCAACGTTTGTGGATAAATCCCGATTGTGGATTAAAAACAAGGTCGTGGTCTGAAATTAGACGGTCATTGAATAATATGGTATCTGCGGCTAAATTATTTCGTAAACAGTTTCATTAGTTATATTTATAATGAATAATCGTTTTTTTTATAATTGCGTAGTAATTAGTATTAGGCTAAAGTAACTGATTTTATTATATATAGATTACTCAGGTTAATTGTATATTATCTAGTGCAGGAATGAACTTTGAAAAAAATTATGTTATTTTATTTATAATAATAAAGAATTTTGGAAAAAAATTTTATTAATTTTTTGGATGTAAAACAGATTTGTAATAGTTTTGGCATCATTTGACAGTTTTATGACTATGACAAACGTATTTCATTTAGGTTTAAAAGTTGGGGACCTGCAAGGTGCTACTTTGGCTATACTTCCAGGGGATCCTAATAGGGTTAAGAAAATTGCTTTGTTAATGGATCAGCCAGAATACATTTCTAGTTATCGCGAATTTACTGTTTGGTCTGCAAGCATTAATGAAAGTAAAATAATTATTTGTTCTACAGGCATAGGGGGGCCCTCTACCTCTATTGTAGTAGAGGAGTTATCTCAATTGGGGATACGTACATTCTTACGTGTAGGTACTGCAGGAGCAATCCAAAAATATATACAAATAGGTGATGTATTGGTTGTTACTGCTGCTGTACGTTGTGATGGCGCAAGTCAACATTTTGCTCCATTAGAATTCCCAGCAGTATCGGATTTATCATGTACTTTGGCTTTAATTAAAGCAGCTAAAAAAATTGGTATTAAACCGCATTGTGGCGTAACTGTATCCTCAGATACATTTTATCCTGGTCAAGAAAGAAAAGATACACATTCTGGGCGAATTATTCAAAAATTGCGTGGTTCTATGGAAGAATGGAAAAACATGGGAGTAATGAGTTACGAAATGGAATCTGCAACATTGTTGACTATGTGTTTAACTCAGGGATTACGAGCAGGAGTAGTCACGGGTATTATTGTAAATCGTTTACAGAGAGAAATTCCAAGTGTTTCTTTAATACACCACACTGAACATATAGCAATCAAAGTTGTAATAGAGGGAGCTCATATTCTTCTGCATCGCAAGAATACTTTATATTGTTGCGATGCAGAACATTAATTATTATTCCTTAAACTTGTTTAGATTAATTTTAGTATACTCAATTGTTTATGAAAATTTCTAATAGACGTATTACTTTTTAAAAAATAAAACAGCCTTAAGTAGAATAGAAAATTATTATGGTCCCTCAATGGTATATTGTTTGCAACATAGCGCAGTTTTTGTTCATTTGTATTTCTAGATTATTAATTGTTGTATATTACAGATTGTAATAATAATTATTATTTCAATATTGTTGATAAATATATTTTATGGTAGGGAAAATATGGCGATAACTCCATTTTACGTATGCAACGTAATTAGTATGTTCGTAGGTTTTTGTATATCTGTAATATACTTTAGAATTATAGGGCAGCGTCATATTAAAAAATATCAAAATGACTACATTGTTCATAAACAAGATTTATGTATAATTACACAAAATTTAAAAAATGAATCTGCTTTGCGTCATAGAATTGAACAAAAATTGCAGAATGAATCACAAATAGTATATGAACTACACGGTAAATTATGTGTTGCTGAGGAACGTTTAAAATTATTGGATTATTATCATCAGAAATGTGATCAATTAAATAATGAATTACATGCGCAATTAAATTTAAATCATGTTCAAGAAATAAAACTACAGGGATTAAATATTCGTTTAGAAGAATATAAATTAGCAACAGAGGAGCAACAGAAATTGTTTATTAATAGTGAAGATCGATTAACCATGCAATTTGAAAATTTATCAAATCGCATGTTTGAGCAAAACGGACATAAGATCGATAAACAAAATCAAATAACTCTTGACAGAGTGTTACATCCATTAAAAGAACAGTTAGAAAAATTTAAAAGTCAAATGCAAAATGGCTTTTCAAAAGAAGAACAATCAAGACATACTTTGACATATGAAATTCGTAACTTACATCAACTGAATGCAAAAATTACCCAAGAAACTATTAATTTAACACAAGCATTAAAAGGAAATAATAAAATACAAGGAAGTTGGGGAGAGATAATTTTAATGCGCGCATTAGAGGCTTCTGGTATGCGTGAAGGCCATGAATTTCATGTACAACTTAATATTAAGCAAATAGATGGTACTAGATTGCAACCCGATGTCATTATACATTTACCTCATGGTAAAGATATAGTAATTGATTCTAAAGTATCTTTAGTAGCTTATGAACGTTATTTTAATAGCGATAATGAAGAAGATCGACGATTAGCTGTTATTGATCATGTGCATTCATTACGCGCTCATATAAAATCATTAAGTAAAAAGGATTATCAAAAATTATTTGGATTAAATACATTAGATTATATTTTAATGTTTGTTCCTATTGAATCAGCTTTTATGTTAGCTATTAAAAAGGAAACATCATTATTAACAGATGCCATGCAATGTAATATAATGCTGATTAGCCCTACAACATTGTTAGTAGCTTTGCGTACTATTAATAATTTATGGCGTTATGAACATCAAAATTGCCATGCTAAAAAAATTGCTGATAAAGCAGGACGACTGTACGATAAATTGCGGTTGTTTATGGATGACTTAAATAAAATTGGTCTCTATTTGAATAAAGCAGAAGTAATTTATAGTGCGGCAAAAAACAAATTTTGCGAAGGAAAAGGTAATATTATAAGTCAAGCAGAAAGTTTTAGAGCACTTGGCGTGCAAATAAAACAACCAATTATTACTAATGTTATTCCATCTCATTCTGTATTTTTGTGCGATAAAAAAAATAATTCTTCTAATTCATCTAATTTTGAGGATAGTAGCATATAAAATATATATGTTATCGATTTTTATTGAATTCTTGAAGCAGTGCTTTAAAGCATATGAGTCGATAAAACTATAATACTATTTTAAATAAGATAATATTTGTCGCTAGGTTTGTAACCTAGCGACAAATATTATGATAATAAATATATATGAATAATAAATATAAAAAAAACATGACCCATTTCGGATTTCAGAATGTTTATAAAGATAAAAAAATGGCGTTGGTGTCTAATGTATTTGATACTGTAGCATCAAGGTATGATGTAATGAATGATTTAATGTCATTTGGCATACATAGAATGTGGAAGCGATTCATGATTTATCATAGCGGAGTATATGGCGGATGTAGTGTACTTGATTTAGCCGGAGGTACTGGAGATTTAAGTATTAAATTTTCCCGATTGGTAGGTGATACAGGAATCGTGGCGTTAGTAGATATTAATGATTCCATGTTGCATATAGGAAAAAAAAAATTACGTAATTTGGGTATATTAGATAATATTATATATGTACAAGCTGACGCTGAAGCCTTACCTTTTCCTGATAATACTTTTGATTGTGTTGCCGTTTCTTTTGGCTTACGTAATTTTACAGATAAGGAGCAAGCATTGTTTTCAATATATAGAGTGCTAAAACCTAGAGGGAAATTGTTAATTTTGGATTTTGGGGTACCTATTTTTAAAATATTGAATTCAATATATGATTTATATTCATTTTATATTTTACCTAAAATAGGTGAATGTATAACTCAAGATGCTAATAGTTATCGCTATCTTGTAGAATCTATTCGTATGCATCCAGATCAAGAAACTGTGAAGAAAATGATTATGCAAACAGGATTCAATAATGTTGAATATTTCAATATGACTTTCGGAATCGCTGTGTTGCATTGCGCATATAAATGTTAAAACAAAAATTCATATTAAGTAAATTATTATAATTAATATTTAGTTGTTCTTACTATTAATAAGAACGGTTAGTATTTGTTAGTTTTTAAAAGAGGTATTTTTTTTGAATAAAAACTACAGTATCTAGTTGTTTGTATTTCGATAATAAATGGTTATATATTTCAAGTATATGTTTTAAATATTTATACAAACAAATTATATATGAGCATGCTGATGATGTATAACTATGTTTTTAATTATATAAATAAAACAATCTTCATACAGAAGATAGTACATAATAGGTATTTATTTCCATTTATCAATGGAGGGGTATGATTAGCATACAATTGAATTAAACGTTTCATATAATATCTGCTGGTTGAAACATTACTAATATTTTATGTATTTAAATCTACTATATTTTATCAGAAAGATTAAATAATAAGGTTTAATTTTTCTAGATTCCTATAACAACAAAGTGAATTTTGATAAAAATGTTTAAATTTCATTGTACTTGATGAATCAGAACGTTTTTAGAATTTATGGGAATTAGAGTAATTTTATACATGAATGCGCTATTTGAATATACAATCGAATATTTATATAATCATTTAACAAATCGTAGGAAATCTAATGATTGTTGATGAATTGTGTCGACTTTACTCTATAATTAAAACAATATTAAATTATGGATTAAGTGATTTTATCCCGACCCATCGATTAATATTTCCATTAAGAATAGGTAGTAGATTTTTTTTACGTACTTTAAATAAGCATTCTCAACTAACTTTAGGAGAACGGTTTCGTTTAGCATTGCAAGAATTAGGTCCGATATGGATTAAATTTGGTCAAATGCTTTCTACTCGTCGCGATATCTTTTCAGATTCTGTTGCAGATCAATTAGCAATACTACAAGATCGTGTAGCACCGTTTGATGGAATTATTGCTAAAGCATACATAGAACGTGCTATTGGTAATTCATTAGAAACATGGTTCAAAGATTTTCAAGAAGCGCCACTAGCATCTGCATCGATTTCACAAGTACATTCTGCTAGATTAAAAAAAAACAACAAAGATATAGTAATTAAAGTCATCCGACCAGGTCTTTTGCCTATTATTAAGACAGATATATGTTTAATGTATAGGGTAGCCGATTGGATTTATAGGTTTCTACCAGAAGGACGGAAGTTTAAATTTTCAGAAGTTGTTTCAGAATATGAAAAAAATCTTTTTAATGAACTTAATTTGCTGAAAGAAACAGCTAATACTATTCAATTAAGAAGAAATTTTAAAAATAGTAAAATATTATATATACCTAAAGTATATATAGATTTTTGTAGTGAAAACGTTATGGTTATAGAGCGTATTTATGGCATACCTGTATATGATATAGTTGCATTAAAAAAACAAAAAATTAATATGAAATTATTAGCAGAACGTGGAATAGAAGTATTTTTTACTCAAGTATTTCGAGATAGTTTTTTCCACGGGGATATGCATCCTGGTAATATATTTATTAGTTATAAACATCCAGAGAATCCTAAATATATTAGTATTGATTGCGGTGTTGTTGGATCTTTAAATAAAAAAGACAAATATTATTTAGCAGCTAATTTCATTGCGTTTTTCAATCGTGATTATCGTAAAATAGCTGAATTGCATCTTGATTCCGGTTGGATACCTCTAGATACTAACATTGTAGATTTTGAATGCGCTATGAGAACGGTATTTGAACCTATTTTTGAACAACCATTAGAAAACATTCCTTTTAGCAAAATATTGCTACATTTATTTAATACTGCACGATATTTTAATATGGAGATACAACCTCAGTTAATTTTATTACAAAAAACTTTGTTGTATATTGAGGGAGTAGTTAGACAACTATATCCTAATTTAAATCTTTGGAAATCTGCTAGACCTTTTTTAGAAAGATGGATGCAGGATCAATTGAAATTTTCAACAACAATATGTACTGTAAAAAACAAAATACCTTATTGGATAGATAAAATACCGGAATTACCCACTTTGTTATCCAATGAATTTAAACGTTCTTATATATTACAAAAAAAAATAGAAATGTTGATAACAGAATTAAGAGCACAGCGTTCTAGTCACGGTCAAGCATTATTTTTATTTGGTGTTGGAGCAACGTTAGTTATTAGCAGTATTTTCTTATATATACAAGATAAATATTTAAAAATTTTTTCTATTTTTTTATTTGTGGTTGGGGTTTGTATTTGGGCGATAGGTTGGAAACGTATTATGTAATAATCGTTATGTTATTATTGTTCATCTAGTTTAATATTTAAGAAAAGATTATTTGAACAATTCAAAAAAACGTTTTATATTGAATGAACGTTTCCAACGTTACAATAATAACTGATGCGGGCATAAATGATAAACTTGTACTTAATTATCACATGTAATAATACCGCTGCTATCCATCATGATAGCAGCGGTATTAAATTAATAATTACGAAAAGCCATTTAATGTCTATTAAAATATCATGAAATATAAAGATTTGCGTGATTTTATTAAAAATTTAGAACACAGAGGAGACTTAAAAAGAATTACATTCCCTATTAATCCTGATTTAGAGATAACAGAAATTGCTGATCGTACTATTAAATCTGGAGGACCAGCACTTTTTTTTGAAAATCCTAAAGGATATGCAATGCCTATTCTTTGTAATTTATTTGGTACTATTAATAGAATAGCTTTAGGTATGGGAAAAGAAAATATTTTATCATTGCGCGATGTTGGGAAATTACTCGCGTTTCTAAGAGAGCCTGAACTCCCGACAGGGATACGTGATTTTTTATATAATAAAATGCCTCATTTTCGTCATATTTTGCATATGCCTATCAAGCGGCTCAGCAGCGCCCCGTGTCAAGAAAATGTTTGGTGTAATAAAGACGTAGATATCACACACATGCCTATCATGCGTTGTTGGCCTAAAGATGTGTCTCCTGTTCTTACTTGGGGTATTACAATAACTCGAGGTCTAAAAAGTAAGCGACAAAATCTTGGGATTTATCGTCAGCAAGTATTATCTAAAAACAAAATTATTATGAGATGGTTATCTCATCGTGGTGGCGCATTGGATTTTCAAGAATGGTGTAAAAATACTTCAGAAAGAAGATTTCCAATTACTGTAGCGTTAGGCGCTGATCCAGCTACTTTGATAGGAGCAGTAGTTCCTATTCCCAATACACTATCAGAATATGCTTTTTCTGGTTTATTAAGAGGATTCAGAACTGAGGTAATTAAATGTATTTCATGTGACTTAGATGTTCCAGCTAATTCTGAAATTATATTGGAAGGATATTTAGAGCGAGGCGAAACGGCAATAGAGGGTCCTTTTGGGGACCATACAGGATATTATAATACTACTGATCAATTTCCAGTATGTACTATTACCCATATTACTCATAGAAACAATCCAATTTATCATTCTACGTATACTGGGCGTCCTCCAGATGAGCCTGCAATGCTTGGTATGGCAATGAATGAGGTATTTATCCCTATTATACAAAAACAATTTCCAGAGATTGTAGATTTATACTTGCCTCCTGAAGGTTGCTCATATAGATTAGCTATTGTAACCATAAAAAAACAGTATGTTGGACATGCTAAACGTATAATTTTTGGTATATGGTCTTTTTTAAAGCAATTTATGTATACTAAATTTATTATTGTGTGTGATGACGATATTAATGCAAGGGATTGGAAGGATGTGGTATGGGCGGTAACTACCCGCATGGATCCCGCTCGAGATATTATCATAATACAAAATACTCCAATTGATTATCTTGATTTTTCTAGTCCAACCTCTGGTTTAGGCTCTAAGATAGGTATGGATGCAACAAATAAATGGTTTGGTGAAACTGCAAGAGAATGGGGTGTGCCAATTAAAATGCATGATACAGTACGACATTATGTTGATAGTATTTGGAATGAGTTAGGCATACTTGATAATAAGAAGACAGTAGAATAACAGCGTATTATACTAAACATATAGCATTATTATAATATTCACTATAAAAAAAAATTAAAAAAGTATACTGTCACAACTATATAAAAGAATTGCATTACATATATGTCTTTATATAAGAAATAAAGATCTATATAATCAGAGCTTTTTTGTTAATAACAATATGATGTTTATATTATTACTATATTTTTAATATTATATTAAAAATATCTTATATTTATTTATTGTAACTGATAGTAATAGATACATCTAGGTTGGATAGTTTTGATTTATGATCGTTTATGTAAATAAGATGAGCTATTCAATATTATTGAATATTGTTTGAAAAAAAATTTTTTGACTTATCATATTTATTTGATAGAACAATCAAGAGATTCATTAACTTATGTCATCGTACAGCTCTACACACATATTTTACAACAATATGTATCATCATTCAAATCAATATCAATAATTAGATTAATTTAAATATTAACTAAATTAGAATAGTATTCTTTCATTATAGAATAATGTTTATATAAAAATATAAATATTTATGCAGTTATTAGGAGAATTATGAAAAAATTACATCTTATTTTGATAGTAATTTCTTTAATATTTTCATATGAAAGTATTTCATCATCAATTACCGAAGGGAGACAATATATTCGGTTAAATAAGCCTATTCATAATGCACCTCAATTGCTGGAGTTTTTTTCTTTTTACTGCTCGCATTGCTATCAATTTGAACAGATTTATCATATTTCTAATAATATAGAACAAACATTACCTAAAAATGTAAATTTTTGTAAATACCATGTGAATTTTTTAGGTAATTTAGGAAAACAATTAACACATGCATGGGCTGTAGCAATAGCATTAGGAATAGAAAATAGAATTAGTCCTATATTATTTACAGCGATACAGAAGCAACGATCTATTCATACCGTGGAAGATATTCGTGAAATATTTATTAAATCTGGTATCAATGAAGAAAAATTTGATACTGCTTGGGATAGTGTATTAGTGAAATCTTTAGTTTTGGATCAGGAACAAGCAGCAATAAATTTTTGTTTGAGGGGGGTGCCAACAATATTTATCAATGGTAAATATATGATAAAAAATGAAAAGTTAGATATATCATCAGTAAATGCTTATATAAAACAATTTTGTGAATTGTTAAATTTGCTGCTCATAGACAAGATGTGATCTGATTGTATATATGTAATTATTATATTCTATATATATAAATATTTGTTTTATTGTTAAGAATGATTACAGTTGTATCATATTATATTTACGGCTACCTTGTTCTATAAAATAACTTCATTTGATTTTATTATTTTGTTGTTTATAATGGCATTATAGTTAATGAGATTCATTAAGTAAGTATCTGATAACATTCTTTTATCTTCTCTGCAAGATTAAGTCGTATATAAAATGTCATTATGATTACAACTGTAAATAGTCCTATAATTTTAGTGGATGGTTCTTGTTATATACATCGCGCGTACCATGCGTTTCCACCGTTGACCACTAGTAACGGAAAACCAGTGTGGGTAATATATGGAGTAATTAATATGATAAAAAGTCTATTAATGAGATATCAGCCTACTTATATGGTTATTGTGTTTGATACAATAGGTAAAACGTTTCGTGATGATTTGTTTGAAAAGTATAAAGCTAATCGCGCTAAAACCCCTAAAGATTTACGCATTCAAATTGATCCATTATGTGAAATGATACAAGCGATGGGGTTACCAACACTCCAGATTCCTGATGTAGAAGCAGATGATGTAATAGGCACATTGGCTATATCTTGCGCACAATCAGGCAATCCTGTATTGATTAGTACAGGAGATAAAGATATGACTCAGATAGTGTCATCTCAAATAACTCTTATTAATACTATGTATAATATTATTTTTACACCTGAAGAAATAGAAAAAAAGTTCGGAGTGCCACCAACTCTAATGGCTGATTATTTAGCATTAGTTGGGGATCGTTCTGATAATATTCCTGGAGTTCCTGGGGTAGGTAAAAAAATCGCTCGGTTATTATTAAATAAAATAGGTAATTTAAAAACATTATATGACCATTTAGATAAAATTGATGTATTGGGTTTGCGTGGAGCTAAAGCAATACAAAACACATTACAGGTTAATAAAGAAGTGGCATTTCTTTCTCATAAATTAACAACTATAAAAACAGATATATCTTTAAACCTATCCAATGATCAATTATTAATACAACAAGCAAATATTAATACCTTATCATCGTTATTTATGCAATATGAATTTAAAAACTGGTTAATAGATTTAAAATCAGGAACATGGTGCGATAAATATCGACATTCTCAGAATATATCATCAAGTCGATGGTTAAATAATACACTTTTGTCTCAAAAAAATAATTTATTATCAGATTATTCTAGAGAAGAAAAAATTATTAGGATCGTGTATAATCTTGAAGCGCTTTATCATTGGGTTGAAAAAATTAATATAGCTAAATTTTTTATATTTAGTATACGTACAGATATATTTAATGTTTTTAAGGCTAATATTATAAGTATATGTTTGTCTATAGATACTAAAGAAAGTGCGTATATTCCGATAAAAACTGATTTAATTAATAACAATCAGAATTTTTTATATCTTGAAGAGATATTATCAACTTTACAGCCAGTTTTAGAAAATTCAAAAATAAAAAAAGTTGGGCAACATCTAAAATTTAGTTATTCTATCTTTAAACGTTATAATATTAACTTAGTTGGAACGATATTTGATGTGATTGTAGAATTATATATACTGTATGGTACTTCTAATTATCAAGATATAAAAAATTTTTTAGATCAAGATACGTTTAATGCTGTTATAAATTTTAAAAAACATTATGATAATTATAATGGAAATAATATAAATCCGGACTTACAGAATGTGCAAACGCAGTCTTTATATGCTTCTAAATTTATTAAATCTTTATTTAATCTGCATCATATTTTGTGGCCACAAATAGAAGCAAATGGCAAATTAAAAAAAATATTTGAAGAAGTAGAAATGCCGTTAATGTCTATTTTGTCTCGCATAGAAAGCTATGGTGTATTAATTGATAAAAAACTACTTAATGCTCATTCGATAGAATTAGATTATCGGATTAATGTATTAGAGTTAGAAGCGTATCAATTAGTAGGTGCTCCTTTTAATCTTGCTTCGACTAAACAGTTACAAGAAATATTATACAATAAACAAAAATTGCCAATTTTAAAAAAGACACCTAGTGGCTTCCCTTCAACCAATGAAGAGGTATTGAAGAAATTAGCAAAAAAATACTCAATTCCAAAAATTATTTTGAAATATCGTGGTTTATCTAAATTAAAATCTACTTATACTAGTAAATTAATTGCTATGATTAATAAAAAATCAAATCGGGTGCATACTTCATATAATCAAACTCGGACTTCCACAGGACGTCTTTCTTCTACTAGCCCTAATTTACAAAATATTCCCAATAGAAATTATGATGGAAGAAAAATACGTCAGGCTTTTATTGCTCCAACAAATTTTTTAATTGTAGCAGCAGATTATTCACAAATAGAATTACGAATTATGGCGCACCTTTCTCAAGATTTTAAGTTAATCAATGATTTTCTTTCTGAAAAAGATATTCATACTGCAACAGCTTCTGAAATCTTTGTTACCGCGTTGCATTCAGTTACTGATGAACAAAGACAGCGAGCTAAAACTATTAATTTTGGATTAATTTATGGAATGAGCGCATTTGGGTTAGCACGTCAACTATCGGTAACATGTAAGGAGGCGCAAAATTATGTAGATCGTTATTTTCAACGTTATCCTGGTATCATGAAATATATGAAACATATTCGAGAATATGCTAATAAATACGGCTATGTATCTACATTAGACGGACGAAAGTTATATTTACCGGATATTTATTCTAGTAATCTTCTTCAAAAAAAAAGCGCTGAAAGAGCAGCGATCAATGCTCCTATGCAAGGCAGTGCCGCTGATATTATTAAGAAAGCAATGATATCTATTGATAATTGGTTACAAAAAGATGCAGTTCCAGCGCGTATAATTATGCAAGTACATGATGAATTGGTATTTGAAGTACAACAGGATATTGTGGATCTTGTTGTAAAACAAATCAAAAAATTAATGGAAGAATGTTTTGTTATAGATGTACCACTAAAAGTAGATATTGGTATTGGAAAAAATTGGGAACAAGCCCATTAATATTATTATTTAATTTATATTAGATATACTCAATATGATGATGAGTATGATGATTAATAATCAGTGATTAAATAATTTATCTGGATAAATTGTATATGTATAATATCGAGATGATGCGATAAATGTTCAAAATATATATCATTGTAATTATTTTAGCCAGTTGTTAAGGGTTCTTTCTAATGGTTTTATTCCATGTTTTTTAATAGCAGAAAAGGGTTTAATCTGTATATGGGTTGTATACATAATATGTATATCTTGTGTTATTTTTTGAGATGTAATTTGTAAAGAGTTTTTAGAAATTTTATCTGATTTACTTAATAGAGTAAAAATTGGGATATTTACAGAAAGTGCGCTTTCAATTGTTTTTTGATCTAAATTTTTTATCGGATACCTGATATCCATCATTAATATTAATCCTTTTAAATTTTTTCTTGTTTTTAAGTATTCACATATAGCATCGTTCCAGTAATTTTTTCTTTTTTTCAGTCCTTTAGAGTAACCATAACCAGGAAAATCAATTAAACGAATACCTGGTATTACTTCAAATAAATTGATAAGCCGAGTACATCCTGGTGTTTTGCTTACTTTAGTTAATTTTTTATGGCAGGTTAAAGCATTAATGGCGCTAGATTTCCCGCTATTTGAATAACCAACAAAGGCTACTTCCATACCTACTTTTTCATCAGGTAAACAGTAAACAGTGGGAATACTCATTAAGAAATAAGTCGTATGATAATTATACATTATAGTATGTATATATAATATATCTATAGTAATATAAAAATGAATTATTTAAATTTATATAATTTTTGGAATTATCATAATTCAAATTAACGCTGTATTTGTGCATATTTTATATATTAAAAAGTTATCAAACGCTATAATATAGATCAAATTCTACAGGATGCGGGGTAGAATATACTAGTTTACTTTCTTCTTGACGTAATAAAATATATGCATTGATATAGTCTTGAGTAAAAACATTGCCTCGCGTTAAAAATTTGTGATCCTCATATAAGGATTGTAATGCTTCATCGAGAGATCTAGCCATGTGTGGTATAGATAATGATTCTTTTTCAGAAATAGTGTATAAGTTTTTATCTACAGGTTCTCCAGGAGAGATTTTGTTGATAATACCATCTAATCCAGCCATAAGTAATGCGGAAAAAGCTAGATAGGGATTAGCAGATGGATCAGGAAAACGAACTTCAATGCGACATGATGATGCATCATTATCATATGATTTTCCTATGCTTGACGGAATACGAATTGCGCTAGAACGATTACAAGCAGAGTAAGTCAACATAATTGGAGCCTCGTAATTTGGAACTAAACGTTTATATGAGTTAGTGGTTGGATTAGTGAAGGCGTTCAATGCTTTAGCGTGACGTAACACACCTCCAATATAAAATAGGGCGATATCAGAAAGATTACCATATTGGACGCCTGCGAATAAATTGGTGTCTTTTTTATGTAAAGATATATGACAATGCATACCTGATCCATTATCGTTTATAATGGGTTTTGGCATAAAAGTTGCGGTTTTTCCAGAATTATGAGCAACATTATGTACTACGTATTTGTATATTTGTATTTCATCAGCTTTTTTAGTAAGAGTACTGAATCGAGTTGCTATTTCATTTTGGCCAGATGTTGCAACTTCATGATGATGAGCTTCTACAATTAAGCCCATTTTTTCCATTGTTAAAGACATAGCAGCGCGTAAGTTTTGAGCAGAATCTATTGGAGGTACCGGAGCATATCCGCTTTTTATTTTAGGACGGTGACCTTTATTCCCATTTTTATAAATTTTTCCACTGTTCCATGATGATTCTTGATCATCAATAATTACGTAAGATCCTGATATTGTTGTTTCAAAACGAATGTTATCAAATAAAAAAAATTCAGGTTCGGGTCCAAACATTACAACATCGGCAATACCAGAATTATATAAAAACATTTCTGCTCGCTTAGCTATAGATCGTGGGTCTCTATCATAATTTTCCATAGTACTGGGATCAAATACATCACAACGAATAATTATCGTAGCATCTTCATAAAATGGATCTATCACAAAGTTAGAGAGATCAGGCATTAATATCATATCTGATTCATTGATATCTTTCCATCCTTTAATAGAAGATCCATCAAAAATTTTACCATGATTAAATAAATGGTCATTAACTTGGGTTTTAGGGATAGTAATGTGTTGTTCTTTTCCTTTGGTATCAGTAAAACGTAAATCTACAAATTTTATTTGATTTTTATTAATAATAGAAAAAAATTGTTTAATAGCTGTCATATTTATTCTCTTAATCATTATAGATCTCATATTAGTAAAACCATAAATAATACGTTAAAAATTATATTATTTGTAAGGTTGATCGTGATTAATATTTTTTAAAAATTATTTAATTAATATATATATATATATATATCGATATTACTATTAATCATATTAGTATTTAATGTATTTACTAGATTTATTGATTTGTTTAGTGAAATTTAAAATTTATTAATCTAATACTATAGTTAATTATTTTTTTGGTTGCTTATAACTCAATGTGGAAAATATATTAAAATATTAATTAATACTATAATACTTTGATGATGTTTATCAATAAAGATCTTTTGTATGAAATATAATGATGTATTATACTCTTTTATATAAATTAAAGAAATTAATAATTTTCTGATAAGTTTATTATTTTTTGATGTGTATCATATAAAAATGATAACGATAGCATAAATATAACAGTAATATATGAAATATTTTATAAGCGCTGATAATATCAGCGCTAAGTTATTGCTTGATAAAAATGTTATATGTGAAATATTGATATTAAAAATTTACACGGAAATAACAAAATCTTCAATTTTTAATGGTTTTTGATGTTGATTACATTGACAGATGTAATCTTATAAATTTAATTTTCATAATTCAATGGTGTCAATTTTTATTGCATATAAATGTTTAAAATTTATTTAATAATTAAATCTTCTTCTATTTCCCTAAGGGCAAGTACGGTATGTTTATCGTTATTATTTTTTTTAACCAATGTTTCTTTTCCTCCGATTTGAAGTTGTCGCGCACGTCGCGCAGCGACTAATATTAAATCAAATCTGTTGCCAATTTTTTCTACAGCATTTTGTACAGTTATACGCGCCACTTTAGTCACCATATTATATACATTTATTTATTAATTTAAATTAATCTCAGATTGAGTACTATCTCCAGGTGTGTTTTATATTACTTGTTACTTATATATCTGGCAACAACAAATTGTTTATTAATGTTGCATAGCGTATTTTTTGATGTGTTATGCGTAATTGTTCAGATAATATAATTGATTGTAAATGTGTTAAAGCGATATCAAAATTATCATTTATAATAATATAATCATATTCTTTAAAATGACTAATTTCATTCATTGCTTTTTTCATACGTGTGGTGATAACTTTTTTTGCATCTTGTCCTCTAAGATACAGTCGGCGTTCTAATTCTGTTTTTGATGGAGGTAAAATAAAAATAGTATAGATGTTATTTGATATTTTATTTTTAATTTGTTGCGCTCCTTTCCAATCAATGTTTAGCACAACATGTATACCATTATTTAACATAGTCTTAATATTATTTTTTGTAGTACCATAATAATGATTAAAAATTTTAGCATATTCAAAAAACATATTTTTATTGATCATATGTTTAAATTTTTTTTCTGAAATGAAATAGTAGTCTTTTCCGTGTATTTCTCCAGGTCTTTTAACACGTGTGGTATAAGAAATAGATAGTGTGGTTTGATAAATAAAATGATCATATTGCATTAAAGTTTGAATTAACGTAGATTTTCCTGTACCACTTGGAGCAGATATAATACACAATGTTCCTGAATTTTTCATTATAAAATGATATACATATTTAATAGCATAAATAGTTAGTTTATGAACGTATTATATACTTGGATGTGATTATATGTATTGATTAATTATATAATTAGATCTAATTTATAATATAGATTATTTTCACATGAAAGTCTTCATATAATTGATAATTTTTTTTGAGAGAAGATCCTCGGTAAAAATAAATTTTGTACTTAATTATATTACAGTACAACACTTTTATTACTGTATTACTAAAATTTCCTTAAGTTTCACCGAAGATCTTCTTTGCACTAACAAGAATTTATGATGTAACATACAATATGCATATTATATGTTATCGTGCTATATTATTTTTTTGTTGTATTTCAAGTAAATTGCATACTTCTCTAAAACTTTTAAGTTGTACGTCAGACAAAAGGGAAAACATACGATCTAAAATAATATTGTGTGTGTCTTCAGCAATACGTAATTTATTCCGTCCTTTTTCTGTAATATAAACATATTTAACCCTACGGTCTGTAAGACTCTGTTGCCGACGTAACATTTCGTCTTTTTCTAATGCGTCAAGAACTGTTACAACAGTTCTTGACGAAAAACCCATATAATTTTTAATATCCGTTGCGCTGGTTTTGCCGGTAGTAATGAGATGTAAGATCTTCATTTTTGACATTGAAAGGCCTTCATTAATTAATTGGCCATTTATTTCTTTGCGTAAACGATGATAGATACGGGATAAGGATTCCACCATGTTTGAAATATCTGTTAATTTGTTCATAATTATATATCTCAATATTAAATTAATAACAATAATGGGACTGCATTTGACTGGTATTAGTTAAAAACAGTCTAAGATGGAAATTATTATTTATAGGATTGTTCATAAAAATAGTGACTTTCAGATAACTGCTTATACTTGTAGTCAATTTATGTTTTTAATTAATTTTTGAAGTTTGTACCTCCTAATTTGATGTTATTTAACTAAATTAATATTTTGGTTTTATTAAAAATGGTAGACATTATTAATTTAGAACATATATATTTTGGAATTTAATTTATATTATTTACTTCTTTTATTTTATCGGAGTTTTTTTGAATTTGAAATATTACTATTGGAAAAAGAAAACTTTGATAGATTTTAAAAAAAATCATTTTTTTATTTTTTGTGATTTATTTTTTATCTTAAAGTTTTATATATCTGTAATTAAATAGACTAAATCGTAATTTTAAATAATATTTATAATAAAATAAAAAATAATTTTTATTTTTTTTATACAAATAAAAATAAAAATTATTTTTTATTTTAAATATTATTTTTATATATATCGCGTATATTTTCATTTAGTTCTGTATTAATTCATAAAAAATGATTAATATATATTGATATATATCAGTTAATTTATTGTAAAATATTAACTATTTAAATTTATGAGGTATTCTAATAAATCAGATATGGTACAAAAGTTATATAACTGAATTTGTAAAAATCTAATTTTTTAAAAATGAATCTACTTCATATATATCCCATGTATGATAATAGTTATTATCTAAATAAAATATATCTATGTTGAAACATAGATATATTTTATTTAGCATTTGATACTATTTTAATAAAAAATTTACTAAACTAAGTGTATAATTGAATTACTATAATATGATTAAGAATCATAATAATAGTAGTTATATAATAAATACATAATTTTTGGATTACTGATAAAATGTAATATTGAATTTATTTTGAGTATGTCAATCAATTACAGATAATTAATAAAAACTAAATAATGCAATTTATTTAAAAGAATATTTATCAAACTAAAAACAAAATTTAACAATTAAAAACATAAAAATTTGATATATAATTTTTTATTTTTATGGGCATCTATTATATTATTCAATGTTTTGAGTTTGTTCTCGTACCTGTTCAATAAATGTCTTTAAGGAAATGGCTAATTGAGAAATATGTGAATTGATGGACTTGGAAGTTAACGTATTGGCTTCTCTATGTAGTTCTTGTATTACAAAATCTAATCGTCTACCAATAGGTCCATGTTGGTCAAGGATGCGGTGCATCTCTTTGATATGAAACGTGAGGCGATCTACTTCTTCTGAAACATCGATTTTTTGAGCTATTATTAATAACTCTTGCTCTAATCGTATTGGGTCAGAATAAATGCAGACGTCTTTCATTTGTTCTAAGAGTTTTTTTCGTTTCCATTCTAATACATTAGGAATATATTGTCGGATTTTATTAACTTCAGTATACATTAGATGTAATTTTTCTATAATTTTATTTTTTAAAAAAATACCTTCTCTTTCTCTATCTTGCATTAAACTACGTAATGTTTCTTTAAAACATATTAATAATTCTGAATGAGCATTATTTATATGGTTTATGTTATTTTTTTCATATGTTATCACTCCTGGACAAAATAAAATATCTAATGGATTAATTTCACCTTCATTAATTAATGTTTTTATCCATTTTGCGTGTGAAATAATATGACAAACTAATTGTTTGTTCACAGTAAATGTATTCTCATTATTGGCATGATTATTATTTATTTTAATACGTAAAGTGCATTCTATTTTTCCTCTAATAAGAGAATCTTTAATATTTTTACGAACGATCCATGATAATCCATCAAGATATTTAGGTAGATCAATATGAATATCCAGATAACGTTGATTTAAAGAACAAATTTCCCAAATAACATTGCCCCATGTATATTTTACTTCATGACGTGAAAAAGCAGTCATACTATGCACCATGACATCACCTAAATTTTATTAATGCGTAATAAAAATAAATTAAAAATATAACAGTTTTTTCTTATTGTTTACGTTTAAAATTAGCATTTTTATTCATATGTTGAATAGTTAATATGATTTTTTAAACAATTTTTTATGATTTATTTAATGCTCTTAAAATTTTTATTATTAATTAAATAATATTAGCATATCGATACTATAATTTATTATTTTTTGAATAAAGTTTTTGTTCATATCAAATAAAATAAAAAAATAATTACAATAAAACCTACAATTTTTTATGAAAAATTATCTTTTATAATTTAGTTAAATAATAAAAGATATCACATCATCCCTGATGTGGCTTATGTAAGCTATCTATTAATTGTTAAATACAATAAAAGTAATTGATAAATTATTTTTTTATAAATAATCATTAAAATTTATGTTGATAAGAAGTTATTTTTTATTAAAAAATTTAAAAATATTTCTTAAGTGATTAAATAGTATTAATTAATTCTATATATAGGATAATAAATATTATTAATAATAAAAATCACTATTTTATATCTACTATAAAATTGTATAATTATTCTAATAATCATAGTAGTATTACTAATACATATACAGATGTTAATTATATATTTGAGCTTATTATTGTATTTAACAAATATATATGTATTTCCTT
This sequence comes from Candidatus Blochmannia americanus (nom. nud.), assembly GCF_059934915.1. Taxonomy (NCBI): domain Bacteria; kingdom Pseudomonadati; phylum Pseudomonadota; class Gammaproteobacteria; order Enterobacterales; family Enterobacteriaceae; genus Candidatus Blochmanniella; species Candidatus Blochmannia americanus (nom. nud.). The sequence goes on along the minus strand of NZ_CP011792.1, from coordinate 760,559 downwards.
TTTTTTAAAAATAAAAAAAATTATGCGTTATTAACGATATTTTATGACGAATGGCCAAAGCCATTCGTCCCTCTTGCAGTGGGAATAAATGATTTAACCACTGCAAACTTGACTTGAATCACTGGTATAAAAACTAATTGGGCTATTCGTTTTCCAGGGTACACGATATATTTTTTCGATCCACGATTCCATAAAGATACTATTAATTCCCCCTGATAATCTGAATCAATAAGTCCTACCAAATTTCCTAAGACAATACCACATTTATGCCCTAAGCCTGAACGGGGCAAAATGACTCCTGCTATCTTTGTATCAGAAATATGCACCGCAATGCCAGTAGAAATTAAATAAGTTTCTCCCGGATAAACGGTCAATGGTTTATCTAAACAAGCTGGTAAATCTAATCCAGCGGATCCCAATGTAGCGTATTTTGGGAAGTAAAAATGATTATAAACACGATTATCAATAATCTTAATATTAATTGTTTTCATTATAACGATTAATAATTTCATTAATGAGTTGTTGTGCTAGTAACTTTTTTTTTCTTAAGGGTAATATAATACTCCCCGTATTCCAAAATAAATATAAAGCATTGTTGTCACTATTAAATCCTTGATTTATATGAGAAATGTTATTAGCACAAATTAAATCTAAATGTTTACTGATGCGTTTATCTTGAGCATATTTTTTTATATTGTTAGTTTCAGCAGCAAACCCAACAACATAAGGTCTTTTTTCAATTAATGATCCTACTTCTGCTACAATATCAGGGTTTTTAATCATAATTATTTTTAGAGTATTTTTATTCTTCTTAATTTTTTCAAGAGCAGCATGACAAATACGGTAATCTGATACTGCTGCGCAACCAATAAAAATTTGTTGGTTTCTAATGTCTTGCATAACTGCTTTTTTCATGTCTAATGCAGAGATAACATCAATGCGTCGTACTCGAGTAGGAGTATGTAAATTTACTGGCCCTGCAATTAATGTGACTTGCGCTCCTTTATCTGCAGCAGCTTGTGCAATGGCAAATCCCATTTTTCCTGAACTATAATTAGTAAAAAAACGAATGGGGTCTAAAGCTTCATGAGTAGGTCCTGCAGTAATCATGATATTAAGATGACTTAAAGAATAACTATCATGAAAAAAATGATGCCTTACGCATTTGACGAGTACTTTTGGATCTTTCATACGTCCATAACCCACGTCATCGCAAGCTTGATATCCATAATCTGGACCCCATATTAAAACCCCTCTTTTTCGTAGAATATCCAAATTTGTTTGAGTCGCAACAGCTTTATACATTTGTTGATTCATAGATGGAGCGACAGCAATAGGAGCTGTTGTAGCTAAACATAAACTACATAATAAATCATTAGCTAATCCCATAGCTAACCTGGCCAATAGATTGGCTGTAGCTGGAGCAAGTAAAACTAAATCGGCCCATTTAGCTAATTTTATATGAGGCATTGTAGTTTCTGTGTGGGGGGCAATAAAATTATCTAAAACTGGATGACATGATATTGTTTGCAAAGTTAAGGGAGTAACGAATTTTTTTGCAGATTTTGTCATGATTACTCTAACTTCTGAGCCTTGTTCTTTTAAACATCGTACAAGGTCTATAGTTTTATAAGCAGCGATACCACCACTTATTCCTAATATGATACGTTTATCGATCAAGCCCGCCATATTAATTTCACATAATTTTGATGATTGTTTATGTTACGTGTTATACCATAAAAATTGATAGTTTTTTCTAATATAGATAAAAAATTAATCAATTTTTATTGAACGAGTATTTTATAAGATCTATAATTACACCATATATAGTATGAGATCTATATATGACCTAAGTTTATTACGTTTAAACATATCTGATTGCATGAATTTTCTGTAACTAACATCGCTATGTTTAGCGATGGATCATAGAGATATAAATAAAAAATTATGGTATGTTTATAATTGTAAATTAGGGATTAAATAATATCAGTACTTACGAATTTAAAAATACGTAATAAATTAAATAAGTTGTTTTGATTGTTTTAATTTTTAATGAGTTGTTCATAGTAATCATGAGGAGGAAGAAAATAGTATGGCCCGAATATGTCAAATTACTGGAAAACGTCCTATGAACGGAAATAAACGTTCTCACGCAATGAATGCAACTAAACGTTGGTTTGTGCCTAATATTCATTCTCATCGTTTTTGGGTTGAAAGTAAGAAGCGTTTTGTTGCTTTACAGATATCTACCAAGGGTATACGATTAATTGATAAGTTAGGAATTGAATATTTTTTCGCTAAAATATATCCTAAAAATAAATAATGCTCATCGGGAATAATATAATGGCTAAAGAAATACGAGAAATAATTCGTTTATTTTCTTCTTGTAAAAATGGGCATTTTTATAGTACTACAAAAAATAAACGTACTCATCCTGATAAAATAATATTAAAAAAGTTTGATCCCGTTGCACGAAAACATGTAACGTATATAGAAAGCAAAAGTGGTTAAATAAATAAATCAACGGTGAGATATATAATAAAGTTATTGTTCATGGCATGTTATTGTGCAACTCTTAACGGTTAGCGCGTTAGTTTAGGTTCTATAGTACAGAGTAATATAATAATATAGTTATTAAAAAACTGAGTGGGGAAGGTTTTATTTTTTTGGGGTATTACGCAGTTTTTCTATAACTTTTTCAGCAATAAAATTAGGTATGAAATGATCTATTTTTCCTCCATATTGAGCAATTTCTTTTATTAATTTAGAGGAAAGGTATGTCCATATACCCGTCGATATCATGAATATGGTTTCTATTTCATTTTCGAAGTAATTATTAATTTTTGCGAGTTGTATTTCATACTCAAAGTCTGATTTAGTTCTTAGCCCGCGAATTAAAATATTCACTTGTTTTTTTTTCATTATGTTTATCGTTAAATCATTAAATCCAAATACTGTTACATTAGTTAATGTTTTAGTTGCTTGTTTTGCAAATATTATACGTTCCTCAAGACTAAACAAGGGTTTTTTTTGTGGATTTTCAGCGATAGCTAAAAATATTTTATCAAAAATTTTATGGGATCTAATAATGATATCTAAATGTCCATAAGTTAATGGATCAAAAGTTCCTGGATATATAGCCTGAATTGTCATAATTCACCAATAATTATTCTTATTAGTAATTAATAAGTAAGAAACCATAAAGATATACATATTTGTTTCAAATATATTAAATAAAATTCATTAATTACATGATGAAATAACCCATGGTTATAGTTAAATGCCTAACTTGAGCGATAATTATATAAAAAATAGACTATAAGCGCACAATAGACTATTCAAAATGTTTTCTTACAATTAAATTAATTATATTCATATTTATATTACTGTATTAGAGATCGTTTTATTATAATTTGCTTAATATTTATTAATATAAAAATAATGATGATTGTTCGTTTGTTATAAGATTCTGAAGTAATAAAAAATTATTATTTAACAGTTTTAATAAGAATATTATGGCAAAAATTTTAAGATATAATCACCTTTTTGTTATATATCAACAAAATATTTTTTGTAATAGTAATATACTAAATATTAAGTAATATTAATATGATTTATATGATTATAGGATGTTTAAACAAATTTATATAGATTAATACAGTACCGTTTTTGCTATATAAAAATAAATAAAATAATTGTTAATGAACATGAGATTTTCTGCATAGATATAATGATTTAAATTATATAGCAATATTTCAACCATTTTAGTATTTATTTTTTCATTTTTTTGTAGTGATGAGGTGTACATGGAAATATTTTAAATTTTAATTTTTATAATATGATTAACGATGTAGTTATCATATTACTTTATAATAATTGTTGTAATGATCTTTGATTGTGTTTGTTGGATAATTATTTGCTGATTATCAAATAATTATCCAACAAACACAATAATTGTTGTAATGCTCCTTGATTGTGTTTTAGAACTTTGGTAGCTCTATATCCATAGTTTAAACGACATTGTTGATTTGAAAGCAACATAGTAATAGCCTTTATTAAGGATTCTATATCAGTGACGGTAATTAATCCATTTGATTCGTGTAACTTGACGCAAATATCATGAAAATTAAAAGTATATGGACCCATAATTAATGGAATAGAATGTGCTGCTGGTTCTAACGGATTATGTCCTCCATGTTTTATTAAACTACCTCCAACAAACGCTATATCTGCAACACCGTATAGCAACATCAGTTCTCCTATAGTATCATTAATAATTACTTGTGTTTCCTTAGATGGTTCAATCCCATCACTTCTCATGATGTAAGAAAATCCAGCTTGTTTAGTCATTTTCTTCACATGAATAAAACGTTCCGGATGGCGGGGAGCTAAGATCATCAATAAATTAGGAAATTTTTTTAAAAGTTGTTTGTGTGCTGTTAATAATAACAGCTCTTCTCCTTCATGAGTACTACTCGCTATCCATACTAGCCGTTTTTTAATCCAATTTTTTTTTAAAAATGAAATTTTTTTTGATAAATCTTGGGTTATTTCAATATCAAATTTTAAATTGCCTGTAATAAATAATTGATTTTTTTTTAATCCTAACTTAATGAACCGGGAAGCATCTTCTTTATTTTGAGCTGCAATTAGGGTAATACGTTTCATAATTAATGCAATAAAATAACTAAATCGTTTATATTTAATAAAAGAACGAAATGATAGCCTAGCATTAGCAATGATAACTGGAATATTGCGTTGATACAATATATTAATAAGATTTGGCCACAATTCAGTTTCCATGGCAATAACTAATCGGGGCTGAACTTGATTAATAAATCGTTTCATAGCACCAGGTAAGTCGTAAGGTAAATAACTACAATGTATGTTATGTCTAAATTTAGACTGAGCTAATTCTATTCCTGTCGGAGTCATCGCGGTTAATGTAATAGTTATTTTTGGATAACGTTTTTGTAAAGCACGTATTAGTGGAATAGCCGCGAGTGTTTCACCGAGGGATACAGCATGCAGAATAATACCATTAGATTTGATAGGCTTGTTGTGATAGAAGCCATAACGTTCCGACCAACGTTGACGATACGATGGCGATCGTCTGCTACGCCATAATAATCGTATCCATATTACAGGTTGAACAACATACATCATAATACTATATATTGCAATATATAGTACAAACATACAATATCTCAAAATAATCAGTTAATATATTCATAATTACTAATTTAAGTATTTTATACGTATTTAATTATATATCAATATGTTTGTGTATTGAAAAAATATATTTTAATATCGATTTTTATATAAATTGAAATAATTTATTTGAAAAAAATTATTTGTACTTTTTCTGCTATTTTTTTTGTTTTTATTTTTTTTAAAATATTTTTTTATTTTAATAACAATAAAAATGATTAATTTTCATTAATATTTTTTGAAACTGGATATTGATATTATATAATTAAAAAAAAATTTTACGTTTATTATTACATATTTGTTTTATAATTATAATGAACTCGTAGTGAAGATTAACTATTGATTTTATATATAATGCTTATGCAATCATTTTTATAAATAGACTATATAACCTGTAAATAATTGGTTTTTTTACAAAAATGGAAACATTATATATTTTATCAATATAAATATGGTTTTACTATACAAATAGTTCTGTTATTACATTAAGAACTTATATTAAAGTCAATAAAATATTTAATTTTATTTAAAATTATAATTTTTATACCTATATTAGGTAAAAGTATTTGACAATAGTTTTATTATTATTATTTTATTTTGTTTTATATTTAAACTTAAATAAATTTATTCAAAACTTATAAGAATATAAAATATTTGTTTTTTTTATATTATTGTAATAAATTACAAATTGTACTTTATAAGATTTAATGATAAATAATAGTGTTGATATTATAATATAAATAATATTTTAAAAAAATAAAATAATACGATTAAACTGATGTATGTATTTTTATTTTTAATTCTATTAATAGAATTAGTTGTGCATAATTGCTTATTTTTATCATAATGATAGGAATTAAGTAATTGTTTAAAATAACAAATTATATTCAAAAATGATTTTATTTTTAGAATTCTGATATTTTAATAAATTTGTTTTGTCTATAACAATAGATTTATATTTAATTTAAAATGAAAAAGTAATTTGATTGCAGTCATAATTTTATAACTGCACATGAAATGATATACTATAAGTATATGTTTGTATTATCATATTAATATATTTATATGCACGTAACAATATATTACATATGAATTATGACTGAAGTAAAGATCAATATGATCTTCTCTGTCTCTATCTCTATCTTTATCTCTATATAGATCATTATTTGGATTTTATTAATTTTATTACATATATAAAAATAAAATAAAGAATAGAAATTGATAGAATATTAATAATGAAACATTAATATCATTTGTTTTTTTAATATTTTTGGATTTATAAAAATAAATAATTAAGTTTACTAGTTTTATCAAAAAAATCTTTTGTTACATAAAATCTTTTGTTTTTTAATAATATTATTTAATTAAAAATACCAAATGCACATAATTAGTAATTCTCAAAATTTAATATTTTAAAACGCATTTAAATTAGCATAATAAGTCTAATATTATAAACGCGGGAGCGTTGAGATAAAAAATTCTAATAATTTGAAGTAATCTGTAATCAAATATTAAACAATTTTACTTAAAATAAATAATGATATTTATCATGAATAATGTAATTTTTATAGATATTAAACGCATGTATAATATGAATATTTATGCATATTATACATGTATATTAAAATAATATTGAACAAATAATATTATTTTAATAACAACGTTAATTTATTATTAGATGATGAAGTTATAATAAACTATAATAGATAAGTTGATAAAGTGTTTTAATTATATGTTAGATTTAAAATGTTTTGGAATTCTTTCCAAACGTGCATAGGGGTTAAGTGTTCCATTTTTTTAGTCGGGGAACGCAAAATAATTTGATTTTGTCCATATGTTCCAATTAGACTAGGATTAGTTGGGCCATATAGTGTTATATTAGGACACCCAAGCGCTGCTGTTAAATGACTAAGCCCAGTATCAACAGATATTGTGGCCGTTGCCCCAGATATTTGAACCGCGATTTCTTGTAATGTTAATTTTGGTAATATTGTTATTTGTGTATAATATGGTGTTGCTAATCGATGTGCACGTAATTCTTCGCTTTTTGTCCAAAAAGGTAATTTGATGCAATATCCTGCATTAATAGCATATTTTACAATAACACTCCAATGAAATTCTGGCCAATGTTTTTGGGTTTTGGTAGTAGAGTGAAAAAATATTAAATAAGGAACATTATGTTTTTGAAGGGGGAATAGATGCTTAATATTATATTTTCCCATATTAGATGATACAGGATATTTTAAACTAAGAGAAAAAAGTCGCCTTATACGTTCTACAGCATGTTGATTTTTATTGGAATAATGTCGTTCATGATAAAACAAAGAACTAATAGGCTCTCGTGCGCTCATGTAATCCAAACCATGTTTTTTACCACACGCAAAGAATGTTACTAACAATGATGTCTTTAATAAACCTTGAGCATCAATGATTATATCGTATTCTTTTTTTTTAATCGCATAATGTATTCGTAATATTTGTTCCATGAAGAAAATTTATACCAATTTTTTATCCAAAATCTAAGGTTTATGGGAATAATTTGATGTATTGCCGGATGCCAATTAATAATTTCAGAAAAAGTTTCTTCTACAATCCAATCAAATAATATATTGGGTACAGCATTTGATGCATCAGTAACTGCAGGCAAAGTATGGATAATATCTCCCATGGAAGAAATTTTTATAATTAAAACATTCATAATAATTATCTTTTTTGTTAGTTAATTTAATAATTTTTTTAGTGCTTTTAAAACCTGTTCTGGTCTGATGTCTATCAGACTACTATGATAACCATATAAACTATTACCATCCCGTATCGTATAATATCCTTGAATACGACGTATTACAACAGATTGGTAAGATAAAGGTGGGGTAAATTCAGGATCACTAGGGCCATACAGTCCTACTACTACAGGATGTTTTAATGCACAAGCTATGTGCATCAAACCAGAATCATTACTAACAATTCCTTTACACGCGGCTATAATTGTAATAGCTTCTCCTAATGATGTAGTACCTATAAGATTATGACAGTGTTGTTGTAGGTTTTTAAGAATACTATGCTCAATAAATTTATTAATTACTTGATCTTTAGGTGATCCTAATATCACTACATGATATCCACAGTGAATTAACCGAATGGCTAACGTTATGTAATGATAATGAGGCCAACTTTTGGCTAAACCAAATTCTGATCCCGGACATAAACCAATTAGTAATTTTCTATGGTTATATAAATTAAATTTATATAATACATCTACAATTTCTTTTTCGTTTACATTTAATCGAGGCCATGGTAGTGGATAAGGTAAATTAGAAAAATTTTTAACAATATCATAATCATATGCTAAGGCAGCATAACGTTGCACCATTAATGGAAATAATTTTCTATTAAGTACTCTTAAATCATTTAATATACCATATCTCATTTCTCCGCGCCATCCAGTCCGAATTGGAATATCTGCAAAAAATGGTATCAAAGCAGATTTAAATGAATTAGGCAATATTATTGCTTGTTGATATTTCTCATTTTTTAAAAATTTCCCAAGATGGTAACATCTTGAGAGATTTAAAACTCCATGTTCGTAGGGAATAAATAATGTTTGGTTAATTTCAGGCATATGATTAAATAAGTCTTTACACCATGTTGAAGTAATGACATCAATTTGTATATCGGGACAATATTTTTTAATAAGCAGACGATATATACTATGTGATATCACGGCATCGCCAATCCATGAGGGACTAATAACTAATATTTTCATAGTAAATATTAGTTATTTTACATCATGACAATCAATATCATTGTATGATAACCAATTTAAATATTGATATATACCTTGATCAAGTTTAGTGAATTTTTCATGATAACCTGCTTTTCTTAATTGAGCGATGTTTGCTTGAGTGAACAATTGATAATGATTACGGATTTTTTTTGGTATAGAAATATATTTGATAGTCATATTTTGATTAAAAAAACTGAATATAATATTAGTAATTGATTCAAATGATTCAGCTTTACCAGTTCCGCAATCAAAAATTCCAGATATATTATTATTCCAAGCCCAAAGATTTATATTAACGATATCTTCAATATGTATAAAATCTCGTTTTAACTGTTTACTTCCATTAAATAATGTTGGAATTTTTTTGCTTTTAATTTGTCTATATAATCGAAATATGATACTAGCCATATTACCTTTATGTTCTTCATAGGGCCCATAAACGTTAAAGTACCTTAATCCGCAAACTTGAGATGTGATTTTTGGTAATATAGCGCGCACATATTGATCAAATAAAAATTTAGAGTAACTGTATACATTTATGGGTTTTTCACATTGCTGAGAGCGTAGAAGTATACTGGTATCTTTTCCATACACTGATGCTGAGGAAGCGTATATAAGAGGAATTTTTTTTTTAACGCAATACAATAAGAGATCTTTAGAATATTGATAATTATTTTGCATCATATACTTACCGTTCCATTCAGTAGTGGAAGAGCATGCTCCTTCGTGAAATATTACTTCAATGTCTTTAATATAAGAATTAACGGGATTATCAAGTATATTTTTGATAAAGCAACCTTTATCCATATAGTCTGTGATGCATAAATTTGTTAGATTTTTATATTTTTTTCCATTCTTTAGATCATCTACTACTAGAATATCTTTGTATGAAATTTTATTTAATGCTTTAATAATATTGCAACCTATAAACCCTGCCCCGCCAGTAACTATAATCATATATGCTCACATAATTGAATACATATTAAATGCAATTATATAATAGCTTAAATTAAAACACTGATGAATATAGTGTTTTAATTTAAACAGAAAAAATGTATCATTGTATTATTTCTATATTATTACAGCAAACAAACACCAATATAAGACGACTACTTTGTGATACTTAATTTATACAAAACTAAGAGTGAAAGTATAGCATAGCGCAATACTTATTTGTTAGATTATTTACAATAAAACATACTGGGTCTTAATTGATATATAGTATATAATATAACTTATGATGTGTTAGTATCATAAGTAGATATGTGATTTGAGATTGGTTCAAGGATTCATTTCTATTAATTTTATATGAAAATCATAAGATTTAAAAAATGTATTGTTACATGTTATCTTAATTACTTACAAAGTTGCTGGTTTTATTCAAAATTGTATAACACTTAATGATATTAATATATTTTCGTGTATTATAATGTGGCATTATTGTTTTTAGTAGAGTTTTAATCTATGTGTATTCAAGAAATAACAATATTTTTACAGCAGCATATAATATTATGTATCATATGGATGCTTTTGTTAATTATAGCGTTGTATACTATAATTAACAATTGGTTGTTTAGATCTTCTGAAATATTATGTGATAAGGCAATTTATTTAATAAATAGAGAAAATGCGATCGTAATAGATATTCGTAGTCAAAGTGATTATCGTTCAGGGTATATTGCAAACAGTGTGAATGTTTCAATAAAAGAAATTAAAAGTAATGATATTTTTAAATTAAAAAAGTTTAAAAAATATCCGTTAATTGTGGTACATGACAATAATGCATTAGCTCATTCAATTAAAAAACGTTTGTACAAATTAAAATTTGAAAAGGTATATGTGCTGCATGGCGGCATGGTTGGGTGGAAAGCTAATAATTTTCCTGTGTTATTAAAAGATAAATTATTAAAATAATAAGAGAAAAAAAATGGCTCATATTGAAATTTATACAAAAAAAAACTGTCCTTACTGTGATCGCGCTAAAACATTGTTAATAAAAAAATCTCTGGATTTTACAGAGATTCTAATAGATAATAACAATTTATCAGATAGCAGGAGTATCGAAATGAGACAACGATCTGGCGGGCGTTCTACATTTCCCCAGATTTTTATAAATGGTATACATGTAGGAGGATCAGATGATTTAGTGTTTTTACATGACCACGGTAAATTAGATCTGATCTTAACGAATAAGACGATTGATAATTAATTATTGTTTGTTAATATTTGGTGTAGTAAATACGGTGCGTTTTGTATTAGAGAGAAGAAACAGTTATGATGTATTGTTTCGTACGAAAAGAAATCATGTTAACAGTCTTCAATATGAAGAAGAGAATGTTTTAAGAGTTTTCAAATTACTTATAATTAAAAAAAATATAAAGTATGTTTCAATATTAATGTTAAATAATATTATATATAACGTATATGCATTGAGATCATGCATTGTTGTTATGGGGTGCAGGTTTAAATGTTGAGAATAATTTAAATCAGATGTTTTTATTTATTCCTTTATCCCAGTCAAGGAATAAAGGTGGCCAGGAGTCTTTCAGAGGTTTACTAAGATTTAATTTAGATTCAATTAAGTTCGATATTTTATTTATTAGTTTTTTCCAAATAAATATAATGATGTGCTTAAAAGTTAATATCCTAAAGTAGTTGTTTTTAATTATTGTGTCTATTGTATGTCCTATTATAACAGTTATTGGAGCTGGTTCTTATGGTACAGCTATGGCTATTGCATTATCTAGAAATGGGAATATAGTATTGTTATGGGGTCATAATTCCACTCATGTTCAAACACTTAAAATTAATCGATGTAATCAAACTTATTTACCAGATATCTCATTTCCGTCATCGTTATATCTAGAAGAATCGCTATCTGTAGCTTTATCTGCTTGTCCCAACTTATTAATTGCAGTACCAAGTCGTGTGTTTGGTCATATTTTAATGCGAATAAAATCAGATTTACAAGATAACACTCGTATTATTATAGCATCCAAAGGATTAGAACCAAAAACTGGTCGTTTGTTACAAGATGTGGCTCGTGATTTTTTGGGAAAAGACATTCCTATTGCAATTATATCTGGTCCGACTTTTGCTAGAGAATTGGCTATGGGATTACCCACTGCTATAACATTAGCCTCTAATGATGCTATATTCAGTTATGATCTACAAAATATACTACATTGCAATAAAAATTTTAGAATATATAGCAATACAGATACTATTGGTATTCAAGTAGCTGGTGCAGTGAAAAACATCATCGCTATTGGGGCAGGTATTTCTGATGGTATAGGATTTGGATCAAATGCGAGAACGGCATTAATTGCACGTGGTTTAGTAGAAATGTCTCGTCTTGGTGTATCAATGGGGGCCATACCAGATACTTTCATGGGATTAGCTGGATTAGGAGATTTGATATTAACTTGCACTGATGATAAATCGCGTAATCGTCGTTTTGGAATATTATTAGGACAAGGTTTAAACATACATTGTGCTCAAAAAAGTATTGGGCAAGTAATAGAAGGACTCTATAATATAAAAGAAGTGTATATGTTATCCATTAAATATAAAATAGATATGCCTATTACTGAACAAGTATATCAGATATTATACCAAAACAAAAATGTTCATGATGCGGCTTACTCTTTATTGAAACGGGCACAAAAAGAAGAGAAAATTAATAGTTAAAATAATCAGTAACAGATTTAAATTATTATTAATAGATGATCAGGTAAAAAATTTATGTCTTTAAATGTATTAGAAATGGTTTGGAGTAATATTAGGGTTGAAGCGCAATTATTAATTGACTCTGAGCCTATATTGAGTAGTTTCATATATATGACTCTATTAAGACATAAAAATTTTAAAGATGCATTAATTTATATATTATCTAAAAAATTAACTAATGAAGATATATCTACAATTGAAGTAATTAGAATATTAGAAGATATATGTAGTGCTGATGATAATATCATTATTTCTGCTGCACAAGATATTCATGCAATACGTTTAAACGATCCATCTGTAACTAAGTATTTTACTCCTTTTTTATATTTAAAGGGATTTCATGCATTGCAAGCATATCGTATTTCTCATTGGTTATGGCAACATAATCGTCAGGAATTAGCTATGTATTTTTATAATCATATTTCTACTATTTTTAATGTAGATATTCATCCTGCTGCAAGTATCGGATATGGTGTGATGATGGATCATGCAACTGGAGTAGTTATCGGAGAAACATCGATCATAGAAAATAATGTATCTATAATGCAATCTGTAACTTTAGGTGGAACTGGTAAAATAAGTGGTGATCGTCATCCTAAAATTAAACAAAGAGTAATGATCGGAGCCGGTGCTGTTGTTTTAGGTAATATTGAGATAGGATACGGAGCTAAGATTGGGGCTGGTTCTGTTGTACTGCATTCTGTTCCGCCCTATGCCACAGTTGCTGGGAAACCCGCTAAACTTATAAAAAAAATTAATAAATCGTAATATAATTTATTGTTTTAAAAAATAAAAAGATATGAAGTGCTATTTATACGGCTATTTAAAAAGTATTCTATTTTAGTGGGTATTATCGTATGTAATATTTAAAAAATTAGTATTATTAATAGTTTTAACTATATTAAAAAGTGTTTGTGTGATTACGAGTAATATCAATAATATTTACTACGAATAAAGATATATTACATATTGATATATAATGTATTAAAGATTGGTTATGAGATAACTTTGAATATTTTTATACGAAATTAAAGTAGCCATATATTTAGTATATTAATTATGTTGATGAACAAGTATATATTTCATATTTTTACATATTAAAGTATAATTTGTTATATGATTCATGTAATTTAAATCGTTTGATGATAATGCGATTATATATACGTGGGGTATCATGAATTTTTGGTAACTAATATATTATATTGCAAGTTAATATAATATGACAAAATTATCATAAATAAACAATTAAATAAACAGTATTTCAATATTCAATGTTTAGAAAATCCTATTAGTTAAATTTTTTATAATTTAATAAGTTTAATAAATTAAAAATGGTGCTGTAATTTTACATATTATTAAATAATGCGTATTTAATGTAGATTTTTTGTTTTTTTTAATTTCATAGTATAATTGTATTTTTTTATTATCATATATTTTATATAAAAGCATAGTTATGAGTTGTTACTAATAACAATATAATAGAGTTTTTTATTTATGATAAAAAAAGTAGGAGTACTAACAAGTGGTGGTGATTCACCAGGAATGAACGCGGCCATTCGAGGTGTGGTACGGGCGGGTCTTTCTGAAGGGCTAGAAATTTATGGAATATATGATGGTTACTTAGGGTTGTTTCAAGATCGAATGATACAATTGAGTCGTCGTAGTGTTTCAGATATAATAAATCGTGGAGGAACTTTTCTTGGTTCTGCTCGTTTTCCTGAATTTAAAGAGGATACCATTAGAGCAATTGTTATGAATAATATAAATCAACGCAATCTTGATGCGCTCATAATAATTGGAGGAGATGGGTCTTATTTGGGGGCTAAGAGATTGAGTGACATAGGATTTCCTTGTATCGGATTACCTGGTACTATCGATAATGATGTTGCTGGAACAGATTATACTATCGGTTACTTCACAGCTTTAGAAACGATTGTGGATGCGATTGATAGATTGAGAGATACATCTTCTTCGCATCAACGTATTTCTATTGTAGAAGTGATGGGGCGTTGTTGTGGTGATTTGACGATGGCAGCGGCAATAGCCGGGGGTTGCGAATTTATTGTAGTTCCTGAAGTAGCATTTAATGCACAAGATTTAGTAAATGAGATTAAATCTGGTATTTCTACAGGAAAAAAGCATGCAATAGTAGCTATTACAGAACGCATTTGTAATATATTTTATTTAGCGCGATATATTGAAGAAAAAACTGGTAGAGAGACCCGTGCTACTGTTTTGGGGTATATTCAACGAGGAGGAAAACCTGTTGCGTATGATCGTATTTTAGCGTCTAGGATGGGAGCATATTCAATTGAATTATTATTACAAGGTTATGTAGGGTGTTGTATTGGGGTACAAAATGAAAAATTAGTACATCATGATATTAAAGATGCTATACGGCATATGCAGCGTCCGTTTCGTCAGGATTTATTAAACACAGCTAAAAAACTGTTTTAAATTGCAGTTGTTACATGAATTTGTTTTTCTTATAAAGATGATCGCTATGTAATATATAAATGTATATTGAAACATCTTCGCACGATGTAATCATATACAGGTATGTGCGCATGATCATTTGTTTGATGCTTTAGATTGTTAGTATTATATTTTAGTGATCCATATCTCATGTAGATTATTATTAATCATAATATAGTTTTTTATGTTTTTCAGCTGTTTGTACAATTCTAGAGAAACTAATCGCGTTTAGAGAAGCAGCTCCCACTAATACACCATCAATGTCTTTTTGGTCAAAAAATTGAGTGACATTTTCTGGCGTTACGGATCCTCCATACTGAATTATTATTTTATTGGCTATAGATATATCATAACTTGCAATATAATCCCGGATGAATTTATGAATTATTTGTACATTTTCTGGAGATGCGCACGCCCCGCTTCCTATGGCCCATATAGGCTCATAAGCGATAATTGAATTTTTAAAAGCTTCTATACCAACTAATTTAATGACTGTTTTAATTTGGTTAATGCATACTGATTGAGTGGATCCAGAATTGTGCTCTTTTTGATTTTCTCCTATACATAAAATAGGAATTAATCCTATTTTTTTTAAAATAAAAAATTTTTTAGCAATACATGTATCATTTTCATTATGATATATCCGTCGTTCAGAATGACCTACAAGGGTATATCGAGTGTTCAGATCTTGCAGCATTTCTGCAGAAATATCACCAGTAAAAGCTCCAGATAGATGAATATCTACATTTTGAGCACATAACTGAATTTGACTATTTAGTAGATAACGATTCACTATATCTAGATACATCACGGGGGGAGCTATGGCTACATCGCACTTGGAGATATTAGCACATTCATTAACTAATGTAACAATTAAATTGGTTATGGTATTTTTATTGCCGTTTAATTTCCAGTTTCCTATTATTAATGGGCGCTTCATATTGTTTTTCCTATAAAAATTACTCTGTATAGTAACTATTATATATCAATATTAATAATATAAATAAAATCAGCAATATATTGTATTAATAGGATTATATATGCATAATAAAAATGCATCAGTTGTGAGTCGTAGCATGTTAATATTAAAAAAATTGCGATTTTAATGATTAGCGTATACATTATGGCTACTAGCCATAATGTATACGCTCTGATATTAGACATTTACTTGTATTACCAATACCGCTCTTGAGTGATATGGCCAGTGTTACGTCGCAAGTGTTCTATCATTCCATATTTTTTATTTAATATTTTTTTAGTATCATATATCATCTGTGGGTTTCCACATAACATTACATGGCTGTTGCTAATATTTAGCTGCAATCCTATTGTATTTTCTAAAGAATCATTTTCTATCAGAGTAGGTATACGACCGAAAAGTGAATGAGAAGATTTTTCTTGGCTTATAATTGTTTGTATATGTAATTTGCCGTTATAAAAATTTTGTAATTTTTTCATTTGAGGTAAATAGTTTAAATTTTTATAAAACCGTACCGCATGTACTAATATAATATTTGAAAATTGTTCTAATCTTTGATTATGATCTTCAAGTATTGACAAATATGGACCAATTCCTGTTCCAGTAGCTAACATCCATAAATTGGTGCAATTTGGAATTTCATTTAGTATAAAATGTCCGTATGCTTTCTTAGTGAGCATAAGAGTATTACCGGGACATAAAGTACATAATAATGGAGTAAATTTACCATCCAGCACAGTAGCTATATAAAATTCTAGATTTGGATTATGTGGAGCATTAAGATATGAATAAGCACGTTGTATAATTATATTGTCTATATTTATTCCTATTTTAGTATATTGTCCAGCAATAAATGTATTAACTGGAGCTTGCACAACAAGACTAAACAATCGATTTGTCCAGTGTTTTATATCAATAATTTTTCCGGTGACCCAAGTAGACATGGAGTGTACCTATATTTAGTTGCATTTAAATATTTAATTTTTATTAAGTTATTAAATTGATATGATAAAGATTAGCATTGAGGTATATATAATTTATTGTTTATAACCTTTATAAAAAAAATAATTTAGGATGTTGATATAAAAAGCTTTATCTAATAAAAATTAATATAAAAATATTTTTTTAAATCATTTGTTTATTCGTTTAATCACAATTTTATGATAGTAAGATATTGTGCACTTAATCAGGTGTTTTAATGTGATAGATATCTAAAATATCTTATGCGTAGCCTCTTTGATTTATAAGGAAATATACATAATGTATGTGAAAATTTTTTGAGCATTTTTGTTCAAAATATTTTCAAATTAATTTATTTATAAATTAAAATTATTAAAGTTGCTGATGAGTAAATTATTTTTTCATAAAAACGTATTTTAACTACACTTTAATTTAATTAATTTATTGCAATTTTTGAGAATTTTATCGTTAAAAAATATTTAATCACCATTATTTTTAAAAAATAATATTAAGAAGATACATAACAATCTATGCTAGTTATTAAAAAAATTATGATTTAAATAATAAATACATATCGTTACTCATATTTGAGTCGCAGTTTTA
The DNA here is from genome assembly GCF_059934915.1 of Candidatus Blochmannia americanus (nom. nud.). NCBI lineage: Bacteria > Pseudomonadati > Pseudomonadota > Gammaproteobacteria > Enterobacterales > Enterobacteriaceae > Candidatus Blochmanniella > Candidatus Blochmannia americanus (nom. nud.). The sequence goes on along the minus strand of NZ_CP011792.1, from coordinate 742,818 downwards.
TTATATATAATACCCAGTATATTGATGATTGAAAGTATATAAGGGTATTTAAAGTGTTATAAATATGTTAACATTTAACATGTTTTATTGTTGTAATTCATATATGAATTTTATGTTCTTTTTGTGTATTTTACCTGATCCATACACCATTATATAAAAAGATATCTGCAGATATTTTACATTAATTTAATTGAAAAATTCAATAAAATTCTTCTTTAATAAGACTATATTTACAACAAACATTTAAATTATTTACAGGTATTAAGATGTCATAAATATTATGAATACAATTACATATATTTTCATATGGTTATGGTATACTACATCAATAGATTGTTATCATCATAAATATTTATAAGAATAATTAATTATTAATGGGATCGACGTAGATGCATAAATTAAGTGAAAATTTATCTTAGCTAACATATATAATATTAATTATAAATTATTGTTAAATTTAGTAATAATAGGTTGCGTGTTACTTGTTTATATTTTATATAAAACGCAATGTTATTGAAATAATACTTTTAAGTTTTTAATGTATATATTTTCATTTAAATATAATAAATTTTGTAATTTTTATATGAAATTTTCATTTGTCATATCATCAATTTATTATATATGTTAATAATTAATGAATGTAATAATTTAGTTACAAATGTCTATATACATTTAATCTGTTATTTACTACGAAATAAATTCATAATTTATATTTGTTATGATATTTTACTGATTATTAGTAATATAATATTATCTCGCAGAAGGATATATCATGAAGAAAAATATTCACCCAAAATACGGTGAAATATCTGCATGTTGTTCATGTGGCAATGTTATTAAGACTAGATCTACTTTAGATCATGATTTAAATTTGGATGTTTGCAATTTGTGTCATCCGTTTTATACGGGCACACAACGTATAGTAGATACACGTGGACGTGTAAATATTTTTAATAAGCGCTTCGATATTTCTGTTGATGCTGATTTTTTGCCTGTTAACAAAAAATTAAACAAAAAACAAATGTATAGAATAATATAGATATTATTTAAATCTGAATATAAATATATTACTACATGTGATGTAATAAAGAATATTAGTAGAGCTATTACAACAAATATAAATTATTAGGTTTTATTGCTACGGATAATTTATATTGAAATATATATGCATCGTTATAATAATTATAAACAAATTATATGGGATATCAATGTTATTGAGGAATTTATAATAAAATTAATTATGAAAATATTGCATACATATAAATAAAAATTTCTGTATTTATTAAATTGACAGTATTTTTTAAAGATATAGATGAATCAGTTATTATTATGAAAATAAAAAAATCTACAATTAGTGTTAGAAGCGGTTTAAATAGCGATGAACAACATGGGTGTGTTGTTCCTCCTATCACTCTTTCAACTACTTACAATTTTTTGGGATTAAATCAGCCTCGTCCTTATGATTATTCACGACGTAAAAATCCTACTCGTGACATAGCTCAGCAAACTTTGTCAAATCTAGAATATGGAAAACAAGCAATTGTGACAAGTAGCGGCATGTCCGCTATTTATTTAATATGTTCGGCTTTACTTGAATCAAATGATTTATTAATAGCGCCTCATGATTGTTATGGAGGTACATATCGATTATTAGATGCATTACATAAAAAAGGAGCATGTAAAGTATTATTTATTGATCAAAATGATACAGAAATATTACTGAAATCGTTGGCATATAAACCAAAATTAATTTTTATAGAAACTCCAAGTAATCCTATGCTTCGAATAATAGATATCCATGCTATTTGTAATTTCCAAAAAGATATATTATATGTTGTAGATAATACATTCATGACTCCAGTGTTTCAAAATCCATTAATTTTAGGTGCAGATTTAGTAGTACATTCTTGTAGTAAGTATTTGAATGGGCATTCGGATTTAATAGCAGGGGTAGTAATATCTAAGGATACGTACATTTCTGATAAATTAAATTGGTGGGGAAATACACTTGGTATCACTGGTAGTGCTTTTGATAGCTATCAATTATTGCGTGGTATGCGTACTTTAATGCCTCGTGTTTATCAACAACAAAGTAATGCTGAAAATATTATTGCTTTTTGTCAAAAACAGTCTCAAATTAACGTACTATATTATCCGGGACTATCTACTCACCCTGGACATGATATCAGCTGCAAACAACAAAGTGGATTCGGATCGATATTTAGTTTTGAGCTCAAAGGTACTAAGAATGTATTACTACAATTTTTGCGATCATTAAAATTATTTACATTAGCAGAATCATTTGGAGGTGTAGAAACTTTAATTGCTCATCCGGCTACTATGACACATGCTGCTATGCCAGAACATGCTCGAAAACGTGCTGGGATTAATGATATGTTGCTTCGTGTTTCAGTGGGACTAGAAGATAGCGATGATCTTATTGCTGATTTAGAGCAAGCATTTGCATCAATACAGTGAAGCGTTACTGTATCATTATAATATTGATATCATCTACAACAAGATTGCGAAAAAATACACATGCAATATTATTGCTTAATTGATCAACTGAATAATTAAAAAATTTATATACATATATAATTGATGTTTTAAATTGATATGTATATGTGTTATTTAAAGAAAACTATCTATCTAAGCTTTATTTAAGACATAAATAAAATAATAATTTTTTCATACTAATGTAATGTACATACGGAATATTTCATTAGTTGTAAAGTATCCATAATATAATTTTTTTAATTCATTAATTAAAAGGTATTTATGTGATAATAATTTGTATTAAAATAGATGTATAGTATGCAATAATTACTGCGATATGGCTATATAATATATATAAATATCATTTCATAGATTCATGAGGGTAAAACATGAGTATGTTTCATGCTACTCAACGAGAAATATTAAATCAATATTTGGTTGATTTACAAGGAAATATTAATGTTTCATTTGAATTTTTCCCTCCACGTACTGATGAAATGGAAAAAATATTGTGGAAAACTATACATAAGTTGAGTCAATTAAATCCTATTTTTGTTTCTGTAACATATAACGCTAATTCTGGTACACGAAATTATACTGATAAGACAATTAAAGACATAAAAACACGCACTGGATTAATAGCAGCTCCTCATTTAACATGTATTAATGAAACTCCTCAAGAATTACAAATTATTGCTCAAGAATATTGGAATAATGGCATTCATAACATTGTTGCATTGAGAGGGGATCAAATAAAAAAAAACCATCAATCGTCTATGTATGCTTCAGATTTAGTATATTTATTAAAAAAAATTGGAAATTTTGATATTGCAGTGGCTGCTTACCCGGAAGTACATCCAGAGGCAAAAAATGCGCAATCAGATTTAATTAATTTGAAAAAAAAAATTGATGCTGGTGCTAATAGAGCAATTACTCAATTTTTTTTTGATGTAGAACAATATTTGAGATTTAGAGATCTTTGTGTATCTGTTGGAATTGATATAGAAATTATTCCTGGAATATTGCCTATTTTTAATTTTCGTCAATTGCAGCATTTCATTACTTTTACTAAGGTAAAGATACCGCATTGGATATATGTAATTTTTCATGGATTAGATAATGACTTAGAAACACAGAAAATGCTTGGAACGTTTGTGGCAATAGATATGATCAGAATTCTTCTGAAGGAGGGAGTAAGAAATTTTCATTTCTATACTCTTAATAGGTCAGATTTAACATATGCGATATGCCATACCTTAGGAATAAAAAATAAAAAATAACATCGTGTAACTTTCGAATGAGATGCGGGGTCACTATTTGAATAGTGACCCCGCATACATCATAATAAATTAATTAAAAAAACATTTTAATATAGATTTGTTTTGTAGATTCACTTATATCTACATTTATATTTGTATTTTATGTAAAAAGTATGTATTGTACTAATAATGATTGTTAATTATTAGACCAATATATCGAGATTATCTATATATAACAGTATTTATTTAATTATAGATAGAAACTTAAGGAATATATTTGTGTATAATGTTTATATTAAAACATAGACAATAAAGTTGTTATATAATGCTTTTATAAAGCACAAAGACTGTTGATAAAAAATACGTGTTTTATATTATAGAAAGAACTAAAAATACATTACAATTTCTGTTTATATTTTATTGTACTAATAATATATATATGGGTATAAAATAAATAATTAATAAGGATATATGACTGATTTTTTTAAAAAGACACATAAACAACCGACAATCTTAATATTGGATTCTGGGGTAGGTGGTTTATCTATTTATACCGAGATGCGAAAATTATTGCCGTATGTACGTTATTTATACTTTTTTGACAATCAAGCTTTTCCTTATGGTGAACGCTCGGAATTATTTATTATAAATCGTGTGATTTCTATAATTAGAGCTGTACAAAATCAGCATCAATTAGATCTTGTAATTATTGGTTGTAATACCGCAAGTGTGGTTTCATTAAAAATATTACAAAATCATTTTTTATGTCCTATTGTTGGGGTAATACCCGCGATTAAATTAGCATCTAAAGTAACTAAAAATGGTGTTATTGGAGTATTGGCAACCCATCGTACCATAAATCATAATTTTACTTGGACTCTTATAAAACGTTTTGCAAATAAATGCAAGGTCATGTTATTGGGTACATCTGAATTAGTAAATTTGGCTGAATCTAAGATATATGGCAAAACAATACCAATATCAAGGTTTCGTAATATCCTTACTCCCTGGTTGGAGATGAAACAACCACCTGATACCATAGTGTTGGGGTGCACTCATTTTTCTTTATTAAAAAAAGAATTAATTGCAGTGCTATCTTCAGATAGCTATTTAATAGATTCGAGACATTTGGTTGCAAAACATAGTTTACGTTTATTATATAAGAATATAAATAGTCCTGTAAGCAATTTTTGTTCTTTTAAATCAAATAAAATCTACTGTTCCATGAATACAGTAGAGGCTACTAAATTAAAATCTATTTTATTGTCTTATTATGATTTTTTTTCTTTAGAAATATTATCAATATAAACTGAAGCGCATCTTGTTTTTTTTAATATAACATATACAGATTTATTAGCTTTAATGAATGACTTAAAAATTAAACTATTTTATTCGTAGATATCTTATATGTTAACATATAAGATATCTACATAAATTTTTTTGATGTATATATCTATTAATTTACTTAATGATCAACAGGTTGAAATTGAACCGACAATTAACTTTATGTGAAAATATGATTGTTTATGTAGTTATATTGACTTTATAGTAAAATTAGCAATCTTACTACTAATCATATATTATTAAGAATATTTATTGTTCTTTATACATTGGAATATTGTCAAGTTTATTTGACTTAAGATGATCAAAAATTGTAATTATATATTATTTTATATTTGCATATTAATTTGAAAAATTGCTACAATGCAGATGGCCATTGTGGGGCTATAGCTCAATTGGGAGAGCATCTGTTTTGCACGCAGAAGGTTAGCGGTTCGATGCCGCTTAGCTCCATATCTATATGTATGGATACTTTTATACATGAATCGTAGAATTGTACATTCTGTAAAATACAACAAGTGAAAATTTATATAATATTTTCAATAAAATTTTAAGTGTTTTAAGAAATCACTATGATGATGGTGTGAATAAAAATATATAAATAATACGGTGCGGTAGTTCAGATGGTTAGAATATCGGCTTGTCACGCCGAGGGTCACGGGTTCAAGTCCCGTCCGCACCGTATTATTTATATAACAAAAGGGGTGTAGTTCAAATGGGTAGAACGTCGGTCTCCAAAACCGGGTGTTAGGAGTTCAAGTCTCTTCACCCCTGTAAATTTACAAATATTTTAATATAAAAAAAATTAAACTTAGGTGCTGTGTTCTGCATGAAAGTAGATATGGCCTCTAAAATAGCGGTCATGTTTATAATTTTTTTTAGAAATATTATCACTATAAACTGAAGCACATCTTATTTTTTTTAAAAATCAATATTTCACATCATGTTAAATATATCTTGATAGTGTATCGCATATCACTTGATTCAAGTGATATGCGATACACTTAATTTATTTAATATTTCTATAAATTATTAGGTTATGTTTATTGTTTGAGTTTTATAAATTGTTGTTACGTCACGCTGTGATAGATACACTCATGATGTAAATTAAAATTATAAATATTGGGAAAATTACAGCCTAATGATGATGCATGTATTATTCTGTTCTAAAGTAGACAAATGCTTTTTAAAAAAATTTTTTGGTAAGCACAAATGCTTGACACCATTATACACGAAATAGGATAATCATTATTATTATTATAAATAATAAACTTGATGATGATGCAATTAGATAATAGTAATTACAATTGGTGATTATGTAAAATAACATTATTTATCAAACATGATTGTCAAATATTAATATCTATGATATATAAAAAAATATAATGAAGTTTTATTATATAACTAAATAAATTATGTGTTATATCTTAGTAAAAATTATTTAATAAAAAAGAAGCATTGAGAATAAAACAAACTTCTTATATTTTTAATATTAAGAGTATCAACATTTTTAATATTTTATTAGCGTGATAATGCGTACAGTTTTATTACGAAATAGCTACAATAGTCTAATAAATAACATCAATAGTAATATTGTGAATATTTATATAAAAAACGCAGAAATTACTTTTTTAAAAATTATTGTTATTTTTTTAATAGAATATATAATGAAATGGACATTTCAAGAGTTAACATTCAATAATTATATAGAATAAAATTTATTCATAAATAAAGGGTTTGATGTACATCAACAACATTATTGCATTTAATTTTTTTACAAATAGTGAAGTATTTTTTCATACAGTTAATATGAAATAGAAGACTTACATCATATATTGAATATATGCAATATCAATAATTATTGAATCACAACAAAACTATTTTTAACATTGTTTTATACAATATCTTACAGATATTTCAAATCTACTTAAATCTATTAAATAATGTGTAATTTTTATACAACTTTGCGATTGATTCAAAAAAATCGATCTTTTCACAATAAGTAGTCTGATTAAATTATTATTTCATTTACAAAACCATATGAGGAAATAAATATGAACGGAGCTCAGTGGATAATAAGGGCACTGAGAGACAAAGGTGTAGAAATTATTTTTGGTTACCCAGGTGGGGCTATCATGCCAATATATGATGCATTATTTGATTCTGAAGTAGAGCATTTATTATGTAGACATGAACAAGGGGCGATTATATCTGCTATAGGATATGCCAGAGCTACTGGGAAAACTGGTGTATGTTTTGCGACTTCTGGTCCAGGAGCTACTAACCTTATCACTGGATTAGCTGATGCCTTATTGGATTCTATTCCCATAGTAGCTATTACTGGGCAAGTGGGACTAGAATTTATTGGTACTGATGCATTTCAAGAAATAGATGTGTTAGGGTTATCCTTGGCTTGTACCAAACATAGCTTTTTAGTTCATTCGTTAAATATGTTACCTAATATTATCGATGAAGCTTTTTTTATTGCTTCAACAGGAAGACCGGGTCCAGTATTAATAGATATACCAAAAGACATTCAATTATCTACTGGAAAATTAAAATCGAACCATTGTATTAATAAAAAATACGTTTGTAATATCGAAGGTGATTTAGAAAAAGCTCGTGTGCTAATGCTTCAATCGTGCCAACCGATACTTTATGTAGGCGGGGGCGTGGGCATGGCTGGAGCAGTAACTTCATTACGTACATTTATTTCCAAAACAAAAATACCTACTGTAGTAACATTAAAAGGACTAGGTGCGCCAGATTATACAGAAGATTGTTATTTAGGAATGTTAGGGATGCATGGAAATCAAGCAGCCAATTTAGCGGTACAAAAATGTGATTTATTAATTGCAATAGGAGCTCGATTTGATGATAGAGTAACCGGACGATTGCATACTTTTGCTCCGCAAGCAAAAGTAATTCATTTGGATATTGATCCTGCAGAATTTGGCAAATTGCGTTTAGCTCATGTTTCTTTATCAGGAAATTTAAGCGATTTATTATCTGCACTAACACAATCCTTATCTATTGATATATGGAGAAAAAAAGTAAAATTCTTAAAATTTAAATATCGTTGGTCCTATCAATCATCTAACGACAAAATTTATGCTCCAACTTTATTGCGGTCAATTAGTGATAATGCTCCTTACGATACTGTAGTGACTACAGATGTTGGACAACATCAAATGTGGGCGGCCCAACATATGCAATTTAGTCGTCCAGAAAATTTTATTACTTCTGGAGGGCTTGGCACCATGGGATTTGGAACACCAGCAGCTATTGGAGCCCAAATTGGTCGACCACATAATATGGTAATATGTATTTCTGGTGATGGATCATTTATGATGAACATACAAGAACTCGCCACTATTAAGCGGAGAAATTTGCCTGTTAAAATTGTTTTGTTAGATAATCAACGTTTAGGAATGGTACGTCAATGGCAACAGTTATTTTTCAATAAACGTTATAGTGAAACTAAATTAACAGATAATCCCAATTTTCTTGTTTTAGCTAAAGCATTTGATATTCACGGGATATGTATCACTTATACATCTGAAATGTTAGATGCAATTAATATGTTATTTGAACATACAGGGGCTTTTTTGCTGCATGTACTGATTGATGAACATGAAAACGTTTGGCCGTTAGTGCCACCTGGTGCGTCAAATGATGCTATGTTGGAGCAGTAATATAATGATGACACATTATTCTTTATTTATTAAAGCCAGGTTTTGTCCAGAAGTACTTGAACGCATTCTTCGGGTGATTCGTCATCGTGGATTTGAATTACATACATTAAATGTGTTATTTTATAGTAAGTTTAATAATAAAAAAGTGAACATTTTATTGACTGTGTTCAGTAACAAAGCAATATGTTTATTATCTGCTCAATTAAATAAACTAACGGATGTATATTATATTCAAATTAAATGAGTTAATATTATAATTAAACTCATATTTTCTTAGACTAAATTACTAGGGAAGATATTAGATGAATACAGCAAACTTTATCTGGTTTAACGGGGATATTGTACCATGGCAGGAAGCTAAAGTACATGTAATGTCCCATGCTTTGCATTATGGATCATCAGTATTCGAAGGCATGAGATGTTATAACTCATATAAAGGCCCGGTTATATTTCGTCATCGAGAACACATACAGAGATTGTATAATTCTGCAAAAATTTATCGGATGCCTATCGCGTGGAGTATTGATGATTTAATGAAAGCTTGTAGATCTATTATTTGCGAGAATAATTTAATTGATGCATATATTCGTCCTGTGGTGTTTATTGGAAACGTAGGGATGAAAATTGACCCGATTCCTGGCTATGTTACCGATGTTGCTATAGCAGCTTTTGCTTGGCCGAATTACTTGGGGGAAGATTCTTTAAAACAAGGGATTGATGTTATGGTATCTTCTTGGAATAGAGTAGCAGCAAATACTCTGCCAAGCATAGCCAAAGCTGGTGGAAATTACTTATCATCTATGTTAATTAGCAGTGAAGCTCATCGCAATGGTTATCAAGAAGGCATAGGGTTAGATATACATGGCTATGTTTCAGAAGGTGCTGGTGAAAATTTATTTGAAGTTAAAAATAACATTATTTTGACGCCACCGTGTACTTCTTCTGTATTACCTGGAGTTACACGCGATGCTATTATTACGTTGGCAGTCAATGCGGGTTTGAAAGTACAAGAACAAGTGTTGTCTCGTGAATCTTTGTATATAGCCGATGAGATATTTATGTCTGGTACTGCTGCCGAAATAACCCCTGTACGTAGTGTAGATGGAATTATAGTAGGCACTGGTACATGTGGATTTATTACTAAAAAATTACAACGTTTATTTTTTAACTTATTTACCGGAATTACTGAAGATCAGTGGAATTGGTTGGATCTAGTTCACTAACAAACATTAATTAATATGCAAATATTAATTTTTTAAATAATCGAATATTTAATAGTATAAGATACTGGAGTTTGAATATGCCTCAATATCGCTCTACTACTACTACGCGTGGTCGTAATATGGCAGGTGCTCGAGCATTATGGCGTGCTACAGGCATGACCACTGAAGATTTTGATAAAATGATTATTGCTGTAGTTAATTCATTTACCCAATTTGTTCCTGGTCATGTGCATTTAAGAAACGTAGGAGCATTAGTATCTGAACAGATTAATATTAGTGGAGGAGTTGCAAAAGAATTTAATACTATCGCAATAGATGATGGAATCGCCATGGGCCATAGCGGTATGTTGTATTCCTTGCCATCTAGGGATCTTATCGCCGATTCTGTAGAATATATGATTAATGCTCATTGTGTTGATGCTATGGTATGTATTTCTAATTGCGATAAAATAACACCTGGGATGTTAATGGCAGCATTACGTTTAAATATTCCAGTTATTTTTGTATCAGGTGGGCCAATGGAATCTGGAACAATAAATTTATCTAATCAAAATGTTAAATTAAATTTAATTGATGCAATTACTTATGCTGCAAATCCTGATATCTCTGATGTTGATCAACGAAACATTGAATTAGAAGCATGTCCTACATGCGGATCCTGTTCGGGGATGTTTACTGCAAATTCCATGAATTGTTTAACAGAGGCATTAGGATTGGCTCAACCAGGTAATGGATCATTATTGGCTACTCATTCTGATCGTAAAAAATTATTTTTAAATGCTGGGAAATATATTGTTCATTTAGCTAAATCTTATTATGAGGAAAATAATTATTCTGTTTTACCACGTAATATAGCTAATAAATCTTCTTTCGAAAATGCAATGATGTTAGATATTGCAATGGGTGGTTCGACTAATACTGTATTGCACTTGCTTGCGGCCGCTCAAGAAGGAGAGATAGATTTCACTATGGCAGATATTGACAGATTATCTCGAAAAGTACCACATTTGTGTAAAGTAGCTCCAAATACTCAACGGTATCATATGGAAGATTTTCATCGAGCCGGAGGAGTCATGGGTATACTTGGTGAATTATATCGGTGTGGTTTATTGCATGAAGAGACACGAAATATATTGAATAAATCTTTATCAGAAACATTGGCAAATTACGATATTGTTTCGTGTAATAGTTTTGAATCGAAACATATGTATGCTGCAGCACCAGCAGGAAAACGTACTACACAAGCATTTATTCAAAACAACAGGTGGGCTTCATTAGATGTAGATCGTTGCTCTGGCTGTATTCGTTCTCGTGAGTATGCTTATAGTCAAGATGGTGGTTTAGCAGTATTATATGGTAATCTTGCCGAAGATGGTTGTCTTGTCAAAACAGCTGGAGTTCATATAAACCTTCAAAAATTTAGTGGACCGGCTAAAGTGTATGAGAGTCAAGAAGAATCTGTTCAGGCAATTTTAACAGGTAATGTGCGTTCTGGAGATATTATCGTAATTCGATATGAAGGACCAAAAGGTGGACCAGGTATGCAAGAGATGTTATACCCGACATCTTTTCTTAAATCTATGGGATTAGATTTATGTTGTGCTTTAATTACAGATGGTAGATTTTCAGGTGGGACATCAGGATTATCTGTTGGTCATGTATCTCCAGAAGCAGCGAATAAAGGATTAATAGGATTAGTGCGTGATGGAGATATAATCAGCATTAATATTAGCACACGTAGTATTATCTTAGAAGTGTCTGAATATGTATTAAAAATGCGATATACAGAAGAAATTGCGCGAGGAACTAAAGCATGGACCCCAATAAATAGAAAAAGAAACGTGTCTATTTCTTTAAAAGCATATGCTCAATTAGTGACAAGTGCGGATAAGGGTGCGGTTCGTGATAAATCTAAATTATTAGAATAAATATCTTAAATGAAGAAATTTAATTCTTTTTCTCATGGACCATGTCCTGCAGAATATCTATGTACTGCTTTACGTTCTCATGTATATGAAGTAGCTCAAATAACTCCATTACAAATTATGAGTAAATTATCACAAAGACTTGAAAATACAGTATTAGTTAAACGCGAGGATAGACAGCCAGTACATAGTTTTAAACTACGCGGAGCTTATGCCATGATTTCGAGTCTTAATGAAACACAAAAATCTTCTGGAGTTATTACGGCTTCAGCAGGTAATCATGCTCAGGGAGTAGCTTTTGCTGCTACTCATTTAGGTATTGCATCTTTGATCGTAATGCCCATAAGTACTGCTGACATAAAAATAGATGCAGTACGTAATTTTGGAGGAAAACCATTATTATGTGGAGCTAATTTTGATGAAGCGAAAATTAAAGCCATGTATTTAGCCGATAAACATCAATTGACTTTTATCCCTCCGTTTGATCATCCAACAGTAATTGCAGGTCAAGGAACATTAGCGATGGAATTGTTGCAGCAAGATGCTCATTTAGATCGTATTTTTGTTCCAGTAGGAGGGGGGGGGTTAGCTGCAGGTGTTTCTGTATTAATTAAATATCTTATGCCTCAAATAAAAGTTATAGGTGTTGAATCAGCAGAATCGGCGTCTTTGTGTGCCGCATTATCAGCTGGGATGCCAGTATGGCTGCATGAAGTAGGTCTATTTGCTGAAGGAGTAGCTGTAAGATGTGTTGGCAACGAGACCTTTCGTTTATGCCAAGAGTACTTAGATGATGTAATTACAGTAGATAATGACGCAATTTGTGCTGCTATAAAGGATTTATTTGAAGATGTACGCGCTATTGCTGAGCCTTCAGGTGCTTTAGCATTAGCTGGAATGAAGAAATATATTCAAAAATATGCAATTCGCGGTGAAAGATTAGCCCATGTTCTTTCAGGTGCTAATATAAATTTTCATGAATTACGTTATATTTCAGAGCGTTGTGAACTAGGAGAACAACGAGAAGCGTTAATGGCAATTACTATCCCGGAGAAAAAAGGTAGTTTTTTAGAATTCTGTAAAATACTAGGAAACCGATCAGTAACAGAATTTAATTATCGTTTTACTGGATCTAAAAATGTTCGTATTTTTATTGGTATACGTTTGAAAAACGGGCGGTCCGAAAGAAAAGTGATAGTACAAGAAATACTCGCTAATGGTTTTCAGGTTGTAGATTTATCTGACGACGAAATGGCAAAATTGCACGTTAGATATATGGTAGGAGTAGGAGCGCGTTTATTCCAGCCTTTACAGGAACGAATTTTTAGTTTTGAGTTTCCAGAAGCTCCTGGAGCATTATTAAAGTTTCTGCATACTTTAGGAGCTAATTGGAACATTTCTTTATTCCATTATCGAAATCATGGTACTGATTATGGACGTGTTTTAGCCGGATTTGAATTATCTAATCAAAAAAAATCAGAATTTGAACAATATTTATCTAAATTAGGATACGAATGGCATGATGTTACAACGAACCCAGTGTTTACAGCATTTTTAAATTAATGAGAATATTTTTAAGAAAAAATATTAAAAAATCATTTTTAACTTTATTAAAAGAGATATTTTATGGCTAATTATTTTAATACATTAACTTTTTTACAAAAATTAAAACATTTGGGAAAATGCCGATTTATGAATCCAAATGAATTTTCCAACGGAATTCAAGCGTTATTATCTAAAAAAGTAGCTATCGTAGGTTGTGGATCTCAAGGTTTAAATCAGGGTTTAAATATGCGAGATTCGGGTGTAGATATCGTATATGCTTTACGTCGCGAATCTATTTTTAATAAACGAGAATCCTGGTTAAAAGCAACACAGTATGGATTCCCTGTGGGAACATATGATGAAATTATTCCAAAATCAGATATTGTTATTAATCTAACTCCAGATAAACATCATACATCAGTAATACAGCAAATAGAGCCTTTAATGAAACACGGATCCATATTAGGCTATTCACATGGGTTTCATATTGTAGAAGTTGGGGAAAAAATTCGTGAAGATATTACGGTTATAATGGTCGCCCCAAAATGTCCTGGTACAGAAGTGCGTCAAGAATATCAACGAGGATTTGGAGTGCCAGCTTTGATTGCTGTACATGAGGAAAATGATACCTATGATATAGGTATGGCATTAGCAAAATCTTGGGCGTTTGCACTTGGTAGTCATCGTGCTGGGGTACTAGAATCGTCATTTGTAGCAGAGGTTAAATCAGATCTTATGGGGGAGCAAACTATTTTATGTGGAATGTTACAAACCGGATCGATTATTTGTTTTGATTATATGATTGATAATGGTATTGAGGCTGGATATGCGGGAAAATTCATTCAATATGGGTGGGAAGTTATAACTGAAGCATTGAAGCAAGGAGGTATTACATTGATGATGGATCGATTATCTAACTCCTCTAAAATACGTGCTTTTATATTATCTGAGGAGTTAAAAAATATATTAAAGCCAGTTTTTGAAAAACATATGGAAGATATACTTGATGGATCATTTTCTAAAGAAATGATGTTAGATTGGAAAAATGATGATTATAAATTACTTAATTGGCGAAAAAAGACCAGTCAACTTCCATTAGAACAGGTGCCAGATTATTCAGAAGAAATTTTGGATCAAACTTATTTTGATTATGGAACGTTAATGGTAGCTATAATAAAAGCAGGCGTGGAGTTATCTTTTGACATAATGATAAAGGCTGGAATAGCACCAGAATCAGCATATTATGAATCATTACATGAGTTACCTTTAATTGCTAATACTATAGCACGTAAAAAATTATATGAAATGAATATGGTTATTTCTGATACCGCAGAATATGGTAATTATTTATTTTGTAACACAGTAGTACCTTTATTAAAAAATTCTGTAATACCTATTTTAAAAAAAGGAGATTTAGGTATATCATCCAAAAACATCAAAATAGATAACATTATTTTGCGTAATATTAATGAAACGATTAGAAACCATGCGATAGAAAAAGTTGGAATTAAACTAAGACAGTATATGAAAAATATGAAAAGTTTGTCATTTATTAATGATTAGATATAAGAATTTTGATTACTGATGACTCAGTTACTTTATTATTATTATTATTGTTTTTATTATGTGCAACCATTTTAGGTGATGATCTAAATAGTATCAATATTTTTAATTAAAACGGTAAAAAAATGGAATATACAGCTAATGATTGTAATGACTTTGCATATATATATATAAATATATAATGTATAATGATGAGCGGCAAATAAATTATGAGGGGGATAAATGAATCAAATTATTGTACATCTGACAGATTCTAATTTTAAAGAAAATGTGTTAAATATTATCGATCAAGAAAGCAAACTGTTTTTAGTTGATTTTTGGGCCGAATGGTGTAATCCTTGTAAAGTAATGGCGCCTATTTTAGAAGATATAGCTATTGAATTTAAGGATACACTAACAGTGGCAAAGTTAAATATAAACGAAAATCCTATAACTACTAAAAAATATGGAATTAAGAGTATTCCAACTTTATTATTAATTCGTCATGGAACAGTGTTATCTACTAAGGTAGGATTATTATCTAAAAAAAAATTACAGGAATTTTTAAAGACATATATATAAATGTGATATTTATGTTTTATACATTTGTAGTTTTTAAAATTTTTTATATGTTAGTAGACGTTTCTTTAAGATTGCAGTAGAATAGTGGTGTGCTGTTCGTAATCAATTATAAATACCTAGTTTGCAATAAACGCTAATAGATTGCCACTATCGCGATAGTGGCAATAACAATCATGTGATACAATTATCACATTAACATAAATAAAGTTTCTAAGGTAGTTGTGAGATTATTGGTAAATTTTTTATCAGTCTATTTTATATGATAACCCGATAAAAAGTAATATTTGAAGTTTTTTGATAATCGGTATTGTTGATTATGAATAATTAATCGAGATTGTGTTATTTAGGAAATTATTACATTATTTTAGTATATGCATCGTATCCCTATAATACTAAAGTATATATAACCCCAATTAAAGAACCCATAATTATGAATCTTACAAAATTAAAAAACATACCGGTTTCTGAGTTAGTGCATCTTGGAGAAGGCATGGGTCTAGAAAATTTAGCGCGTATGCGTAAGCAAGATATTATTTTTGCTATTTTTAAACAACATGCTAAAACTGGAGAAGATATTTTTGGAGATGGCGTATTAGAGATTTTGCAAGATGGTTTTGGATTCCTTAGGTCTAGTGATAGCTCTTATCTTGCTGGACCGGATGATATTTATGTATCTCCTAGTCAAATTCGTCGTTTTAATTTACGTACCGGGGATACTATTTCTGGAAAAATTCGCCCCCCGAAGGAAGGGGAACGTTATTTTGCATTGCTCAAAGTAAGTGATGTAAATTATGAAAAGCCAGAAAATGCTCGTAATAAAATTTTGTTTGAAAATCTTACTCCGTTACATGCCAATTCACGGTTGCGTATGGAAAGAGGGAATGGTTCTACAGAAGACCTGACTGCCAGAGTATTGGATCTAGCATCACCTATCGGGCGCGGGCAGCGTGGTTTAATTGTGGCACCTCCTAAGGCTGGTAAAACTATACTTTTACAAAATATTGCACAAAGTATTAGTCATAATTATCCAGAATGTGTTTTAATAGTACTTTTGATAGATGAGCGCCCAGAAGAGGTTACTGAGATGCAACGCTTAGTGCACGGAGAAGTGATAGCATCTACTTTTGATGAGCCAGCGTCTCGTCATGTACAAGTGTCTGAAATGGTAATTGAGAAAGCTAAACGATTAGTAGAACATAAGAAAGATGTTATTATTTTA
This sequence comes from Candidatus Blochmannia americanus (nom. nud.), assembly GCF_059934915.1. Taxonomy (NCBI): domain Bacteria; kingdom Pseudomonadati; phylum Pseudomonadota; class Gammaproteobacteria; order Enterobacterales; family Enterobacteriaceae; genus Candidatus Blochmanniella; species Candidatus Blochmannia americanus (nom. nud.). The sequence goes on along the minus strand of NZ_CP011792.1, from coordinate 725,991 downwards.
TTAGACTCTATCACTAGATTAGCTAGAGCTTATAATACTATTGTACCTTCATCTGGAAAAGTATTAACAGGAGGAGTTGATGCGAATGCTTTACATCGTCCAAAACGTTTTTTTGGGGCTGCTCGTAATATGGAAGAAGGAGGCAGTTTAACTATTATAGCTACTGCTTTAATAGATACTGGGTCAAAAATGGATGAAGTAATTTATGAGGAATTTAAAGGCACTGGTAATATGGAGCTGCATTTATCAAGAAAAATAGCTGAAAAGCGTGTTTTTCCGGCTATTGATTATAATCGTTCTGGTACTAGAAAAGAGGAATTATTAACTACTCAAGATGAACTACAGAAAATATGGATTTTGCGTAAAATTATTCATCCTATGAGTGAAATTGATGCAATGGAATTCATGATGAATAAACTATCTATGACTAAAACTAATGATGAATTCTTTGATATGATGAAGCGCTGCTAATTTTTTGTCATAAAAATGGTTTATTGTTTTAAAATATATTTGAATAATAGATTATTTGATACCTTTAATATGACCAGTTTATCAGATTTTTTTATAAAAATTTGTTCGAAATTATTTATATAAATTTTTTGATCGTTTCTTTTCAAAAAAAAGTTATTGTTAGATATATAATTTTTATATAGTCACTTATTTTTTTGTGAATTAAGCATTAAAATGCTATAAAAAATCATAAAATTATATATTTTTAATATCATTATGTATCGGTAAGAATTAAGTAATTGTTTTTTTTATTTTAATAATATATCTGCATATATATCATTAAAGTTTGATAATATTTTACACTTTGTTATTTTACCTGTTATTTAGTTTGTGTAAATATATTATGATTCTAGATGATTTTTTTTTTGAAAGATACATGATATATTGTAAAATGATTTTTGATTTTTTTTTCATAGTTATTCTTATTACATGTTGTGTTGTTCACTAACGGTTGATGAACGGTTTTTTTTGGCATGTATGAAGATTATTAATGCGATATATTTAATATATTTTATTGACATAAATCTAAATTAGGTATGCACGATGAATCTATACGGCGTCCGTAGCTCAACTGGATAGAGCGCTGCCCTCCGGAGGCAAAGGTTTCAGGTTCAAATCCTGTCGGACGCGTTAATTTGTGTAAATATTTTAAATTTTTATGATGAAAAAAATGAAATTGATTAATGGTGATTGTAGCTCAGTTGGTAGAGCTCTGGATTGTGGTTCCAGAAGTCGTGGGTTCGAGTCCCATCAATCACCCATAAAAACACGAAAGTAAAAATAACATGAAGCGAAGGTGGCGGAATTGGCAGACGCACTAACTTCAGGAGTTAGTGTCTTTATTGAGACGTGAGGGTTCAAACCCCTTCCTTCGCAAGCAGGTAATTATGTGTTATATACAAATGATTAGTTATTATGGTGGAATTGAATATTTTATCTTAGAATATTTATATGAAAAACAATGATCACAATTAAATTAATAAGTTATCGGCGAGTGGCGCAGTTTGGTAGCGCTCCTGGTTTGGGACCAGTGGGTCGGAGGTTCGAATCCTCTCTCGCCGATGCTCATATGATTTATATACGAGCACATGATTAAATTTTTTTTATCGTGTTTCTTAATATATATATATATATATATGTGTGTGTGTTTGTAAAAAAAATTAATTATTTAAAGGTCTTGGATTTAGATATGTTTGTATATATTATGATTTCTGAATTAAAATATGTGTAAGTACATCATTGTTTGCAGATTGTGCTATGACGATGTTTGTCCAACCTAAACGTGTAGCTAATTTAGCTACACGCAAGCTTGTTACTACCAGCCTACATCGTAGTAACCAAGATATTCGATGAAATTCAGGAATTAAATAATATAACTGATTTAGTATTTCTCCAGAAGTCACTACTACTGTTTTAATATTCAATTCTAATAACTTATGGGATTGTTCTTCTCCATTGTACTGCAATGGTTGTCTGCTATAGCATTCACAAGATGAAACTAACGCTCCTCTTTTTTGGAGAGTGTCGTCTAAAATAGTACGTCCATTGTTACCTCTTAAAATAAGAGCACGCTTTCCATGACTATACATTAGTTCAGGTAATCGTAATAAATTTTCACTAGTTTCTTGACCTGCAGGATATTTTACTAATATTCCTGATAATTTGTACATTTTTGTACTGGTTGCTCGACCAATGGAATAATATATTAATTTAGTGGGCCAAGATATTCCTACAGTTATTAACTGGTTGTGTGCGTACTTAATTGCATGTTGTGATATGATACATAACAAATCCCCTTCGGAAAGCATATTTAATTGTTGTTCTAGCGATGATAATGTTTTTCCTATATCAAAATAAATTAACGGTAAATGATATGCAAATTTACCAAAAGAAATTAGTTTTTTTACCAATGCTTCTCCATATGGAGAAGGACGAGTAACTAAGATATTCATAGTTATTAAGTATATTACATGTTATTGATATGTATCATATCAATTGCATTAAAGTATATTATCTTTTAAATTTAATTAATAAATCTTCAGCAAGAATGAAACCTAATTTTTCTGCTTGATCTAAAGGTGCGCGTCCTTCGGTACGAATGATTTTAGTGCCATCAGGTAATCCAATGAGCGCACGTAGCCAAATTTGATCTCCTGTAATTTCAGCATAACTGGCAATTGGTAAATGACAGTAACTTTCTAAGTAAGTAGTTACTGCGCGTTCTGCTCTAATACGCAATGTAGTTTCTTGATGATATAAAGGCGACAATAATGACAAAACGTTGATATCTGCCGATCGACATTCAATAGCTATAGCGCCTTGTCCCATAGCTGGTAGTAGATGAGATGGATCGATATAATCTTGAATATGTTTACTTAATTGTAAACGTTTTAATCCAGCTACAGCTAAAATTATTGCGTCATATTGTCCGTATTGTAATTTTTTCAATCTAGTATCAACGTTACCTCGCAAGTTATTAATTATTAAATCTGGACGTCGTGCTCGTATTTGGCATTGTCTGCGTAAACTTGATGTACCTATAATACTACCAATGGGTAGTGTGTCTATGTTATGATATTTTAAACTAACAAAAGCGTCGCGTGGATCATCGCGTTTACATAGAATTGGAAGAGTTAATTCATTTGGTAAAGGTACCGTAATATCTTTCATGGAATGAACAGCGATATCAGCACGAAAATCTATTAATGCATGCTCTAGCTCTTTAATAAATGCACCTTTTTTGATTTTATTTTTTGCAATAATATTTAAGAATTTATCTCCTGTTGTTATGATAGGAATTAATTCCATGTGTACAGTTGGATGAAAACGTTTTAATTCGTCACAAACATACTGAGCTTGATAAATAGCAAGGCGACTTTTTCGTGTAGCAATTCTTAAAATGTTAGTTTTATTCATTGTGATTATACTAAAATATATGATTTTAATCTTGAATTAATTTAAATATTTTTTATATATATATATATAAACTACAAAACTTCTAAAATAGATGATATTTACTAATTAATCAATTTGAATTGTTTTTTTTATAATTAAATGATTAGAGTGTTTTTTGATTAGATCTCTGGTATTTTATATCATTAAAATATTTCTATAAATCATTAGTGAGTTGTATATATAACTAATTATATAGAATTATAGAATTCTGATATTAGTAATTTAATATTGAAATATTGTTTATTTATAAATTATAAAACAATTATTATTGTATTTTTAATTTTCAATGTTTCTATTGTTGTATTTGTAATGTTAATTTTTTATATTATGTATATATTTATAATATATTCAGAATAAAAGTATTTTATAACATAATTAAATATTGTTAAGTAAAAAAAATCAATTTAATTATTTCGATGTAATATTTTAATCATCGATTAAAAATAAAAAAGATAATGTTATTGAAAGCTTATAACGTTAGTTTGTCTATGTATTTGACATGAACAATATTTGACTATTTATTAAATTAAATGGTAAAAATTTTAGTTATTTAGATCATATCAGTCTTGATCAATAGATTAGAAGATATCTGTTTTAATAGGAATTATATTCTTATTGAAAGTCGATGCTTTTTTAACAAATATATGTTATAGCGATTGTTAAGATATATAATGTTATAATAATATAATTAATAATAAAAAATGTTTATATGATTCATATAACTATTATATAAAATTTAATACAATATGTATTGTAATAGAAGAAGAGGGATATATAAAGTATTATTTTTTTGTAATATGTTAGCCTGATAACAGTATTATATGCGGTGAGTTTATATTTTTGAAACCATAAAAGACACGTTATGCCTCGTGTGATCGTATATTTGTATTAATAATACATGATAAAAAATATTATTTATTTTACTTTTAAATAGTGTCACCAGCAGTATTACGTTGTTTTTAGATATTGATATAGATATAAAAATGGATGATAATCGCTTTTAATTAAATATTCAAACAATTTCTAGAAATCGACTTCGTATATCAATTTTTTTGATTTTATATGAGAAAAGTATGAAATTTACAAAAATGAATGGATTGGGCAATGACTTTGTCATCATAGATGCTATTACACAAAATATACATCTTACATCTGCAAATATTAGATATTTATCGAATCGATATTATGGTATCGGATTTGATCAGATGTTAATAGTAGAACCTCCTTATGATCCACAAATAGATTTTCATTGTCGAATTTATAATGCGGATGGAACAGAAGTAAATCAATGCGGGAATGGTATTCGTTGTTTTGCGCAATTTGTTTACTTAAAAAAATTAACTAAAAAACAAAACATTAATGTCAGTACGCGTACCCATCATCTAACATTGTCTATATTGAATAATAATCTCATATCTGTCAATATGGGTTTACCTATTTTTGATCCAAAACTTATTCCATTTTATGCATCAGAATATCAAAAAATTTATATTTTATTTTTGTCTACACAAATAATATTATGTGGTGTAGTATCCATGGGTAATCCTCATTGTGTTATTTTAGTTGAAACAGTAGAAACTGCTCCAGTTGCATCATTAGGATCAGCATTAGAAAATCATCATGGTTTTCCAGAACGGGTCAATGTAAGTTTTATGCAAATTATTAACCGTAACAGTATTCGATTACGAGTATATGAGCGTGGTGTAGGAGAAACTCAAGCTTGCGGGACTGCTGCTTGTGCAGCAGTCGCTGTAGGTATTCAACAGGGATTATTATCTGAATCAGTAGAAGCAAGCTTACCCGGAGGTATTTTATCGGTAAATTGGAAAGGTATAAATAATCCGTTGCATATGATTGGATCAGCATCATATGTATATGATGGATATATAAATTTATAAATATATAATATTAAGAATTACGTTATTTGTAGGTTTCATCCTGAAGAATAGTATTTTCAAACTTCACAAACTTTTAGTATTTAAATTGTGCTTAGTATTTAATTGTTAGATATATTCCTCTTATATGAGGAATAAGAATGTAGGTATTGTATTGAAAATATATATATTTCAATTGTATATAATATTAATGGTATAATTTATGCATTTTTATCGTGTATTACAGCCTTTTCATGCTATAACTTTAGATTTAGATAACACATTATACAATAATTATCCAGTGATGAATCAGGCTGAAGAAAAGTCAGTATTATTTTTGCAGCAATATCATCCTGCATTATCTAAAATACAAAGAAGAGATTATTATAAATCACGTCAAATACTTCGATTTATAGAACCAGATGTTTACCATGATGTAAATTATTGGCGTTGGAAATCTTTAACGATGACTTTACTACAAGCAGGATTGAGTAAGAGTGAAGCACAATCAGGTGCCGATTGTGCCATGGAAATTATTATATATTGGAGGAATAAAATTGATATCCCTATTAGCACGCATAATACATTATCAGCATTAAGTTCTAAGTGGCCATTAATTGCAATTACTAATGGGAATGCAAATCCTATTTCTTTTGGATTACAACAATATTTTCAGGATGTACTGCGTGCTGGTATAAATGGTCGTGCTAAGCCTTATAAGGATATGTATTATTTAGCTTCAAAGTGTTTTGGGATGTCTTGTAAAAATATTTTACATGTAGGAGATGACTTAAAAACAGATGTGAAAGGAGCAATGAATGCCGGGATGCAATCTTGTTGGACCAATCAATATAATTTAGATCAATTTTATGTAATTGATTCAAAATTATCACCACATTTAAAAATTTCAAAATTAACATCATTAACATATTTGTTATAATGTTAATGATTATTGTTAATAATGTATTTATATAATAATCATTTACACTATGTTGTAGTATCTTATGAATGTGTATAATATTTTTGATGAATTAAATGATAAACAACAAGAAGCAGTAACCTCTAATGATAAAAATATATTGGTATTATCTGGGCTGGTAGTGGGAAAACTCGAGTATTAGTAAATCGTATTGTCTGGTGTTACAATTGGTAAAAAAACATACCCCCAAAGTTAATAATGGCGGTTACTTTTACGAATAAAGTTGCTGTAGTAATGCGTAAACGTGTACAATCTTTGATTGGGGGGGTACAAAAAAAATAATGATGTATGGATTAGTACTTTTCATGGATTCTCGAATTGGTTGCCACGCATGTATCATGTAGATGCAAATTTACCGAAAAATTTTCAAATCCTAGATAATAATGATCAAATTCACCTGTTAAAACAATTAATACGTTCACTTAACTTGGACGAAACTAAGTACGGTGTATATCAAGTTATGCGCTATATCGATATAGAAAAAGATAAAATTTCAAATATTCGGAATATAAATATCGATATCGATAGAAGTGCGATAGAAACGATATGGTTCAAATTTATCAGTCTTATTAAGATATGTTTAATCGTTCTGGATTAGTAGATTTCAATGAATTATTAAAACGCGCATATATGCTATGTTTAAATTGTCCAGATATTTTACGTTATTGTCAACAACGATTTACTAATATTTTAGTAGATGAATTCCAAGATACCAATAAAGTCCAATATGCCTGGTTACGTTTGTTATCAGGAGAAAAAATAATTTAATGATCGTTGCGATGACGACCAATCTATTTATGGTTGGAGAGGAGCACAAGTAAAAATTTTCAACGATTTTTAGAAGATTTTATACATGTACGAATTATTTACATTAGATCAGAATTATCGTTCAACTAATAATATTTTAAAAGCTGCTAACGCTCTTATTTGTAAAAACAACACACGTTTCAAGAAAAATTTATGGACACTAGAAAATAAGGGAGATGCTATTTCTCTTTATTGTGCCTTTGATGCAACAGATGAAGCTTTGTTTGTAGCAAATAATTTGATAAGTTGGAAGGAACGTCATGGTTTGCTGAATGAGTGTGTTGTATTATATCGAAACAATTTTCAATCTCGTTTGTTAGAAAAAATATTATTAAAAAAAATATACCATATCAAATATATGGAGGGCCAGGATTTTTTAAGCACAAAGAAATCAAAAATATTGTAGCTTATTATTTAAAATTTATTATAAATCATAATAATGATACTGCTTATATGCGAATCGTTAACACACCTAATCGAGGTATTGGCCGACGCACTGAGAGGTTATTAATCACAGTATGCTAATTTAAATCATTTAAGTTTGTGGGAAAGTAGTCTATGTGTTTTAAACAAAGAGATTATTAAGGGAAAATCCGCTATTGCTTTACAACAATTCATTACATTGATAGAGTTATTAAGAAGACAAATATTAATTACATCACCCTTGCATGAGCAAATTTGTTATATTATTAGGCGAGTCGGATTATGGAGATGTATCAGAAAGATATATTAGCAACAAAATATTATGAGTGTATACAAAATATTGAAGAGTTGATCGCAATGAGCAATCAATACAATATTTTATTAGAATCAAAAATAAATATGCATCCATTACAACAGTTTTTATCGTATATTGCTTTAGAATTTGAAGAGAATTCATCTAATTCGTGTTTAGATGCAGTGCAATTAATGATGTTACATGCTTCAAAGAAAAGGGATTAGAATTTTATCAAGTCTTCATTATAGGCTTAGAAGAGGGGATTTGCCCAAATTACGTTACCTTAACTAATACAGAATTATTAGAAGAAGAACGTAGATTAATATATGTTGGTATCACACGCGCTATGCGTAAATTAACAATTAGTTATTCAGAAGCTCGTCATATTTATGGAAAAGAGATGGTAATTCAATCACCATCTAGATTTGTTAGCGAACTGCCAACAGATTGTTTAGAGGTATGTTAACATTGTTCATCAGGAATAAATGTCCATTATTTTTATAAATTAAATTTCTATTTTATTGAATTTTCAGAAAGTTATTACTTTAATCTCATCGGATTATTATATAATGAGATGTATCTATATTATTATAAAAAAGAATTGATAAATATTGCAACCTTTGTATTTTAATCACATCAGAGCGCGTTCTAATGTATGTAGATCGCACTTATAATATCTTAGCGAGTAATATCTACTGAGTATTTAATTAATTATCATAATAATTATATTTATTGTCAAATAGATCAGCACCTACAAGTTGTTTGAATCGTTATAGATGTTTGTTATTTAATGACGGTTGCCATAACTATTCTATTATGTAGAGTATATTTTCAAAATTATATAGCTTAAAAATAATTGTTTATTATTTAATTTAATTATCGTGATCTAATGCGTTCTAATTTATATCTTTTGGGGAAGTAATGATATATGTTTAACATATTTCAATTAAAAAATAATCATTTATTTCGTGTCAATGAAACAGATGAAATATTATTTCAAAATGATATTCTTTGGATTGATATAATAGAGTCCAATGATGATGATCGTAATTATATAAAAAACGTATTGCTTCACCGAAAAATAAAATTTTTTGAATTGAAAAATATTAATAAAACCACACGTTTTTTTACAGATAAAAATGGATTGCATATTCGTTCTTTTTTCTTTTCATATAAGAATCAAGAACAAATAGATAATGCCATTGTATTTTTTACTATCCGCGATGGATGTTTATATACTTCACGTCAAGAAGAATTTCCAGTATTTTGTATGTATCAAGAGCACTTGCATAACCATTTGTTAATTGATGGTAATGCCTATGAATTATTATTAAACTTATTTGAGGTAAAACTTGATGATCTAGCCAATAAGATAGAGAATATTTATTCAACTTTAGAAACATTGAGTTCTGTTATTATGAATGGACAACAAATCGATGATTATGATCATGCGCTTTCTGATTTAGCAATATTAGAGAATATGGGTTGGAAAATTCGTGTTAATTTATTAGATACTGAACGAGCAATAAAATTTCTACTACGTAAAGTAAAATTACCTGTCAAACAACAACAATATGCTAATGATATTTTGAGCGATATTACATTATTATTACCTCATAACGAATATGTATTCCATCAAGTGAGTTCTTTAACTCAATCAGCAATGGGATTTATTAATATTGAACAAAATAGAATCATAAAAATTTTTTCAGTTATTTTTTTACCCCCAACTTTAATTGCATCTAGTTATGGAATGAATTTTGAGTTTATGCCAGAATTACAATGGTCCTTTGGTTATCCTAGTGCTATTGTTTTAATGATTTTAGCAGGACTTGCTCCTTATATTTATTTTAAATATAAAAATTGGTTATAAATAATTATAATGTATGTATTACATACATTATAATTATTTTAAAAAAAGTATTAATTTAATAAAATTTAAGTACTTTAAATTATACGTACATATATCTTATAATATTTCACCACGGTGAAAAGTTAAATATATTTAATATTTTAAAGTTATTATTTATCGTTATGTTCTTACACCTATAAGAACATTGGCGTAATAAGAATTTATTGTATAAATAAAAACTATTACTATAGTAATTGAAAAAAAATTACACACTAAATACTAATTTAGTATGATGCCTATATTATAAATAAGTTTATTATACCATAATGCAGCTATTGGTGTATAATCAATATTATTATTACATTTTAATAGAACAATAAGCGAGGTAATAAATGTTTCGCATCGTTGCGTCTGATCTAGATGGAACCCTGCTAACACCAGATCACCGATTAACACCTTTCACTAAAAAGATTCTACAATTATTAATTGCTCATAATATTCATTTTGTTTTTGCCACTGGCCGTCATCACACAGATGTTATGAAAATACGTGATAATTTGAAAATCAATTCCTATATGATTACTTCTAATGGGGCTAGAATACATAATGCTAATGGGAAATTAATTGCTTCTTATAATGTGGATACAGAAATTGTATCTGATTTGTTATGTGTAGCGCATGATGATGATCAAATTGTTACTAATGTTTTTTGCAATAATAAATGGTTAATTAATCGACCGATATCAGATCGAAATTATTTTTCTAACGGGTATAGCTCTAGTTATCATATGTATACAAAAGATACATTACCTTTGGATAATATCTGCAAAGTGTATTTCACTAGTAATAATTATCAACGATTGTTGTCTTTAGAAAAAAGATTAAATGATCGATGGGACCATCGTATTAATATTAGCTTTTCACTTCCTACATGTCTTGAAGTAATGCCAGGAGGAGTGTCTAAGGGACATGCTTTAGAACAAGTAGCCAAATCATTAGGATGCCAACTTAAAGATTGTATTTCGTTTGGTGATGGAATGAATGATCAAGAAATGTTAGCAATGACAGGTAAAGGATGCATAATGAGTAATGCACTGCAGCGACTAAAAGATACTCTTCCATTATTAGAAGTTATCGGTAGCAATAAAGATGACGCGGTTCCTCGTTATTTGCAATATATTTATTTTAATAAGAGGTCTGATGTATTACTAACAAATAATTATTTTTGATCAATATTTTGATTGAAATATTGGGAATTAAGTCGAAGAAAATCATGCGATGAATGATTTTATAAATTTTCAAAAATTACATGTGATGTTGTTTTATGGCAGGATTTTAGTTGTATAGTGTTAGTTGACAATAACATTTGGCAGTTAAACAGTGAGAATAATTGTGATCAATCAATAAATAGAATTTTTAAGAAAATATTTTTTATAATGAAAAATTATACAAAAAACTGATTAATTATAATTTGAATGCTATAAAATATATTTTTAAAATGAAATCAATGAAAGTATAGAGATCGATCTGACATAAGCATTATTATTTTATATGTTTTTACTACAGTAAAAGTAGTACTTCGTATCCTCAATGTAAATAGTGAAATAAGTTTATAATTTTTTTATTTAATTCTTAAACAATATTTATTGTTAGTGAATTTAAACTAATCTACTACAAATTAATGTCAAAATATCTAAATTTATTGATATAAAAGATGATAATTTAAAAAAATATCATACGCATAAATAACTATGTATCCCATCCAGTAACATTTGAATAGAAATCATTACTAATAATAAACCCATTAATCTTTCTAACGCGCTGATACCTTTATTACCTAATAAACGAGAAAATATATTAGATAACATCAAAATTAACATGGATAATCCCCAAGCTACAATTAATGCTAATATTAAAAAATTGATTTTTTGAGGATATTGATGAGATAGTAATAGTAACGTTGCTAGAATTGAAGGCCCTGCAACTAAAGGAATAGCAAGTGGCACTAAAAAAGGTTCTTCTCCATCTGAAAATCCAGTATTGTTTCCTTCTTCTGCGGGAAATATCATTTTTATAGCAATTAAAAACAATACAATACCTCCAGAAATTGAAACTGTTTCTGTGTGTAAATTAAGAAATTTTAAAATATGTTCACCAATAAACAAAAATCCTAACATTAATAATAAAGCAATTATCATTTCTCGAATTATTATAATTTGACGCCGTTTTGGTTCTAAATCTTTCAGTATTGACATAAAAATTGGTAAATTTCCGATTGGATCCATAATTAAAAATAATAGAACTGTGGCTGATATCATTTCATTCATTATTATTTTCCCAGAAGTTATTCGTATTTTATATACATCACGATTTTTATAAAGTAAATTATAAATATCATATATAAATATGTAGCATCATATTACTTATGATACATGTAGGCTGACTATATATATATATAATTTTTATACAATATACAGCATATTTTTAATAAATATTATATATCTCATAATACCCAAGATACATATATTTTTTTGGATATACAATACTTAATAATTACTGAGAGATTGATAATGAAAAATATTGGGTTTGTTGGTTGGAGAGGAATGGTAGGTTCGGTATTAATGAACCGTATGCAAGAGGAACAGGATTTTGAGCATTTTTACTCAACGTTTCTTTCTACATCCCAAGTAGGAGGACATGCCCCAAAAGTTCAAGGAGCACAGGAATTTTTGTTACAAGATGCTTTTAATATCGAGCTCCTTAATTCTTTAGATATTGTTGTTACATGTCAAGGCAGCGCATATAGTAAACTTATTTATCCGAAATTAAAAAAAACCGGTTGGACAGGATATTGGATTGACAGCGCATCATTTTTGAGAATGAATGATGATGCGATTATTGTTTTAGATCCCGTCAATAAAGCATTTATAGAACAAGGGATAAATAATGGTGTTAAAACGTTTGTAGGTGGTAATTGTACGGTAAGTTTAATGTTAATGTCTTTAGGTGGATTATTTGCTCAAAATTTGATCGAATGGGTGTTTGCTTCTACTTATCAAGCAGCTTCTGGATGTGGAGCGCGTGCCATGCGTGAGCTATTAATACAGATGGGTCAAGTGTATAATACAGTATCTGATTTATTAACGTCTCCTGCAATGGCTATTTTAGATATTGAACATACAATTTCTAAATTTAGTAGAACTGGTGCTTTGTTAGTAGATTGCTTCAAAGTTCCTTTAGTAGGTAATGTTATTCCTTGGATTGGCGATTATATGTACGATGGCCAAACGCAAGAGGAATGGAAAGGCCAATCGGAAACTAATAAAATTCTCAATACCCCCGAAATCATAACAGTGGACAGTTTATGCGTACGTGTTGGCTCATTACGTTGTCATAGCCAATCATTTGTTTTAAAACTTAAGAAAGATATGTGCTTGATAGAAATAGAAGAATTACTACGATCCCACAACAAATGGGTAGAAGTAGTTTCAAACAACATCACGCAATCGTTAGATAAATTAAATCCTGTTATGGTATCTGGAACACTCAAGATACCTATTGGGCGGTTACGTAAATTGCATGCGGGGAACAAATATATTTCAGCTTTTAGTGTAGGAGATCAGTTACTATGGGGCGCTGCTGAGCCATTGCGTAGGATGTTAGGTAAATTACTATAAAATTTCTGATTCTAAGTAAATTGCTCATAATGCGTAATATAGGCACGAATAGAGACAGCGATTGTGACGGGTAACAAATTACAAATCAATATAATATATAATGAAACTCACAATTATTTTATTAAAATTTTTTAACTAAGTAGTAGTATAAAAGAATGATTAATAAAAAGAGTGGGTTCCACGTTGGTGCTGAGTAATGTCTAATACTCCTTTCAATTCTGGAAAGAAATTCTTTAAGGTAGTTTCTATTCCTTCTTTTATAGTATTATGCGCCATTGAACAGCCGTTGCATCCTCCGTAAAATTTGATGACTGCTAATAAATCTTCGGTAATATGCATGAGTGAGACGCTGCCTCCATGCATTTCTAATTGTGGGTTAATTTGACATTGTAATACACGTCTAATTTGTTCTTCTAACGAATCGTTATGTATATTGTTTGCTGTGTTATTACATGTTTTATTAGAATTAGGAGCTCTAATAGTAAGTTGAGCACCTAATTTATCAGTCATAACATCAATTTTCGCGTCTTTAAGAAAAGAGACATATAGCTGATCAACACGTATAGAAACTAGTTCAAATTCAATGACGGCATCATTATGTTTAAATTCTTCTGGAGGACAAAAACAAACACCACACTCTGCATTAATCGTACCTGGTTTAATTACAAACACTCGTATTTGAGTGCCTGGTTTTTTATCCGCTAGAAGCCTAGCAAAATATTTTTGCGCAACAGAGGTTATATAAATCATATGATGTTCACCAAATCATTTAACAACGTAACAATCTCTCATTTTTATTGTAGCATGTGTTTCATAAATTATCTAGAGAAAATTATATATGTTTATATGTTTTCAGTATATGTATGATATTTTTATATCTTTTATAATAGCATGATAGTATATTAAAAATAATTAGCATATTGCATGTAATGTAGTTAAGAAATGTTAACTACATATACATAAAGTAGTAAATAAACATATAATAAACTTATATATAAGCATTGTATATATCTTGCATTTTTAAACATATTCTATATGTGCATATAGAATATATGTATTACATTTTTAAAAGATTAGCGGCAAATATTTAAACTATTTGGAAATGTATAATATAAACAGAACCAAAATCATATCTTTTATTGTATGATAATTAGTGTATCTATTACAACTCAAATACTGATAATAGTGGAAATATTAATTAGTAATCAAATACGCAATGAAAAAGCTGTGACGCTTGCGTTTTTATTATAAAAAATAATTTTTGTGATGTAAACATCACAGTGTAGTTGTTAAAAATTTCAGTCATTCATTTTCTAATAAATACAACTCATTCCAGGAAAATGTTGTAGATATTATTAGGTATAAATTCACAATAGTTTAAATGAACTTAATATTTTAATTTTTAATTGTTTCTGATTAAATTTAATGACGTCTTTCTTTTGTTATCAGAAACATTAATAGTGCTAATAATAAGAAATGTTTTAATTTTAATATTTATAAAATAGATCTATAACTATAATAACGAATATGTGAATACGTTATGAATATATATTTATTATAGTTTTCAGTATATTATTTTATGGTAAATATTAATTATAAAAATGTGGAAAATCTGCATATACAATCTTTTCTACGCAATTATTTATTTTTTATAAAAGCATAATGTTTTATGATTTAAAATAATGAATATTATGTATTACTAATATAGATAAAAATTATTTTTATAAAAAAAATTAGTAATATTTTATCTATCTCTATGGAATTTAATCAAATGTCTGTATTCGTGTTTAATTGTATTTATTTATTTATTATTAATATTTCTTTACATTATCAGAATAAATAAGTTTCTGAGTTGTATCCGAATGAAGATTTGTATTACAATACAGTACGTGGTTATATATCAATGATATAATACCTTATATTTCGTAGTTATACATTTATAGATAGTTGGATCTTCATATAAAATGATGAAGCATATATAATGAAGAAATCATTTTCATATAATAATAATATGTTAAAAAAACATAATATTTTTTTAATTGGCCCTATGGGAGCAGGAAAAAGTACTATTGGGCGTCAATTAGCGCATCAATTAAATATGGAATTTTTTGATTCTGATCAAGAAATTGAGACTCGAACTGGTGCAAATATTAGCTGGGTTTTTGATGTAGAAGGAGAAGCAAGGTTCCGGGATCGTGAAGAAAAAATTATTGATGAATTAACAAAAAAGAAAAGAGTTGTATTAGCTACAGGAGGTGGTTCTGTTAAATCTCATATAACTCGAAACAATCTTTCTAATCGTGGATTAGTGGTATATTTAGAAACAACTATTGCAAAACAATTAATTCGAACGCAGCATGATAAAAGACGTCCATTGCTAAGATCATCATCGGTATCGGGAAATGTTCAAGAACTATTAGAAATGTTAGCTAAAGAACGTAATCCGTTGTATGAAGAAATCGCAGATATAAGAATATCTACTGATGAACAAAATATCAGAATTGTTGTGAATAAAATTATTATTCTTCGCAACAAGAATAGAATATAGTGCCATAACTTTAAATTAAATCATTTTAATATGCAAGTTTTCATGATTTTATTATGGAAAAAATAATCATAAAATTACAAAAAAGAAGTTATCCAGTTATTATTTCGGACAAATTATTTGATAATTTTTCATCTTTTTGGCCGTTAAATATTGGGGATAAAGTGGTATTGATCACTAATGATCGAGTGGCACCGATTTATTTAAATGTATTGTGTGGTTTGTTAACTAGATCAGGTGTTATCATTGATACACTAGTTTTACCGGATGGTGAACAAAATAAATCTTTAACTACATTAAATATAATATTTACTAAATTGTTAAAACAAAATTATGATCGTAGAACGATACTCATTGCTCTTGGAGGCGGTGTCGTTGGAGATATAACTGGGTTCGCAGCTGCAACATATCAACGTGGAATACGTTTTATTCAAGTACCAACAACATTACTTGCACAAGTAGATGCGTCTATTGGAGGTAAAACTGGTATTAATCATTTACTTGGTAAAAATATGATTGGAGCTTTTCATCAACCTATTGCTGTTGTTATTAATTTAGATGTCTTGCATACATTAACTATGAAAGAATTTTCTTCTGGGTTAGCTGAAATAATTAAGTATGCTGTTGCTCTTGATTCTGGTTTTTTTAGTTGGTTGGAATATCATTTAGATGATTTATTAATCTTACATTTGCCATCTTTAATGTATTGTATTCGTCGTTGTTGTGAATTAAAAGCATCCATAATTGCAGTGGATGAGCGCGATCATGGAATTAGAAGTTCACTAAATCTTGGGCATACTTATGGTCATGCTATCGAATCTTATTTAAATTATTCACAATGGTCTCATGGTGAAGCCATAGCTGCAGGTATTATGATGGCAGCAAATACTGCGTTGCGTTTAAATCAGTTAAATTTTAGCGATGTGAAACGCATACAACAGCTATTAATACGTGCTAGTTTGCCTGTAAGAGGTCCAAAAGGAATGATATCAGAAAATTACTTGGAGTATATGATACGTGACAAAAAATCTACATCAGGAGAACTTAACTTAGTTTTACCCGTTTCTATAGGACAGGTAGAAACTGTTTTTAATGTGAACCGTGAGTTAGTATCTGCATCCATTCAGGATATCAGCAATTAAATAACTATACTAAATGATGAGAAAATATAAAAAGAGTCATACTTAATATGATAAGCACATTATATAATGTATAATAAATAACATTTTTATTAAAGTACAGTGCAATTGAATCGTAAATATAGATACTCGTATTTATATGTTTTTGTTTTAACTATGTTAGGATCTGTATTTAAAATATATAATATAGAGTAAGCGATATAAATAGATTTGAATCCATATCCAATTAATATGATTTTTTTTTGCAAATTATAAAATATAAATCCTGTTTAAAAATTTTGTTTTTATATATTTATATAAATAAATATTTTATATAGAGGATAGTAATATGATGCTTTGTAAGATTGGATTACTGTTCGATGTGATGAAATTAAAGTTAATAAATATATTGTTTTAAATTAGTTAATATTTATGGTATTGCAATTTTTAATGGAAATTATATGAAACGTTGCTTCATAGCTCCATCTATTTTGTCAGCTAATTTTGCTAAATTAGGCGAAGATATTACTAATATTATAGCTGCAGGTGCAGATATTTTGCATTTTGATGTTATGGATAATCATTATGTTCCTAATTTAAGCATAGGATCCATGGTATTGCAGTCGTTACGCAGTTATGGCATTAGCATCCCTATTGATGTTCATTTAATGGCAAAACCAATAGATCGATTAATATTAGATTTTGCTGCTGTTGGTGCGAATTATATTAGTTTTCATCCAGAAGCAACAGAACATATTGATCGTTCATTAGAATTGATTAAAGAACACGGATGTAAAGCAGGATTGGTTTTGAATCCTAGTACTACTATTAACCATTTGGAATATGTGATGCATAAAATTGATCTGATCGTATTAATGTCAGTGAATCCTGGGTTTAGTGGGCAATTATTTATTCCTATGATTTTAAACAAAATACGTCAAACTCGTAAATTAATAGACAACGTCAATCACAATATTGATTTAGCAGTGGATGGAGGTATTAATGTTCAAAACATACACTCAATTTTAAAAGCTGGCGCAAATATGTTTATTATAGGATCAGCTATTTTTGAATCTTCAAATTATTGCGAAGTTATGCATGTTTTTCGCTCTATTTTATCAAATCAATGATGAAAGATAATTAGTATCGTACTAGAGATAAAGAATTAAAGAAAACTCTGTATTTATTACAGAGTGATTTTGTTTAGTTAAAACATTATTCGATATGTAGATATGCTGTGAAAAATAATTTTATTTCTAATTTATATGATTTGTATAATATATAAATCATATTATCGTATAATTTTTATTATGTAAATTTTAGTATAATAACATTATATCTGTTTTGTATTAAACACTACGGAAAATATTTGTATGAATAAACCAATTGTATTTAGCGGGGCTCAACCATCAGGCAAACTTACTATTGGTAATTATATTGGAGCAATACGTCAATGGGTTAAAATGCAACACGATTATCAATGTATATATTGTATAGTGGATTTACATTCAGTTACAACTCGAAATAATTTACATCAACTACATAAAACATCATTAGACACATTGGCTTTATATTTAGCGTGCGGCATTGATCCGAATAATAGTATAATATTTATTCAGTCTCATGTTCCAGAACATAGTCAATTAAACTGGTTGTTGAATTGTTATACATATTTTGGAGAACTAAATCGTATGACTCAATTTAAGGAAAAATTAATACAACAAAAAGAAAAAGTAAACATTGGGTTATTTAACTATCCGATACTGATGGCATCAGATATTTTATTATATCAAACTAATTTGGTGCCAGTAGGTTCTGATCAGAAACAACATTTAGAATTAACGCGTAATATTGCCGAACGTTTTAATGATACACATGGCGCAGTTTTTATTGTTCCAGAGGTATTTGTTCCTACATGTGGATCTCGTATCATGTCTTTGTTGGAACCGAATAAAAAAATGTCTAAATCAGATCATAACTCTGATAATATGATTACTCTTTTAGATGATATTAATATGGTATCAAAAAAAATTAAACGTGCTGTTACTGATACTGATTGTCCTCCAAGAATTAAATATGATCCTATCGCCAAACCCGGTATCTCTAATTTATTAGAAATTCTCTCTGGAATCAGAGAGCAACCTATCATTTATCTAGAAAAAACGTTTAAAGATAAAACATATTTTCAGTTAAAGAATGAGATTATTCAATCAATATCATTGATGTTGACAAAATTACAAAATTGTTACTATACTGAACGTTCTAATGAAGACAGATTACGTTCTATATTGCGTGTAGGGGCAAAAAGAGCACGTAAAAAAGCTAATATTACTTTAAAAAAAGTACATAAAGCAATAGGACTGCTTAGTGACGATAATTAAGAGAGCAGTTATTATTATATTAATAATGGATGATATATCTAATTAAGTATCAGATAAGTATTTTTGGATAATAATAGTAGTTAGATATTTCTTAAATTTACAAATAAACACGCATTATACGCAATGCAGTTATTATTATAATATATTAATTATGAAGTAATTCTGAATCTGTTATGGACTATAAAATTAACCATTTATATTGATTTGAAACATTAGTATATATGCGGTTAAATGATATGAACAATTACAATTGTTGTTTGATTTTTTTGTTGTCTTGTATCAAATAAGTTATGTATTTATGTTGTTTGTGTTATTTCGATAAATATGTGATATGGGATATTTTAAATTATTGATTTGATTCATTTTAATCTCATAAAACTATGCGATACCCATTTTAAAGTGTATTAATATAATTAATCAATAAATAGCTCAGTATAATTGTAGAACGGTAATGAATAAAATTCTTATTATTGATAATTATGATTCCTTCACTTGGAATCTTTATCAATATTTTCGAGAAATGGGTGGAGTAGTGGAAGTTAGGAGACATGATTCCTTAAATATTGTAGATATTGAACAATTATCTCCTGAAGGTTTAGTTATTTCTCCTGGACCTGGTACACCAGATGATGCAGGTATCTCTTTAGATGCGATTTATTATTTTCATAATAAGATACCTATTCTTGGGGTATGTCTTGGGCATCAGGCTATAGCTCAATTTTTTGGAGCTAAATTGAAACATGCTAAAAAAATAATGCATGGGAAAACTTCTTTAATTCATCATAATGGGAATGGAATATTTACTGAAGTAATACAACCTTTAAATGTAGTACGATATCATTCTCTAGTGATAGATTCAAACACTATTCCGGCTTGTTTAGAAATAACCGCATGGAGCACATGTTGTGATAAACATATTGAAATTATGGGTATCCGCCATCGTAAATTAGCTATAGAAGGCGTACAATTTCATCCAGAAAGTATATTAAGTGAACAAGGCTATCAAATGTTAGCCAATTTCATGAAGTATTAACTTAAAATTTACTAAATTTGTAAAAGTTTAAAAATGATGTTTTTAGTAACTACGTGTTATTATTATATTAGTCTTTTAAAAAATGTATGCAATCAGAAATTTTCATATATTAGATGGTGATGTAATAGTGTATCGATATTATTTCTTAGGATAAAGTGCATTGCAGGCTTAGGTACTAATGCAAGTGTAATGAGTAATGAAATATATAATATAGCATTAATATTTTTATTTTTTAAATTACATTTTTATACATGTATATAGTTTTTTTTATAATCAGTTTATTTATAAATTTAGTATGTTACTTAAAAATATATGCATGGGAAATGATATATATGTAATCTTCTTATATAACAGTATAAGATTCGTTTGAAACTATTTGTTAATAACATAAAAATTTTATATATACATTTTTTAAATGTATTCAAATTTTATTGTTACATTAACTCTTAAATATGTATTTTTTATCATGAAAATGTCATAATTCAATTCATAAAAAAATAAAATTAATTACAGAAATAATCTGAGAGTGAACATTTTTAAGTTATCTAGTATTATGTAATAATTCAATTACGTCAATTAGTGAATTTTAATAATTTAACTATACTGTTAATACAATGATTTGTATTAATAATGAAAAGCATGAGCAAATTGAACGATGATGTATCACAAATACATAATATAAACAATTAAAAACAAAATTTTAATATCATCTTTAATTTTCATAAGAAAACAGTATTTAATAACTTTTTCATATTTATTTTATGAGATTTAAATCTTAAAATTATAAAATGTTTAGATAGTAATGATCTGAATATCTATATAGATAGCATCTATTATATTAAAATTATTAAAGTTGCAAGTTTTAAAATATTTCGTGTTCTATTCTAATAGATTATAAAAATTTTTTGATAAATATAAATATATAATAATATTGTTAATATATCACTGATATTAGTAGACTATATTGTATATACATATTAGTTATATACATGACTTAATGTCAAGTTATGTATATTTTCTAATAAATATATATACTGATAATTAACAATTATACAATATATCATAACTATATTAAATAAAAACTGTCTTTACAAAAGGTGAAATTATGAAACCATTATTTGTGAAATTCATTTTATTTATTTGCATTGTTTCTCTTGCTTTGACTGGCATTATCTGTTAGCCGTTCTCTCTGAGAACACTGGGGAATATTAATAACAATTTATATCTAAATTTAATATATTTATATTGATGTACAAATTGAACCTCATATGTATTTCTACATTATGGTTATAAACCAGATAATTTTATAACTTGAAATATTATGTTAAATTTCGTGAGAAATATAATTCATTATAATGCAATAACGAATAGTTTATTTAGGATAGTATAGATCTTAGTATTTAAAAAAAATAAAGATGTAATATTGTAATAAAAAGTTATACTTTTGTTGTGCGATGTTGTAAACTAAAATAGTTATCTTAGTAACTAAGATAACTATTTTAGTTTTTTTTAAAAGAATGAAGATTGTTAAATATTAGTTTATAAAAGTTAGTAAAAAAATAGATGTGTTATCGTTCACGTTCATGACTATGAACGCTGCATTTTATGAATTTAATTTGGCCCATAATCACCGATTATGTGGTGATGATATTTTTGACTGTACAACGTAATAATCTCAATAGCGTGAGCTGTTGTTCGAAGTTTGAGGAGGATTATATTCGAATAGTACAATATTAGGTGTAGTGTATATCAGAACAAGATTGGAGATTGTAGTCATGACCACAGTTAATCAGCTAGTCCGTAATGTGCGTCCTACGAGGACTTTTAAAAGTAGTGTACCGGCATTGGGTTCTTGTCCACAAAAAAGGGGGGTATGTATGCGAGTATACACTACTACCCCAAAGAAACCAAATTCTGCATTGCGAAAAGTATGTCGTGTTCGTTTGACCAATGGATTAGAGGTGACTGCTTATATTGGAGGAGAAGGACATAATCTGCAAGAACATGCTTCAATTTTGATTCGAGGAGGCCGGGTTAAAGATTTGCCAGGTGTGCGATATCATGTTATTCGGGGTGCTCTTGATTGTGCAGGAGTTAATGCTCGTAAGAAAGGTCGTTCTAAATATGGAACAAAAAAACCAAAATTGTAGCATGTAGAATAATAAAATATAGAAAGTTTCTTTTTGTTTTTGATGTAAGTTAATTTTAAGCATGAGCAATATTAATTAGCTTAATTTTAGTAATATTGGTATTTGTTGTGAAATTAAATGTTAATAGTTAAATAGGAACTATACTTAATGCCGCGCCGACGTATCGTTATTAAACGTAATATTTTTCCGGATCCAAAATTTGGATCCGATCTGTTAGCTAAATTTATCAATATATTAATGTTAAATGGAAAAAAATCTATCGCAGAAACAATAGTATATTCCGCTTTAGATATTTTATTTAAACGGTCTAATAAAGACTGTTTGGAAGCATTTGAAATAGCTTTAAATAATGTTCGTCCAATTGTAGAAGTAAAATCTAGACGTGTTGGAGGCTCTACTTATCAGGTACCAGTAGAGGTACGTCTGGTTCGTAGAAATACTCTAGCGATGCGGTGGATTGTTGAAGGGGCTCGTAAAAGAAATGATAAATCTATGGAGCTACGTTTAGCGAATGAATTTTTAGACGCTATAGAGGGTAAAGGGTATGCTGTAAAAAAACGTGAAGAAATACATCGTATTGCAGAATCAAATAAAGCTTTTGCCCATTATCGTTGGTAATAGAGTCCTGTTGGATAGATATTATTTAATTTTTTCAAACTTTTAGCGTAAATTTAAATTATTTAGTGTTATTTATTTGAATGATTTAAATGCATTTGAATGTTATTTAACAACGGTATTTTGTCAAATATAATAAATATTTTCATTAAATTATAATATACTATTGAGGACTTCAATGAATGACACGTGTCACACCGATTGTACGGTATCGTAACATTGGTATAAGTGCGCATATTGACGCTGGAAAGACAACTACCACTGAACGAATTTTATTTTATACAGGTGTAAATCATAAAATTGGAGAAGTGCATACTGGTTCTGCTACTATGGATTGGATGGAGCAAGAGCAAGAACGGGGTATAACAATTACTTCTGCTGCTACTACTTGTTTTTGGTCAGGTATGGCTAATCAATTTGATTCACACCGCATTAATATCATAGATACTCCTGGACACGTGGATTTTACCATTGAAGTAGAACGTTCTATGCGTATACTTGATGGGGTAGTAATGATTTACTGTGCTGTAGGAGGCGTACAACCCCAATCTGAAACGGTATGGCGTCAAGCAAATAAATATAAAGTGCCACGTATTGCATTTATAAACAAAATGGATCGAGTGGGTGCAGATTATCTACGAGTTGTAGAACAGTTGAAAACTAGATTATTTGCTAATCCTGTGCCTATACAGTTAGCTGTAGGTTCAGAAAATAAATTTACTGGAATTATTGATTTGATCAAGATGAAGGCTATTCATTGGAACGAAGCAGATCAAGGAGTCACTTTTATTTATAGCGCAATACCCGACGATTTAATAGAATTATCCAATATATGGCGTAAACATTTAATAGAATCTGCTGTTGAAGAATCTGAAGAGTTAATGGATAAGTATTTGTCGAATACTGATCATCTGACAGAACAAGAAATTAAACAAGCGTTACGCCAAAGAGTATTAAACAACGAGATTGTATTAGTAACGTGCGGATCTGCTTTTAAAAATAAAGGGGTGCAAGCGATGCTCGATGCTGTTGTAGAATATTTGCCATCTCCAAGTGATGTAAGATCTATTACGGGTGTATTAAAAGATGGATCCACACAAGTTAAACGTCATTCTAATGATAAAGAACCGTTTTCAGCTTTAGCATTTAAAATAGCTACTGATCCATTTGTAGGAAACTTAACTTTTTTTAGAGTGTATTCTGGTGTTGTTAGTTCCGGAGATAGTGTGTTAAATCCTATAAAAGAAAAACGTGAGCGATTTGGTCGGATAGTACAAATGCATGCCAATAAACGAGAAGAAATTAAAGCCGTTCATGCAGGCGATATTGCCGCAGCTATTGGTTTAAAAGATGTTGATACTGGAGATACTTTATGTGATCCGTCTTCACCAATTATACTTGAACGTATGGAATTCCCGGAACCAGTGATTTCTGTGATGGTAGAAGCTAAAACTAAATCAGATCAAGAAAAAATGGGTTTAGCTTTAAATCGTCTAGCTCAGGAAGATCCGTCATTTCGAGTATGGATAGATAAAGACTCTGGACAAACTATTATTGCCGGAATGGGTGAGTTGCATTTAGAAATTCTTGTAGAACGTATGAGGCGGGAGTTTAATGTTGAAGCTAATGTCGGAAAACCTCAAGTTGCTTATAGAGAAACCATTCGTACTAGTGTAAAACAAGAAGGTAAATTTATTCGCCAATCGGGAGGCCGAGGTCAATTCGGTCATGTTTGGTTACGCATTGAACCTATGAGTACACATGAAGGGGGTTATAAGTTTGTAAATGAAATAGTAGGAGGAGTTGTGCCTAAGGAATATATACCTGCCGTAGACAAAGGTGTGCGAGAACAAATAAGCAACGGTATTCTTGCCGGATATCCAATTGTAGATATTTGTGTGTCTATTTTTGATGGTTCTTATCACGAGGTTGATTCTTCAGAAATAGCATTTAAAATAGCAGGCTCTATAGCATTTAAAGAAGGGTTTATGAAGGCTCATCCTGTATTGTTAGAACCTATTATGAATGTAGAGATTGCAACACCTGAAGATTATATGGGAGATGTTATTGCAGATTTAAATCGTCGACGAGGTATCATTAGTGGTTTAGAAAATTCTACAACGAATGGAAGGATAATTTGCGCTCAGGTTCCTTTATCTGAAATGTTTGGTTATGCTACCGGCTTGCGCTCGCAAACTCAAGGACGTGCTTCTTATTCTATGGAATTTTTAAAATATAACGAAGTACCAAACAATATAGCACAGTTTATTATAAATTCTCGTCAAATTAAGTAATAGCAAATAATATTTAGGTTTCATTTTTTTTCAAAAACTATAAAAAACCTAAGGAGTTTAGAGGTGTCCAAAGAAAAATTTAAACGCGTAAAACCACATATTAATGTAGGCACCATTGGTCATGTAGATCACGGGAAAACTACTCTAACCGCTGCTATAACTACTGTTTTATCCAAACAGTATGGCGGCTATGCTCGTGCTTTTGATCAAATTGACAATGCTCCAGAAGAAAAAGCACGAGGAATTACTATAAATACTTCTCATGTTGAATATGATACTGCAAATCGACATTACGCGCATGTTGACTGCCCTGGACATGCCGATTATGTAAAAAACATGATAACTGGAGCTGCACAGATGGATGGAGCAATTTTAGTGGTGGCTGCTACTGATGGACCGATGCCCCAAACTCGTGAGCATATTTTGTTAGCTAGACAAGTAGGAGTGCCTCATATCATTGTATTTATGAATAAATGTGATATGGTTAATGATGAGGAGTTACTAGAATTAGTTGAAATGGAAATGAGAGAGTTGTTATCCCAATATGATTTTCCAGGAGATAATACGCCAATTATTCGAGGGTCTGCTTTAAAAGCATTAGAAAATGATGAAATATGGTCTAATAAAATTTTAGAATTATCAGATGTATTGGATAATTATATCCCAGAACCTAAACGTGCTATAGACCAACCATTTTTGTTGCCTATTGAAGATGTATTTTCTATTTCTGGAAGAGGCACAGTTGTAACAGGTCGTATTGAACGTGGTGTTATCAAAGTAGGGGAAGAAATAGAAATTGTTGGCATAAAAGATACAATAAAAACCACGTGTACTGGAGTAGAGATGTTTAGAAAATTATTAGATGAAGGGCGCGCTGGGGAAAATGTTGGTGTTTTATTGCGTGGTACTAAACGAGATGAAGTAGAGCGTGGGCAGGTGCTGTCAAAACCGGGGTATATTAAACCCCATTCTCATTTTGAATCAGAGGTGTATATTTTAAATAAAGATGAAGGAGGAAGACATACGCCTTTTTTTAAAGGGTATCGCCCTCAATTTTATTTTCGTACCACAGATGTCACTGGCACTATTGAATTACCAGAGGAGATGGAAATGGTGATGCCTGGCGATAACATTAGAATGATTGTTAATCTGATCGCACCAATAGCTATGGAGGACGGCCTCAGATTTGCTATTAGAGAAGGTGGTCGTACTATAGGCGCTGGTATTGTATCTAAAGTTATACTTTAATTATATAATTCATGTAAATATAACTATATTTTTATATAATAACTAAATTTGTAATAATAATAATACAGTGTATTGATATGCGTGGTAAAAATGAAAGTAAAAAAAAATTGTATGTGTTAGAAGTAATGAAATGGGTTAGTATTGTGGGATTGGTTATAACATCGATTGTGGGAAATTACTTATATCGTCATTATGATGTTTTAATGAGAGGCGCGGTAGTATGTATTATTATTGCTGTTGCTGCATGCATTGTCTCGACTACTAAAATAGGAAAGTTAATAGTTATATTTGCCAATGAATCACGTACTGAGTTGCGAAAAGTGATGTGGCCTACTTATCGGGACGGATTCAATACTACTTTAATCGTGATAGGAGTAACGATATTTATGTCATTGTTATTATGGGGTTTGGATACTGTTTTAGTGCATGTGATATCGTTTGGATTAAGGTTATAATATGACTGATACTTTGAAAAAACGTTGGTATGTTATTCAATCATTTTCTGGATTTGAAAACCGTGTAGCTTATTCTTTACGTGAGCATATTAAATTACGCGATATGAACACAATGTTTGGCGAGATTATGGTTCCAACAGAAGAGGTAGTTGAGATGCGGGCTGGACAACGTAGAAAAAGTGAACGTAAATTTTTTCCTGGTTATGTATTAGTACAGATGATAATGAATGATTCTAGTTGGCATTTAGTAAAAAGTGTTCCACGTGTTATGGGTTTTGTAGGAGGAACATGCGATAAACCTGCCCCCATTGGAGATAAAGAAGTTGATGCTATAATTAATCGATTGCAACAGATGGGAGATAAGCCTCGTCCTAAAACATTGTTTGAGCCGGGGGAGCTTATTAGAGTTAGTGATGGGCCTTTTTCTGATTTTAATGCTGTAGTAGAAGAAGTAGATTATGAAAAAAATCGTTTAAAAGTATCAGTATCTATTTTTGGTCGAGCCACTCCGGTAGAACTGGATTTTTCTCAAGTTGAAAAATCTTAATTATCAATTATTATACTGAAAAAATGATGCATTTAAGTGTATACGATTAAATAACCATTATTTCTTTTGTAATTATAATTGCTGGACAAACTAATCAAAATAAAAAACCGAGTATTATTTATATTATTGACTAGGGCGATTTATATGGCGATGAAAAAAGTAAAAGCGTGTATTAAACTACAAATTTCTGCTGGAGCTGCTAATCCTAGCCCTCCAGTTGGACCCGCGCTAGGTCAACAAGGCGTTAATATTATAGAATTTTGTAAGGCATTTAATGAAAGTACCGCAAAACTTGAAACAGGATTACCAATCCCAGTTATCATTACTGTGTATAGTGACCGTTCTTTTTCATTTGTTACTAAAACTCCTCCTGCTTCAATACTGTTAAAAAAAGCTGCAAATGTTCAATCTGGATCTAAAAAACCAAATATAATAAATGTTGCTAAAATATCGCGTGCTCAAATTTATGAGATCGCAAAAATTAAAGCCATTGATATGACCGGCGCTAATATACAATCAATATCGCGTTCTATCATAGGTACGGCTCGTTCTATAGGAATTGAAGTGGAAGATTAATTATATGGGCAAATTAAGTAAAAGAATGCGTATGACACAAAACTGCGCAGATGCGTCTATGCAATATAATATATTAGATGGGTTAGAATTATTAAAAAAAATGACAAGCGTTAAGTTTGTTGAAAGTGTTGATACCGCTATTAATTTAGGAATTGATGCGCGTAAATCTGATCAAAACGTACGTAGTAACGTAATTTTACCGCACGGTATCGGTCATGATGTTCATGTTGCTGTTTTCACTCAAGGTGAAAATATAGTATTAGCTAAAAAAGCAGGAGCCGATGTAGTTGGGTTAGAAGATTTGTATGATCAAATAAAAAAGGAGAAATATCGCCCAGATGTGGTTATTGCTTCTCCTGATGTTATGAATGTAGTAAGTAAGCTAGGCCCTATTTTAGGACCACGAGGTTTAATGCCTAGTCTTAAAATGGGGACTGTATCTCATGATATAGCAGAATCTGTTAAAAATGTTAAATCAGGACAAATACGTTATAAAAATGATAAAAATGGTGTTGTTCATTCTACTATTGGAAAAATTAATTTTAATGTTATACAACTTAAAGAAAATTTAGAAGCGTTAATAGTATCCTTAAAACAAGTGAAACCAATTTCATACAAAGGAACATACATCAAAAAAGTAACTATTTCTACTACTATGGGAAGGTCTATATCTGTTGATAGAAGTAGTTTATGTATTGCAATTACTTAATATTAATTGTTTTTATTGATAGATTCTTTACATGGTTTGTAAATTAGTTTAGAATTTGTTGGAGTATTGTGTTTGTTTGTTCAGTTTTAGTGTTTATTGATATGAACGGTAATTTTTAATTAAAATAATATAAATATGATTTATGGTGAGTTTTATATCAAATTTAATTATGTTGTTATTTTTTTATTATTATTGTTGTAACTATATCAATGGTATTGATAGCTTTATGTTTAGAATTGTAAAGTGACCTGTCAGCATGCAAAGGAAGTTTGAAATTTTGTGTTTTATATGTATTGGTATATATTAAACTTATAGTACGGTGTTAGTAATGGCATTAAGCCTGCAAAAAAAAGAAGAAATTATCTATAAGATTCACGAAATAGCTAAAAAAGCTTTAGCTGCTGTAATAGCATCTTTGGATGGTGTTACTGTTAATGAAGTAACTAAATTAAGAAAGGAGGCACGCGATCTTGACGTTTACGTGCAGGTTATTCGTAATACATTAATGCGGAGAGTAATTGAACATACACCTTTAGCATGTTTACGAGAAATTTTAACAGGACAAAATATTATTGCTTTTTCTGTGCATCAATCTCGTGATTCTGCACGAGTTTTTGAAAAATTTGCTAGAAGTCATGAAAATTTTAAGATAAAAGGAGCGGCTTTTGAAGGTAAGTTTATTCCTGCATCAAAAATAAATCTTTTATCTTCTCTGCCTGATCGCAGAGAGGCTATTTTTAGATTAATAATGGCTATTAAAACGAGTAGTATAGGAAATTTAGTTCGAATTTTATATGTATTATCTAATCAAAAAAAATAAATTATAATTCCTTAAACAATACTTAAGGTATTTTTAAAAAAAATAGTAATTTGATTACGTGATACTTTTGATATTTTATATTTTTGGAAATTTTTATGTCTCTCACAAAAGAACAAATTTTAGATGCTATTTCCAATATGTCTGTTATGGATATAGTTCGGTTAACTTCTATGATGGAAGAAAAATTTGGTGTGCCTGCTGTTAATTCGTTAACCACTGTTGAATCTGATGTACCAGAGACAATTGTGGAAGAAGAGCAAACTGAGTTTAATGTTTTTTTAATTGCTATTGGTAATAACAAAATTCCTGTTATTAAAACTGTGCGCAGTATTACTGGGTTAGGATTAAAAGAAGCAAAAGAATTAGTGGAATCTGCACCTGTTATTTTGAAAGAATCAATTAGTAAAGTTGATGCTGAAACACTAAAAAAAACTCTAGAAACAGTAGGTGCGACTGTTGAAATTAAGTAAAAATAAACCAATAACAATTTGTTGTTATTGGTTTATTTTTCATGTGGTTTTGTATCATTTACATAGCCTGCGATACATAATATCTGTGTATCGCAGGCGTTGTGGTATTTCAACATTTTATGCGTGTTAACAACAACAGCATATGAGTACTTTATATATCTGAGTCTAAAATAATAATAATATATGTAGCTACTATGCAATAGATAATTGCATAGTAGCTAGCTTATTCTCAAAAAATCGTCCATATTAACTTAATCGAGGAACTTTATGGTGTATTCCTATACTGAAAAGAAACGTATTCGTAAAGACTTTGGAAAACGTCCTCAAGTTCTGGATATTCCGTATCTTCTTTCTATTCAGATTGATTCTTTTCAACAATTTATTAAGCAAGATCCAGAGACACAATGCGGATTAGAAGCAGCTTTTAGATCTGTTTTTCCCATTAGGAGCTATAACGGAAACGCTGAGTTGCAGTACATCACGTATCAATTAGGAGAACCTACGTTTGATGTGAAAGAGTGTCAAACACGCGGGGCTACTTTTTCTGCGCCATTACGAGTACGTCTATGTTTAATTATTTATGAACGAGATGGATTAAATAGAATAATAAAAAATACTAAAGAACAAGAAGTATATATGGGTGAAATTCCGATCATGACCAATAATGGTACGTTTATTATCAACGGTATTGAGCGGGTTATTGTGTCTCAGTTACATAGAAGTCCTGGCGTATTTTTTGATAGCGATAAAGGCAAAACACATTCATCTGGTAAAGTATTATATAATGCGCGTATTATTCCATATCGCGGATCTTGGTTAGATTTTGAATTTGATTTAAAAGATAATTTATTTGTTCGAATTGATCGACGACGAAAGTTACCGGCAACAGTAATATTACGTGCCTTAAATTATACTACTGACCAAATATTAAATATATTCTTTAACAAAGTAGTATATGAAATTCAGGATAATATATTATATATGCATCTAGTACCTGAAAGATTACGTGGTGAAACAGCATCTTTTGATATCAGTGTGAATGGTGTTGTATATGTAAAAAAGGGACAGCGTGTTGCAGCGAGACATATTCGTCAATTAAAAAAAGATAATATTTCAAAAATTGAAGTACCTATAGATTATATAATTGGTAAGGTTGTTATAAAAGACTATCACAATAAACATACAAATATACCTATTGTCGAGGCTAATACAGAAATATCTGATGATATATTGCATAAATTAATGCAATCAGGATATGAGACCATAGAAACATTGTTTAGCAACGACCTAGATTACGGTAATTATATCTCTGAAACTCTACGTATTGATACTACTACCAATAGATTTGATGCGTTAGTAGAAATTTATCGCGTCATGCGTCCAGGGGAACCTCCTACTAAAGAAGCTGCTGAGTATTTATTTGAAAATTTATTTTTTTCAGAAGAGCGTTATGACTTGTCTGCTGTAGGAAGAATGAAATTTAATCGTTCGTTGCAACGAGTACAGATAGAAGATTTAGGGATACTAAAAAAAGAGGATATTGTTGATGTAATAAAAAAGTTGATTGATATTAGAAACGGTAAAGGAGAGGTAGATGATATTGATCATTTGGGAAATCGACGTATTCGTTCTGTAGGTGAAATGGCAGAAAATCAATTTAGAATCGGATTAGTTAGAGTAGAACGTGCAGTGAAGGAACGATTATCTTTAGGTGATTTAGATGTATTGACTCCTCAAGATTTGATTAACGCTAAACCAATTTCTGCCGCAGTAAGAGAATTTTTTACTTCTAGTCAATTGTCTCAATTTATGGATCAAAATAATCCATTATCAGAAATTACTCATAAACGCCGCATATCTGCTTTAGGGCCAGGAGGTTTAACAAGAGAACGGGCCGGGTTTGAAGTGCGTGATGTGCATCCTACACATTATGGGCGAGTTTGTCCAATTGAAACGCCAGAAGGGCCGAATATAGGTTTAATTAATTCATTGTCTGTATATGCTCGAGCAAATGAATACGGATTTTTAGAAACTCCATACCGTAAAGTTCAAAATGGTATTGTAAGCAATGATATTCATTATTTATCTGCAATTGAAGAAGGTGATTTTGTTATTGCTCAAGCAAATACAAACTTAAGTTCCACAAGAGAATTTATTGACGATTTAGTAACTTGTAGAAATCAAGGTGAATCTGGTCTGTTTAGGAAAGATCAGGTTGACTATATGGATGTCTCTACTCAACAAATAGTTTCAGTTGCTGCTTCATTAATCCCTTTTCTTGAACATGATGATGCTAATCGCGCTCTTATGGGTGCAAATATGCAACGCCAAGCTGTTCCCGTCTTGTGTAGCGAAAAACCGTTAGTAGGTA
The DNA here is from genome assembly GCF_059934915.1 of Candidatus Blochmannia americanus (nom. nud.). Taxonomy (NCBI): domain Bacteria; kingdom Pseudomonadati; phylum Pseudomonadota; class Gammaproteobacteria; order Enterobacterales; family Enterobacteriaceae; genus Candidatus Blochmanniella; species Candidatus Blochmannia americanus (nom. nud.). The sequence goes on along the minus strand of NZ_CP011792.1, from coordinate 693,287 downwards.
CTGGAATGGAGCGCGCAGTAGCCATAGATTCCGGTGTTACAGTAGTAGCTAAACGCGGTGGCACCGTTAAATATGTAGATGCATCTCGTATTGTAATACATGCGCACAGGGGTACAACACGTCCTGAGGAATCAGGCATTGATATTTATCACTTAACAAAATATATTAGATCTAATCAAAATACTTGTATCAATCAACGACCTTGTGTGTCTTTAGAAGAACTGGTAGAACATGGAGATGTTATAGCAGATGGTCCATCTACTGATTTAGGAGAATTGGCTTTAGGTCAAAATATGAGAATTGCTTTTATGCCTTGGAATGGATATAATTTTGAAGATTCAATGTTAGTTTCAGAGCGAGTAGTACAAGAAGATAGATTTACAAGTATACATATTCAAGAATTAACTTGTGTATCTCGTGATACTAAATTAGGACCTGAAGAAATTACTGCTGATATCCCTAATATAGGAGATACAGCTTTATCTAAATTAGATGAATCTGGAATTATTTATATTGGCGCAGAAGTAATGGGAGGAGATATCCTTGTCGGAAAAGTTACACCTAAAGGAGAAACCCAATTAACACCAGAAGAAAAATTGCTACGTGCTATTTTTGGTGAAAAAGCTTCTGACGTAAAAGATTCATCTTTACGCGTTCCTAATGGGGTATGTGGCACTGTAATTGACGTGCAAATATTTATTAGAGATGGTATTAACAAAGATAAACGTTCATTAACAATTGAATCTGCAAAATTAGAACAGATCAAAAAAGATTTAAGTGAAGAATTACAAATTTTTGAATCAGCTTTATTTGATCGTGTCTATGATGTATTAATTTCTAGCGGTATGAAGAGAGAAAAATTATTTGAAACTAACCGTAATTCTTGGTTAAATTTGGTATTATCAGATGAGGCAAAACAATATCAATTGTCTCAATTAACTAAGCAATATTTTGATTTAAAAAGCATGTTTGAAGAAAAAATTGAAATTCAACATCGTAAAATTACCCAAGGAGATGAGTTAGCGCCTGGTATACTAAAAATAGTTAAAGTATATTTAGCTGTAAAACGTCAGATACAACCCGGTGATAAAATGGCAGGGCGACATGGAAACAAGGGAGTAATTTCTAAAATAAATCCCATTGAAGATATGCCGTATGATCAAGACGGGATACCGGTAGATATAGTGCTTAATCCCCTTGGAGTACCATCTCGTATGAATATTGGTCAAATTTTAGAAACTCATCTTGGTATGGCAGCAAAAGGTATTGGGGATAAAATAAACTATATGTTGCAACAACATAAAGATGCAAGTCAATTAAGACAATTTATTCAACAAGCATATAATTTAGGAGAAAGATCGCGTCAACATATTGATCTTAATAAATTTTCAGACGCAGAGATATTGAAATTAGCTAATAATTTGAAAAAAGGTATGCCTATTGCTACCCCAGTGTTCGATGGGGCTACAGAAAAAGAGATTAAAGATCTTTTAAAATTATCTGGATCACCAACTTCTGGTCAAATTACTTTATTCGATGGATGTACAGGGGAAGCATTTGAGAGGCAAGTTACTGTAGGTTATATGTATATGTTGAAACTCAATCATTTAGTGGATGATAAAATGCATGCACGTTCCACTGGGTCTTATAGCTTAGTAACACAGCAACCATTGGGTGGGAAAGCTCAATTTGGTGGGCAACGTTTTGGAGAAATGGAGGTATGGGCGTTAGAAGCTTATGGCGCATCATATACTTTGCAAGAAATGTTAACTGTGAAATCAGACGATGTAAATGGGCGCACTAAAATGTATAAAAATATCGTTGATGGCAATCATACAATGGAACCTGGAATGCCCGAGTCTTTTAATGTTTTATTAAAAGAAATTCGTTCTCTAGCAATTAATATTGAATTAGAAGATTAATACTTAAAATTAATATCTATGTAATAGATATACTTTATCATCATATAATATTTATGCACTCGACAAGTATAACTCTAATAAAGGTTCGTCTGTGAAAGATTTACTTAAATTTTTTAAGATACAACATACTCAAATAGAAGAATTTAATGCAATTAAAATTGAACTTGCTTCTCCAAACATGATCAGATCCTGGTCTTTTGGTGAAGTAAAAAAACCAGAAACTATCAATTACCGTACTTTTAAACCAGAGCGGGATGGTTTATTTTGTGCGCGCATTTTTGGGCCTATTAAAGATTATGAGTGCTTATGTGGTAAATACAAACGTTTAAAACATCGTGGGGTAGTTTGTGAAAAATGTGGGGTGGAAGTAACACAGAGTAAAGTACGACGTGAGCGCATGGGACATATCGAATTGGCGTCTCCTACTGCTCATATTTGGTTTCTAAAATCATTACCTTCACGAGTTGGTTTGTTATTAGATATGCCATTACGTGATATAGAACGTGTTCTATATTTTGAATCTTATGTGGTAGTGGAAAGCGGTATGACTAGTCTTGAGTGCCGTCAAATCTTAACTGAAGAAGAATATTTGGACGCATTAGAAGAATTTGGGGACGAGTTTGAAGCTAAAATGGGAGCCGAAGCTATTCAAATTTTGCTAAAAAATATAAATTTAAAAAACGAATGTGAATGTTTACGAGAAATATTAGAAGATAGTAATTCTGAAACTAAACGTAAAAAAATAACAAAACGTATAAAATTAATTGAATCATTTATATATTCTGAAAATAAACCTGAGTGGATGATTTTAAATGTGTTACCAGTATTGCCCCCAGATTTAAGGCCGTTAGTCCCATTAGATGGAGGGCGTTTTGCTACTTCTGATTTGAATGATTTGTATCGTCGTGTTATTAATAGAAATAACAGATTAAAGCGGTTATTAGATTTAGCTGCTCCAGAAATCATAGTACGTAATGAAAAAAGAATGTTGCAGGAAGCAGTAGATGCATTGTTAGACAATGGGCGGCGAGGTCGTGCAATTACTGGTTCTAACAAACGTCCTTTGAAATCTTTAGCTGATATGATCAAAGGTAAACAAGGTAGATTTCGTCAAAATCTTTTAGGGAAACGTGTTGATTATTCTGGTCGTTCAGTAATTACTGTGGGTCCTTATTTAAGGTTACATCAATGTGGATTACCTAAAAAAATGGCTTTAGAATTATTTAAACCATTTATTTATGGAAAATTAGAATTACAAGGTTTTGCTAGCACTATCAAAGCCGCTAAAAAAATGGTAGATCGAGAAGAATCTGTAGTGTGGGATATTTTAGAAAATGTAATTCGAGAGCATCCAGTGATGTTAAACCGTGCTCCTACATTACATAGATTAGGGATTCAAGCTTTTGAGCCAGTGTTAGTAGAAGGAAAGGCTATTCAATTACATCCATTAGTCTGTGCTGCTTACAATGCTGATTTTGATGGAGATCAAATGGCAGTACATGTACCATTAACGCTAGAAGCTCAATTAGAAGCTAGAGCTTTAATGATGTCTACTAATAATATTTTATCTCCTGCTAATGGGGAACCTATTATTGTTCCATCCCAAGACGTAGTATTAGGTTTGTACTATATGACTCGTGAACGTGCAAATTCTAAAGGTGAGGGAATGGTATTAACTGGACCAAAAGAAGCAGAGTGTCTTTATCGTTTAGGTTTAGTTGAATTACATGCTCGTATTAAAATACGTATTACTGAGTATGAATACGATAAAAATGGAGAATGGTTAAAAAAAATAAATCTTGTTAACAGCACAATAGGACGCGCTATATTTTGGATGATTGTTCCTAAAGGATTGCCATTTATATTGGTCAATCAAGTATTAGGAAAGAAAGCTATATCAACAATGTTGAACAGTTGTTATCGTTTATTAGGATTGAAAGCTACTGTTATCTTGGCGGATCAAATTATGTATACTGGTTTTGCATATGCTGCTCGTTCTGGTGCTTCTGTCGGTATTGATGATATGATTATTCCCGTGAAAAAAGCTGATATCATCGATGAAGCAAAGTCTGAAGTGGTAGAAATACAAGACCAATTTCAAACTGGATTAGTGACAGCAGGGGAGCGCTATAATAAAGTTATTGATATCTGGGCTGCGGCTAATGAACGTGTTGCGCAAGCAATGATGGATAATTTAGCCACTGAAACTGTGATAAATCGTAATGGGCATGTGGAAATTCAGGCATCATTCAACAATATTTTTATGATGGCAGATTCAGGAGCTCGCGGATCAGCAGCGCAAATTAGACAACTTGCTGGTATGCGCGGTTTAATGGCAAAACCGGATGGATCAATTATTGAAACACCTATTACTGCAAATTTTCGAGAAGGATTAAATGTATTGCAATATTTTATTTCTACACATGGAGCGCGTAAAGGATTAGCTGATACTGCCTTGAAAACGGCTAATTCTGGTTATCTAACACGTCGTTTAGTAGATGTAGCTCAAGACTTGGTTATTACACAAGACGATTGTAATACATTTTCAGGTATTGTAATGAGTCCTGTTATTGAAGGAGGAGATGTCAAAGAACCGTTACGAGATCGTGTATTAGGACGAGTTTTAGCAGAAGATGTGGTAGAATCTAATGGAAATAATAATACAGTATTGATCATACGTAATACTTTATTGGATGAATATTGGTGTGATGTTTTAGATACGTATTCAATTGATACTATTAAAGTACGATCTGTTGTGACTTGTGATACTGATTTTGGCGTCTGTTCTAAATGTTATGGTCGAGATTTAGCTCGAGGTCAACTTATAAATAAAGGAGAAGCAGTTGGTGTCATTGCTGCTCAATCTATAGGTGAGCCAGGTACTCAATTAACTATGCGTACTTTTCATATTGGTGGTGCTGCTTCTCGATCTGCTTCGGAATCAAGTATTCAAATTAAAAATAAGGGTATTGTTCATTTAAAAAATATTAAATCTGTAACAAATGGGGAAGGAAAATTAGTGGTTACTTCTCGTAATACCGAGCTTAAAATTATTGATCAATTTTCTCGTACCAAAGAAAGTTATAAAGTACCTTATGGAGCTATAATAACTAAGAAAAATGAAGAAACAGTAATGCATGGAGAGATAGTAGCTTATTGGGATCCACATACTATGCCGGTGATTGCAGAAGTAAGTGGATTTGTTCAATTCGTTGATATGATAGATGGTCAGAGTATCGTTAAACAAACAGATGACTTAACAGGATTAACTTCTATTGTAGTATTGGATACTTCAGAACGTGTGAGCAGCGCCAAAGATTTAAGACCTACATTAAAAATAGTAGATGTTAATGGTTATGACATTGTTATTCCAGGCACAGATGTTCCCGTGCAGTATTTTTTACCTGGTAAAAGTGTAATTCAATTAGTGGATAGATCGAGAATTATCTGTGGGGATACATTAGCAAGATTACCACATGAAAGTAGTGGGACTAAAGATATTACCGGTGGCTTACCACGTGTTGCTGACCTCTTCGAAGCGCGTCGTCCGAAAGAATCAGCGATTCTAGCAGAGATTAGCGGGATAATTTCTTTTGGAAAAGAAACTAAAGGTAAACGTCGCTTAATGATATCTCCTATTGAGGATGGTGGCACCGGGGAAATTTATGAAGAAATGATTCCTAAATGGCGTCATCTTAACGTTTTTGAAGGCGAATATGTAGATCGAGGCGATATTATTTCTGATGGACCGGAATCTCCTCATGATATTTTGCGATTGCGTGGAGTACATGCAGTAACTCACTATATTGTAAATGAAGTACAGGATGTATATCGTTTACAAGGAGTAAAAATTAATGATAAACATATAGAAGTTATTATTCGTCAAATGTTACGTAAAGCTACTGTAATTCAGTCAGGAAATTCTGATTTTTTAGTTGGCGAACAGGTAGAATATTCGCGTATTAAAATTGCTAATCGGAAACTAGAAAACGAAGGGAAAGTTAAAATAAGTTTTATACGTAATTTATTGGGCATAACTAAAGCGTCATTAGCTACGGAATCATTTATTTCTGCAGCATCTTTTCAAGAAACAACACGTGTATTAACAGAATCGTCTGTGGCAGGAAAGCGAGATGAATTACGCGGTCTTAAAGAAAATGTCATTGTTGGTAGGTTAATTCCTGCAGGAACTGGTTATGCTTATCATCAGGAACGTATACATCATCATCGTCATGTCAGTAATCAAAATGAAATAGAAACATCTACTGCAACAACAAAAAATATTTCTGTTCAAATTACAGCAGATGAAGCATCGGCAAACTTAACTGAATTGTTGAATGCAACTTCTTCTAAGTAAATTTAAATACTTTAATTATTAATGGTTATGTTATAGAACTTATACTGAAAATTAAGAGTATGATTGTGTTTTTTTAAATTTTATATCGAAACTAGCATATAATCTATTTTTGGGTATTAAAAAAAATTTCTGTATGATAAACTAAAATTATTGATTAATTATTATACTTGTTATATAATTTATTCGTAATATAAGTTATGTTTTTCAATTAAGTAGATATTTTAATCAAATACAGTTATTTAATATATTTAGTTTAAATAACTATTCATTTTGGTAATGCATTTTAAAATATTTTGATCAAATAAATATTGTTACACAGCATATTTGTATTTTTTGTGTATAAAAAAATCAATTTTTATGTTGAAATTTACAGAATTACAAAATTAATTTTTGTTAATGATCATGTGTTTTTAACAAGTATTACTGATGCTCTTAAAGGTAATACATGATACTAATCAATAGTTTTAATATAATCACTTATATTTAAACAAGTTATATTTTTCACATAATCGCTTTAATTATCAAAAATATTTACATTTTCATATGGTATGAAAGAGTAAAAAAATAATTTTTTTAAGTTTAGAATAGTTAATGTCTAAAGTGACGGATGTGTGTAAAAATCATAGCAATATTATATTGATCGGCAGTTTTAATGATTTCCTGATCTCTAATAGATCCTCCTGGTTGGATAATACAGTTTATACCTATTTCAGATGCAATACGTATTACATCAGAAAAAGGAAAAAAAGCATCAGAAGCCATCACTGATCCTTGAATATTCAATGTACCTTTTTGTTGTTCTTTGAAAGAAGTTGCGATTTTTACTGCATATATCCGATTCATTTGACCGGTTCCAATACCGGTAGTTTGACGATTTTTGCCACAAACAATTGCGTTAGATTTAACAAATTTGACTACTTTCCAACAAAACAATGCATCTTTTATTTCTTCTTTTGTTGGTTGACGAATACTAACTACTTCCAAATATTTTAAATTTGCTACAAGATCGCAATCTTGTATTAATAGTCCTCCATTAATTAATTTTAAATCTATACCTGATGTACGTGAGGTCCACGTACCGCAGCTTAATATTCGTATATTTTTTTTGCTAGATATAATATTAAAACAATCTTGATTAATACTTGGAGCAACGATTGCTTCTATAAATTGTTGTTCAATAATAGATTGAGCTGTTTTTTTGTCTAAAGATCTATTAAAAGCAATAATTCCTCCGAATGCAGAGATAGGATCTGATTGATAGGCTTTAGCGTATGCATCATAAATGGTATTAGATGTAGCTACAGCACATGGATTAGTATGTTTAACGATTACACAGGTTGGGTCTTCGAACGTTTTTACACATTCTAAGGCCGTGTCCATATCTACTATGTTATTATAAGATAATGATTTGCCTTGTAATTGTTGAGCAGTAGCAATAGATCCTGATTGTTGTTGTGCATATGTATCCACATAAAGCGCTGCTCGTTGATGTGGATTTTCTCCGTAACGCATATCCTGTTTTTTTATGAATTTAAGATCCATAAAAGTTAAATTTTTAGGAAAATGATGATGAGATTGGTTATAATTGTGGTTGTTAGTAGTGGACGTGTGACGATTAGTTTGTAACTGATGATCGAAGTAATTAGAAATTGTATTATCATATTCAGTAACATATTTGAATGCTTTTACAGCTAAATTAAAACGAGTTGTTAGACTAATCAATCCGTTATGATGATTAATTTCATCTACAATCTCTTTATAGTTATCGCTATTGACTACAATAGCCACATTTTTATAATTTTTTGCTGCTGCTCTTACCATACTTGGGCCGCTGATATCAATATGTTCTAATATTTCTTCTTGAGAATATTTTGTATTTTTTTCAAAAGAAGAAGTAAATGCATAAAAATTCACTACTACCATATCAATTGGTGGAATATTATATTGATTCATTACAGCATCATCTAATCCTCGTCTTCCAAGGATTCCAGCATATATTTTGTAGTGTAATGTTTTAATGCGTCCATGCATTATTTCCGGTAATTTAGTATAATCAGAAATTTTAATGACTGGCAGTCCAGCATCAGACAATATTTGAGCTGTCCCCTCGGTAGATAATAATTGAATACCTCGTTGAATTAGTGATTGAGCAAATTCTAAAATATTGGATTTATCAAATACACTAATTAATACACGACGAATTGATAATGATGATTGAGTCATAATATCCTCATAATAATAGTTAAATTACGATACTAATTTAGTTTAACAAATATTATATATATGTTACTATATATATAATATAATATTATTATATGTCATGTCTCATGACATATAGTTAAATATTGTAAATTAACACCGTTAAATTATGGAAACAACATAAATACTATTGACATTAACTAAAATTAATGATAATGATGTATTTGTTTTATTTTAAAAAGATACAAAGCGTATATTATTATATATCATAGTTCTTTAACAATTGGGTTATTAGATAATTGATGTGGGCACTTGATCAAAAGTAAGATGTAGTATGATTTCGTTTATAAAAAGTAATGGTTAGTTGATTGATGGTTATTTTATAAAATTAACGAGCTTATTTTTTTATAAATGGAAATAGATTTAAATTGAAGAGTTTGATCATGGCTCAGATTGAACGCTGGCGGTAAGCTTAACACATGCAAGTCGAGCGGCAACAGAGAGCTACATAAATGTATGTAGCTCTGTCTGGCAAGCGGCAAACGGGTGAGTAAAGTCTGGGGATCTGCCCGATGGAGGGGGATAACTATTGGAAACGGTAGCTAATACCGCATGAAGTCAATGAGACCAAAGTAGGGGACTTGCCTTGATAAAACAAGGATATAGCCTTATACCATCGGATGAGCCCAGATAGGATTAGCTAGTAGGTGGAGTAATAGCCCACCTAGGCTACGATCCTTAGCTGGTCTGAGAGGACGATCAGCCACACTGGAACTGAGATACGGTCCAGACTCCTACGGGAGGCAGCAGTGGGGAATATTGCACAATGGGGGAAACCCTGATGCAGCTATACCGTGTGTGTGAAGAAGGCCTTCGGGTTGTAAAGCACTTTCAATGGGGAAGAACTTAATATTGCTAATATCGATATTAATTGACGTTACCCATACAAGAAGCACCGGCTAACTCCGTGCCAGCAGCCGCGGTAATACGGAGGGTGCAAGCGTTAATCGGAATTACTGGGCGTAAAGAGTACGTAGGTGGTTTGTTAAGTCAGATGTGAAATCCCTAAGCTTAACTTAGGAACTGCATTTGAAACTGGCAAGCTAGAGTTTCGTAGAGGGGGGTAGAATTCCAGGTGTAGCGGTGAAATGCGTAGAGATCTGGAGGAATACCAGTGGCGAAGGCGACCCCCTAGACGAAAACTGACACTCAGGTACGAAAGCATGGGGAGCAAACAGGATTAGATACCCTGGTAGTCCATGCCGTAAACGATGTCGATTTGAAGGTTGTAGACTTTGATCTGTGACTTTCGGAGCTAACGCGTTAAATCGACCGCCTGGGGAGTACGACCGCAAGGTTAAAACTCAAATGAATTGACGGGGGCCCGCACAAGCGGTGGAGCATGTGGTTTAATTCGATGCAACACGAAGAACCTTACCTACTCTTGACATCCAAAGAGTCTTATAGAAATATGAGAGTGCCTTCGGGAGCTTTGAGACAGGTGCTGCATGGCTGTCGTCAGCTCGTGTTGTGAAATGTTGGGTTAAGTCCCGCAACGAGCGCAACCCTTATCCTTTGTTGCCAACGAGTAAAGTCGGGAACTCAAAGGAGACTGCCGGTGATAAACCGGAGGAAGGTGAGGATGACGTCAAGTCATCATGGCCCTTATGAGTAGGGCTACAAACGTGCTACAATGGCGTATACAAAGAGAAGCAAACTCGCGAGAGCAAAGCAAACCTCATAAAGTACGTCTTAGTCCGGATTGGAGTCTGCAACTCGACTCTATGAAGTCGGAATCGCTAGTAATCGTGGATCAGAATGTCACGGTGAATACGTTCCCGGGCCTTGTACACACCGCCCGTCACACCATGGAAGTGGGTTGCAAAAGAAGTGAGTAGTTTAACCTTCGGGAGGGCACTTACCACTTTGTGATTCATGACTGGGGTGAAGTCGTAACAAGGTAACCGTAGGGGAACCTGCGGTTGGATCACCTCCTTACTTATTAAAATAATATGAGTAAAGTGCCCACATCTATTATCTAATGTCTTTTATGCATACATAGCTACATAACTACTAATGTTATATATACATATATATATATATAACATTTTTTAATTTTTTGTTACTAGAGCTCAGTCCCCTTCGTCTAGAGGTCTAGGACACTGCCCTTTCACGGCGGCAACAGGGGTTCGAAGCCCCTAGGGGACATTGTAGATTTTGTAAAAAGAAAAGAATAATAGATGAATTGTTTGTTATACTCGTCATGAGTACGAATTTAGTATTTTTTGTTCTTTAACAATTAGGATAAAGCTTAAAACTTAAATTTTGAAATGATTTTAGTATATAAATTGTGTTCACGATACTTTTAAAATATAAGTGATATGATATTTTATTTATATAATGAAGTTTTAACGTGATAATAATTGCATTGGTATTGTATTGTAAAAATTTTAAATATTTGTAATACTATATTAGTGTGATATAAATGCTAATTAACATATTAATCCTTTAAGTTATATATAATTCATCTAATAACAAATTAGAAGTCTGAGGATTGCGAAGTTAAGTAATTTAAGCGTACACGGTGAATGCCTTGGCAGTCAAAGGCGATGAAGGACGTGCTGATCTGCGAAAAGTATCGGTAAGCTGATGTGAAGCGTTTTAACCGGTGATTTCCGAATGGGGAAACCCAATGCAATTTAAATTGTGCATTATCATTTAGTAAATTCATAGCTAAATGAAGCAAACCAGAGGAACTGAAACATCTTAGTACTCTGAGGAATAGAAATCAATTTGAGATTCCCTTAGTAGTGGCGAGCGAACAGGGAACAGCCAGAGTTATATCGTATAACTGATATATTAAGAGAATAATTTGGAAAAATTGGCAATATAGAGTGATAGCCTCGTATCTGAAAATATATTAGTTATTGTAACTCAATGAGTAGGACGGGACACGTGGTATCTTGTCTGAAGATGGGGGGACCATCCTCCAAGGCTAAATACTCTTGACTGACCGATAGTGAACCAGTACCGTGAGGGAAAGGCGAAAAGAACCCCGGCGAGGGGAGTGAAATAGAACCTGAAACCGTGTACGTACAAGCAGTAGGAGCATAAATTGTATGTATTTATGTGACTGCGTACCTTTTGTATAATGGGTCAGCGACTTATATTCTGTAGCAAGGTTAACTGAATAAGGAAGCCGTAGGGAAACCGAGTCTTAACTGGGCGTTAAGTTGCAGGATATAGACCCGAAACCCGGTGATCTAACTATGAACAGGTTGAAAGTTAGGTAACACTGACTGAAGGACCGAACCGACTAATGTTGAAAAATTAGCGGATGATTTGTGGTTAGGGGTGAAAGGCCAATCAAACCGGGAGATAGCTGGTTCTCCCCGAAAGCTATTTAGGTAGCGCCTCGTAAATTCATCTTTAGGGGTAGAGCACTGTTTCGAATAGGGGTCTATCCCAGACTACCAACTCGATGCAAACTACGAATACTAAAGAATGTTATTACGGGAGACACACGGCGGGTGCTAACATTCGTCGTGGAGAGGGAAACAACCCAGATCGCCAGCTAAGGTCCCCAAATCATGATTAAGTGGAAAACGATGTGAGAAGGCATAGACAGCCAGGATGTTGGCTTAGAAGCAGCCATCATTTAAAGAAAGCGTAATAGCTCACTGGTCGAGTCGGCTTGCGCGGAAGATGTAACGGGGCTAAATCATGTACCGAAGCTGCGGCAATAAATGCTTTATAGTTTAATATTTTATGTGTTGTAGTAATAATAATAACGTATTGAATATAATATATTTATTGGGTAGGGGAGCGTTCTGTAAGCCTGAGAAGGTGTGTTGTAAAGCATGCTGGAGGTATCAGAAGTGCGAATGCTGACATAAGTAACGATAAAGCGGGTGAAAAACCCGCTCGCCGAAAAACTAAGGGTTCCTGTCCAACGTTAATCGGGGCAGGGTGAGTCGACCCCTAAGGTGAGGCCAACAGGCGTAGCTGATGGGAAACAGGTTAATATTCCTGTACTAGATATAACTGCGATGGGGTGACGAAGAAAGCTAGGTTCTCCGAGGATCGGTAGTCTCGGTTTAAACGTGTAAGCGGAAGGACTTGGAAAATCCATTCTTCTTAACGCTAAGGCGTAATGACGAGCCATCTTGATGGCGAAGGAATTAATGCTATGCTTCCAGGAAAAACCTCTAAGCTTCAGGTTATATCTAATCGTACCATAAACCGACACAGGTGGTTAGGTAGAGAATACTCAGGCGCTTGAGAGAACTCGGGTGAAGGAACTAGGCAAAATAGTGCCGTAACTTCGGGAGAAGGCACGCTGGGATGTAGGTGAAAGAACAGAATTTTGCTTCTAGAGCTGAAACCAGTCGAAGATACCAGCTGGCTGCAACTGTTTATTAAAAACACAGCACTGTGCAAACACGAAAGTGGACGTATACGGTGTGACGCCTGCCCGGTGCCGGAAGGTTAATTGAGAAGGTTATCTTTTGTCAAAAAGAAAAGCTTTTGATCGAAGCCTCGGTAAACGGCGGCCGTAACTATAACGGTCCTAAGGTAGCGAAATTCCTTGTCGGGTAAGTTCCGACCTGCACGAATGGCGTAATGATGGCCAGACTGTCTCCACCCGAGACTCAGTGAAATTGAATTCGCCGTGAAGATGCGGCGTACCCGCGGCAAGACGGAAAGACCCCGTGAACCTTTACTATAGCTTGATACTGAATATTAAATATTGATGTGTAGGATAGGTGGGAGGCTATGAAATAAGAGCGCTAGCTCTTATGGAGCCGCCCTTGAAATACCACCCTTGAATATTTGGTGTTCTAACTTAGATCCGTTATCCGGATCAAGGACAGTGTCTGGTGGGTAGTTTGACTGGGGCGGTCTCCTCCCAAAGAGTAACGGAGGAGCACAAAGGTTAGCTAATCACGGTTGGAAATCGTGAGGTTAGTGCAAAGGCATAAGCTAGCTTAACTGCGAGAGTGACGATTCGAGCAGATGCGAAAGCAGGTCTTAGTGATCCGGTGGTTCTGTATGGAAAGGCCATCGCTCAACGGATAAAAGGTACTCCGGGGATAACAGGCTAATACCGCCCAAGAGTTCATATCGACGGCGGTGTTTGGCACCTCGATGTCGGCTCATCACATCCTGGGGCTGCAGTAGGTCCCAAGGGTATGGCTGTTCGCCATTTAAAGTGGTACGCGAGCTGGGTTTAGAACGTCGTGAGACAGTTCGGTCCCTATCTGCCGTGGGCGTTGGAAGATTGAGAGGGGCTGCTCCTAGTACGAGAGGACCGGAGTGGACGCACCACTGGTGTTCGGGTTGTCATGCCAATGGCATTGCCCGGTAGCTATGTGCGGAAAAGATAACCGCTGAAAGCATCTAAGCGGGAAACTTGCCTCAAGATGAGTCTTCCCTGGGGATTAAAGTCCCCCTGAAGGGACGTTAAAGACTATGACGTTGATAGGTCGGGTGTGTAAGCGTTGTGAGACGTTAAGCTAACCGATACTAATGACCCGTGAGAGCTTAACTTCGCAATACCTGAGATTTTTATGAGGAGTTAATGAATTTATATGAAATGTAAAACTAATAAAATGTCTTAATTATATTTATATATCATAAAATGCGATTAATTAACTTATCAAATCTAATTTTATGCATTCTATAAAGTAATTGTCCTATTTTTGTAGGATAATCAGATATATGTTGTAATGATGTGTAGTGCTTCACAATATTTGTGTACGTACGGATTGTATTTAATTCTTCATTCTTTTGATGAATCAATGCCTTACATGGATCATGTAAAAGTAAAGCGTTTTCCAAATCAAATCTTACAGCTCTAGGATTTAAATTATTCCCGGTAAGTAATTGCCATTCATCATCTACCCAAATCCCTTTAACATGATATCCGTTATCGCCTTCTCTCCACATTCGTACTATTAATTGTGTATTATCTATATATTTTTGTAAATTTTTCAAAAAACAACGTAAATTTAACTCATATAAATATGGCAGAGCACTAATGAAAGTAAATGGCTGATGTACAGGAACATAAAAATCGTTAGCAATTTTATCTCCTACGATTACTTCTATGCTTATTCCTTGACGTAATAAGCAAACTAAAGCGCGTTTTAATATATTAGACATATTAAAATAAGGGGTACATAATACCACTTTATTTTTTGCTGAACAAATCAAATGATAAATAGTTTGATTAAGTGTGCTATTTTTACCTAAACCAACTAAGGGAGTAATTGCTAATTCATTAAATCCAGCGTCACCTTGATAACAATAACAAACTTTTCGTAAGTTACGACGTAATAGACGAATGTTATTCCTATTTTTACCTCGTTTTCTTAGAGAAACTTCGTATCCTAAATTATTAGCTGCCTTTGAAGATAGTAATTCCTTATTAATATAATTTAGCATAATATTAGATAATTGTTGATTACGTATCATGTGGTATCGATCATATCGATATTTAGAGCTGACGTGCAAATATTCGTCGCTTAAATTAGCCCCGCTATATAATACTTGATCATCAATAATAAATCCTTTGAAATGTAGCACTCCTAATGCTTCATTTATGTTGATTGGTATTCCATATATTGCGATTCCAATATTAGGGTATTTTTTTATAATGTTTATATACCAGTCAATATTTGTATATTTTTTTTTAGATGCGCCAATACGGCCTCTCTGTGCTCGATGCCAATCTACTAAGATATTGATTTTAATTTGAGGACGAATTTTCTTTACTTCAAGTAAAGCATCAATAATTTTTTTACCACCTTGGTCATTATCTAAATATAGTGTTACTAAATAAATATGATTAAATGCATGAGAAATAGCATATAGTAATTCATATCTAAATTCCTTAGGGCTATATAAAATTTTAAAATAATCTATTTTTTGAACAATTTTAGGTAATTCTACAAGAAATTTTTGATGATCATCATGTTTATTCCAATGATTAAATTTTTTTTTTATCATAGCAAACGAAATATCTTATCTTAACGTTAATAATAGATACTGAAATACTTTAATTATTATGTATTAGATAATGGTTCAATAAATTCATTAAAATTTTATATGCATATATAGAAAGAAAATAAACATCATAATATTTTGATTTAGATCTTTTTTAAGAAAACTTTTATTACAAAACTAAATTATTATAGAATTATTTTAGTGTTTATATTACTAATATAATATCATATAAATACATATTTAATCTAGATAAAATTTAAGTATTAATTTTAAATAATATTTAAAAAAATACTGTTTTTATTAAAAATATTAGTTATGAGATAAAATTAAATTATTATAAGTATGAATTATATATTACATATAATTTATTAAAATAATCTATTCGTATGTTACCTAAATATAGGACCGGTATTTTTGATGTATATTTATATATATTTTAAAGTGTAATTAATTTGCAATTATTTTTAAATGTATGAAGATATAATTAGTGTTCTGTTTTTCCAGAAAATACATTAATTAAGACAACGCCAATAATAATTAAAGTAATACCAATAATAGCTAAACTATTTAATTTTTGATCATAAAAAACATATCCTGCTACAGTAATAAATATAATACCAAGTCCAGCCCAACAGGAATATGCAATACCCATTGGGATTGTTTGTAATACTAAAGATAATAATATAAAGGAAATAGTATATCCGATTACTACTATAATAGCAGGAAATAATTTACTAAATCCTTCAGATGCTTTTAAGGAAGCGGTAGCGATAACCTCTGACAGAATAGCAATAAATAAATATAAATAATCCATAGAATTTTATTTTTTCATTCTTAAATAATTTTTATATTATATACAAGGGATATTTTTGTATTAAATAAAATTATTTTTACGAACGAATAGCAAATTTTGCTATTCGTTCGTAAAAATAATAAAAAATAAAATAAACATGATCTTATCAAAGAAATTTTGAGTGGTACGATAATAAAAAATTTTCTATCTATTGAATAAATTATACATAAGATTTAAATTATATCAGAACATACGTATTTTATTTTTTTCAGCTAATTTTATTATATTATTTTTTATAAATAGATCGCTTAGATAATATAATAGTTATTATAGCTATATAAAAAATATTATTTTTTATCATTCATTTTTTTATCGATTAAATATTTAAAAGCTTTTGGTGGAGCTGGCGGGATTCGAACCCGCGTCCAGAAAACTTTTTATTCTCAGTAACCTACATGCTTAGGTCTGATATAATATTTAATTAGTTTGGAGGTATTCAGACCAAACGCCAAACTAACTAGCCTTTTTATAAACTTAACGTTAAGCCAAAAGCAAGCATCACGTTCGCTCTTATTTATATGACCTCTCTTCTTTTTATTTTAATATTTAAGAGTACATATTAAAATTGAGAGGGAACCTTCAGGGTATTAATCTGATTTAAGCTGCCAAAGCAACAGATTCATTATGTATACTATTTGCAGTTATTTTTTTAAGGTTTTTTACGAGGCCACCTTACCTCGGCATGCACTTTAAATATTAAATATTCCGTCGAATCCAAAATCAGCCCCGCCTTAAAACTAAACTTGATTATGGTATCATGAAAATATTATATATACAAACATTATTTATTTTATATATTTTAAGATATGTATTTTTTCTTTTTCCCATGTATTCAAACGAATTATATTTCTTTTATCATATTTTTTTTTGCCTTTAGCAATCCCAATATTGGCTTTGATCCAAGAATTTTTCCAATACAAATCTAAAATAATTATGGAAAAACCTCGTTTATTAACTTTTTCTGTTAAGAATAATAATTCATTTTTTTTTAATAATAACTTACGCATGCGAACTGAATTATGATCTTCATGAAACAATTGAGTTGTATTTGTATTTGATTGAAATATAGAATTATAAATATACGCTTCTCTATTATAAAAAGATACATAACTGTTATCGATAGTTACTGTATTAGAACGTGCAGATTTCACTTCCCATCCTAACAATGCAATTCCGGATTCAATTTTTTTTTCAATAAAATATTCATGATAAGCGTGTTTATTTTGCGTGATTTTTTTTAAAATTGATTGATTCATAGAAATTTTTCAAAAAATATTGATTTTTTTATTGTTCAGAGATAAACATATTCATTGGTAAAATACATTATGTACCTTATAGTACAATTGATTTTTGTTTTTAATATAGTTAACTGTTAGTATACATACAGAATTTAAAAACATGTAATAGGATAGATATGTCGTGCATCAAATACTTTATTTCAGTTCCGTATAGTGTAGAACAAATGTTTCATTTAGTAAATGACATTAATTCTTATACTAAATTTGTTCCTGGATGTAATGCAAGTAAAATTTTAGAACAAAACAATAACGAATTAATTGCTGAAATAAATATAATGATCAACGGGATCGTTCAGTCATTAGTGACTCATAATTTTTTTGTAAATAACAAAAATATTAAAATTTTTTTAATAAAAGGACCATTCAAATCATTTTATGGGTATTGGAGGTTTATTCCCGTGACTGCTACTATCAGTAGAATTGAATATTTTTCTCATTACGAATTTAAATCAATATTTCTTGAAAAATTTTTTGATTATATTTTTAAACAAAAATATAAAAACATAATTAATGCATTTGTTTCCAGAGCTTATACAATATATGGTACATATCGTATATTATAGCATGAAAATATATATATATAGTATTATTACTTTTTATATAATTTAAAGTTAATAATAGTAAAAAATTATATTAAATATAAGTAATTTCATTACTAAAGTAGTGATTATTATTTTTTGTTGATCATTATTAAAACATCACGAGCATCAAATTTTAATTCTAAAATTTGATGCTCTATTATTTTGTTAGCACTACGGTGATAAAAAATATAATACCATATATTTGGTTCTAATAAACCTTGTAGCGTTGGGTTTCCAATATTAGAAGATATTTCAAATTTTGTCATACCAATATGAATCTTATTGATATCGTATTCATGTAAATAATTGCCCTGTTTAATATTGAAAGATTTGGGCGTATATTGAAATATAGTACAATTTACGTTAAATACCATCGTTGTTGCAACAACGATGGTATTTAACGTATTATAAAATACTTTCTTCAATTAAGTTATCTCCTTTTAATTTATTTTTCTAGTTGTAATATCGAAATTAATATTTATGCGGTTATTGTTTAATTATATTTATAATTATTTAGTTATAATTCATAAATTTATTCTCAATTACAATATTATTTTTTTGTTTTAGAGATGTTTTTTGACCAACCGAGCTTAATATTTAACGTTCTAAAATAGTTATAATTATTAGGATGAATCAAATCAAGATAATGCTTACTTCGTTGGATAAAAATTTTTTCTTCCTTACATATAAAAATAGGAGCTTGATTATCATAACCAATTTTTAATTCAGATGTTACCTTAGAAAATTTCAAACAAATTATACTTTTACTATTAATTACAACTGGTCTAGACGACAAAGTATGAGGGCATATTGGTACTAATACAATAGCATCTACTGTTGGACTAAGAATAGGTCCCCCAGCAGATAAAGCATATGCGGTTGATCCAGTTGGAGTAGAAATAATTAACCCATCAGATCTTTGGGAAAAAATAAAATTATCATCAATATATAGCTCAAATTCAATCATATGTCTGATTGTATTTGTATGTAAAATAACTTCATTAATAGCGCTACCTAATCTAATAAGATTATTATAACGTTGTACTGTTACATCTAATAAAAAGCGTTTTTCATTGAGAAAATGACCTGATAAAACATCAGATAATTCCATTAATGCTGAATTAGGATCTAAATCGGTAAGAAAACCAAGGGTGCCACGATTAATACCAATAACTTTAATATCGTGTTGTGCTAAAATGTTTGCGGCTCGAAGCATATTGCCATCTCCACCTATAACTATAGCTAAATCTGCGCAATTGCCTATGTCATTTAAATCACCTATAATCGCTTTTTGTGCATTTAATAGACTCGCAGCATGATGTTCAATCATCACTGTAATTCCTTTATTGCACAACCAATGATATAAAATATCATATGTATGTACAGCTTGTGGATAACGAGAATACCCTACAATACCAACAGTGCGAAAAATAGAAGAAGTCATATGATTATTGAATCCTTTCTGTTTTTTATTATAACTTTTATTCATAATAAATGATGTCTTGAATAGCTATCATTCATCCTTATAATAACTGAATTATAGAATATATAATTCAGGAACGGAGTAGAAAATTCATGATAAACAATAATACGAAAAACAATATTGATGAAAATACATTACAGAGTGAAAAAGTAGAAAAAGAAGAATTATTGGAATCTGTTTCTACAACAGATAACATTATGGATCCTAAAAATGATCAAATTATTCAATTAAAAATCGAATTAGCTCAATTGCAAGAACATGAACGTAATACTGTATTACGTCTTACGGCTGAAATAGAAAATATTCGTCGGCGCAACGCGCAAGAAATAGAAAAAATACATAAATTTGGATTAGAACGATTTATCTTTGAATTGTTACCAGTTATTGATAACTTAGAACGCACATTAAATATTTCAGATAATTCTAATACCTTGTTATCCTCTATAATAGAGGGTATTCAGTTAACATTGAAATCATTTTTAGATACTGTACATAAATTTGGACTAGAATCCATACATGAAATTTGTGTTCCATTTAACCCTGAAATACATCAAGCAATATCTATAGTGGAATCTGAAAACCAAAAACCAAATCAAGTATTAACAATTATTCAAAAGGGGTATATTCTGAATGGTAGATTAATTCGACCTGCTATGGTTACAGTAACACAATCTAAACCCTAGGTGTTATATGCGTTTGAAAAATATTATATTAAAGATAATATGTATTGTTATCTAGATATGTTTATTGTGTTCGTATTAAAAACAGCATCATAATAGTTATGATTTAACTAAACATTCTAATATTTTACACGAAATTGTTGTAAAAATAATGTGATTGTAATTATTTAATTTGTTAAAATTGAACTAATAATTTAATTATTTGATGTAAATAGTTTTTTGGAATGTGTTATAAATTATGAATTTATGATGAATAATTTATAACAATAAACAAACATGTTATTTAAAAGCACAAAATATAAAATAATTCAAATTGTGTAATAACACGGGTAATATTATTAAAAAATTGCATAAAGGAAACATCTTTTAGGAAAGATTTTTAATTTGTGTTAGTCTGTGGTCAATTATTCCAGGTGCCAATTGATAATTTTTTTATTTTGTTGTTTCAATAATATATTAGCTTTAGAAAAATGTCGACATCCTAAAAATCCACGTTGAGCTGATATGGGAGAAGGGTGTGGCGCGGTTAAAATATAATGTTTTTTTTGATCAATGATGTTTCCTTTTTGCTGAGCATACCCACCCCATAGTATAAATATAATTTTTTCCTTATAAGTATTTAGTATGCGTATTATTTTATCTGTGAATAGTTCCCATCCAATACTAGCATGAGAACAACTTTTTCCTGCTTCTACAGTTAAAATACTATTCAGCAGGAATACTCCCTCTTGCGCCCAACTTTTTAAACAACCGTGATTTGGTATTACAAAATTAGGTATATCAGAAGCGAGCTCTTTATAAATATTCTGTAGAGAAGGAGGTATCGGAATACCAGGCAATACGGAAAAAGCAAGGCCATGTGCTTGATTCGGTCCATGATAAGGGTCCTGACCTATAATAACAACCTTAATGGACTCAAAACTAGTAAAACGGAATGCATTAAAAATATTTTGTTTTATTGGATAAACTGTAACTCCTTGTTTTTTACGATTTTCTATAACAAACAATATATTTTTAAAGTATGATAATGTTTTTTCTTTTGATAAAAAATATCTCCAATTTAATTTCTGAATCATAGCGTATTTCCATACTATACAGTTTATGTAATGATTTAAATAAATTTATTGTTTATCTTTTTCATTCTGTTAATTACTAAAATTTATAAATTTCAATAAATATAAGTTGTTGTTATGAATAATATTTTGAATCTTAATATTAATATTAAAAAACAATTTGCATTAATGTTGCATATAATTTATCAAATTACCACTATATAAGCAATTTATACTAGAGAGATATAGTTAGTACTGTATAATTAATTACACATATTATGAATAATTTTTAATATTATAGATCTTTTATACAATTGTTTTCATATCTATTCATGATATCGTATCATACACTAACTAATTATAGTTTTTGCGCTAATTATTTTTGTTTTACGTTTAACTAATATGAATGATGATAAAATACATACGTAATTTTTCTATTATTGCACATATTGATCATGGAAAATCGACATTATCTGATCGGTTCATTCAAACTTGTGGTGGATTGGACGCACGTGAAATGGCACCTCAAGTATTGGATTCTATGGCATTAGAGCGTGAACGTGGTATTACTATAAAATCACAAAGTGTGACACTCAATTATAAGTCTAAAACTGGGCAATTTTATCAATTAAATCTTATTGATACTCCCGGGCATGTTGATTTCTCTTATGAAGTTTCTCGATCTTTAGCAGCATGCGAAGGAGCTTTATTAATAGTAGATGTTACTCAAGGAGTAGAAGCGCAGACTGTAGCTAATTATCAAATTGCTTCAGAAATGAATTTAAAAGTTATTGTGGCATTAAATAAAGTTGATTTATCAACAGGCGATCCTAACCGAGTGTCTCAGGAGATTAAGAACATCATTGGTATTGATGCAGATAATGCAATACAATGTTCGGCTAAAACTGGCTATGGTATACCAGAATTATTAGAAAGTTTAATCCATAATATTCCTCATCCCCGAGGAGATGCATACGCCCCTTTGCAAGCGCTAATTATTGATTCTTGGTTTAATAAATATTTAGGCGTTGTATCGTTAATATGCGTTAAAAATGGAAAATTATACAAAGGTGATATATTACAATCCATGAATACAGGTCAGAAATATATTGTTGATCAAATGGGTATCTTTACGCCAAAACAAGTAAAACGCGAAATGTTAACTTGTGGAGAAGTGGGTTGGTTGGTGTGTGCTAATAAAAATATTATACGGACTCCTGTAGGAGATACGTTGACGTTATCCGCTTACCCTGCAGAAAAAGTATGTCATGGTTTTAAAAAACTTCAGCCTTATGTTTATGCAGGGTTATTTCCTGTAGGTTTTAAAAATCAAAAAATTTTTCGTGAAGCTTTATACAAACTTAGTTTAAATGATGCTTCTTTATTTTATGAACCAGAAAGATCAGAATTTTTAGGTTTGGGTTTTCGATGCGGATTTCTTGGGTTATTACACATGGAAATAATACAAGAGAGATTAAAA
The DNA here is from genome assembly GCF_059934915.1 of Candidatus Blochmannia americanus (nom. nud.). Classification (NCBI taxonomy): domain Bacteria; kingdom Pseudomonadati; phylum Pseudomonadota; class Gammaproteobacteria; order Enterobacterales; family Enterobacteriaceae; genus Candidatus Blochmanniella; species Candidatus Blochmannia americanus (nom. nud.). Next base: position 670,374 of record NZ_CP011792.1, on the reverse strand, counting down.
CGTGAATACTCGCTGGATCTAATTGTGACAGCCCCAATGGTAATTTATGAAATATTAACCGTTGAAGATCAGATAATATATGTAGATAGTCCATCTAAATTACTTGCTTTAACTAAAATTAAAGAAATACGTGAACCTATTGTTTTATGTAATATATTACTTCCAAAAAAATATTTAGGAGAAATTATTGCTTTATGCATTGAAAAAAGAGGCACTCAAATTTCTATAGTATATCATGATGCTCAGATTACGTTGAGTTATGAATTACCTATGTCCGAAATAATATTAGATTTTTTTGACCGAATAAAATCAGCATCTCGTGGATATGCTTCATTTGGATATAAGTTTAGTCGTTTCCAGGTATCAAGGATAGTATGTATAGAAATATTAATCAATAGAAAACGTATTGATGCATTAACAGTGATCACACATCAAGACAAATCTGTGTATCGTGGACGTATCTTAGTGAATAAATTACAAAAATTAATCCCAAGACAACAATTTGATATTGTAATTCAAGCGACTATTGGTAAACGAATAATATCACGCGATACTGTAAAGCAATTACGAAAAAATGTTTTAGCAAAATGTCATGGGGGCGATATAACAAGAAAGAAAAAATTATTATATAATCAAAAAGAAGGGAAAAAACGTATGAAACAAATAGGTAATGTCATTTTACCACATACTGTGTTTCTAACGATCTTTGATGTTAATAACAATAAAAAATAATTTAAAGGATTTTATTTGTATGGTTAGCACATTTTCTTTAATTTTAGCAATTATTACGGGAGTATCAGGTATTTTTTGGGGTATAAAACAACTATGTACGATAATGTGTAATCGTTATCAAAATAAAAAAATATTTATTCAGAAATCAAATGAAATGTATCAGCAGTCAAGAAGTGCTTATTTATTAATAATTTTATATTGTTCAAAAATTTATGAGTTTATATCTTCAATTTTTCCAATATTATTATTAGTATTTATGATACGATCATTTGTTTTTGAACCATTCCGTATACCTTCTGGATCCATGATGCCAACTTTGTTAATAGGAGATTTCATTTTAGTAAACAAATTTGTATACGGCATTAAAAATCCTATTACTCAAAAAACGTTAGTTAATGTTGGACATCCAAAACGTGGAGACGTAATAGTGTTCAAGTACCCTAAAAATCCCACACTAAATTATATTAAAAGAATAATTGGGGAACCAGGAGATAAAGTTATTTATAATATAATTACTAAACAATTAACTATATATCCTCATAATGTATCTGGTATTACATGTATGCAGCTATTGCCAATTGTTTATAGTAATGTTGTTCCTAGTAATTTTATTCAGGTATTTAGTAGTGATATCAATGGAAAAGTTAATTCTACCTTTATTCAAATAGGAGAAAATCAAAAATATTCTCATGGGATTAGATTAATTCGTACTACAGAATCGTTTAATGGTATGGAACATAATATTTTAACAATGATACCACCCGGTGATCAAAACTTAATAAAAATGTATGATCAACATACAAAACATTTAGTGTCTGAATGGTTCGTACCTGAAGATGAGTATTTTGTAATGGGAGATAATAGGGATAATAGCGCAGATAGTCGTTACTGGGGGTTTGTTCCTGAACGTAATATAGTAGGAAAAGCAACAATAATTTGGATAAATATAAAAAAACAGCAAGAAGGGGTGTGGCCAATTAGTATACAATTTAATAGAATTGGTAATATACAATGAGAGATATTTTATCTTTGCTAATTACAGATAAAATATTCTGTCATTATATTTTTTATAATCAATTTTTTTGGTTATGGTTGGGCAAAACAGTTTTTATCATAGTTATAATATATGATGTATAATACATGAATATTATGTTAGTTAATATACTTCAAAAAAAACTTGGTTACGTTTTCACGCGATATGATTTATTAATGCAAGCACTAACTCATAGAAGTTCCAGTAATCAACATAATGAAAGATTGGAATTTTTAGGAGACGCCATTTTGAATTATGTGATCGCTAACTTATTGTATCATAAATTTCCTCATATTACTGAAGGAGATATGAGTAGGATGCGTGCAAATTTGGTACGCGAAAATACCTTAGCAACATTAGCACGAGAGTTCAGTTTAGGAGATTATCTACAATTAGGACAAGGTGAATTAAAGAGCGGTGGATATCGACGTGCATCTATTTTAGCTAATGCAATAGAAGCGTTAATCGGTGGTATATTTTTAGATAGTAATATAAAAACTGTTGAAATATTAATTATTAATTGGTACAAAATTCGTTTAGATCAAATGGATCCGTACGATAAACAAAAAGATCCAAAAACTCGTCTACAAGAATATATGCAACACCGCCGCTTGCCATTACCTATATATTGGATTAATCAAATAGATGGAGAAGCGCATAATCAAATATTTAGCATAAACTGTCAAGTTAGTGAATTAACACAACCGGTTAATGGATTCGGTTCTAGTCGACGTAGAGCTGAACAAAATGCAGCAAAAAAAGTTTTGGAAGTATTGGAACATAATGAATGCATATGATCTAATTAAATTATTATTTATTATAATTTTGACATATTTAGATCCTAACAAATAATTTAACGCCGATTAAATTTTCAGGTAAATAATCATGTAATTATTAAAGATATATCTGCTATTTCAAATATAGCTTCGCAATCATTGGAATTAAGTGAAATAATTATCGATCATTATCTCTTGAAAAATATACGATTATACATATATATAATCGTATATTTTTTATCATGATAAATACATGTATTTATCATGATATTTGTTTATTATTATTTTTAATAAATTTTGTACCCATAACTTTAATTAATAATGTCGATTTCCCGAAACATATAAATTCGATATGCAATAATATTGCATATCGAATTTATATTAGTAATATTTATTGTCAATTAACATTGATAGTTGTGATAATACGATTATAAATTGAAATCATAAATTTTAATGAAGTTCTTTCAATAATTAAAAGTTATATATAAAACTATAATTTTGAAATAGTAAAAAAGATATATTTAAAAATAAAATATACCATATATTATATATTTATATTCAATTAGGCGCAAATACTGCATTAAAGAGAGTACATATAATGTCAAATTTATTATTGGGAGTAAACATTGATCATATCGCAACGTTACGTAATACACGGAGTGCTGCGCATCCAGACCCTGTATATGCTGCATTCATTGCAGAACAATCAGGAGCAGACAGTATTACTGTGCATTTAAGGGAAGATCGTCGTCATATTACAGATAGAGATGTTAAAATGTTACGTAAAACCATACAAACAGTTATGAATTTAGAAATAGCAGCAACAGATGAAATGATTAATATTGCATGTGCATTAAAACCCCATCATTGTTGTTTAGTGCCTGAAAAACGTCAAGAATTAACAACTGAAGGTGGTTTAGATGTCATAAATAAATCAAATAAATTACGAGAGTTAATATTTAAGCTTACTGATGCTGGAATTCAGGTCTCATTATTTATTGACCCTAATGAACAACAGATTGGGGTTGCGTATAATATAGGTGTTTCTTGTATAGAAATACATACTGGCGTGTATTCTGATTCTATAGATCCAATGGTTCGAAATTTAGAATATAAACGTATTAAAAAAAGTGTACAATACGCTGCGAGTAAAGGTTTAAAAATTAACGCTGGCCACGGTCTTAATTATTACAATGTAGGACCTATTGCGATGTTACCAGAGATACAAGGATTAAATATAGGGCATGCTATAATTAGCCGATCAGTATTTTGCGGATTACCTAAAGCTATTCGAGATATGAAAAGATTGATACAAGAATCAAGAAGAGGTTAGTAGTGATTCACGGAATTGGTATAGATATCGTCGATATTAGAAAAATAAAAAAAATCATAACACATAGTGGAGATAAACTAGCTCACCGGGTACTTAGTGCGGCAGAATGGAAAATATATAAAAATAAAAAATATCCTGTGTATTTTTTGGCAAAACGTTTTGCTGCAAAAGAAGCAGTAGCTAAGGCATTTGGTACTGGAGTAAGTCAAGGCGTGACGTTTAATCAAATTGAAATATTTAATGACAAATTAGGAAAACCAATGTTGCATTTATTCTCATATGCAGCATTATTAGCTAATAAATTATCATTAAAAAAAATGCATATTACCTTATCCGATACCAATTCATATGCGTGCGCATTCGTTATATTGGAACGATAAACTAAACAAGTAAATGTAATAGCATACATATATTGTATGATAATCTTAATTGAATGTGAATAATTTATGATATAGAGGTCTATGACTTATATAATTGAAAATTATTTCGATATTTTATTGCAATAAAAGATTAGTATCTAAATATTATATAAAAATTATTTATCGATTATGTATTGATAATATTTTGTGTTATATGCGGAAAAGATTATATGAATGAAAAAGAAAATATAGATATGATATGGATGCGTCATGCTATCGCATTAGCTGATCATGCTGAGATTATTGGAGAAATATCAGTAGGAGCTGTTTTAATTCAGGATGACAAATTTATAAGTTGCGGTTGGAATTCTTCTATTATATGCCATGATCCAAGTGCTCATGCAGAAATTATAGCATTACGCATGGGGGGGGGTGTTTTAGGTAATTATCGATTATTGGGTACTACTCTTTATGTTACTTTAGAACCGTGCATGATGTGTATCGGCGCAATAATCCATGCTCGTATTCATCGATTGGTTTGTGGTGCGAAAAACAACAAAATAGGACAATCATCATGGTTCAGAAATACACTCCATCATCCTATGAATAATCATCATGTATCTTTAACAACTGGGATATTAGAAAAGGAGTGTGCTTCTCAGTTAAATAAATTCTTTAGGCGTCGACGTCAAGTTTTGATTTCATCTCAAAAATATTAACAAAATTAGGATATACAATAGGCCTGCCCATCTATATTAAAATAATAAAGCACTACCGAATAATTATGTATTTAAATGCTTAAATAACCATATAAAAATGTTTTTTATTTCATATAAAAAATAAAAAATTACTTTTTCTTTCATCGCTACAGATATTTAACATGCTTAAATACATAGTATGTTTAATATCATATTTATAAAAAATTTCAAAAATAACTTTTAATATTGATTTATTTGTTTAATAAAGTAATTGGTATTTTCATGTATTTATTTATTTAACAATTTTAAAAAAATAGTATTTTTTTAGCACACTATTGTTGTTAATGAATTTGTAATAAATAATTATGGTTTAATTGCAATTAAGATGATCTTATATATATAATATATATGTGTATATATTATATATATTTTAGCAAGATAGGGGCTATTATGTCTATGCGTGCAAATTATGATGTTGAATTATGGGAAATAATAAAGCAAGAAATTATTAGACAAGAGGAACATATTGATTTGATAGCGTCTGAAAATTATGTGAGTTCTCAAGTCATGCAAGCACAGGGCTCGCAACTTACTAACAAATATGCCGAAGGATATCCAGGTAAACGTTATTATGGCGGTTGTGAATATGTCGATATGATTGAACAGTTAGGCATTAATCGTGCAAAAAAATTATTTTCTGCAGATTATGCAAATATACAACCGCATTCTGGCTCACAAGCTAATTTTTCTGTGTATAATGCTTTATTACAGCCCGGAGATACGATTTTAAGTATGCATTTAGATCATGGAGGACATTTAACACATGGAGCGCGGGTAAATTTTTCAGGAAAATTATATAATGCTATATTTTATGGGGTTGATGCAACTGGTCATATTAATTATGAAAAATTATATTGTTTAGCTATAAAATATCGACCTAAAATGATTGTAGGAGGTTTTTCTGCATATTCTGGTATCATAAGTTGGTCTAAAATGCGTCAAATTGCTGATGCTGTTCAAGCATACTTATTTATTGATATGGCTCATATTGCAGGATTAGTCGCAGCGGGTGTATATCCAAATCCACTCCCACATGCACATGTAGTGACCGCCACTACTCATAAAACATTAGCAGGACCTAGAGGTGGCTTAATTTTGGCTAATGGAGGTGATTCTGAGTTATATAAAAAACTAGATGCTTCTGTTTTTCCTGGTTCTCAAGGGGGGCCTTTAATGCATGTTCTTGCAGCGAAAGCAATTGCTTTTAAAGAAGCTATGGATCCATCCTTTAAGATATATCAACAAAAAGTTGTTCAAAATGCTCAGACAATGGTTAAGGAATTTGCATTACGTGAATTTAAAGTAATTTCTGGAATGACTCATAATCATTTATTTTTATTAGATTTAAGAAATAAAAATATCACTGGAAAAGCTGCTAGTACAGCTTTAGAACGAGCTAATATTATTGTTAATAAGAATACCATACCAAATGATTTTAGAAGCCCCTTTATTACTTCTGGTATACGTATTGGTACACCAGCGATAACTAGACGCGATTTTAATGAAAATGATGTGAAACAATTATCTCATTGGATTTGTGATATATTAAATCATATCAATAATGATGCAATTATTTTATCTATAAAAACTAAAGTTTTAAATGTATGTTTTCAGCATCCTATATATAATGAACGTTATAAAAAAATTAATTAAGTGATATCGTTCATGCATATATTATGTATTTTTGTGTAATAAACATTATTCTTTCAAAAGTTTAAGAAAATTTATTAACATTGTTTAGGTTATTTATTCAGATGATCGCATTTTTGGCAAAATGGCCTTGATTATCTTCATGTTACCCGCAATTATATTTCCAGACAGTAAATAATTATCAGATCCGGCAAAATCAATAATTAATCCACCTGATTCACGAATTATTAAAGCACCGCTAGCTAATGCATTTGTATTGTTAGTAGTATTTTTAAAAAAAATGGCAACACATCCATCTACTCGACCAACTGCAACGTAAGCTAAATCTAAAATAGTTGCTCCAGTGTAACGAAAATATACATGTTTATTACTACATTTATTGAGTAGATTGATAATTATATGATGTTGATTTTGATAAGAACAAGAAATTGCAATAATAGCTTCGTGTAAATTCTTAGCGGTACCTACACGAATCCGGTAACCATTAAGATGCGCTCCTTTTCCACGACAAGCACTAAATAATTCATTATGGATAGGATCGTATATTACTCCTATTTCAATTTTTCCTTTCAAGAAAATAGAGACAGATAAAGCAAAAAAAGGAAACTGTTTAATAAAATTAACGTCATTATCTATCGCTCCAATTATCCAACAAATGTTATCTTTACAATTCGTATCATAAATATTGTGATCATTCCATGTAGTAACAATGGTATGTAATGGATAAAATTTTCGAATGATCGCCGTCATGATACAGTATGCTTCTTTATTTATTTCAGAGATAAAATTATTAATATAATTTGCCTGCATATTGTTTTTATCAAACATCTCATATCGTTTAGCGATAAAGTTCCCCGCTTTTCTTATAGCTTGAATAGCAACGTTAAGTATCGGATGCATAAATTGTTCATCCAGTAATTCTCATAAATTAAAAAAAATAAAATTTAAAATATATTAAGTATTATGTGTTAGAAGAATTATCTCTTTCTAAGCAACACAGATATTGTATTACATGCACATCACGTAATACATACATATTTAAATATATAATCATTAAGAATCTTTGAATTTTTTATATTACAAAGAAATATTTATTTTAATTATAGAAATAATGTGGCGGATATATAATATATAAATATAAGTTTTCAAAACTAATTAAAATTAAGTGTTATGTATAAGCAGATTGATAAAATTACAATAATAATAAGTATATGTATATGGTATACAATCGTTTTTATTTTATTTCTTGTGATAAATAAAACGTATTACTGTTACAAAAATATTGTTTTATAAATTATTAGTTTCTAATATTATAAATAATGCTAATACTTTTAATTATTTATTGTTTTTGATTTTTTTTAACTAAAAAATTCCATTTTTTTTACAATTAATTAACTAACATTGTTTGTAGTATACAAATAACGTGAGAAATATATTTTTATTTTAATGATATGTTTAACATATGTTTTATCTATGTTTAAATTAAGTGTTAATAAAGATAAAAAATATAAAGTAGGTTATAACATTTTTTATAGTAACGATTAATAATATCATATAAAATAATGTTTTGATGCAAAATATATATATCAAACCTAAGAATAAATATATTTTAGAATATCTAATTTAATAATTTATAATTAATGGTGTTGATTATATAATTTTTATATTTTGTATATCAGAAAAATTTTTATTTCTGGAGTATGTTAGATGAAGTTACCAATATATTTTGATTATGCTGCTACTACTCCGGTAGATCCTAGAGTAGTAGAAAAAATGATGCAATATTTTACTCTAGACGGTATATTTGGTAACCCGTCTTCTCGTTCTCATTATTATGGTTGGAAAGCAGAGGAAGCGGTAGATGTAGCTCGTAGACAAATTGCTCAGTTGATAGGGGCTGAGTCATGTGAAATTATTTTTACTTCAGGGGCTACTGAATCAGTGAATTTAGCTATTAAGGGAATAGCTCAAGCTTATCGTAAAAAAGGAAAACATATTATTACCAGCATGACAGAACATAAATCAGTTTTAGATACTTGCCAATATCTTGAGAACAAAGGATTTAAAATTACTCGTATAATTCCGCAATCTAATGGTTTAATTAATATTGAACAAATCAATAATGCATTACGTGACGATACCATTTTACTATCTATTATGCATGTAAATAATGAAATTGGCATAATTCAAGATATCACAAAACTTGGTAAATTATGTCGTTTACATGATATAATATTTCATGTGGATGCAACCCAAAGCGTTGGTAAGTTACATATTGATCTATCTGTGTTACCGGTAGATTTAATGTCTTTTAATGGACATAAGCTATATGGGCCAAAAGGTATCGGTGGTTTATATGTACGGCGACATAATAGATACCCAAAAATTAATATTAATGCTCAGATACATGGCGGAGGACATGAATTTGGTATACGTTCTGGTACATTACCGGTTCATCAAATTGTTGGGATGGCTGAAGCATATCGTTTAGCACAAGAAACAATGTTAACTGAAATGATTTATTTAAAAAAAATGAGAGATCGTTTATGGCAAGGATTACAACAAATTGAAGGAGTATTGATTAATGGCGATTTAGATCATAGTATAGGTACATTATTAAATATTAGTTTTAGTCATATCGACGGAGAAACATTAATAATAGCATTAAAAGACTTTGCATTATCTTCAGGTTCTGCTTGTACCTCTGATACTTTAAACCCTTCACATGTATTACAAGCGTTAGGGAGAGATAATGAATTAGCATATAATTCAATTAGATTTTCTTTAGGGCGTTTTACAACTGAAGAAGAAATAGAGTATGCCATTCATCATATAGTAACTACTGTTATAAAGTTAAATGCAATGATACATTTATTATAACTTCTTTGATTAAATGTCTTTATTTATTTTTAAATATGAAATTTTTATGATGAGTAGTGTATTTATAAAAAATTATAATTTATTAATATAATTAGATATATAAATAATAGATAACCTCTGAAGAGTATTTTTTGTATGTTAGATTTTGATCTTTTATTGTTGTAATGTTTTTATTATTGAATACTACATATAATTAATTGTGTTTTTCGTGTTGAAATATTTTATTTAATGTTAAACTAAATATTTTATAGATATTCATTATAAATGGTGTAATGATTTTTGTATTCTATTAATATAATATCGATGGAATATACGAAAAGATGATATCATAGTATATCTTACATATATGATATGGTTATTTATTTGTTTTGTTTTTATTTTAAGTTTGATTTAATAATAAGTATTATTCACTTGTTTTTAAACAATAGTATTAATAGAAATTAATAGGAGTGTGTATGTTTTATGCGGAAAACACACTGTCAATTATAAAACCAGATGCAGTTGCTAAAAATATAATCGGACCTATAATTAGTAGGTTTGAAGCTTCTGGTCTTGTTTTGGTGGGAGCTAAAATGCTGCAATTAACATATGCGCAAGCTTCTGAATTTTATTTTGAGCATCAAAAAAAAATATTTTTTGACAGTTTAATAAATTTTATGATTTCTGGTCCAATATTTGTACAAATATTAAAGGGTAAGAATTCAATACAACGTAATAGAGAAATTATGGGAGCTACTAATCCAGCACATGCATTAGCAGGTACTATTAGATCTGATTATGGTTGTGATTGCACTCAAAATGCTATTCATGGATCAGATTCCAATCAATCTGCTGAACGTGAGATTTTTTATTTTTTTAAGACAACAAAAAATGAATATGTATAAATATTATTGTATTATTTATTATATAAAAAATGGTTTGAAAAAAATTGTTTACTAATATAGTAGTAGTACAAAATATGAATATATTGCAAGTATGCAATCATGATGATGGGATTAGATTTGTGTTAGCTTCGTTTAAATAGAATATTAATATTAATCTGATTTTTTATAAAAATATTGATCGTGCGAGATATATTTTATGTGTGTAAAAAAAGTTAATCTTCTTAATATGAACAAAGAAGAGTTATTATTTTTTTTTACTAAATTAGGTGAAAAACCTTTTCGTTCTCATCAGGTAATGCAATGGATATATCATTATTACTGTGATGATTTCTATCAGATGACAAATTTAAGTAAATCTTTAAAAATAAAATTGAATCAAATAGCTGAAATTCGTGCTCCAATAATTACAAGAGAACAATTGTCTTCAGATGGAACAATTAAGTGGGCTATGAAAATTGATGACCAACAAATTGAAACAGTTTATATTCCTGAAAATATGAGAACCACCTTGTGTATTTCGTCTCAAATTGGATGTCCTTTAGGATGTAATTTTTGTGGAACAGCACAGCAAGGTTTTAACAGAAATTTACGTGTATCAGAAATAATCGGCCAAGTTTGGAGAGCGGCAAAACTTATTTCTTTCAATAAAAAAAATAATATAACAAATAAGTTTCCTATTACTAATATAGTATTTATGGGCATGGGGGAACCGTTATTAAACATTGTTAATGTTGTATCAGCAATAAAAATTATATTAGATGATCTTGGTTTTAGATTATCGAAACGACATGTTACTCTTTCGACTGCTGGAATTGTTCCAGGTATAGAAAAACTAAAAAATATGATCGATGTACCATTAGCTATATCTTTACATGCTCCTAATGATATTATCAGAAATAAGATTATGCCAATTAATACAAAATATAATATTAATAATGTATTGGAAGCAGTGCGTGAGTATTTGAAACAAACCAAATCTAATCATGGCCGAGTAACGATAGAATATGTATTACTGAGTCATATTAATGATGAAGTTTGTCATGCGTATCAATTAGTAAAACAACTTCAAGGTATTCCGTGTAAAATTAATTTGATTCCTTGGAATCCGATTCCGAATATACAATATAAATGTAGTTCCCATATCCGTATGCATGCATTTCTTAAAGTTTTATTAAAACATAATATCACAACTATTATACGAAAAATAAGAGGAGCAGATATTAATGCTGCTTGCGGGCAATTAACAGGAGAAGTAATGAATCGCATTAATTGCAATATTATTCGTTATACTACAAATAATTCCATTGTGTCGAATACTATTAGATAATTGACACAATGGAATTATTTTAAGGTATTTATAATTTATATAATCAATAGGTTGTATCTTTATTTTAATAATAAAAATTAAAAAAATTGTAAATTTAATATAATAATTATCTGTTCATTATATATATCATAATTTTAAAATTATGGTTTCTGAAGACAATATAATTTTGTCTTTCATTTTGATATAATCAATAAATTCAAACAAATATAATTGTTTTTAACATGAGTATATGAGTATATAATACATAAAGTATTATATACTCATGCATTTATTTTTTTTAACATAAAAATATTGGAGAGAATATGAATAATATTACGGATATTTTTCGTCGAAAATCTACACGTATTTATGTTGGTAATATCCCTATTGGAAATGGCGCTCCAATTGCGGTGCAATCTATGGTAAACACTCGTACTACAAATATTTTAGAGACAGTTAAACAAATTAATGCCTTAAAAAAGGCAGGAGTGGATATTGTTCGTATATCAATACCTACTATGGATGCAGCTGAAGCTTTTAAAATAATTAAACAACAAATAACTAATGTTCCATTAGTAGCAGATATTCATTTTGATTATCGTATTGCATTGAAAGTAGCTGAGTATGGAGCCGATTGTTTGCGTATCAATCCTGGTAATATTGGAAATAATAAACGTATTCGATCTGTAGTTCATTGTGCTCAAGACAAAAATATATCTATTCGTATTGGCATAAATGCTGGGTCCCTTGAACGTGATTTACAAAAAAAATATGATGGAAATCCAACAGAACATGTTTTATTAGAATCAGCAATGAGGCATGTAGATATTTTAGATAAATTAAACTTTCATCAATTTAAAGTCAGCGTTAAATCTTCTGATGTACCAATAACAGTACAAGCATACCGTGCATTAGCGTCAAAAATAGATCAACCATTACATATAGGTCTTACTGAAGCCGGAGCTTTACGTAATGGAACAGTAAAATCTGCAATGGCTTTAGGTTTTCTATTAAGCGAGGGAATTGGGGATACTATACGTATATCATTAGCTACAGATCCTGTAGAAGAAGTGAAAGTAGCATTTGATATTTTGAGGGTTTTAAAGATTCGAGATCATGGAATTAATTTTATAGCTTGTCCGGGATGTGCGAGACAAGAATTTAATGTAATTAATGTAGTTAATGCTTTAGAGCAAAAAGTCAGTGATATTACAACACCTATGGATGTATCTATTATTGGATGTGTAGTTAATGGTCCAGGAGAAGCATTGAAATCGACAATTGGCGTTGCTGGTGCGCGTAATAAAAGTGGCGTATATGAGGATGGAATACGACAACAATCACGTTGTGATAATGTATCAATAGTTGAAGAACTGGAACGTCGTATTCGAGCTAAATCTAAATTATTAAATAAAAATAAGCGCGTTATTGTATCACATGCAATAAACAAATAATCTAAAATTAATACATGGTTAAATATGGTAAAAAATATTCGATCTATCCGAGGTATGCATGATTATTTGCCGAAAGATACATTTATATGGCAATATATAGAAAATGCACTTGTAACTATACTAGAGAGTTATGGATATAAGGAGATTAGATTTCCTATTGTTGAGAGCACAGATTTGTTTAAACGTTCTATTGGAGAAGTGACGGATGTAATTGAGAAAGAAATGTATAGTTTTAATGATCGTAACGGTGATAGTTTAACATTACGCCCGGAAGGAACATCTGGGTGTGTTCGAGCAGGTATTCAGCATGGATTGTTTTATCAACAACAAGAACAACGTTTGTGGTATCTGGGCCCAATGTTTCGTTATGAACGTCCTCAGAAAGGACGTTATAGACAATTTCATCAATTTAGTGCTGAGGCTTTTGGTCAAATAGGACCTGATATAGATGCCGAGTTAATTTTAATTACTGCTCGCTGTTGGAAAAAGTTAGGAATTGATCATCATGTATCCTTAGAATTAAATTCAATCGGTTCGTTATCGGCTAGAATAAATTACCGTAAGAAATTAATAACATTTTTAGAAAAAAATTCAAGTAATTTAGATCATAATGATTTACGCCGTTTATACTCTAATCCAATGCGAATCTTGGATACTAAAAATAGTAAAACTAAAGAATTATTAGTTCATGCTCCTATATTAAACGATTATTTAGATGATGATGCACGTGATCATTTTTCTGAGTTATGTCAGTTATTAGATCATTTAGGAGTGTCGTATACACTTAATCCATATTTAGTGCGTGGTTTAGATTATTATAACAGAACAGTTTTTGAATGGGTTACTGATAGCTTAGGTGTAAAGAAAACTATCTGCGCTGGTGGTCGTTATGATGAATTAGCGCAAGAATTAGGAGGACATGCAATACCTGCTATCGGGTTTTCCATAGGATTAGAACGTGTAATATTGTTGATGCGAGAAATTAATAATAATGTTATTTTAAATAAAAATATACGTATTGACGTATATTTAATTAGTTTGGGCCGCAATTCTCAAAAACATTCAATGCTATTATCTGAACATATTCATTCAGTATTGCCATCTATACGGTTAATAGTACATCATGGAGGAGGAAATATAAAAAAACAATTTTATTGCGCTAATAAGCATAAAACACAAATTGTATTAATCATGAATGAAAAAAACGCTTTTGAAAAAACGATTATTTTAAAAAATTTACAAACAAAAACCCAAGAAATATTAAAGCATGATGCAGTTGCTGAAAGATTGAAATTCATACTGTATAGTACACTTAATCCTATTTTTAATAGATAATGTATCACAAAGATATCTAATTTTATCAAGATTAATATCTTTGATACATAATTTATTATGTAGATACTGATGGTGTATTATCTATGTAAATAAAATTATAGAAATATTGATTAAAGATGTAAAATATTAATTGTCTATACAACACGATTGCAAGACCATAAAGTTAATTTTCGTAATCATATTACAGTTATTAATGAGATTAATACTGTCATTTCTAGTAATTATATTGCATCGTCGTTATAAATAGTTATTTAAAAAATGGGAATAATTTTATTATGATATTTAACATTGGGATTCATTTTAATGAATATATGCATCGATTATTTATGGATTATTGAATAATGTTGCCCATTATTACGTTAGTTGGACAAAAAAATGTAGGTAAATCTACCTTATTTAATAAATTAACACATACATATGATGCTTTAACATCTAATTACCCGGGATTAACACGAGACCGACAATACGGTTATTTTCAATGCAGACAATTTAAATCTATTCTTATTGACACTGGAGGTATTGATGAATTTTTTAATATAAAATCAGAAAGCATTCAGAATCATGTAGCTTATCAAACAACTCTTGCGATACAAGAATCTGATATTCTGTTATTTATAATGGATAGGCAATCTGTAGGGACGTCTATAAATTATTATTTTTTTAATTTTTTAAAAAAATTAAAAAAAAATATATTTGTTGTTATTAATAAAATAGATAGAATCCCATACCATATACACACTATGACATGGGATTATTCTTTTTTTGGTATAAAAAATATTATCTTTGTTTCTGCGATTCATGGGCATGGAATTGATAATTTGTTAAAAAATATGTCTTTATTAATTTCAAAAAATGTATTTTTTAATAAAAATAAAATCCCTGAAATTAACATAGATAAAACTGTTTATCAAAAGTACATAAATTCATTTGTTAATAAAACAGGTCCTACTATTACATTAGCTGTCGTAGGACGTCCTAATTCTGGTAAATCTACTTTCGTTAATCATGTTTTAGGAGAAAATCGTATGATTACTTGTAGTACCCCGGGAACTACTCGGAATTGTATTCATACATCTATAATATATAACGAACAACAATATACATTAATTGATACAGCAGGCATACGAAAAAGAAAAAAAATAGATAATATGGCAGAACAAATTTCTATCTTAAAAACATTTCAAATCGTCAAAATTGCACAAATTATATTATTTATGGGAGACGTAAAGTTGGGAATATCTAACCAAGATTTACATTTGTTACGATTTATTGTAGATAACAGTACAGCATTAATAATTATTATTAATAAATGGGATAAGATATCTCCAGCTTTACGCAGTAAAACCAAGGAAAAATTATACGAAAAAATAAATTTTATTAATTTCGCTCACATACACTTTATTTCAGCATTATATGGTAACGGTATTAAAAATTTATTTCAATCAATTCAGGAAACATCTCTTTGTTCTTACTCTATGAAAACTATTAATACAGCACGTTTAATCCGTATCATGCATGCAGCTACCACTGAGTATCCTCCTCCATTTTTATGCGGCAGAAGGATTAAACCCAAATACGTTCATGTTGTTAAAAACGAACCATTAACTATAATAATTCATGGTATTCATGTTAGTAAATTGCCCGATGATTATAAACGATATTTAAGAAAATATTTTTGTCGCATGTTAAATATCACGGGTATTTTATTACACATACAATTTAGAGATACCATTAATCCATTTCTTAATAAATAAGAATATTTAATATAAACATATACCAGAAGAATTGATCATAATCACAATATTCATGTGATAGGTAAATTATCAATATATTGGGTTTAAATTGTTTGTCGCTTCTATATAATTTAGCTCTAAAATATTACAAGTATGTTGTCTAATTTTATTTACTAATATAGGATTGCCATTTAAACTTTTAGTATATGACGGTATCATCTCTACAAGTTTATTTTTCCAAGAGTCACTGTTAATTTTATTATCAAACATTGTATTTAAAAGTTGTAATATTATTGCAACTACAGTGGATGCTCCCGGAGATGCGCCAAGAAGCGCCGATAAAGTACCATCACTAGAATTGATGATTTCTGTTCCAAATTGTAATATACCTCTGTTATCGCTATTTTTTTTAATGATTTGGACGCGTTGCCCTGCTTTTACTAAAGTCCAATCTGAGGGATTGACTGTTGGGTAGTATGCTCGTAGCTCGTTAATACGTTTCATATCTGACATAATTAACTGACTAATTAAATATTTGAGCAAGTCAAAATTATCTATTCCAGCTTGAAGTATCGGAATAAAATTATGTTTATTTAAAGAACGAAATAAATCTAACCATGAGCCATATTTTAAAAATTTACTGCTAAAAGTGGCAAATGGACCGAAGAGTAAAATTTTATTGCCATTTAATATTCTAGTATCTATATGAGGTACTGACATTGGCGGTGTATTAACAGATGCTTTTCCGTATACTTTAGCTAAATGTTGCACAACTATCTTTGGATTTTTTGTAACTAAAAATTGGCCTCCTACCGGAAATCCAGCATATCCGTTAACTTCTGGAATGCCAGATGTTTGTAAAAGACTAAGAGATCTTCCACCAGCTCCTATAAAGACATAATTTGTACGAATACATTTTTTTTGGTTACATTGTTGATCGATTATGTACACATTCCAAGTTGTATCATCATTATGTTTCACATATTCAACATCATGTTGTAAATACATTTTAAAATTTGTACTTTTTTTTAGTTCATTTAATAATTGTTGCGTAAGTGCTTCAAAATTAATATCTGTACCCATCTCCATACGAGTAGCTGCAATTTTTTGAGATGTACTACGCCCGTTAATAACAATGGGAATCCACTGGCGAATTTGTTGTAGATTTTCTGAATATACCATGCCGCTGAACAAGATGCTATTTTGTAGTGCTTGAAAACGTTTTTTTAAAAACCTTACATTTTCTTCACCCCATACGAAACTCATATGGGGCATGTTATTAATAAAAGAGCTCGGATGTTTAAGTGTTTTTGTTTGTACTAAGTATGCCCAGAATTGGCGTGATATTTCAAACGCTTCATTAACAGCAATGGCTTTTGAAATATCAATTGAACAATTTTTATTGTTATATTGGGTATAATTAAGCTCACAAAATGCTGCATGTCCAGTACCAGCATTATTCCATACATTAGAGCTTTCTTGTGCTGGCGTGTTAAGACGTTCATATATATGAATTCTCCAAGTCGGCTCAAGAATTTTTAAAAACATACTAAAGGTTGCACTCATAATTCCAGCACCAATTAATACTACATCTGCCGAAGATGTAATTTTAACCGACCGTTGTCGTTGAGTTATGATAGCAACATCACTCATTTTTATCATTTAATAACGTTATGTGTATCGTATTTGTTTAGTTTAATAATAAACAACAAAACTTTTAATAACAATATATATTGTTTATAAAATAACGTATCTTATTGTGTTTATTTCTGTATATTATTAAATAATGTTTGATTATATTTAAATTATTAAGATTATATATAATTAAGATTACTAAATTATATTTTCAGGTACAAATATAATTTGTATAAAAAATTTACATAAGACTATATATCGCAATCATACTGTATTTGGGATACATATAATCTCAACAAATCTGTAATTATTAATTTTTATGACTTATATTCTAAAACTTGATTAATTATATAATTCATGTTAAATATAATATATTTTAGCATACAAAATAGCTTATGTATACCTTAAGCATTTGAAATTAGAATTGTTGGTGTTAAATGTTCGTGTTGAATTTAGTTATTAGTGTCCTGTGTTTATGGTGTGTATTATTTTGGGATTATAGTAGGTTTTTAGTATTTTATAATAGTCGTGAAGGTGTGATAATGGGATTATGTTGTATTTGTAGTGATGTAATTCATGTAGCCTTTGATTGTGTTTCCTGACGCAATGTTGCGTTTTGATAAAGAGGCTTTAACTTTCGATGACGTGTTAATCGTTCCTTCTTGTTCGAGGGTGCTTCCTGCAGAGGTTGTTTTGACTAGTTTTTTGACTAGTTCTATTTCTTTAAATATTCCTGTCATATCATCAGCAATGGATACAGTAACTGAATCAGATTTAGCTATTGCTTTAGCACAAGAAGGTGGTGTAGGTTTTATTCATAAAAATATGTCGTTAGATCAACAAATTAATGAAGTACGTCGGGTTAAACGTTATGAGAGCGGAATAGTGGCCAATCCTCAGTGTGTTACTCCCGATACGACTTTATTGCGAGTAAAGGAGTTAACTGCTCGTAATGGATTTGCTGGATACCCAGTGGTGATGAATACGAATGAGTTGGTGGGAATTGTTACAAGTCGTGATGTTAGATTTGTCAGTGATTTATCAAACCTTGTTTTTTCTGTTATGACTCCCAAGGAGCGGTTAGTTACGGCTTTGGAAAAAGAAAATAGGGAAATAGTGTTACGTAAGATGCATGATAAAAGAGTAGAAAAAATTTTATTAATTGATTCTTTATTTCGTCTTAAAGGTATGATCACAGCAAAGGATTTTGAAAAGGCAGAACGTAAACCACATGCATGTAAAGATAATTATGGAAGTTTGCGTGTTGGAGCTGCCATTGGAGTGGGAAGTGATTATAAAGAACGTGTGGAGGGTTTAGTGGATGCTGGTTTAGATGTATTGCTTGTTGATTCTTCTCATGGGCATTCAGATAGGGTTTTGGATTGTATTGCAACGGTTCGAAACATGTATCCTGATTTATCTATTATAGGTGGTAATGTTGTTACGAAAGAGGGTGCATTAGCATTAGTAAAATCTGGTGTTAGCGCAGTCAAAGTTGGCATTGGACCTGGTTCAATTTGTACAACTCGCATTGTTACTGGCGTAGGAATTCCACAAATTACGGCTATTTCTAATGTAGCAGAAGCATTAAAAAAAACAAATATTCCGGTTATAGCAGATGGTGGTATTCGTTTTTCTGGAGATATTGCTAAAGCTATAGTAGCCGGTGCGCATTGTGTCATGGTTGGTTCGTTGTTAGCAGGTACAGAGGAATCGCCAGGAGATATAGAATTTTATCAGGGTAGATCTTTTAAAACTTATCGAGGTATGGGTTCTTTGGGAGCCATGAATCAAGGATCTGCTGATCGGTATTTTCAACAACAAGATGTTATGACTTTTCATAAACTAGTACCGGAAGGTATAGAAGGACGCGTTCCTTACAAAGGTAAATTAGAGACGATCATACATCAATTGATGGGTGGTTTGCGTTCTTGCATGGGTTTGACAGGTTGTTCTACTACTGAGGATTTAAGAACTCAAGCGAAGTTTGTCCGTGTAAGTTATTCTGGTATGCAGGAAAGTCATGTGCATGATGTAATTATAACAAAGGAATCACCTAATTATCGTTTAAGATGATTGATAGTTAAAAACTATATATATAAATACATTATTTATGGGGTGTAGTGAGTATGATTAGTTATTAAATATATGGTGAATTAATGAATGTTTAGTATAAATAATAAAATAAATTATAATGTGAACTGCAATGATCATCGTATTTTAGTAATAGATTTTGGATCTCAATATACTCAGTTGTTATTAAGAATAATTCGTGAATTAGGGGTGTATTCTGAATTATGTTCTTGGAATATTAGTGAATCTCAGTTATATGCATTTAATCCTAATGGTATTATTCTTTCTGGAGGTCCTCATAGTGTTATCGATAGTCATCCGCCGTGTATTCCTAAATTTGTCTTTCAATTAGGCATCCCTATATTTGGAATTTGTTATGGTATGCAAATTATGTCTTTGCAATTAGGTGGGAAAGTGAACCATGCATTTACGCGACGTGAATTTGGTTGTGCTCAAATAACAATTCTTTCTAAAAGTGTTCTTATAAACGATATTTATGATTATGTTGATGGCGTTACAGGGCGTTTAACGCTTGATGTATGGATGAGTCATGGGGATGTTGTGACTGCTGTTCCTAAAGATTTTACTGTTATTGGTATTAATAAATATAATCAGGTTGTCATGATGGCTAATGAGGATCGCCATTTGTATGGTGTACAATTTCATCCGGAAGTTACTCATACTAAAAAAGGAAAAAATATTTTAGAACGTTTTATTATGTGTATTTGTCGTTGTAAATCTTCTTGGAAGATAGTTAATATCATCGATAAAATTGTTACGGATATTCGTGTGCAAGTGGGGAATGACAAAGTAGCTCTTGGGTTTTCAGGTGGAATTGATTCTCTTGTTACAGCTTTGTTATTACAACGTGCAATTGGCAATCAATTTATCTGTATTTTTATTGATAATGGATTATTGTTAAATTATGAGTTTGATCGAATTAAGAATTTTTGTGCTAAAAATTGTAATTTAGATATTATTCATTTATCAAAAGAAGAACGATTTTTAGATGCTTTAATTGGAATTAGTGATCCAGAGGAGAAAAGAAAAATAATTGGTAGAGTTTTTACAGAAGTTTTTGAAGAACAAATTAATAATTTAATATCTGTAAAATGGTTAGCTCAAGGTACCATATATTCAGATGTTATTGAATCTGGCGTATCTTTATCTTCTTTTAAAAATGTGATTAAATCGCATCATAATGTAGGTGGTTTTTCTGGAATCATGAATGTTCAGTTATTGGAACCTGTAAGAAGTTTATTTAAAGATGAGGTTCGTAGTATTGGTTTAGATTTAGGGTTGCCTTATGATATAGTTTATCGTTATCCATTTCCCGGTCCTGGGTTAGCTATTAGGATATTGGGTGAGGTAAAAAGAGAATATTGCGATATTTTACGTAAAGTAGATTTTATTTTTATTGAAGAACTTAAGCGCGAACACTTATATTATAAAATGAGTCAGGCTTTTGCAGTGTTTTTACCAATCCATTCAGTAGGCATACAGGGTGATCAGCGTAAATATAAATGGGTGATAGCTCTTCGTGCGGTAGAAACTACAGATTTTATGACAGCACATTGGGCGTATTTATCTTATGATTTTTTGAAACAGGTATCTAATCGTATTGTTAATGAAGTTGAGGGGGTATCTCGTGTAGTATATGATATTTCTTCTAAACCCCCAGCTACTATTGAGTGGGAATAAACATATAAATTTAAATTTTTTAGTTTTATTGATTTATGTGATTAGTAATTTAATAATTTTAATGCGATATGTGTGTTTGTAGTGATTTTGAGAATAATGCATTTATTGTATATATATATTATTGATAAAAATTGATGGCAGCGAAATCGTGTATCAAGTGTTGTACAAATTGTATTTTAGGCATCTATATATTTCAATATTTTTATTTGTGTATATATATTGTACATAATAATATATGGTGTAGTTTTTATTGAAACAAAGACAATATGTGTGTATGTAACAGTTGTTTATTATGTTCAACACAGTTTAGTATGATTTCACCATAATGGTGATTTTTTGTGTGTGGATGAATTTATTGTTTTAATTGTGAAAAATATTTCATATTTCGTATTAATGAATAAAAAATTATCCCAGAAGTTAATTGATGGTTGGTTAGGAGAGTTAAAATTAAATTTTTCTTTGCGTAAGGGGCGGAGTGTGTTAACTAAATGCAAGCATGTTGGTCCGTTTTACGTGAAAAAAAGTTTTTATGCAGCAAATGATAATACTCCACATGTATATTTATTATATCCACCTGGTGGTTTGGTTGGAGGAGATAGGTTGGTGCTTGACGTTCAGCTGGAGTCAGGTAGTCGGGCATTGTTGACAACACCTGGCGCTGCTAAATTTTATCGTAGTAATGGTATGTATGCGGCACAGAAACAAACGTTTAGATTAAAGCGTGATGCTGCTTTAGAATGGGTTCCTCAAAGCAGCATTTTTTTTCCTAAAACAAAAGTAAAAATAAATACTCATTTTATTATAGAACAGGGATCTAGAGTTATTTCTTTTGAAATGTTATGTTTTAGAAATTTATCATTCGGTATTCATGCTTATCCAGAAGAAGTGGATATTTATTTAAATATCGGTTTATCTGATTCTATTGGATTACGGGAACATTTGCTGATCAATGAATCAAATTGTATTGTAAAGTTAGGCGGATTTCAAATCAGCGCTTTGCTTTTTGCTGTTCCATCAGATAACAAAATATTGAATAAGGTGCGTAAATTAATCGCATCAGGTAATCATTTACAAGTTGGAGGTGCTACGTTGT
Source organism: Candidatus Blochmannia americanus (nom. nud.) (assembly GCF_059934915.1). Taxonomy (NCBI): domain Bacteria; kingdom Pseudomonadati; phylum Pseudomonadota; class Gammaproteobacteria; order Enterobacterales; family Enterobacteriaceae; genus Candidatus Blochmanniella; species Candidatus Blochmannia americanus (nom. nud.). The sequence goes on along the minus strand of NZ_CP011792.1, from coordinate 647,639 downwards.
TAGATGAGATACTTATAGTACGGTTATTAGGTAATGATAATCAGTGTTTAAAACAATTACTTCATCATATTTGGTATATTATACGTCCTTGTATAATTGGAAGAGAAGCGATAATACCTCGTATTTGGTTGACATAAGTAAGGAAAATTTATTTATGAAATTGTTACCTCGAGAAAAAGATAAATTGTTGCTTTTCACAGCAGCAATGTTAGCAGAAAAACGTCGCAATCGAGGATTGAAATTAAATTATCCGGAAGCGATAGCATTAATTAGTTCTGTAATTTTAGAGGGTGCTCGTGAGGGGAAAAATGTTGCTGAATTGATGGATATAGGAAAACATGTATTAACTAGAGATGACGTTATGACGGGAGTACCTGAAATGATTAGTAATGTACAAGTAGAGGCAACTTTTATTGATGGCACTAAATTAGTGACGATACATGATCCAATAATTTAATTAATTTATTAATAATAAGTAACAATAATATGATACCAGGTGAACTACATATTTCTCAGGGAGAAATAGAATTGAACGCTGGAAGACAACAAGTGTTAATAACTGTTATAAATTATGGAGACAGACCTATACAAATTGGTTCGCATTTTCATTTTTATGAAGTTAATACTGCTTTAAAATTTAATCGAGTTATTGCTCGTGGTTTTCGTTTGAATATTCCATCAGGAACAGCAATACGTTTTGAACCAGGACAGTCTAGGACTGTAGAACTTGTAAGATATTCAGGTTTATCTAAAATTTATGGCTTTTGTCAGGCTATTATGGGTAAATTAAATTAATTATGCATATATTATCTAGACATGATTATGCTTCTCTATTTGGACCAACTACAGGTGATTCTGTGCGATTAGCAGATACTGAATTATGGATACAGATAGAAAAAGATTTTACTGTGTATGGGGAAGAAGTAAAATTTGGGGGCGGTAAAGTTATAAGAGATGGTATGGGTCAAGGACAAATGAGTAGTAAAGATTGTGTTGATTTAGTTTTAATTAATGCAATAATTATTGATTATTGGGGGATAATAAAAGCAGATATCGGTATAAATAATGGCCGTATATCAGGTATTGGAAAAGCAGGTAACCCAGATGTACAACCAGGTGTAACAATATTCATTGGACCTGGTACAGAAATAATAGCAGCAGAAGGGAAAATTGTTACAGCTGGAGGAGTGGATGCTCATGTTCATTTTATTTGTCCTCAACAGGTAGAAGAGGGATTATGTTCTGGGATTACTACGTTTATTGGAGGAGGTACTGGTCCGACAACGGGAAGTAATGCAACTACCTGTACTCCAGGTCCTTGGTTTTTGTCTCGTATGCTACAAGCAGCGGATACTTTACCTGTTAACATTGGATTTACCGGTAAAGGTAGTGCTTCTTTACCTATAGCTTTAGAAGAGCAAATAATTGCTGGGGCGATTGGTTTAAAGGTGCATGAGGATTGGGGGGCAACGCCTGCTGCTATTGATTGTTGCTTGGATGTAGCTGATCGTTTTGATATTCAGGTTTCTATTCATACTGATACTTTAAATGAATCAGGATTTGTTGAAGATACTTTATCTGCGATCAAAGGCAGAACGGTGCACGCTTATCATACTGAAGGCGCAGGTGGTGGGCACTCTCCAGACATTATACGTATGTGTGGATTTAACAATATATTACCATCTTCTACTAATCCTACTATGCCGTATACTGTTAATACAATAGATGAACATTTGGATATGATGATGGTTTGTCATAATCTTAATGCCAACCTTCCTGAAGATATGGCATTTTCAGAATCCAGAATTCGCAGGGAGACAATTGCAGCTGAAGATGTTCTACATGATCTTGGGGCTTTATCTATGATTTCTTCTGATTCTCAAGCTATGGGACGAGTTGGAGAAGTTGTTTTGCGCACCTGGCAAACAGCTCATAAGATGAAATTACAGAGAGGGTTATTATTAGGTGATGATAAATATAATGATAACATTCGCATAAAAAGATATATTGCTAAGTATACAATTAACCCTGCAATAACTCACGGAATTTCTCATGAAGTTGGTTCTATTGAAATAGGGAAATTAGCAGATTTAATACTATGGTCTCCTGTATTTTTTGGGGTTAAACCAGAATTAATAATTAAAGGTGGTATGATTGTGTCTTCTGTTATGGGAGATCCCAATGCTTCTATACCTACCCCACAACCAGTACATTATCGATTAATGTTTGGAGCGCGAGGTAATACAAAACATGCTACACGTATGACTTTTGTATCTCAAGTTGCTTATAATTCAGAATTAATAAGTCGTTTAAAGTTGGTTAGTTTGATTGGTGAGGCACGTCAGTGTAGAGATGTTAAAAAAAATCACATGATTAATAATTCTTGGCAACCAATTATCGAGGTAGATTCTCAGACTTACCAAGTGCGTGCAAATGGAGATTTGTTAACTTGTGAACCTGCATCTGTATTACCAATGTCACAACGTTATTTTTTATTTTAACAATATGAAATATAGTGTTGTAGACGGATATATATATTGACCAGTGTTTTGTGGTTAGATGTTTTAAAATTATTAGGTTTTTGATCAGTTTGATAAGATATGATTATATATCTTTGTGGTTGTGTTGTATGACGACAGTTATAAATATAAGTTATAACGGATATATTTTTAATCTATATATCTATGTAAAGGATGAGTATTTGTGATCTGATTAAGTATTCAATGTTATATGAATATTTGCATATTTTGCTAATATAAATGCGAGATGAGATATAGATATGTATATAAAATATATATGAGTGTGTTTTTGATAAAATGTTATCTGATATTTTATTTTTAATAGGGATAGAACTAGATAATGGTTAATATGTTGAAAATGATTTAAAGCTAAAACAATATTTATAATCAGTAATTTATAAATGATTCTAAATCGTTATACTATGTACGATACTCGAAGTATTAGTTCGTTATTATCTTTAATGCAATTGATTAGTTCTAATTTTCCTGTGGGAGGATTCTCTTATTCACGAGGTTTAGAGTGGGCGGTAGAATGTAATTGGGTTAATTCTACGGAGACCTTTTTTTGTTGGCAACAACAATGGATTGATGGACCATTGGTATATTTAGAATGGCCTATGCTTAAGCGTTGTTATTATTATACTCAAATTAGAGATGGTGTAAGTTTTTTTAAATGCGCATTAAGAATATTGTCATATCGTGATACTCGAGAGTTTAGATTAGAAGAAAAACAGCGCGGGAAAGCGTTATCAAAAATAATTTTACAATGGTATCCACTTACTTATGATGAGATTTGGTTATCTGCTTTAGAACATAGTGGTCTAGCATCTATAGCGTGGTTAGGGTGTATGTGGGATATTCCATTAGAAAATTTAGCGTTAGGGTATGCTTATAATATGTTGGAATCTGCCGTAATAGCAGGAGTAAAATTAGTTCCTTTTGGACAAGGAACTGCTCAGAAATTACTAAGACATTTGATGGAGTTTCTTCCGAATGCTTGGAAGAAAGCTGATATGATAACAGACCATGAATTAGGAAGCAGTTTTCCATTGCAAGCTATAGCATCTTCTTGTCATGAAACACAATATTCTCGATTATTTAGATCCTAAAGACATTTACTTCTAATAATAATATATATAGTATTATATTGTATAATCGTTAATTTTGATTGAAGGAGTATATTGTGCTATTTAATCAATATAAACAGCCATTTCGTATAGGTGTAGGGGGTCCGGTAGGATCAGGAAAAACTGCGTTGCTCGAAGTTTTATGTAAAAGAATGAAGGATAGCTATCAACTAGCAGTAGTGACCAATGATATTTATACTAAAGAAGATCAGCGTATTTTGATAGATGCAAATGCTTTATCGGCTGATCGTATTATCGGAGTAGAAACTGGAGGATGTCCGCATACTGCAATTCGTGAAGATGCTTCTATGAATTTATTAGCTGTAGAAGAATTAATATCTACATTCAATAATTTAGATATTATTTTTATTGAAAGCGGTGGAGATAATTTGAGCGCTACTTTTAGTCCAGAATTATCAGATTTAAATTTATATGTTATTGATGTAGCTGCAGGCGATAAGATACCTCGAAAAGGTGGCCCAGGTATTACACGTTCAGATTTTTTAATAATTAATAAAGTTGATTTAGCTGAGTATGTGGGAGCATCATTAGTAATTATGACTCGAGATACAAATCATATGCGTAAAGATTTACCGTGGTCTTTTACTAATTTAAAAACGGGTCATGGCGTACAATCTGTTATTGATTTTATTTTGGCGCAACGACCATCTTTATAATAAAAGATATTATTTTATAAATAACGAATGTGTAAAATTATACATGCATGTATAGCTACTGATTTATTTTATGTTTTATATATATCTATATTTTTTATTTTAAAATATCTTGCAAACTTAGAGGAAAGCATATATTTGTAAAGATATAAGATTAATTGAGAATGTTTATGACATATATTGATGATTATGCATATATATAGTGTAGTGTTCAGTGTAATTATATATTATTATTTAATACGGTATAAACATTGTTATTGTTTTTATGATAATTCCATGCGTTTATAGAGGCGTAGATTAACCTAGCAAATAATATCGTAAAACTTATTAACAATATCCATTTAGTAACACGTATTTTTTTTTTCTTTCTTTTCATGAAAAGAACTAGCAATTTATTGAGATAGTTTGAATGTGACATTTTATACTATAATATCACAATCTTGAATAAGGTATATGTTTTTGTTAAATGATAAAATGATTATTTATTAAAAATGTATTATTATTACATAATATTTTTCGTGATAATATATGTTGCTTTGAATCTGAAAAATATTAGATTAAAATTAATAAAAGTTATTAAATTTTATTTTTAAGATGACTTATTTGTATAAGGTTAATCATGCATTATAAACGATTTTTTTGTTAAATAATTTAATTATGTTGATCATGATATAATCATGTTACACCTAGAGGCATAGGGTTCTAATAATTATTAGAATTGTATAAATATTATAATAGTAGACACTTCTATTTTTTTTGTAATAAGTTTAATTGAGGAATATTTTTACATTATTTTATTTAAGATTAAGTGTTCGTTATTATATTTATGTGTGCTGTATTTTTAAAAATTTATTTTGTGATAAACATAATGCATCATAATTATCATAATTGTATACTAATGTTGTAGTTAAAACAATTATTTATTTAAATAATAGTAATAATAAATAGAGCATGTTATATATATTTAATATTTAAATTTAATTTGTGTTGTATATAGGAGAATAAGTGATTTAATATATTTTATATAAGTTCCTATACTATCAATAAGATCTACTAATATCAATTAAATAATATCCTATATTTATTTAATAAATATAGGATATTATTTAATTGATATTAGAAAGTATAATATCTCAATTTTGGGTATTTGCTTTCATGGAGAACGAAATTGATATGAAAATAGTTGAAATTAAACATCCATTAGTACAACACAAATTGGGACTCATGCGCATGAGTGATATTAGTACTAAACGTTTTAGAGAATTATCTTCAGAATTAGGAAGTTTATTAACTTATGTAGCTACTGATGATTTAGAAACGGAGATAATAACTATCAAAGGGTGGTGTGGATTAGTTAAAATTTCACGTATTAAAGGAAAAAAAATAACGGTGGTACCAATTTTACGAGCCGGATTAGGTATGATGAATGGTGTATTAGAGCATCTTCCAAGCGCACGCATTAGCATAATTGGAATTTATCGTAACGAGATTACTCTCGAGCCAGTTCCATATTTTCATAAATTAGTGTCTAATATTAATGAACGAATGGCTATGGTATTAGACCCTATGCTAGCTACTGGTGGATCAATAATTGCTGCTATTGATTTATTGAAGCAGTTTGGATGTAACAATATAAAAGTTTTATCAATAGTAGCGGCTCCAAAAGGCATCGACGCCTTAGGGAAAAAACATCCAGATATTGAATTATATTTAGCGTCTATAGATCAAAAAATTAACAAATATGGTTATATAATACCAGGATTTGGAGATGCTGGTGATAAAACATTCGGAACTAAATAATATATGATCCTTTATAATTAAAGAATATTTATTTAAAAGTTATTTGTGAATTTTGACTTAAAAATAACAGATAAAAATAAAATTATAATAATTTGTGTATTTTTAAAATTCCTTACTGAATATATTTTATAGAGTAGATCAATGTAATTAATAATTATTAATGATATAACAAAATCGATTATTTCATATTTAATATTTCATACCAACAATATTGTTTGTATTTAGGTAACGTAATATAATTTGATCATGATCAATGGGTTTAAAATTTTTAAACACTTGTTCGATAGCACCAGTTTGGTCTATTATAAAACTAACGCGATGTATGCCATTATATGTTTTTCCCATGAATTTTTTTGCTCCCCATACCCCAAATTTTTTAGTAATTTGGTGATTTTCATCAGAAAGTAAAGTAAAATTTAACATTTCTTTTTTAGAGAATTCTAAAAGTTTTTCTGGTTTGTCGCTACTAATCCCAATGATTTCTATGCTAAATTTTTTGAATTTATTTATACTATCTCTTAATTTGCATGCTTGCATAGCGCATCCTGGTGTCATAGCTTTAGGATAGAAATAAATAAGAATTTTTTTTCCTATCAAAGAATCAAGATTAATTAAAACACCATTTTGATCGGGTAAATTAAAGTGTGGCGCTGTATCTCCAGGTTGTAGTAATATCATAGTAACAATGTCCCGTTAATGATTAATAGATCGTATGAATTAAATAATTTGCAGTTAATTTTAATACTATTTTTGATTCCTGTATAGAATATGAATAAATTATTTAACAAAAATTTTTTATGCTTATACGTGATTATATAAGAATTAGAGTTTAATTTAGGAAGCTATAAAAAACTATTTTTAAATTCTAATCATGTGTCTTCATATACCGTTAACAAAGAATAATTTACTTAATAATCAAAAATATAATGAAAATAATTTTCAGTTAATTTAAAATATTAAACGATAGTAAATGATATACATATGTATATATCAATATAATATTTAATATGATTATTTATATGATTGTATGATTTACAGATGAATCAATTCACTGAGTATTTATTGTGTAATTAAAAAAGTTACAATATGGTTCTTATGTGTAGATAATGGCATAATTGTACGTGATATTTGTTATTGTTTTATTTAATGTTTGATTTAAATAGAAATGTCTTATAGATTCTGTTTATTGGAGATAATAGTTCATGTTTACGGGAAGTATAGTAGCGTTAATTACCCCGATGGATTCACAGGGTGCTGTAGATAGAATAAGTTTAAAAAAACTTGTTGATCATCACGTAGTCAGTGGTACATCAGCTATTGTTTCTGTCGGTACAACTGGTGAGATGTCTGGTCTGACACATGAAGAACATGTTGATGTGGTTATGCGGACCTTAGAGTTTAGCGATGGTAGGTTGCCTGTTATAGCAGGCACTGGGGCGAATTCAACAGCAGAGGCTGTGTCATTAACTAATAAATTTAATGATAGTGATATAGCGGCTTGTTTGAGTGTAACTCCTTATTATAATCGTCCTAATCAAGAAGGATTATTTCAACATTTTAAAGCTATTTCAGAAAGTACAGCATTACCGCAGATACTATATAATGTTCCGATGCGTACCGGTTGTGATATATTACCAATGACTGTCTCTCGTTTATCACAAATAAAAAATATAGTTGGTATTAAAGAAGCAACAGGAAACTTAAATCGAGTAAATCAATTAAAACAGTTGGTTCATGAAGGTTTTATGCTGTTCAGCGGAGATGATTTAAGCGCATTAGATTTTATGAAACTTGGAGGTACTGGAGTAATTTCTGTTACAGCAAATATCGCAGCAAAGGACATGGCTGAGTTATGTAAATTAGCAAATGAAAACGATTTTTTACATGCACAACATATCAATCAACGCTTAATGCCTGTGCATCAAGCGTTATTTATTGATTCTAATCCTATTCCAGTAAAATGGGCTTGCAAGGAGTTGGGGTTAATATCGCATGATACGTTACGTTTACCTATGACTTCTTTATCTGAAGCGCATCGCAATGTGTTAAAGCAAGCTTTAATAGATTCTGGATTATTTTATGCGAAATCTAATTATGCATAATTATGCATATAGGGGCTACAGTGTAAATTTTTTAAAGATTTTGTGCATGATATTATTATCAGATTGTTCCTGTGGAACGTATAAAGTAGATCGGTGCAAAATTAATGGTGATGTATCATATTTAAACACTACATCTTTATCGGAATTAAATTTACCAGAAGATTTAAGGATTGGGATTACATCATCTAAATTATATGATGATTATGTTATTCCTTTTATTAGCGCAGATAATATTAGCACTCAAAAAATAGGCAAGCAATTAAACATATGCCCTCCATTAGTTTGGTCTATGGATGAAATGTTACATGAATCTTGTATAATTAAAAACGAAGATTAATTAAATTAAACTGATATATTTATTATCATTTTTTATTTTTAATTATATAAACAATAATAATATTGTATTCTAGATTTAGAATCATTGATGTGATTAAAATTGATTATGTGTTAGAAGTACATCTTCTATAATCTTTTGATATATGGAGCTAAGTAATTTTAAATCGATGAGATGAATATGTTCATTAACTTTATGGATAGTATGATTACATGCGCCAAATTCTATAACTTCCGCTCCCATTTTAGCTATAAATCGTCCATCAGAAGTGCCTCCTGTAGTTTCTAAACGAGGCTCAAATTTTTGGTAATATTTAATCGCATTGATTACAATATTAGTTAATTTACCAGGGTTGCTAAAGTAAGGTTCTGCAGAAAGTTTCCAATCAATATTATAAATTAAAGTATGATGTGTAAGTATTGCATTGATATGTTTTTTAATATTATCAATAGAACATTTATTATTGAAGCGTAAATTAAAATTTAATATAACTTTATGAGGTATAATATTATTATTATTGCTATCGCTAGAATAGATATTGCTGATTTGTATAGCAGTAGGAGGAAATAATGTACTTTTTTCTTGATCCCATGTAGTGTTTAGTAGATCCGATAGCGCTGGAATAATTAAATGTATTGGATTTTTTGAAAATTGAGGGTATGCAACATGTCCTTGTGATCCGTATACTATTAATTGACCAGTAAGTGAACCTCGCCTACCATTTTTTATAACATCGCCTAGTTGATACTGACTTGATGGTTCTCCTACTATGCAGTAATCTATACGTTCTTTGCGCAGCATTAGAGAATCTATAACTTTTACGGTTCCGTTAATGGCGCTTCCTTCTTCGTCAGAAGTGATAATAAATGCAAGTCGGCCTTGATAGTCTGGATGTTGGTGTATGAAATTATTAGCAGCTACTAACATAGCTGCTAACGCGCCTTTCATATCCACTGCTCCTCTTCCATATAGTATATTATTATGCACTAATCCTGAGAATGGGGGATAATCCCAACATTGAAGATTTCCAGGATCTACTACATCAGTATGACCAATAAATAACAATGTGCGATTTTGTTTTTTTTTACAACCACGATATGCCCACATATTAAGAGTGTCATTAAAACGCATTAGTTCTATATTGAACTCTAGTTTTTGTAAATAATCCGCAATTATTTCATGACAACTGTGATGTTTTGGGCTTACTGAGGGCTGTTGAATTAGTTTCTGAGCTAATGTTATTAATGACGAGCAATCCATATTATATTTTCCTATTATAATAGTTATAATGATAAAACATCTTCAGTTTAATGATTACACATGAGTAAATTACATTTACAAATAGTATGTCATTAGGATGATAAACATATATATATTTACAATATATATATATGTTTATCAATATTAACTACTGTATATGTATAAATATATTTTTTAATCATAATTTTTATTGATTGGTTTGTTTAGGATTTGTTAGCAATTTATGTGATTTATTGACTACATAATCCACAGTAAAGTTAAAAAATTTGAATAATTGATTTGATGGAGCTGATTTTCCAAATGTATTCATACCAATGATTTCCCCATATAATCCAACATATTTATACCAGTAATCAGCGCTACTAGCTTCAATAGCTAATCTACTAATTACTTCATTTGGTAATACGTATTCGCGGTATGATTTTTCTTGTTGATCAAATATATTAGTAGAAGGTAAAGAAATAACTCGTATTTTATATCCTTCATCGGTTAAACGATGATATGCATGTATTGCTAGTGTTATTTCTGAGCCGGTAGCAATTATAATTAATTCAGGGATATCTTGACAGTCTTTAAGAATGTATCCTCCTCGAGCAATGTTATTAATTTGTGCTGATGTACGTTCTTGTTGTATGAGATTTTGTCTAGATAAAATTAGTGCGGTTGGTCCAAGATGTTCAATTGCTGATTTCCAGGCAACTGCTGTTTCTACTTGATCGCAGGGACGCCATACTATTAAATTTGGGGTCATACGTAAACTTGCCAATTGTTCTACAGGTTGATGAGTTGGACCATCTTCTCCTAATCCAATAGAGTCATGAGTATAAATCATGATATGGTGGCTATTCATTAATGCCGCCATACGAACTGCGTTACGTGCGTATTCAACAAATGTCAAAAATGTTGCAGTATAAGGTAAAAATGATCCGTAATTAGCAATTCCATTAGCAATAGCAGTCATTCCAAATTCACGTACACCGTAATGAATGTAATTTCCGGCAGGATTTTTCATAATGGAAGAAGATCGCGACCAAGCTGTTAAATTGCTGGGTGTTAAGTCTGCTGATCCACCGAAAAGCTCTGGCAATTTTTCAGAAAAAGATTCAATGATGATTTGAGAAGCTTGACGGGTAGCAATATTTTGTGGGTGCATTTGTAAATTTGAAATAAATTTTTGTGTTTTTTTACGCCAATCGTCAGGTAATTTTCGTTGTATGCGTCTTATTAATTCCTTTGCTAAATTAGGATAAGCAATCTTGTATTTATAAAACAATTTTTGCCAAGTATCTTCTTTTTTTTGTCCTAGTATCGTGGCATTCCATAATTTATATATTTCTTTGGGTATAACAAATTGAGGCATATTCCAATAAAGAGCTGCCCGAGTAGCAGCGACTTCTTCTTGTCCTAATGGAGCGCCATGAGCGCTGTGTGTCCCGCTTTTATTAGGAGATCCAAAAGCAATAATAGTATTGCATATTAATAATGATGGTTTATTTAATGTGGTTCTGGCTTGATCAATTGCAGTTTTAATAGCATTCCTATTATGGCCATCTATGCTGCGTATCACATGCCATCCATAAGATTCAAAGCGCATAGCAGTATCATCAGTGAACCACTCTGTTACATTTCCGTCTATAGAAATGCCGTTATTATCATAAAATATGATTAATTTATTTAACTTCATAGTTCCAGCTAGCGCACAAGCTTCATGAGAAATACCTTCCATCATGCATCCATCTCCTAAAAACGCATAGGTATAGTGATTAATAATATTAAATTGTGCGCGATTAAATTGAGCTGCTAGTGTCCGTTCAGCAATTGCAAATCCAACAGCATTAGCTAGGCCTTGTCCTAATGGCCCGGTTGTAACCTCAATCCCGTCAGTATGCCCATGTTCTGGATGGCCAGGTGTTTTAGAATTTAATTGTCTAAAATTTTTCAGATCTTCTATAGATATGTTGTATCCGGTTAAGTGTAGTATGCTATATAACAACATTGATCCGTGGCCATTCGATAAAACAAATCGGTCTCTATTAATCCAATTTGGATTATTTGGATTATGATTTAAGTAATCCCTCCATAATACTTCAGCAATATCAGCCATACCCATGGGACAACCAGGGTGACCAGAATTAGCTCGTTGTATAGCATCTATGCTTAGTATGCGTATAGCATTAGCTAATGTTTTTTCTGTTAACATAAAGTGTTTCCCTAATATTGAGTGTTTTCATTAAAAGATTATTGGATGTTATTAATATATAGAGAATTGTTACATATATGTAGTTAATTTTCCTATAATTATTTTATTTATTATGTGTTATAAAAGTTGATTTATATGTGAAAATAGATTGATTAAATATTTTGTTTATAAAAGGAATCATATAACATTCAGGCGGCTGTGTATGAAAATTTATAATAATTAAGTTATTTATAGTTATGGTTAGAGCAACTATACTAAATTAATATTTATAACAATATTATCTAAATGATGTTATTTGTGAAAAAAATAATTTTTTATTTATTATTTACATGTCAGGATAATTATAAATCATATATTTGTTTAATAGATTATGTTGATTATATCAATCGTGAGCAACACCTACAAATGATAAAATTAAGCGTATGTTTGATGTACGTGTATATTTTTGAGTAAAAGAAGGAAAAGTGTTAAATTAATTTGGATATTATATGTTTTTTAATTTTTCTGCTGTTTTAATATTTTTCCAATTAGTAGAAATTATGATAATAATATGATATATATTTGTATTTTTTTTGATAGATTGCAATGAATATATAATATTTCTTATTGTATATATTTATTATTGGGAAATCCTATATTTACTTTAATAGAAATTCTTCCTGAAATACTCTCTAAAATTTTAGAGCTGATATTAGCGGTGAACTTATTGTTTACGTGAGTTGTATGTAGGGGGTATATTATAATTTTTAGTATATATTAATGTGTATTTAGATGATGAATAATAAGAATCGAAAAGAATCGTTTCTAAATCAAGAAACGGATGAGTGATAGTAATTGGTGGGTTGCGATAATAAATAGCGTTAATATTTGTGATATTCTTTATAATTATGGAGGATTTTTTTTAAATTCCTGGATGGATTCATCATTGACTTTGTATTACATTTCATAGCTAAAATAATATTTAGTGATATTTTAGATTGTTTTAATTCATAAAAAATATGCTTATAATTAAATATTATTTATTACGTACTTTTTATTTATAGAAATACGTTTTTATTAAAAATAAATATATATTGTATATAAGTTGCATTGTGCATCGCAATTTGCAATATCTGAACTTTATATATCTATAAGAAATATATTAATTCATATATCAATATTTTTACATCAGGATTATTCCACTAAAATAATAAAATAATTTTTATTGGTAAAAATTTAATATTTAGATGTAGTCTTTATTGGTGATACCAATAAAGACTATTATGATTGTGATAGCGCGTTAAACATCAATTTGGTGGAGTTGTTGATTTTTTTAAAGCGCAATAAAAAAAGTAAATTATGTTATATATATATATATTGTGATATTTAATAAGATAGGGTTGCAGAATCAGTATTATATAACATGTAATTGCTGATTAAGATCGTACAAAGTAATTTGATTTTTAATTTTTTGTATTATGTAATTTTGCCTTAATAAAAAATTATACATGGGTAGTATATAAGTAAACAATAGTGAAAATAATGGTTGAATTTATTTAGGATAATCATTTTTTTTGAAAAAAAGCAGTTTTATTGAGATAATAATTATTATGCAGCATAAGTTTCAATATAATATGAATTATAGTATTATTTTGTAAATCGTATAAAAGTAATTAATTATATGTATATGCCTTGATATATCAAGGCAATGATCTTTTAAATAAATGATTTGTTATAATAGAATTGTTTTAATTTGAATAATCATATAAATAATTATTTTAGGTTTTTTTTGATTGTATTAATAATAATATATGCATACATATCTTATATGTAAAATTATTTTTTTAATTTCTTTTATTGTCAAAAAATACCGTTTTCATATATTTTAAAATAAAGATAATATTATTATATTTTATATGTTATTGTAAATTACAATATTGAATATGATAGTATTTCTTTGGAAATAAAAATATAAAATATTAATTAAATATTATTAATTTAAATTTAATTATTATAGTAATGTATTTTTTATAATATATAAAAATCGGAAATTTTCGTTAATTAATAATTCAGTGGTACATAAATTAATTGATATAATAAAAGATATTATATTTCTATATAATAAAAATGAGTTATAAAATTTGTATGTAAAAATGTATTTATAGGCAGTCTATGTCACAAGGATATAGATATCACATATGCTATTATCTCAACTGGAAGAATAATTTTTATTTGAGCAGGTATGTTTGTATTTGGATATATATATATGATTAGTATGCATGCTATTTTTAAAATAATTAAAATAACAGTATTGTTATATTGTGTTGTTTGTATATCAGCTTATGGGGCTGTTTTATTAAATAGTTCATATGATGTATCCAGAGAATTATTTTTAGAGATTAATTCTGATTTTATTAAATATTGGAAGGATATACATCCTGAAGAAACATTGATTATTCGTCAATCTCATGCAGGGTCTACCAGACAAGCTATGGCTGTTTTACAAGGACTACGTGCGGATGTGGTCACTTATAATCAGGTAGTAGATGTACAAATTTTATACGATCGTGGACGTTTGATTCCTGAAAATTGGCAAGATCGATTACCAAATTATAGTTCACCATTTTATTCGACTATGGCTTTTTTAGTGAGACGAGGTAACCCAAAGGGAATTTATAATTGGTGTGATTTAACTAATGAAGGGTTGAAAATAGTATTTCCTAATCCTAAAACTTCTGGTAATGGACGTTATACTTATTTAGCGGCTTGGAATATATTTTTAAAAAATAGCGATGGGAATATAAAAAAAACCCGAGTTTGGATGCAGAAATTTTTAAAAAATGTAGTGGTATTTGATACTGGGGGTCGTGCTGCAACTTCTACTTTTGTTGATCGTCACCAAGGAGACGTATTAATTAATTTTGAATCTGAAGCAAAATTAGTACAAAACCAATATGGATCTGATAATTATGAGATAGTTATACCCACACCGAATATTTTGGTAGAATTTCCAGTGACTTGGATAGATAAAAATGTTATCCGAAATGGAACCAAAGATGTAGCACAGGCTTATTTAGCTTACCTTTATACTCCTGCAGCGCAAAAGATTATTACTAAGTTTGGATATCGTGTCAACGTAACTGATATTATGCAAATACGTCAGAATAAGTCTTCTAATGATCAATTATTTAGAATAGAGGATCAATGCGGTAATTGGAATACTATTATGAATACACATTTTAAACGTGGTGGTGAATTAGATACATTGTTATCAATAGGGCACCGTTGATGTTATTTTTTTCAGCTAAACATACGTTGCCTGGATTTGGTATAGCACTTGGCAGCAGTTTGTTATTTGTTAGTTTAGTGTTGTTATTACCTTTAAGCGCATTGATCATGCAATTATCTCACATGAGTTTCTTTCAATATTGGGATATAATTACTGATCCAGCATTATTAGTTTCCTATAAAATTACCTTATTAGCTGCTGGGGTAGCGACATTATTTAATGCCATATTTGGTATGTTAGTGTCATGGGTAATCACTAGATATCAATTTCCTGGTCAAAAATTATTAGATGTATTGATAGATTTACCTTTTGCTTTGCCTACTGCAGTGGCGGGATTAACTTTAGCAACATTGTTTTCAACATCAGGTTGGTATGGTAGTTGGTTATCTCGAATAGGAATTACAGTATCTTATACGTGGATAGGCATATCTATTGCTATGATTTTTACAAGTATTCCATTTGTAGTGCGAACTGTACAACCGGTATTAGAAGAGTTTACTGTAGAACATGAAGAAGCGGCAGAAACTCTTGGAGCTGATCATTGGCAAATTTTTTATAATATAATTTTCCCGGAATTGGCGCCAGCTTGGTTATACGGTGTAGTGTTATCATTTATTCGTAGTTTAGGGGAATTTGGCGCAGTTATTTTTATCGCCGGAAATGTCGCTTGGAAGAATGAAGTGATATCTTTAATTATTTTTATTCGTTTGCAGGAATTTGATTATCCGGCAGCTAGTGCTATTGCTTCTGTAATTTTAATTATTTCTTTATTATTATTATTTTTTACTAATATGTTTCAATTGCGAATAAACCGGAGGTTTAATGGGTCTTGATGATAAGCATGTGGAATAATTCTATCAATAGAACAAACAGTAATAATTGTTATGGTAGTATTAAATGGAATCAATGGGTTCTGATTATTTTAACCATGGTTATATCGATGATTTTATTGTTCGTGCCTTTAATTGTAATTTTTGTGTCTGCTTTTTCAGCAGGTCTTAAAGTGGTAGTAATAAATTTAATCAATAAAGATATGATACATGCGATTTTATTAACGGTTGTTGTAGCGTTATTTACAGTACCTGTTAATGTGGTTTTCGGTGTATTAATAGCTTGGTTAGTGACGCGTTTTAATTTTTATGGAAGACAGTTGTTATATATCTTGTTAAATATACCTATTGCTGTATCTCCAGTGATCGCTGGCCTATTATATTTATTATTTTATACAAATAATAATACAATAACAAATTGGCTTGATTTGCATAATATACAAATAATATTTACATGGGTAGGATTAGTATTGGTTACTATTTTTGTTACTTGTCCTTTTGTAGCACATGAGCTTGTTCCTATGATGGTGAATCAAGGAAAAAAGGAAGATGAGGCAGCTATACTTCTTGGAGCATCTGGTTGGATGATGTTTCGGTACGTTACTTTTCCAAATATTCGTTGGGGTTTGTTATATGGAGCTATTCTTACTAATGCGCGAGCTATTGGAGAATTTGGAGCAGTATCTATAGTATCAGGATTAATACGGGGTGAAACATATACTTTGTCATTATATATAGAATTATTATATCAGGATTATAATACTGTAGGTGCGTTTGTTGCCGCATCATTATTAGCTTTCATTTCAATTATTATGTTGTTTATAAAGAATTATTTACAAGGTCATTTAAAACAAATAAATTGATGTTGTGCTTGAGGATAATGAATGAGCATTGAAATAGATGGGATTACCAAGTTTTTTGGCCATGACAGAATATTGGCTAATATTTCTTTGCATATTGAATCTGGAGAAATAATAGCGTTATTAGGACCGTCTGGTTCTGGTAAAACAACATTATTACGTGTTATTGCTGGGTTAGAACATCATAATAGCGGTTTTTTACGTTTTAGAGGTAAAGATGTCAGTCAACTTAGCGTACGTGATCGCCATGTTGGTTTTGTTTTTCAAAATTATGCTTTGTTTCGTCACATGACGGTATCAGATAATATTTCTTTTGGTATAAGAATGTTACCGCGTCATAAACGTCCTAGTTCTCACGTAATTAGTAAAAAAGTGACACAATTATTAAGTATGGTGCAATTAGAACGTTTAGCAGATAGATATCCTACTCAACTTTCTGGAGGACAAAAGCAACGTGTAGCTTTAGCTCGTTCCTTAGCAATTGAACCAGAAATTTTATTATTAGATGAACCATTTGGAGCTTTAGATACACAAGTCAGAAAAGAACTGCGTCGTTGGCTTCGTAAGCTACATAATGAATTTAAATTCACTAGTGTTTTCGTTACGCATGATCAAGAAGAAGCTATGGAAGTGGCCAATAGAGTAGTGGTAATGAATCGAGGAGTGATTGAACAAATAGGTACACCTCAAGATATTTGGTGTGTTCCAGCTACTCGTTTTGTTTTAGAGTTTTTGAGTGAAGTTAATTGTTTACAAGGAGTAGTGTGTGGGTCAGAATTATTTGTAGGGCCTTATCATTGGTCTTTGCCATATATTCCGGATTTACAAGGAAGAGTAGAATTATTTTTTCGTCCGTGGGAAATGGATATTAGTAAAGAATATAATGTGTTATATCCGTTACCGGCTAAGATTGTTAATGTTAGTTTGCATGGTTATTACTGGCAATTAAGTGTAGAACCTTTAGGATGGCATCAAGATTTGTTGACTATAATTTTAGGGATTAAAGATGTTTTTGGTGTTCCAGAATGTGGATCATATTGTTATTTAAGTGGTCGGAATGCACGATTGTATTCAGGAAACATGGTACTATGAGCGATTTTTTTTGAGATTTCTTAATTATATAATGCCAATGAGTATTATTATTTTATATTGATGTATATGAATATGTGTGTCGTATTGGTATGAGAAGCATTAGTAATCGATGGTGTTTATATTTAAATGTTATGTCTATAAAATATTTGTTTTTTATTTATAATTTTGTGGGGGTTTGAGTAACATGAAAATAAATTGTAAAAGATTATATCAGATTTATATGGAGCAATATAAAAAAGCCTTTAGTTTTATGTTATAAGATCATATCTTATCTTTAAAAGATAGATAATGCTTTTATTTTTATGTTACATTAATTGTTTCATTTATGTGTTAAGTGCGTACTACATAGATGTAGTATAATCAATTTTTACATAAAATTGTACGATTGATAATGATTTGCACAATCATAAATTGTGGTTTTAAAATTATATATTTACAATATTACATGATAATGTTTTAATTAAAAATTAATGTCATAATTTTTATGTGTTATGTGATACATGTGTGTGTGAGAGTAACTGCATTAAGGATTCTGTAGTTGAATATTTTAATGCTTTTTGTGCTAGTTTTTTTGCATCGTGATAATATGTGTTACGGATTATATTTTTTATGCGCGGAATAGATATGGCGCTCATGCTAAATTCATCTAGTCCCATTCCTAATAGCAGTAGAGTGGTACGTTCATCGCCCGCCATTTCTCCGCACATTGCTGTCCATTTGCCTTCAGCATGTGCGGCTTCAATTACTTGTTTAATTAATATTAAAATAGATGGAGATATAGGATTATACAGGTGGGATATTAATTTATTACCACGATCTACTGCGAGAGTATATTGGGTCAAATCATTGGTTCCGATGCTAAAAAAATCTACTTCCTTAACTAAATGATGAGCGATAATTGCAGAAGCAGGAGTTTCAATCATAATACCTACTTTAATATTTTCGTCAAATTTTTTTCCTTCTTTACGTAATTGTGTTTTTAAAAAATTTAATTCTGTATTTAAAGCTTTTATTTCTTCTACTGAAATGATCATCGGATACATTATGCGTAATTTACCAAAAAAGGAAGCGCGTAAAATAGCACGTAATTGAGTATGTAATATATCTTTTCTGTCTAACATAATTCGAATTGCACGCCATCCAAGAAATGGATTTTCTTCATTTGGAAGGTGCATATAAGGTAAGTTCTTATCACCTCCAATATCCATAATACGTATAACTATAGCCTCGTTAATCATTGATTCAGCCGCATTTTTGTAAGCTTTAAATTGTTCTTCTTCTGTAGGTAACATATTACGGTTCATAAATAAAAATTCAGTCCTATATAATCCTATGCCTGAAGCTCCGTTTTCTTTGGCTCTGATTATGTCATTTATCGTGCCAATATTGGCGCATATTCGTACTTGATGTCCATCTAGAGTAGTAGCTGGAAGATTTTTTAATTTAGTTAGAGCATATTTTTCAGAAATATATTTTTCTTTTAGTGTATTGAGATTATTCATGATATTTAGAGTTGGATTGATGTAAATTTTATTATTTAGGGCATCAAGTATTATAAAGTCTCCATTAGAAACTTTTTTTGTAATAGTACCAGTTCCTACGATAGCTGGTAATTCTAAAGAGCGTGCCATAATAGAAGTGTGTGAAGTTTTTCCGCCAGCATCAGTAATAAACCCTAAAACTTTTTTTAAATTTAATTGAGCGGTTTCTGATGGGCTAAGATCTACTGCAATAATGATCACCTCTTCGGTAATAGCATTTAGGTCGATAATTGGAATCCCTAGAATATTTTTTAACAAACGATTTCCAATGTCTCGTACATCAGTCGCACGTTCTTTCAAATATTCATCTTCTAGTTGTTCTAAAGCTTTTGCTTGAGTTTCAATTACTGAATGTACAGCAGCATCAGCGCTACATAACTCTTCCTTGATAAGAGTAATAATGTCTTGTTCAAGTTCTTCATCTTCTAGAAGTATAATATGACCTTCAAATATAGCTTCTTTTTTAGAGTCTAGCTGTTTTTTTACTTTATTTTTAATTTTTTTTAATTGTTTGGAAGTTTCAATGCGCCCGGAAAGGAATCGATTGATTTCTTGTTCAATAGTATCAATGTTGATTTTTTTTAAATTAATGAGAATTTTTTTTTCTTGTAATAGCAACGCTTTTCCGAAGGCGATGCCAGGTGATACTGAAATTCCTGAAATCATAATTCTACCTTCATTAGAGTCATAAATAGTTGATTATCTGTATATTGATTGTTTGCATTATATTATTTAAGTTCAGCAATGAACTTGACTAAATGTTGTACCGCTTGTTTTTCATCCGTACCGTCAGCAGAAATGATAATTATAGAACCTTTACTTAAACCTAATGTTTGTAGTTTAAACAAACTTTTAGCACTTGCTTTTTTTTCATTAGATATTACTGTAATTGCAGAATTAAAGTTTTTGGCTTCTTTCACAAATTGAGTGGCTGGACGGGTATGTAAACCATTAGCAGCAGTAATTGTAATTTCTTTTTGATACATTTTTGTCTCCATTTTATTAAATAATATGGTAAAAAATAATATTTTATTCAAATTTAATAAATTAATTATTTTCATTGATGAATATAGGCGAATAAAACTGTTATATTGAATAATTTATTAATTTTTTTGTCTTCTATTTCATGTATATCACATTCAAAATAGAATATGAACTAAAGATATTTTCATTAGATCTCCTGGGATATTTTAGGATATTAGAAAATATAGTATTTTATTTATATAATGTAATTAATTCAATGTTTTTGTAGATTCTGCAACAAATAAAAATATATAATATTTATTTTGCGTAAAATAAATATAGAAAACACTCTAAATGAGTGTTTTCCGTTTTGTTTTGTATTAATAGAAAAGAAAATATATTATTTTTATAACTTTTAAAATAATATGGTGCTTAAATATCGTTCACCAGATGATGGAAGTATAACAACTATATTTTTGGTAGCATAAGTTTCTTCTTGTTGTAGTTGTATTGCTGCTGCTAATGCAGCGCCTGAAGAAATGCCGGCTAAAATTCCCTCTTTTTCCATTAAATGTTTAGCATAGATAATAGCTTCATCTATGCTTACTGTTTCTACACGGTCAATTAGAGTTAAGTCGAGATTTTTTGGAATAAATCCAGCACCAATACCTTGGATTTTATGTGGCGCTGGTTTTATGTCTTGCCCGGACAATGTTTGGGTAATTACTGGAGAGTTTTCTGGTTCTACTGCTACGATAACAATTTTTTTATTTTTTGTTGTATGTTTGAAAAATCTTCCAACTCCGGTAATAGTGCCTCCTGTACCAACTCCAGCTACCAATACATCTATTTGTCCATCGGAGTCATTCCAAATTTCGGGTCCTGTGGTTTTTTCATGAATTTCTGGATTTGCAGGATTATTAAATTGTTGTAACAATAAATAATGTTTAGGATCAGAAGCCACAATTTCTTCTGCTTTGGCAATAGCTCCTTTCATTCCTCTATTTCCATCTGTTAATATAATTTCAGCCCCTAGAGCTTTAATTAATTTAAGGCGCTCAATACTCATAGTCTCCGGCATGGTTAACGTTAATTTATAATGCCTTGCAGCTGCTACGTAAGCTAGCGCAATTCCAGTGTTACCACTAGTTGCTTCTATAAGTCTTGTATTTGATTTTAATAAGTTTCTTTTTTCTGCGTCCCAAATCATATTAGCGCCAATGCGACATTTGACGCTAAAGCTAGGATTTCTAGATTCAATTTTAACTGCAATATAACCATTGCCAATGCTATTAAGTCGGACTAATGGAGTATGTCCAATAGTGTAAGAATTATCTTGGTAAATTTTATACATACCTAATATTCCTCAAGTGTTATTTAATATTACATGTATATTATTGAATACGTGTATTAAATAAAATTAACAATTGCGTTTTAACTGTATAGATGTGTGTTGAATATTTAATAATATTGATTTCATTCTATTGGTATAGATAATTTATAAAAGTTAATTTAATGTTTTAACATTTCAGTATTAGTTATTTTTAATTGTATTGTTTAAAAATATTAGTATTATAAATTTTTAATTGTATGTAAACGAAAAATAATCGTTTAAGTGTAGATTAATCATTATAACCCAAATTATTGGGATATTTATACTATGAAATTTATTAGTAAAAAAATACAAAAATTAAGGAAAAAATTACGTCATTGGGAATATTTGTATTATACAAAAAATGAATCTGCGGTATCTGACGAAAAATACGATATGATATTAGAAGAGTTAAATCAGTTAGAACAAATTTATCCGCATTTGATTACAGAAAATTCTCCCACTCAATGCGTGGGAAGTGTAGCTCAATATAATTTTAAAAAGATACGTCATAAGGTACCAATGTTATCTTTAAATAGTATTGTTGAATCATCTCAATTGTTGTTATTTGATAAACGAATAAAAATTAAACTTAATAATCGTTACATCATGTCATATTGTTGTGAATTAAAAATAGATGGGGTGGCGGCTACTTTATTATATAAAAAAGGAAAATTAATTTACGCGGCAACTCGGGGTGACGGTAGAATTGGAGAGGATATTACTGACAATATAAGTACTATTAATTCAGTGCCTATGTATTTAAAAATTGGTACTAATAATTATGGCAAATTTCCATATTTATTGGAAATTAGAGGAGAAGTATTTATATCTAAATTATGTTTTTTACAATTGAATAAAATAACAGAGCAACAAGGCAATAAACCTTTTTCTAATGCGAGAAATGCTGCTTCTGGTTCATTGCGTCAATTAGATCCCAGTATTACAGCTACACGTCCATTGAGCTTTTATTGTTATGGTATTAGTGATTATGCTGGAGAAATGATATTACCAGATAGTCATTGGGAACGATTGCAGTTATGTAAAAATTGGGGTTTATCGATTAGTGATCATATCTGTGTAATTAGTGGAGTCAATAAAGTATTGGAATATTATTCTTATATAAAATCAATACGCGCTAATTTAGAATTTAATATTGACGGGATAGTTGTGAAAGTAAACAGTTGTAAATATCAAAGTAAATTAGGCTGCGGATTTAGAGTGCCTAATTGGGCTATTGCTTATAAATTTCCTACGGAAATAAGGTCTACTAAAGTAGATAATGTAATTTTCAGTGTTGGACGAACAGGTATAATTACTCCAATAGCTTATGTAAAACCTATCACAATTTCTGATGTGACAATTAGAAAGGTGAATATTCACAATATTAATGAAATTAAGAGGCTTGGGTTAATGATTGGGGATACAGTTCGTATACAAAGATCTGGTGATGTCATACCTAAAATTTTAGAAGTAGTTTTATCGGAGCGTACTGATCATGTGAAATCTATAGAATTACCTCGGTTTTGCCCGGTGTGTGGATCTGGTATTGAAACTAGGTATCAACAGTCAATATTGCGCTGCATGGCTGGATCAGCATGTCTTGCTCAACGAAAAGCAGCGCTTAAACATTTTGCTTCTAGAAAAGCAATGAATATTTGTGGTATGGGAAATAACATGGTTGATCAGTTAGTTAATCACAATTTAATATCTACTCCGTCTGATTTTTTTTGTTTAAATAAAAATGAATTACTTTGTTTGGAAGGATTTGGCGCAGAACAGATTGAACGTTTATTCAGAGCAATTGAGAATGCTAAAAAAATTACTTTGGCTCGTTTTATATATGCATTAGGCATTCGGGGTGTAGGTGAAACAGTATCTAATAATTTAGCTACTGTTTATAAAACGGTTGAAAATATAGCTATTGCTGATTTACAATCGTTATCAACTTTAAAATATGTAGGACCAATTGTAGCGAATAATATATATTATTTTTTTAGAAATACAAATAATTTGAAAAATGTTCAAGATTTAATTAAACCTTCTATTGGTATTCAATTCAGCGCTGTTATTTAAGAATAAAAAATTTTAAAAGATTAAAAATAATAGGTATGTTATATTTAGGTTATGTATATTAAAAATATTTTTAGATAAAAGTAAAGGATTTAAATTGGGTTAACTGAATACATGTTAATTGTTTTAAGGGAATTTTTTATTATTTAAGTATGGTTTTTTTAAACATATGCGGTATTTAAAAACCGCATATGTTTATGAGGGTCAATGGTTATTAATATACTTATCTAGTAATCAATAAAATTATTAGTATGATGAACACGGTTAATCTTTGGGTCGTGCAGGATTCGAACCTGCGACCAATTGATTAAAAGTCAACTGCTCTACCTTCTGAGCTAACGACCCAGGAAAATTATAAAAATAAAATAGGTGATGGCGGAATCGAACCGCCGGCCCTCTCCTTGTAAGGGAGATGCTCTGCCGAACTGAGCTAATCACCTTTTCTATTGAATTGAATTATATGGCTTCAATGATATGAGTCAATGGTTTTTTTATAAAATAAATATTTTGAGTTGTATTTTATTAATCCAAAATTAAAAATTTTTTGTTTTGCATTAATTTAAATGTATGTATATATATTATATATAATTGGGCACTTAACTTTTATGGATATTAAAACTCGTTTCGCACCCAGTCCTACAGGTTCCATACATATTGGAAATATTCGTACCGCTTTATTTTCTTGGTTATTTGCGCGTAATCAAGGTGGTAAATTTTTATTACGTATAGAAGATTCTGATTTACAACGTTCCATAGATGATAATGTTGAACTAATTATTTCAGGGATGCAATGGCTTAATTTAGATTGGGATGAAGGTCCTTATTTTCAAAGCGATAGGCTGAGTCGTTATGACAGTGTAATAAATTATATGATTCAACATAATATGGCTTATAAATGTTATTGTTCATCAGAAAGATTAGAAGTATTGCGATCAAATCAAATGAAAAATGGAGAAAAACCTAAATATGATGGGTATTGTCGTTTTAAACCTATGGGTAAACATAATACCTGCGTTGGTTCTTATGTAGTGCGTTTTTGTAATCCCCAGGAAGGCGTGGTGATGTTCCGTGATCAAATTAGAGGTGTAATTACATTTGCTAATAAAGAGTTAGACGATTTAATTATTCGCCGAGCTGATGGTTCCCCAACATATAATTTTTGTGTTGTAATAGATGATATGGATATGAAAATTACTCATGTCATACGAGGCGAAGAACATATTAATAATACCCCGCGTCAGATTAATATCTTAAAATCATTGAAAGCTCCAATACCAACATATGCTCATGTATCAATGATATTAGATAATGATCGAAAAAAACTATCAAAACGCTGTGGAACATTAGGAATTATGCAATATCGTGATGATGGATTTCTCCCTGAAGCTGTATTGAATTGTTTAGTAAGATTGGGATGGTCCTATGGGAATCAAGAAATTTTTAGTATCGAACAGATGAAAAAATATTTTGATTTTAGTAAAATTAGCAAATCACCTAGTATTTTTAATTTTGAAAAATTACTTTGGTTAAATCATTATTATATGAACCATTTACCAATAGATTATGTAGCTTCGCATTTAGCGTGGCATATGAATCAGCAAAAAATCAATATACAAAATGGGCCAAAATTAACTGATATAATAAAATTATTTTCAAAAAGTTCCCGTACATTAAAAGAAATTGTAAATAATTGTCATTATTTTTATATGGATTTTGATTTATTGGAAAATAAGATGGCTAAAGATTATTTAAAACCTACTGCAATAACACCGTTGAAATTTTTAAGAAAAAAAATCAGCAATATAGTTAGTTGGAAACCAGAAATTATTAAATCTGTAATTGTAAAAACTGTTAATGAATTGAATATTAGTATAGATAAAATAGGTATGCCTCTTCGCGTAGCATTAACTGGAACAGATCGCTCTCCAACACTTAGTATCACTATACATGCTATAGGCCAGTCTCGTGTATTAGAGAGAATTGATCAGGCTGTGCGTTATATTTCAACGCGGTATTATAGTCAGAATATAGAGTAAGTAACTATTATGCGTTTATTGAGAAAAGTATATTGCATGTAATAATAAAATATTTTAATAGCTATTATTATGCAACAATATATGAATATATGTTGTTATTATCATATAAAAAGAGAAGATCTATTAATCAATCTGGGGGCTATAGCTAAACCGCGAGCGGGAGAGTGTTTGCATAGGGCATGAAATGAGGTTATCGGTTCGATTCCGCGCTTAGGTCCATTTATTTTTTTAATATATTATTTATACGATTTTTATTGCATCCATGGCATGGATGCATGTGTTTTTGTTTTATTCTTGTTGTTGTGAGAGATATTTATATTCTAAATAGGTCACATAGAAAATTGTAGGTTACATGTTAGTGGGATTGTTAGTAATCCACGTATCTACTAAGTATATAAAATTTTTTTTATTAATCGTCTTATCAATTAAATCACATAATTAAACCGGCTATTGTGGCTGATAGCATATTGATGAGTGTAGAACTATATATTAGTTTAAATCCGTAATGTGATATTGTATTGCCCTGTGTTTCATTAATCCCTTTAATAGCGCCTATAATAATACCAACAGATGAGAAATTAGCGAATGAAACTAGGAAAATTGACACTATTCCTACAGTTTGAGATGACAAATCACCAGAAATTTTTTGTAAATTTATAATTGCAATAAATTCATTGGAAATTAATTTAGTTGCCATAATACTGCTAACTTGTAATATTTCGTTAGTAGGTATACCCATAATCCATGCGAAAGGAAAGAAAATATAGCCTAAAATTTCTTGTAAAGAAATATTAAATAATACTGTAAACATTGAATTAAAAGCGGAAATAAGCGCAATAAATCCTATTAACATTGCGGCAACGGTAATAGCTATTCTAAATCCAATTAAAATATATTCTCCTATAACTTCAAAAATATTCCGGTTACTAATGTAAAATTTGGTTATATGTAAGTCTTGATCTTGGTCTACTATATACGGATTAAGCAATGATAATATAATAAAAGCGCTGAACATGTTTAATATTAATGCAGTTACAACATATTTTGGAGCTAGCATAGTCATATATGAGCCAACTATGGATAGAGACACGGTAGACATAGCGGTTGCTGCCATAGTATACATTCGTGGTTCAGATATTTTTCCTATAATATCTTTATATATTATAAAGTTTTCAGATTGACCTAAAATTAACGAACTTACTGCATTGAAAGATTCTAATTTTCCCATGCCGTTAATTTTAGATAAAATAGT
Source organism: Candidatus Blochmannia americanus (nom. nud.) (assembly GCF_059934915.1). Lineage (NCBI taxonomy): Bacteria > Pseudomonadati > Pseudomonadota > Gammaproteobacteria > Enterobacterales > Enterobacteriaceae > Candidatus Blochmanniella > Candidatus Blochmannia americanus (nom. nud.). The sequence continues at coordinate 620,336 of NZ_CP011792.1, read as the reverse complement.
CCCAATTATTCGAATAGAAAATGTTAGTATATGAGTATATTGTAAAATTCCAATTAAAGCAGAAACAAAAATGATTGGACAAAGTATGTTTAAAAAAAAAGTAGTTGATCCTTGTGCATACATCCCTCCAAATACAAAATTTGTTCCTTCTGACGCAAAAATTGATAGTGTATTAAACAAAGTACACAATTTTAATACAGCGTTTGATCCTAATTGGGAATGTAAAATAAAGTATCCAAATAAAATTTCTATTATTAATATCTGAAAAATAAAACGTATACGAATATTTTTTGGATTACTGCTAACAAACAGGGATGCGATTATTATTACAATAAATCCTAGGATAAAATGTAAAATGCGAGACACAATTTTTACTCCATTAATGTAATGCTGAAATTTCTCGTATCATTCTATACAAAAACAGTAATAATTAAAATTAGCCGTATGCGGGGTAATGGAATACCAGTTCTATTTATAACGATATGGTTATCGAAAGATTATTAATGAATCTAAAAAAATATAATTTAAAAGTTAGCCTATGCTATACTAATATAGTTTTTAAAAACGTAAACATTTATAGGAAGATTACATCTTCAAATTTGATCGTTCAATAATTGTTGTTCCATTATAGTATAATTACTGTGTTTCAGTGTATAAAGTTAATCGAATAAGATGATTTTATGAGGATTGCTAGTATGCTAAATGAGCAAGATTCAGTAGTAGTTGAACGTCGCTCTATAAGGAAAATTAAATTTGCGTTACTTGGCCCTGCTTTTATAGCTGCTATTGGGTATATTGATCCTGGGAATTTTGCAACTAATATACAAGCTGGAGCTACTTTTGGTTATCAGTTATTGTGGGTTGTAGTATGGGCAAACATTATGGCTATGCTCATTCAATTGCTTTCTGCAAAATTAGGTATTGCTACTGGCAAGAATTTGGCAGAACATATTAGAGATCAATTTCCAAGATCAGTTGTATGGATGTATTGGATTCAAGCTGAAATCATTGCTATGGCTACAGATTTAGCAGAATTTATTGGAGCTGCTATTGGACTTCAAATATTGCTTGGTATATCCTTATTACAAGGTGCATTTTTAACAGGGTTGATTACTTTTTTGATTTTAACTTTACAAAGATATGGAAAAAAACCGTTAGAATTTGTTGTGGGGGGGTTATTATTTTTTGTTGCAATTGCTTATATTATTGAACTTTTTTATTCAAAACCTAAATTTATTGTATTAGGTATGAGTATGTTACTTCCAATACTTCCAAATAAAGAAGCAGTATTTTTATCAGCAGGGGTATTGGGTGCTACAATTATGCCTCATGTTATTTATTTGCATTCTTCGTTGACTCAAGATGACAATGTAACTGTAAGTAGAGCAGAACGATATTCTTCTACAAAGTTAGATGTTGCTATCGCAATGACTGTTGCCGGTTTTGTGAATTTATCTATGATGGCTACTGCAGCGGCAGTATTTCATTGCAACGGGTATACTGGTATTTCTAATTTAGATGAGGCTTATTTAACGTTAACACCTTTATTAAATCATACTGCTGCTATAGTATTTGGATTAAGTTTAACAGCAGCTGGATTATCATCAACAGTGGTGGGTACTTTAGCGGGTCAAGTGGTGATGCAAGGTTTTGTGCGTTTTCATATTCCGTTGTTGTTGCGTCGTGTTATTACTATGTTACCGTCATTTATAGTTATTTCTTTTGGAATTGATTCCACACGTATTTTAATAATGAGTCAAGTATTACTTAGTTTTGGGATTGCACTTGCATTAATACCATTGTTAGCGTTTACTGGTGATGTAAAATTAATGAACGAATTAGTAAATTCTTTATGGATTAAGTTGGTTGGTTGGTTCATAACAATAATAGTAATAACATTGAATATATATCTGTTAATTGGTATTATTATTTAATGAATTAATAAACCAATAGAATTAGTCATTTTAGGTGAATTTTGATTTTATTGTATATGTAATATATATATACATACCCTGATTATTATCAGAATATATTTTGTTAAATTAAATATATTTTTTAGCTTTATATATAGAGATAAATTGTAGTCATGAATTGTTATTGAATATGTTTTAGATAAAAAATATTAATCATTTGTTTTAATAGTATTAATATCTATTTCTTGTAGAGATCAAGATATCCACAATATATAGTGTTGTCATATTCAACACATAAATTGTGAATTTATATATATATAAATTCATACAAGAAGGGTTTTTATTTAATCATACATGGATTGAATCTGATAATGCATGTACACTTGTTCAGTTAATTCAGTATAAATATCATGCATATGATATTTATACTTTGTCCTCGACAGGAATCGAACCTGTAATTAGCCTTTAGGAGAGGCTCGTTATATCCGTTTAACTACGAAGACTTGCTATTAATTATTTATTGTTATTGTATTTTATATCATATGGTCATGTATATTATTCATACGTTATTTTGTGGTTTCATTTAAAATAAGTGAAATAATATATACTACTTGCTAAAATAGCGATGTATACGTGTACAACTGTTTGCAAATATAAAATTTATTAAAAACATAATTTTGATAATTTAATGTAGTATTAAATAATCTGTTTATGTTGTACGTTGAATAACCAGTTATAAAAGGCATTGTGTAAGTATGGTGTAGCAACATATGTTAATTTATATTTTGTGATCGAAGTCTATTATATTTGGTTGATATTTTTTATTATATTTCTTCACATTGTGCGCGCTGTCTCAGTAGATGATCCATTAAAACAATTGCTATCATAGCCTCAGCTATGGGTACTACTCTGATTCCAATACAAGGGTCATGTCGCCCTGTAGTAATTACGTGTGTTTCTTCATTTTTGCAAGTAATGGTTTTTCCTGGTACTGTTATACTGGAAGTTGGTTTAATGGCTATATGTATAATAATTGGTTGTCCATTGCTAATTCCGCCTAATATTCCTCCAGCATTATTGCTTTGAAATCCATTTGATGTCATTTCGTCTCGATGTTCGCTACCGTGTTGAGTAACAACTGAAAATCCATCTCCAATTTCTATACCTTTTACCGCGTTAATACTCATCAGCGCATGAGCTAAATCGGCGTTAAGTCGATCAAATACAGGTTCTCCTAAACCAATTGGTATGTTTTCTGCTATTATTGTTATTTTTGCGCCAATAGAGTCTCCAGATTTCTTTAAATTATTTATTAATGTATCTAATGCAATTAATTGATCAGCATCAGGGCAGAAAAATGGGTTGTTATTTACTTGTTGCCAATCTTTTAAATTACAACAAATATTACCCATTTGAGCTAAAAATCCACGAATTTTTATATTTTTTTTGTTAAACAGGTATTTTTTAGCAACAGCTCCTGCTGCTACTCGCACTGCTGTTTCACGAGCTGAAGAACGTCCTCCTCCACGATAATCTCTAAAACCGTATTTTTTTTCATAAGTATAATCAGCGTGACCAGGTCGGTATAGATCTTTTATGCTTTCATAATCTTGTGATCGTTGATCAGTATTTTTGATGATTAAGCCTATGCTAGTCCCTGTTGTTTTTCCATTAAAAACACCAGATAAAATTTTTACTGTATCTAATTCTGATCGTGGACTAGTATAATGAGAAGAACCCGGACGTCTACGATTTAGATCGTGTTGTAGATCTTTTTCCGTTAAAGGAAGACTAGGAGGCACTCCATCGATAATACCACCTAATGCAGATCCGTGAGATTCTCCAAATGTTGTAACTCTGAAAAATTGCCCAATACTATTACCAGCCATATTAATTCCTTAATTATTCATTATTTATTTTTGTTAAAAGATAATAATTGTTTGTAAGTTAACATAAATACACCTGTTCCCCCGTTACGAAGATGTACCCAATGGAATGGTATATTTGGGTAATATTTTATTAATGCCATTTTAGTCCCACCTACTTCGCATACTAAAATACCATTTGTATTTAAATGGCGCGTAACGTTCATCAATATTCGTTGAATAATCTTTAATCCATCATTACCTGCAGATAAGGATATCACAGGTTCATGATGAAATTCTTTCGGTAATTTATATATATCCGAATTGTTTACATAAGGAGGGTTAGTTACGATGAGATCGTATTTTAATTTTGGTAAGTTGTTAAATAAATCTGAATGGATAGGAAAAACGCGATCTTCTAAATTGTGCAATTTGATATTGTGTTCAGCTATTTTTAATGCATCTATGGAAATATCTACTGCATCTACTTCAGATTTTGGATACATTATAGCGATGGCAATAGCAATACATCCGCTACCGGTACCTATATCAAGGATACGATATGGATAGTGGGGTAATAACAGATTATGAAAATATGATGTAATTAATTCTCCAATGGGGGAGCGAGGAATAAATACTCGTTTATCTACGTAAAATTCTAAACCACAAAACCATGCTTTATGAGTTAAGTAAGGCACTGGGATGCGTTTTTTAATACGATAGCTAACTAGTTTGATTATGTTAGTACATTCTTTATGGGTTAAACGTGCTTGGTATATTTGACTTGGAATATTTATAGGTAAGTGCAAACTGGGTAATATTAAATGTAATGTTTCATCCCAAAAATTATTCGTACCATGTCCATAAAAAATTGAATTAGCAGCATTAAATTGGCTACTACTCCAACGTAACATATCTAATATAGTATGCATTTCTGTCAGAATTTTTTGATCTATGTTAGTCATAGGTTGTGGTTCCTGTGATTGCATTGATTGATACATGAATCTTTTAAAGTTATTGTGTGTGGGGGTGTAATTTATTTTAGGAATAATATTACAGTATTATGTTTTGTAATTTGTATACAGATCTATTTAGATAGGAATATTGGTGTTATAATTAGTGTAATAGATGTATAATATAATAATTATCATCATATAATTATATTGTATAAATTATATTTATCGAGTATGTAAATATTATAAATGTTTTATGTATAATTTTTTTGCTTATATAGTTATATATCAATCTATATTATATAGAATTCTTTATTAATATATATAGATAACTGTATGTGTATGTTTGTAATAAGTACAGTGTTTTTAGTTTAGAAATTAGCATAAGTTATAAGTACTCAGTTATGTTTATTGTAAACGGTGATTATTTTGATTGTATTTTCATAACCAGTGTGTACTATTTCATCTCTGTGAAATGCATGAGTTATTATTTTTTTGAAAACAGTATACATTGATAATTAAAATCAATTATACATTATATATATCTATTGTAAATATTAATCGCATTAGTATATGCTTGATGCTGGCGTCGTACTATAATGATATGAGTATTAATTATAATTGATATTTGTGTATTAGCATTTAATTTAAGGAATAGTATTTCAAATATAAGTGAAAATATTTTTTTAAATATTTATGTAGATAATGATTGGTGTTAAATTATTGAGTTATTTCCTATGTTAATAATTTTTCGTACGATTAAATATTTTAAGTGGATGTTTTTAAGATTTAGTGCGATTTTGATATTAGAAAATATTATTATCATGAGGTATATTAAAAAAAATGAAACGTGCTGTTATTACTGGTTTAGGGATCATATCAAGCATTGGAAATAATCAAAATGAAGTTTTGGTTGCTTTGAAAAGTGGTAGATCTGGGGTCACTTTTTCTCAGGAATTAAAAGAATCTGGCATGCGTAGTCAGATTTGGGGTAATATCAAACTTAATACATCAGGATTAATTGATCGTAAGATTTCTCGTTTTATGAGTGATGCATCTATTTATACTTATTTATCTATGGAACAGGCCATAGTAGATTCTGGATTATCTAAAGGTATGCTTACTAACGACCAAACAGGATTGATTGTTGGATCTGGAGGGGGGTCTCCCCGTAATCAGGTTTCTGGATCTAATGGAATGCGCTTGCGGGGTTTAAGGGGAGTAGGTCCTTATATGGTGACTAAATCTATGGCTTCAGGTGTATCGGCATGTTTGGCGACGTCTTTTAAAATTCGTGGAGTTAGTTACTCTATTAGTTCTGCTTGTTCTACATCTACACATTGTATTGGAAATGCAGTTGAGTTAATTCAGTTGGGAAAACAATCTATTATTTTTGCTGGAGGTGGAGAGGAATTATGCTGGGAAATGGCTTGCGAATTTGACGCTATGGGGGCGTTATCTACGAAATATAATATGATACCAGAGAGAGCGTCTCGTCCTTATGACATTAATCGAGACGGATTTGTGATTGCAGGAGGCGGAGGAATAGTTGTAATAGAGGAGTTAACGCATGCTTTAAGTCGCGGTGCTCATATTTACGCAGAAATTATTGGGTATGGAGCTACATCTGATGGATGTGATATGGTTGCTCCTTCTGGAGAAGGAGCAATTCGATGCATGAAAATGGCGTTAAGAGATGTGAATAGTTCAATAGATTATCTTAATGCGCATGGTACATCAACTCAAATAGGTGATATTAAAGAGATTTGGGCTATTCGTGAAATTTTTGGTGATCGACATCCTGCTTTTTCTTCTACTAAATCAATAACTGGTCATTCATTAGGTGCTGCTGGAGTTCATGAAACTATTTTCACTTTATTAATGTTAAAACATAATTTTATTGCACCAAGTATTAATATTGATCATTTGGATCCATACATCAATAATATGAAAATTGTTATTAATAAGCCTATTTACCGAAAATTAACAACAGTTATGACTAATAGTTTTGGTTTTGGAGGAACAAATGCTACATTAGTTATGAGTAAACATTCTTAAATATTACAGTGATATTTTGCATATATATGTGTATATTTAATTATTATTATAATTTGTGTACCGAGAAATATATAATGACAATGTACGTTGTAAATTACATATAGAGATATTATGATTTTTATCAATTTATATTTTATGAATGTGTAATGTTACTGAGAAGTTAAATCGGTGTTGGTAGTTATTGTAGTCAATTGTTTTGTATAAATGTATTTATTGATTATATTGTGTTTATCTTATGATAAATCAGATAAAGCGTTATATTTTTTTTAAAAACATAAATTACAACTGTATTGGTAATACTACGTGTCTCTGATTTAGAGAGACGTAGTATTACTTTTTTATTTTTAAACTGTGTTTTATAAAAAAGTAAAAAATATAAATAGAATATAATAATAATAATAAATTTTATGCTTCATATATTATTATTAGTATATTAACAACATAAAATCACGAAAATGATTATTTATATTTTGTGTATAATAATTTATTTGGAGGATTAATTTGAGGATTTTAGCTGATAAAAATATACCTCATATTTATAAATTATTTGGTTTACATAACAAGGTGACATTATGTGAAGGACGTGACATCCTTGATAAGGATGTCAGAAATATAGATATTTTGATAGTACGTTCAGTGACAAAAGTTAATCAAATATTACTGAATGATAGTCCTATCAGATTTGTGGGCACTGCAACTGCTGGAGTTGATCATATTGATCAACATTATTTGAAAAAATATGGAATTAATTTTGTTTATGCGCCAGGAAGTAATGCTGTAGCAGTAGTGGAATATGTTTTTTCAGCATTACTTTGGTTAGCACAGCGTGATAGATTCTTTTTGCGTGATAAAATTGTTGGAATTGTTGGAGTAGGCCATATTGGTAATTTGTTGAATGAAAGATTACGTAATTTTGGCATACATACTTTATTATGTGATCCCCCATTAGAAAAAAAAAACATCAATAAACCTTGGAAGTCTTTTGAAACATTAGTCTCTGAAGCAGATATTTTAACTTTTCATACTCCGTTGATTTATAAAGGAGATTATCCTACATGGCATATGGTTGATATTGATGTGTTGGAGGCATTGCCTTCTAATAGTGTTTTAGTTAACACTTGTCGAGGTTCTGTAATAGATAATAACGCTTTGTTAAAAGTTTTAGACAAGGGTAAAAAATTAAATGTGGTACTGGATGTTTGGGAAACAGAACCAGAATTATCTTTACCTTTATTGTCTTATGTGGATATTGGAACTCCTCATATTGCTGGACATACTGCTGAAAGTAGAACACGAAGTATTGTTCAAATATATAAAGCATACCTTAATTTTTTTAATATTTTTGATACAGTTAATTTATCTGTGTTGGATCCTACTGTTATTTATTATTTACAAGTGCAGAAAGAAATAGATGAGGTTTTGTTATATAAATTGATTAAATTGGTGTATGACATACACCATGATGACATCATATTAAGACGATTTGCTGCTGTATCAGGAGGATTTGACAGGATACGTAGGTATTATTTAGCTCGTAGAGAGTGGTCTTCATTGTGCGTGGAAACTGATGTAGATTCTAATAGCGAGATATTAACTAAGTTGGGTTTTAATGTATGTTGTATATAAATATTACATTTATATTGACATATTGTGTGTTGTTTGAACAATATATAGTATATATATACTATATATTGGTTAAAAGTTTACTATTTTTAGTAAAAAAGAGTGTGTGATAAAAGAGTATTTATAAGAGATTATTTTCTATATGTATCAAATAAAAGCGTTTTAAGTATGATAAAAAAATTATATCAGGTGTATCTGATTTAAAAAAGTGTAAGAACTAATCTTTTTATTGGTAATAATTATGTTGTTGTGTTGTTTTTGTGATCTCATAATCAAATCAGTACATTAGGTTGATTATTGCTTATTTTTTTTGAATTTTTAGATGACACATTATTATATTTTATGATTAATATTATATTTAAATTTAATTAAATCTAGGATTTATATAAGTGTCGTATATATACTTTGTATATCTATATTTTGATGAACATATATAAATTGTATGTTGTTATTTTTAGTTCAAAATGCATGGAATATTATTAGTGTGATGTAGACTATTAGATATCTATAATAATAATAAATATATTATAATATATATCTAAACAAAAATTGTAATGCAATGCAAAAATTGGCTTTAGGAATTGAATATGATGGGTCTTTGTATTGTGGGTGGCAAAAACAAAAAGATGCGCCCAGTATCCAGACTTATGTTGAAAATGCTGTGAAAAAAATAACAGCTGAGCCGGTAATAGTAGTTTGCGCGGGACGCACTGATTCTGGAGTGCATGCTTTAGGGCAGGTTGCGCATTTTGAAACTTATTCTCAGCGCTCAAAGTCTGCGTGGACATTAGGTATTAATCGTTATTTGCCGTCAAACATTTGTGTGCGTTGGGTTAGACTAGTGCGTCAAGATTTTCATGCTCGTTTTAGTGCAATTTCTCGTCGTTATTGTTATATTATTTATAATGGTTATGTAAGATCTGCGTTGTTATTTAGAAATACTTGGCATTATAAAAAATATTTAGATGTTAATAAAATGCATGATGCTGCTCAGCATTTATTAGGAGACAATGATTTTTCTTCATTTCGTTCTGCTGGTTGTCAGTCGTGTTCAACGCGAAGAAAATTATATCATATACGTATTATACGCAAAGGTCAGTGTATTATATTAGATATCAAAGCTAACGCTTTTATGTATCGCATGGTACGAAATATTGTAGGTAGTTTAGTGAAAGTTGGTTGTGGGGAAAGACCAGAAACATGGATTTTAGAGTTATTAAGAAATTGTAATAGATCGACAGCTGGTTTGACAGCTCCAGCTAGTGGCTTATACTTAGTAGAGGTTAAATATCCTTCATATTTTTCTATTCCTTCTTTTTGCATAGAGGAGTTGTAATACGCATAAATTTGCCTATATTGACATTTTATTGTGATTGTATTAAAACATATTTTTATGAATTTATGTTGTATAAAAAAATGAATTATAGATAATTGTATGATCATTTTTTATAAAATATTAAATCGTGTGATTGAATGATTTTATTGAATTTTTGTAGTAAAAAATCACATAGAAATAATTACATAAAGTTAATATTTGATCGTTCTCTTATATGTAAGATAGCAGTTTAATTAGACTATTTTTTAATAGTGATGTATTTGTTTATCAAATAATTTAGGTGCTTGGCATTATTAATGTTTATAGTATATAAACTGCATATTAATTTTTTTAATAAAAAATTTAATATTTAAAGGTTAAAAATGAGTTGGATCGAACGAATTCTTAATAAAAACACTATTATACCAATTCGAAAAATCAATATTCCAGAAGGAATATGGACAAAATGTGATAATTGTAGCCAATTATTGTATAAAAAAGAATTAGAACGTAATTTGGAAGTGTGTCCTAAATGTGATCATCATATGAGAATTTCGGCAAGAGTACGTTTGTTTTCTTTTTTAGATCAAGGAAGTACGTTCGAATTAGGAAGTGAATTAGAACCTAAAGATGTTTTAAAATTTAGAGATTCAAAAAGATATAAAGATCGTTTAATTTCAGCACAAAAAATAACAAAAGAAAAAGACGCATTAATAGTTATGCAAGGTACTTTATATGGTATGCAGGTTATTGCTGCTTCTTTTGAATTTGCTTTTATTGGTGGATCGATGTCTTCTGTAGTCGGGGCTCGTTTTGTACATGCAGTGAATCAAGCTTTAAAGGTGAAGTGTCCATTAGTTTGTTTTTCTGCAAGCGGCGGTGCTCGTATGCAAGAAGCTCTTATGTCTTTAATGCAAATGGCGAGGACTAGCGCTGCGTTGGCTAATTTACATGATAGATGTTTACCGTATATTTCTGTTTTAACTAATCCTACTATGGGAGGAGTATCCGCTAGCTTAGCTATGTTGGGAGATTTAAACATTGCTGAGCCAAAAGCACTTATAGGATTTGCCGGTCCTAGGATTATTGAACAAACAGTTAGGGAAAAATTGCCGTTAGGATTTCAACGTAGTGAATTTTTATTAGAAAGAGGATCAATTGATTTAATTGTACGCAGACCAGATTTACGGTTTAAAGTAGCAAGATTATTAGCAAAGTTAACTCAAAAACCAATACCGAAAAGTTGATAAATGAAATTGTTTTAAACAAATGGGTATATTTATTATTAAAATTTATTTTGTCTATTATATAATTCAAGCACTATAAGCTATGAATGAAATTTCATCTGTTTTAAGTATTCCTACCATTCTTTCATCACTGAAAGAATGGTTGTATTATATTGAGGGACTAAATCATGCATCAATTGATTTAAATATTGATAGGGTACGAAAAATAGCTATAGATTTGGATCTAATACATCCTGCAGCATATATTATATTAGTAGGAGGTACAAACGGTAAGGGTACTACATGTTGTTTATTGGAAACTATTTTATTACATAATAATAATACAGTTGGTTTGTATACTTCACCTCATTTACTGTCTTATAATGAACGTATTCGTGTTTGTGGGAAAGAGTTATTGGATAGTGTTCATATTCAAGCAATGGCTGTTATAGAATCTGCTCGTAATCATATCGAACTCACTTATTTTGAATTTGTTACTTTGTCCGCTTTATATATATTTAAACAATCAAAATTAGATGTGATTATTCTTGAGGTTGGATTAGGTGGTAGATTAGATGCCACAAATATTGTTGATCCTGATATTTCTGTAATTACGAATATTGCAATAGATCATACTGATTTTTTAGGTATAAATCGTGATATGATTGCATACGAAAAATCAGGTATTTTTCGATTTAATAAGCCAGCAGTGATTGGCGATAATGGGTTGCCAATGATTGTAAATAAAATAGCACAATATTGCGGGGCAATATTGTTTGTACGTGGTCGTGATTGGAATTTTAGTGTTTATGCAAACAAGTGGATTTGGTGGGGATGTTCTAGTTATCGTAAATTGTTATATGATTTACCATTACCTATTATCCCGGTGGAAAACGCTGCTACTGCATTGAGTGTATTGTATTGGTTGCCTTTTTTGGTTGATAAAACAGCTATATGTTATGGATTACAAGTAGCCACTTTACCAGGACGTTTTCAAATAGTTACTCATAAACCACTTGTAATTTTAGATGTAGGACATAATCCTCATGCCGCTAGTTATTTAGCTAAACGGCTAGCTGTTATTCTTGCAACAAGTACAGGTAATGTAAGAGTAGTCATAGGAATGTTAAGAAACAAGGATATTCAGGGTACTATACGTTGTTTAAGCCATTTGGTTGATGTATGGTATTGCGCTGATTTAAATACACCGTTTTCTGTGAGTTCTGAAAAGTTATCTACTTGTTTATTTAATTATAATGTTCAGCGATTTGATAATATACTAGATGCTTGGAGTCAAGCTATGTCAGATGCGTTGTGTGATGATTGTATTTTAGTATTTGGGTCATTTTACGCTGTAAGTCCAATTATGAAAAAGATAGTAAATAGTTAATAACCCTATCATTGTCTCGTGCCGATTAGCATCGGCACGAGACAATGATAGGGTATGATGATTATTATCAAATAATTAATTTACATTATAAGATATAGATAAATAGAAAATTAAAAACTAAAACTAATGATTTTAGTTATTGAGATGTTATAGTAATGTGGAATTGTGCAAACTTTATAAGTTTTTTTATAAATTAGCAATTAAATAAACTTGACAGAGAGATATGTTTATATAATTTTAATGGTTGTTTTTTAAAAATTTTAGTCAATTTAGGCGCGTCGGATAATAATAATCATTATATTGTATGACATAAATGAAATATTTATCAGTGTAATCATAACGGGGTGTTGTAGTACATATGTAGAATTTGCATCATTATAACTTCAGTTCATATACAATCAACGTGATTATATTAAATAGTTTTGTGATGGATAAAATAAATTTTTAAATAAACAGTTATAAATTTATTTTATATAAAATATTGAAAATAAAAATAAATATTTATGGGTTTGGGGTAGTGAAATTATGTAATTTGGTGTGAAATTTTAATATTTAATAATAAAAAAAAGAAGGTATACAATTTGTGTGATACTCATTATTGGGGGTTAATAGCATTCATAGTTGGTGTCTTGGTTGTGTGTGTGTTTATGTTATGCTGTGGATACTTTTTAGGAGGACGTTCTTATTCGCGCGCTAAAAATGAGCCGTTTGAGTCGGGTATTAAGTCTACAGGGAATGCTAGAATAAAGTTTTCTATTAAATTTTACTTAATCGCGATGGTTTTTGTGATTTTTGATGTAGAGGGGATATATGTGTATATTTGGGCTGTATCTATACGAGATGCGGGGTGGATAGGAGTTGGCGAGATGTTTGTGTTTATTTCCATTTTATTAGTAGGTTTAGTATACTTAATAAGAGTTGGTATATTTAATTGGACAGAACAATTATCACAACATGTCCGTTGTATAAATTATTTTAACCTTGATACAGAAAAATGTTTAAAAAAAGTAATAAAAGGCAGTAATTATGAAATATACTTTAACAACAATTCGAACAAATAATAGCGAAGATGAACAATATCCTCTTCAAGACAGAAAGGTTGTGCCAGATCCCTTAGAAAAGAATGTTCAAAGGAACGTTTTTTTTGGAAAATTAAGTGTTTTTTTACATAAAATTATTAATTGGGGACGAAGTAATTCTCTATGGCCTTATAATTTTGGTTTATCTTGTTGTTATGTTGAAATGACTACCGCGTTTACTGCAGTTCATGATGTTGCACGGTTTGGATCAGAAGTGCTGCGCGCATCTCCTCGTCAGGCGGATTTTATGGTTATAGCAGGTACACCGTTTATTAAAATGGTTCCAGTAATACAACGATTATATGATCAAATGTTAGAGCCTAAGTGGGTAATTTCTATGGGGGCTTGTGCAAATTCTGGCGGTATGTATGATATTTATTCTGTGGTACAAGGAGTAGATAAATTTCTTCCAGTAGATGTTTATATTCCTGGGTGTCCACCCAGGCCTGAAGCATATATTCAAGCGTTGTTATTATTAAAAAAATCTATTAATGAAGAACGGCGCCCACTTTCTTGGGTGTTAGGAGATGGAGAAATATATAGAAGAAATATACAATCAGAACGTCAACGTAAAAGTGGCACTCGAATGGCAGAAACTGTTTTATCCTATCCGAATGATGAACTTTGATGGATATTTAAAATAAAGCAGTGAGTATATGATCAAGAGTAGGAATGGGTGTTGTGATAATTGCAATTAATTGGTAGATATTATGCGTGATGATTCTACAGAAGAGTCTAGTATTGAGAATATTTATTCAATATTGAATGATTTATTTTCTGTGTTCAGTTCTAAAGACTTCATATTGCAATCTACTTATACTGGAGTTTTAATAATTTGGATAAAACGCGAGATACTGGTCCCAGTGTTGTCGTTTTTAAAAACGACAACAAAACCGTATGTTATATTGTATGATTTGCATGGTATAGATGAAAGATTGCGTATACATCGTGAAGGGTTACCTCAATCAGATTTTACAGTGTTTTATCATTTAATTTCTATATCACGTAATGATGATATAATAATAAAGGTTCCTTTGTTAGAAGAATCTCTATGTGTACCAACAATAGTTTCTTTGTTTATAAATGCGAATTGGTATGAACGGGAAACTTGGGAAATGTTTGGAATTCATTTTGATAATCATCCTAATTTAACACGTATAATTATGCCAAAGAACTGGGACGGATATCCGTTACGAAAAGAATACCCAGCTCGAGCTACAGAATTTGATCCTTTTATTCTGACAAAACAGAAAGAAGATTTAGCAATGGAAGGATTATTATTTAAACCGGAAGAATGGGGTATGCGTAGGTATACTAAACATGAGAATTTTATGTTTCTTAATTTAGGTCCTAATCATCCTTCAGTGCATGGAGTGTTTCGTATTATTTTACAATTAAATGGAGAAGAAATTATAGATTGTGTTCCAGATATTGGTTACCACCATCGCGGTGCTGAAAAAATGGGAGAGAGACAAACCTGGCATAGTTATATTCCTTATACTGATCGTATCGAGTATTTAGGAGGATGTGTCAATGAAATGCCTTATATATTAGCTGTCGAAAAACTTGCCGGAATTACGGTACCGGATAAAGTACAATGTATTCGTATTATGTTATCTGAATTATTTAGAATTAATAGCCATTTATTATATATTAGCACCTATTTACAAGACGTAGGTGTTATGTCTCCAGTTTTTTTAGCGTTTACTGATAGGCAAAAAATTTATGATGTCATCGAGTTAATTACTGGAGCTCGTATGCATCCGGCATGGTTTCGTATTGGAGGAGTTGCTAATGATTTACCTAGAGGCTGGGATGATTTATTGAGAAAATGTCTTGATTGGTTGCCACATCGTGTTTCTTTTTATGTTAAGTCAGCATTAGAAAATAGTATACTGAAAAAACGCGCTTGTGGTATTGGCGCATATAATTCTAAAGAAGCATTGGATTGGGGAGTAACGGGAGCGGGATTGCGTGCTACTGGTGTTGAGTTTGATATACGTAAATCGCGCCCTTATTCTGGATATGAAAATTTTGACTTTGATATACCAATAGGAAATGGTATAAGTGATTCTTACAGCCGAGTCATGTTAAAAATAGAAGAAATGTATCAAAGTATACGCATTTTAGAACAATGTTTGCAGAATATGCCAACAGGTCCATTTAAAGCAGATCACCCTTTAACCACCCCCCCCATGAAAAAATATACTTTACAAGATATAGAAACTCTTATTACTCATTTCCTTCAAGTATCATGGGGGCCTGTTATTCCAGCAAATGAATCTTTTCAAATGATTGAAGCCACGAAAGGTATTAATAGTTATTATTTAATTAGCGATGGGAATACTATGAGTTATCGTACTCGCATTCGTACTCCTAGTTTTCCTCATTTGCAGCAAATTCCACATGTTATTCGTGGTAGTTTAATATCTGATTTAATAGTATATCTAGGTAGTATTGATTTTGTTATGTCTGATGTAGATCGTTAATATACGAGGAAATATGAGTAGGAGTAAAATTAGTGATATGGCTGTTAATATAACTAACGGTGATTTTTTTAAATTAAGCCCAGAAGAATTACATGCTATTCAAGAAGAGTGTACACACTATGAAGATATACGTGCTGCTTCTATTGAATCATTAAAAATTATTCAAAAAAATCATGGCTGGGTACCAGATGAGGCAATTATATTGGTTGCTAAGTTATTATGTATTTCTATTGCTGATGTAGAAGGTATAGCTACATTTTATAATCAAATTTTTCGTCAACCGGTAGGTCGTCATATTATTAGATATTGCGATAGCATAGTGTGTTACTTGATTGGATGTGAAAAAATTAAAAAAACTTTAACATATACGCTAAACATTTCTGTGGGCAATACAACTGCAGATAATCGTTTTACCTTATTACCTACCTGTTGCTTAGGTAGATGCGATAAGGCTCCAGTCATTATGGTAGATAAAGATATTTATTTTCATATAGTTCCAGAAACGATTACAAAATTGTTAGGGCAGTATTTATGAACAAAAATTATGATGCAAATACAGAGAATAATCCACTTACATGGAGAATGCGGCATGACAAGCAACCAGTATGGTTGCATGAATATCGATCTAGAAATGGATATTTAGCTGCATATAAGGCTATTACTCATATGTCTCCAGAGGAGATTATTGAATTAGTTAGAAATTCCGGTTTAAGAGGTCGTGGAGGTGGTGGTTTTTTTACCGGAATAAAATGGTCTATGATGTTGCAAAATAAGTCTAGTTGCTCTCGTTATTTAGTGTGTAACGCAGATGAAATGGAACCGGGAACTTATAAGGATCGATTTTTGATGGAACAATTACCTCATTTATTATTGGAAGGTATATTAATTGCAAGTTATGCGTTAGGAGTGTCACGAGCGTACATTTTTTTAAGATATGAATATATGATTGCAGCTGAATATTTAACTCGTGCTATTGCTGAGATTAAATCAATTGGATTAATTGGTAAAAATATTTTGAATAGTGAGTTTAATTTAGAACTATTTTTACATACAGGAGCTGGAAGATATATTTGCGGAGAGGAAACAGCGCTGATTAGTGCTTTGGAAGGTCGTAGGGCTGTTCCACGCGCTAAACCACCGTTTCCAAGTCATGTAGGATTGTGGGGAAAACCTACATGTATTAATAATGTTGAAACATTATGTAATATCCCAGGAATCATTGAACATGGAGCGATTTGGTATAGGAATATCTCTGTTAAAAAAAGTAATGATTCAGGTACAAAATTAATGGGATTTTCAGGTCGAGTCAGAACACCAGGGGTATGGGAATTGCCTTTTGGTACGACTGCTAGAGAAATTTTAGAAGATTATGCCCAAGGTATGTGTACTGGTTTTGTTTTAAAAGCATGGCAACCTGGGGGCATAAGCACAGGTTTTTTAACTCAAGAACATTTAGATATACCTATGGATTTTAATAATATTGCTGCTTCTGGTAGTCGATTGGGAACTGGCATGGCAATAGCAATAGATAGTACTGTAAATATGGTTGCTCTAATGCGTAATTTAGAAGAATTTTTTTCGCGAGAATCTTGTGGTTGGTGTACTCCATGTAGAGATGGCTTGCCTTGGATAGTAAAATTGTTGCTGTCTTTAGAAAGGAAACATGGTAGATCTGAGGATATAGAATTATTGGAGCAATTATGCCGTACACTTGGACCTGGAAGAACTTTTTGTGCTCATGCTCCGGGTGCTATAGCGCCGTTACAAAGTGCTTTAAAATATTTCCGAAATGAATTCGAATCAGGTATTTTTAAATTCTATCAACAGAAAACGCATCGTATTAGTTGTGTACAAATTAATTAAATTTTTATAGATAGATAAGATAAGATTGTAATAATTTATGCGTGTAATATACAACGGCATATATTGATTGATTTTTTAAAATTTTTAAGACATAAATGAAAAATAAAATTGGTATATTAAAATGTTGATTTCTATTTATATAGAAGGCAAAAAGTATACAGTGGAAGATTCAAAAAATATACTGGAAGTATGTTTATCTCTTGGATTTGATATTCCTTATTTTTGTTGGCATCCTGCTTTAGGTAGTGTTGGAGCTTGCAGGCAGTGCGCGGTAAAGCAATATTCTGATCATAAAATAAATGATACAATAGGTCATTTGGTAATGTCTTGTATGACTCCGGTATCAGATGGTAGTGTTATTATTATTTTTGATGATGAGGTAGTAGAATTTAGAAGGAATATATTGGAGTTATTGATGATTAATCATCCTCATGATTGTCCGATATGCGAAGAAGGAGGTAATTGTCATTTACAAGATATGACAGCAATGGTTGGACAAACATATCGTCGGTATAGGTTTACTAAGCGTACGCATCATAATCAGTATTTAGGACCGTTTATCGCGCATGAAATGAATAGATGTATTACTTGTTATCGTTGTGTACGTTATTATAATGATTATGCGGGGGGTGATGATCTAGGTGTATTTGGAGTACACGATAATATTTATTTTGGACGAGTAAAAGATGGTATGTTACGAAGTGAGTTTTCTGGAAATTTAATAGAAATATGCCCTACCGGAGTATTTACTGATAAAACACAATCAAAAAATTACACTCGTAAATGGGATATGATTTTCGCCCCCAGTATTTGTCAACAATGTAGTATTGGGTGTAATATTATTTTAGGTGAACGTTACGGAAAGTTGTGTCGTGTTGAAAATCGTTATAATGGTAATATTAACGGTTATTTTTTGTGTGATCGTGGTCGATTTGGCTGTGATTATGTGAATATTAATAATAGACCTAAAAATCCATCGTATAGACAAGGTAATGATCGGGTTATACTTAATGAAAAACAGGCAATACAAGAAGCTGCGAATGCATTAAAATATAATTGTAATAAGATAATCGGTATTGGATCTTCACGTGCCAGCATGGAAAGCAATTTTGCTTTACTAAAACTAGTAGGACCAGATAATTTTTATACTGGTATTGATAGTTTTGAACAAGAACGATTGTTATTAATTGTTGAAATACTGTGTAATAGTGGTATTTATGTTCCATCATTACGTGAAGTAGAAAGTTATGATACAATATTAATATTAGGAGAAGATTTAACTCAAACTGGGGCGCGAGTAGCGTTGTCGGTGCGACAAGCTGCTAAAGGGAAAGCTTGTAAAGATGCACAGGATCGAGGAATTTTTGATTGGCAGTCTGCGGCGGTTATACATAGCTCTCAAGGTATTAAAAATCCTATATTAATTACTGGTATTGACAAAACAAAATTAGATGATGTTGCTGTGTTAACATATTATGATTCGGTTCAAAATCAAGCACGGTTTGGTTTTGCTATTGCTCATGCGTTAGATCATACTGCTCCTGCAGTTAAAGATTTTGACTCTAAATTGAATGATAAATTAGATATAGCTGTGCAAAAATTAATGGCATCGCGTAAGCCATTAATTATTTCAGGAAGTAATGCAGGTAGTAAAGAATTAATTGCCTCGGCAGCAAATATCGCACGTGCTTTAAAAAATCGCGGCAGTGAGGTTGGAATTACTTTTATTGTAGGCGAAGTGAATAGTATAGGTTTAGTAATGTTGGGTAAAAAAAGTCTTGATGCTGCTCTTGTAGATGTTTGTACCAACAACACTTTATCTATTGGTTTAATTGTGTTAGAAAATAGTTTGTATCGTCATGCAAAGGCAACTCAAGTAGATATGGCTTTAAGTAAGGTTAATTATTTAATTGTATTAGATCATCAATATAATCGGATTCAAGAAAAGGCAAATTTAGTTTTGTCAGTTTCTAGTTTTACTGAAAGTGATGGAACTGTAATTAATTATGAAGGACGTGCGCAAAGGTTTTTTCGTTTATACAAACCTCAGAATTATGAAAGGGATGTAGTTGTTTTGGAAAGTTGGAGATGGTTATATTTAATACATGATTTTTATATAAATTATATTCGAAGAAGAAGTCTGCATATTGATCATATTATAGATGCTATGACTTATTTTTTTCCAAAATTAATTGGAATTAAACAGGCATCGCCGGGTGCGTCTTTTCGTATTCATGGACAAAAATTAGCTCGTGCACCGCATCGTTACAGCGGACGTACAGCTATGTATGCTAATATTGATGTACATGAGCCGTACATATCACAAGATGATGATTCGATGTTTTCTTTCTCTATGGAGGGTCATCATGATGTTAAATCATCTCATAAACAAGTGGCATTTGCATGGGCTCCAGGATGGAATTCTCCACAAGCTTGGAATAAATTTCAAAATAAGGTAGGCGGGTATTTGTATTCTGGAGATCCAGGAATACGTATATTATATACTCATAATAGCTCCACGTTGAATTGGTTTAACATGATTCCTCAATCTTTTAGGATTGTTAGAAATGCTGATAAGTGGTTGATAGTGCCTTATTGGCATTTGTTTGGAAGCGAAGAAACTTCTCAGCGCTCTAAGTGTATTCAAGATTGCATGCCAAACCCTTATGTTATGCTCAATCCTTCAGATGCGTTACAACTAAAAATACAAAAAAATATGTCACTTAAATTTACATGTGACGGTCAAATTTTATGTTTACCAATAAAATTTAGCGTTAATTTACCTATAGGGCATATTGGATTACCTATAGGGTTGCCAGATATTCCAGTATTTTTATCTGGTATGTATGCGCAAGATGTGCAAGGAGTTTTATCGTGATTTTTTGTTCGTCAGAAATTGTTACAGCACATTGTGTTTCTTCTGTCGTACATGCATTAATTATTTTGTTAGTAATAATTTTTTGTGGTGCGTATATGAGTTTTTTAGAACGTAGATTATTAGCGTTGTTTCAAAATCGTTATGGTCCTAATAGAGTAGGTTGGAATGGTTCATTGCAGTTATTGGCTGATTTAATAAAAATTATGTTTAAAGAGGATTGGATTCCTCCATTTTCTGATCGTATTGTGTTTGTTTTAGCGCCAGTGATAGCTTTTATTTTATCATTGATGAATGTATTAATTATTCCTTTTACTCCTACATGGTTAATATTAGAGTGTCATGTTGGTATATTATTTTTTCTTATGATATCAGGATTAAAGGTGTATTCGGTATTGCTTGCTGGCTGGTCGAGTAACAATAAATATGCCTTAATCGGAGCTGTGCGCGCTGTGGCTCAAACGCTTAGTTATGAAGTGTTTCTAGGGCTATCTGTGATGGGTGTAGTTGCTAAATCTGGGTCATTCAATTTAAGAAATATAGTGGAGGATCAATTATATTTATGGAATGTAATTCCTCAATTTTTAGGATTTATTACTTTTTTTTTAGCAGGCATAGCTTTATGTCATAGACATCCATTTGATCAACCAGAATCAGAACAAGAATTGGCTGACGGTTATCACATAGAATATTCTGGGATTAAGTTTAGTTTATTTTTTATTTCTGAATATATCAGCATGATTGTCATTTCATCGTTTATTGTAACGTTATTTTTTGGGGGGTGGCAAGGACCGTGGTTTCCTCCTGCTATTTGGTTTTTTAGTAAAACTTTTTTATTTTTGATAATATTTATATTGATACGCGCGGCTCTACCGCGTCCACGTTACGATCAAGTTATGTTGATAGGCTGGAAGATTTTTTTACCTCTTACATTGTTTAATTTATTAAGTACCGCTGTTTTTATTTTATTATAATTATTAATGTAGGTTAAATATATATGATGAAGTTAAAAAAGATTATAATAGATATTAGTTCTATATTACGTAGTATTTGGATGATAGGAATACAAGCATTTAGTAAACGTGAAACTCAGATGTATCCTGATGTTCCGTGTATTCCGTCACCTAGATATCGTGGTCGGATTGTATTAACTCGAGATACTTCAGGCCAAGAGCGTTGTGTAGCTTGTAATTTATGTGCTGTAGCGTGTCCAGTGGGGTGTATTTCTTTAAAAAAAGGAGAGTCTACAGATGGGCGATGGTATCCGGAATTTTTTAGGATTAATTTTTCTAGATGTATTTTTTGTGGTATGTGCGAGGAAGCATGTCCAACAGCAGCTATCCAATTAACTCCAGATTTTGAAATGAGTGATTTTAAAAGACATGATTTAGTGTACGAAAAATCTGATTTATTAATATCAGGTCCGGGAAAATATTCTGAATATGATTTTTATCGATTTTCCGGCGCAGAAATATTGGGTAAGAAAAAAGGAGATGCGAAAAAAGAATCACAGCCTATAGATGTTAGAAACATATTGCCTTAATTTTAAAGCAACGATCGATGAGAAGAGGTATGATATGACGGCTCTATTTTATATTTCTGGAGTCATAGCGATACTATCTACGACGTGTGTAATATTACATTATAATCCAATGCATGCCTTATTATGCTTAATAGTTGCATTTTTATCCATATCATGTAATTTTTTTTCTTTAGGAGCGTCTTTCGCTGGTGCTGTGGCAATTATTGTTTATGCTGGGGCCATCATGATTTTGTTCGTATTTGTAATAATGATGCTGAATACAAAAGCTATTATGTTTTTTATACAACAAGAAAGTAGGTTTTTAAGCTTCATATTATGTTGTGGCATTGCGTTATTGGTAGGTATTTTGTTTATCATTTTGTTGTATGTTTCTTTTGGGTTAAAAGATTATCTGATAAATTTATATACATCAGTAATAGATTCAAAACAAATTGGTGTGGTGTTATTTGGGCCATATATATTAATGGTAGAATTAGCATCATTTTTATTGTTAAGCGCATTGATTTCTGTATTTCATTTGTCTCAAGAGTATAAATTGCCTGATGATTATATTGATTCTGATTATTCATAAGAATGGAAAATATGATTCCTTTATCGCATGGTCTTAGTTTATTTATAATTTTATTTATATTAGGCTTAATAGGTATAATAATAAGACGTGATTTATTGTTTATATTATTAGGACTGGAAATTATGATTAACGCTGCTGCTTCAGCATTTGTGGTAGTAGGATCTTTTTGGGAGCAAGCGGATGGTCAGATTATGTATATTTTAGTAATTACCGTAGCTGCTTCTGAATCTGCAATTTCTTTAGCATTATTACTTCAATTGTATCGTCGTTATTATACATTGTGTGTTGATAACATTAGCGAGATGCGTGGATGAATCTACTTGTTTTAACTATACTTTTTCCATTGTTAGGATTTATTACATTAGCTATTTCTCAAGGAAAATGGTCGGAAAACACTTCTGCCATAATAGGAGTAGGGGCAGTAGGTGTATCAGTATTTGTCACTGTATGTATCATATGTGATTTTTATTTCAGTTCTAATGATTATTTAAATTTTGTACTTGTTCAAGAACTTTGGACGTGGATTTCTATTAATGCTTTGCGCGTTACTGTATCACTGAGATTGGATGGGTTATCTTTGACCATGTTGTCAGTAGTTACTGGCGTTGGGTTTATTATTCATTTATATGCTGTGTGGTATATGAGAGGGTGTGAAGGGTATTCTCGTTTTTTTGCTTATACCAATTTGTTTATGGCAAATATGGTGCTTTTGGTTCTATCAGATGATTTATTATTGATGTATTTTGGATGGGAAGGTGTAGGTCTGTGTAGTTATTTATTAGTTGGATTTTATTATTGTGATTCTAGGAATGGAATAGCGGCGTTAAAAGCATTTATTATGACTCGTTTCGGGGATATATGTTTGATATGTGCATTGTTTATGATTTATGATCAATATCATACTTTAAGTTTAAATAAGTTATTAACATTAGAACTAAAATGTTCGTCATGTCATTTTTTTGGTAATATTACATGGATATCTTTTATGTTGCTTATTGGAGCAATTGGTAAATCAGCTCAGTTGCCTTTACAAACTTGGTTAACAAGCGCCATGGTTGGCCCAACCCCAGTGTCAGCATTGATTCATGCAGCTACTATGGTAACTGCTGGTGTGTATTTAATAATTCGAATGAATAATTTTTTTGTGATGACTCCGAGCATTTTATACTTGACTGGTATTATCGGTTCCTTAACCGTGGTATTATTCAGTTGCGCAGCATTATTTCAAAGTAATATTAAAAAAATTTTAGCGTATTCTACTATCAGTCAAATAGGATATATGTTTTTAGCGCTGGGAGGGCAGCATTGGGATGCAGCTATGTTACATTTGGTAACACATGCTTTTTTTAAAGCGTTGTTATTTTTAGCTGCAGGTTCATTAAGTTATGCTTGCAGATATGAACAAAATATTTTTAAGATGGGAGGATTATATAAATTTATACCTTTGATCTATGTTTGTTTTTTAATAGGTGGAGCCTCTTTATCCGGAATACCAATAATTACAGCTGGAGTTTATTCGAAGGAAATGATTATGTTAAAAACATTAGCTAATCATGATTATTTTTTTCTATTTTCTGGATTAATAGGAGTGTTTTTAACACCTATTTATACGTTTCGTATGATTTTTGTCGTATTTCATGGTGCTAAAAAAATTGATCCGCGTGTGTGCAATAAAATTACACAAAATTTGCCCTTAATTTTATTGTTATTTTTATCTACGTTTATTGGTGGATGGATACAATTACCTCTATCGACAGACATTGTCGGTATTAACGTTAGTATAGTGTATAATTATAGTCGAATATATTTTGAAATAGTATCTGGATTTTTAGTGATTTTTGGTATTTGGTTGGCATCGATTTTTTGGCTAGATTTTGGGCGTGAGCTTAAGAGCCAGGCTATTACACCGCGTGCAGTGGAGGTAATAGAGCGATACATAGTATTGTTATGTTACTATGGGTGGGGGTTTGATTGGTTTTATAAATTGATATTTATAAAACCATATTTATTTATAACAAAAAAATTATCTTATTCTGATCCAATTGATATAATCATGAATATGATCGTATCAATATTATGTTGGCTTAAGAATGGTTTAACGTTTAGTGAAAATGGTAAATTAAGTTGGTATATAGTATCTATGAATATAGGAGCGGTCATTATATTGATCATGATATTAACACATGATCATATATGTAAATCAGTATAGTATTATGGATCGTATCGTATATAAAGGTAATATCATGTTTAATATGTATGTTCAGCGAGAAGAATAAAAAAGTATGTTATTACTTATCTTGATATTGATTCCTTTTATTTTCGGGTTGTTGTGTTGGCAATCAGAACGTATTGGATATTGGGCGCCTCGTTGGATCGCTTTATTAGGAATGAGCCTAACACTTTTTACTGTTTTGTTTTTATGGAGGTATGAGTGTCATGATGTATTAAATTCTTATCCAACAGATCATGTATTTCCAAAATGGCAATTAGAATATGTATATCTCTGGATTCCAAGATTTGGAATTAGTGTGCATTTGGCTTTAGATGGATTATCATTTTTAATGGTGACATTAACTGGTTTTTTAGGATGCATGGCGGTATTATGTTCTTGGTCTGAAATTCAGCGTTGTCAGGGTCTTTTTTATCTTAATTTATTATGGATTTTAGGTGGGGTTATTGGGGTTTTTTTATCAATTGATATGTTTTTGTTCTTTTTTTTCTGGGAAATAATGCTTATTCCGATGTATTTTTTAATATCTTTATGGGGACATAAAGCAGCAAGAAGAAGTGATCGCATCAATACTGCTACTAAATTTTTTATTTATTCTCAATTTAGCGGGTTATTTATGTTGGTTTCTATTATCGCTATTGTTTCTGTAAATTATAAGATAAATGGAGTGTGGTCTTTTAGTTATCAAGATTTATTGCATGTAATATTGCCAGAACGTATGGAATATTTGATTATGTTAGGTTTTTTTTTCGCTTTTGCAGTAAAAATGCCAATTGTTCCATTTCATGTTTGGTTACCGGACGTACACAGTCAAGTTCCTACTGCAGGGTCAGTTGATTTATCAGGAATTTTATTAAAGACTGCAGCTTATGGGTTTTTTCGATTTGTTTTACCGTTGTTTCCTGGTGCTTCTAAATCTTTTGCTTCAATTGCTATGTGTTTAGGTCTATTGAATATTTTTTATGGCGCTTGTATGGCATTTGCGCAAACGGATGTTAAACGCTTAATTGCATATGCCAGTATATCCCATATGGGGTTTGTACTGATTGCAATTTATAGTGGTACTCAATTGTCATATCAGGGCGCTGTTGTACAAATGATTTCTCATAGTTTATCTGCTTCTGGAATGTTTGTACTGTGTGGTCAATTATATGAGAGAGTACATACTAGAGACATGCGTTTAATGGGAGGGTTGTGGGGTCGTATGAATTTAATCCCGGCTTTTTCTTTGTGTTTTGCAGCAGCAACGCTAGGATTACCTGGTACTGGAAATTTCATTGGAGAAATGACGATCTTGATTGGTAATTTTCAAGTAGCACCTATAATTACAATAATAGCTTGTTTTGGGATAATATTTTCATCAATTTATTCTCTTATTTTAATGCAACGCATATATTTTGGTCCAACATTGACTGTTAACGTTAGTGGAAATGGGTTATTAACAAATATGACATTACGAGAAAAATATGTTGTAACAATGTTGTTATTATGTATTTTTTTAATTGGTTTTTTTCCGCAATATATTTTGAACACTTCATATAGAACTATGCACAATCTTTATATTTGGGTGCATGGAATATAATTATTCAATGTAATCGCATTGTAACGGTAATAGGATTATAATTTACCATGATAATAACTTGGACACAAATAATTATATTATTGCCTGTGTTAATTATTGGAATAACAACGGTCATTATTATGTTATCAATTGCATATCGTCGCAACTTATTTTTACATACTTTATTGGCAGTATTTGGATTTAGTTTATCCATTATATCTCTTGGAGTGATTTGGGATCAAATTGATCGAAATTTTTTTCAATTAATGTGTATGGATAATTTTTCCTTATTATGTATAATGTTAATATTAGTTTCTAGTATATCGAGTGCCGTATTAGCTTATCAGTGGTTATCAAGTTATCCAAGTCATCGTGACGAGTTTTATTTATTATTACTTATTTCTACTATTGGTGGTATTGTATTGGCCACAGCGAATCATTTAGCAATGTTATATCTAGGAATAGAATTGATTACATTGCCGTTATTTGGTTTGATAGGTTATTCCTTTTTTAAAAAATTTTCTTTGGAAGCTAGCATTAAATATATTATATTATCTGGGGTATCTTCATCTTTTATACTATTTGGTATAGCATTGATATATGCTGTAACTGGTTGTTTATCTTTTACTAGCATTAGTCATCAGTTATTACATTTACATTTTGTTGCATCGCATCATCCTATACTTATGTTAATTATAGGGTTAGGTATGATGATGGTTGGGTTTGGATTTAAGTTATCATTGGTTCCCTTTCATTTGTGGACTCCTGATATATATCAGGGAGCTCCATCTTCAATATCACTGTATCTGATAACTAGTAGTAAAATAGCTATAATATCAGTATTAATACGATTGTTTATGGTATTTCCTGAGCAATATAATAAGATATTTTGTATATTTTTATCAGGAACTGCATGTTGTTCAACGTTATTTGGAAATTTAATGGCTATTAAACAAAATAATATTAAACGGATTTTAGCTTATTCTTCAATTGCACATATAGGTTATATATTAATTGGTGTAGTTGCAGTATTCCAGAGCAATGAAATTGCTCTGGAAGCTATTGGTATTTATCTTATAACTTATGTAATTACTAGCATAGGAGCATTTGGTGTTATCACAACAATGTCTGTTTGTTGTATTAATAAAGATACAGATTCATTATTTTCATATCGTGGTCTTTTTTGGTATCAACCAATGTTATCGGTATTATTTACAATTATTGTATTATCTTTAGCTGGTATACCTATGACATTAGGTTTTATTGGTAAGTTTTATGTATTTGTTTTAGGAGCGCATAGCGAATTATGGTGGCTTACTGTTTTTGTAGCGATGAGTAGTGTTGTTAGTATATTTTATTATTTAAGAATTGTAATAAATTTGTATCTTAACCCTATACATCGTTTAAAAATGAATTTTAATTCTTCATGTAGTTGGAGTATTACCCCCGATGGGATAATAGTGATTATTGCATCTTTTTTGATATTGTTTTTAGGGTTATATCCTCAACCTATGATAAACTTCATTCATTTAATAAATCCAACAGGTCATGTGCTTAGATTATTTTAAGTGATAAAGATCTATAATTAAATATTTTATATTTTAGGTCATTTAATGAATTTAGCGTTGTATTTGCATATATATGCTAATACAACGTTAGCGTTGTTTTTGCATATATATGCTAATTTAGCAATAATTTAATTAAAAAATGTGGTGTTATAGTAATTTTAATATAATATCTTCTGTAGGAGCGCAACAACACATCAGGATTTCATCGGAATTAATATAACCTAAAGGTTCTTTATAATATTGTACTTTTCCTGCTATTAATAAAGCTCGACAACTTCCGCAGTAACCTGATCGACATTGATAATTAAGTGATGGGATATGGTATTTTTCCAATGCTTCCAATAAAGAACGATATGTTCTACTATTATGTATGAATTGTATATTCATACATTTTTTTGAACAAATAAATATTCTACAATTGAAAGTCATTGAATTCATTATCACGCATATTAGTATCTATTTGACCTACCAGATAAGAACTGGCTTCTACTTCTTGTGGTGCTACTTGAACATTATCTGATGACAACCAAGAATTAATCCAAGGTATCGTGTTGGATTTAGTGTCAAAAGGGGCCTCTAGTCCTATTGAGCTCATACGTATGTTGGTGATATATTCAATATATTGACAAAGTATATCCCTATTTAAACCTATCATAGATCCATCTTTAAATAAATAGTTAGCCCAATTTTTTTCTTGTTCCGCAGCCATTAAAAATAACGCATAGCTTTCTTGTTGGCATGCTGCACTGATATCGGCCATTTCTGGGTCATCTGACCCAGAACGCATCAGATTTAGCATATGTTGAGTAGCATTTAAATGTAAGGCTTCATCGCGAGCTATAAATCGTATAATTTTTGCATTACCTTCCATGAGTTCACGTTCAGCAAATGCGAAAGAGCAGGCGAAACTTACATAAAAACGAATAGCTTCTAACACGTTGACACTAATTAAACATAAATATAGTTTCTTCTTGAGTTCATGTAAGTTTACTGTAACAGTGTTGTTATTAATTTTGTGATTACCAGGTCCTAAGATATGATAATAACTGGTTAATTCAATCAAATTATCATAGTAGCTTGAAATATCTTTAGCACGTTTTAAAATTTCTTTGTTGCTGATAATATCATCAAATATTAACGATGGATGACTAACAATATTGCGAATAATATGGGTATAAGAGCGAGAGTGGATAGTTTCAAAAAATGACCAAGTTTCTACCCAAGTTTCTAGTTCTGGTATAGAAATTAATGGTAGTAATGCGATATTAGGACTACGTCCTTGAATAGAATCTAATAATGTTTGGTATTTTAAATTGCTAATAAAAATGTGTTTTTCATGATCTGGTAACGATTGAAAATCTATACGATCTTTAGAGATATCTATTTCTTCTGGTCGCCAAAAGAAAGAAAGTTGTTTTTCGATAAGTTTTTCAAAAATAGAATGTTTTTGTTGGTCAAATCGAGCGATATTTACTGGTTGTCCTAAAAACATTGGTTCAAGCAGTTGGTTGTTTTTATTTTGAGAAAAGGTTGTATAAATCATCTTTATTCCTTTATTAAAAGTATATATAAATATATGTGATTTATGTTATAAATAATAGTTGTATTTTAAATTGTACAAGCATCACTTGTACAAGTGTTTATTTGGTTATGTGATAGTATTTTATGTATATCTTGAGCACCATCGCGAGTATTATGATAGTATAATGTTTTAATACCAAGCCTATATGCGTATAATAAATCTGCAAGTAGTTGTTTCATAGGAACTTTGGATGCAGGAAAACGAGAGGGGTCATAATTAGTATTAGTTGAAATGGATTGATCAACGAATTTTTGCATAATTCCTACTAATTGTAGATATCCTCGATTGTCTGGTATTTGCCATAACAATTCATAAGCAGATTTTAGTTTAATAAACTCAGGCACTACTTGACGTAAAATTCCATCTTTTGAAGCTTTTATGCTAATGTAGCCTCTAGGAGGCTCTATTCCATTAGTGGCATTAGAGATTTGTGATGAAGTTTCTGATGGCATTAATGCGGATAATGTAGAATTTCGTAATCCATATTGTTTAATCTTAGCGCGTAAATCTTCCCAGTTATAATGTAATGGTTCATTAATAAATAAATTAAGGTCTTTTTTATATGTATCAATAGGTAATATTCCTTTTGCATATGAAGTATCATAAAACCATTCACAAGATCCTTTTTCTTTTGCTAAATTATTAGAAGCTCTTAATAGATAGTATTGAATAGCTTCAAAAGTACGGTGTGTTAATTTATTAGCACTGCCGTCTGAATAACGAACTCCATGTTTAGCAAGATAATAAGCATAGTTAATTACTCCAATTCCCAAAGAGCGTCTTCTTATAGCGCTGCGTTGCGCAGCAGGAATGGGATAATCTTGATAATCTAATAGAGCATCAAGAGCTCGTACTATTAAAGTAGAAAGTTCAGATAAGTCATCAAGATTTTTAATATTACCAAGATTGAAAGCAGATAAAGTACATAGAGCAATTTCGCCATTATAGTCATTAATATTATTTAAAGGTTTTGTTGGTAATGTTATTTCTAGGCATAAGTTAGATTGACGAATTGGAGCGGTGATACTATTAAAAGAGCTGTGAGTATTACAATGATCTGCATGTTGGATATAAATTCTTCCAGTAGAAGCTCGTTCTTGCATCATTAAAGAAAATAGTTCTATTGCTTTAATTTTTCGATGTTTAATTTTGTGATTATTTTCATATGTTTTATATAAACGTTCGAATTCATTTTGATTAGCAAAAAAAGCTTCATATAATCCTGGCACATCAGATGGACTAAATAGTGTAATATATTTTCCTTGAATAAGACGTTGATACATTAATTTGTTGATTTGTACGCCGTAATCTAAATGACGTATTCGGTTAGATTCTATACCTCGATTATTTTTTAAAACAAGTAAATTTTCTATCTCTAAATGCCAAATAGGATAAAATAACGTAGCAGCTCCCCCCCGTACACCTCCTTGAGAACATGATTTTACCGCTGTTTGAAAATGTTTATAGAACGGAATACATCCAGTGTGGAATGCCTCTCCATCACGTATTGGGCTGCCTAACGCTCTAATACGCCCAGCGTTGATGCCTATCCCAGCGCGTTGTGCTACATATTTTACAATAGCACTGGATGTTGCGTTGATAGAATCAAGACTGTCATCGCATTCGATTAATACACAAGAACTAAATTGGCGTGTTGGTGTACGTACCCCAGACATAATAGGGGTTGCCAGAGAAATTTTAAAGGTTGAGATTGCATTATAAAATTGTTGAATGTAATTCATGCGAGTTTTTTTAGGATATTTAGAAAATAAACAAGCCGCGGTTAATATATATAAAAACTGAGCACTTTCATAAATTTCTCCGGTTACCCGATTTTGTACTAAATATTTACCTTCCAATTGTTTTACAGCGGCATATGAAAAATTCATGTCCCGCCAATGATCAATAAATGTATCCATTTGATTGAATTCTTCTGCATTATAATCATCTAGTAAATGTTTATCGTATTTGCCAATTTTTATTAATCGTAACACATGATTGTAAAGTTTTGGCGGTTCAAATTGACCATAAGCTTTTTTACGTAAATGAAATACGGCTAAACGTGCTGCTAAATATTGATAGTCTGGTTCTGCTTCAGAAATTAAGTCTGCTGCTGATTTTATGATGGTTTCTTGAATATCTGAAGTTTTTATTCCATTATAAAATTGTATGCGAGAACGTAATTCTACTTGTGAAACAGAGATTTTTTCTAAGCCTTTAGCGGCCCAATTAATAACTCGGTGGATTTTATCAAGATTAATAGGTTCGTGATGACCATTTCGTTTAGTAACTAGTAGAGTTTGGTTCATATAAGTGCATACCTGTTGTGAAATACTAATAACATTAGCCACAGTAATTCATAATGAATGAATTATGGTTCATAATCATGATAAAGTGATGAATTAATGATGACATCATAATGTTTTATGTATAAAAAATAGTAATAATTAAATAGTAACGTAAGTTCAGAATGTTGTGTTGTCTAATTTAGTATAGGTATTGAAAAAAATTCATCATAACTGATTGCATTGTAAAACATATTTGATCATGCAATATTATATTATTTTTATTTTTTCGTTGAAAATAGTAATAAACATTATTATTAATACCACAAATAAAATAATTATATTTTTTTGGGAATTATATTTATCAAATTAAAATTTGAAATAACCTGTATCAGTATAAATTTTTTTTCATTAGTAGTCACATTTTTACTATATAGGAGCGTTATTTTTTAGTTGAGCATGT
Source organism: Candidatus Blochmannia americanus (nom. nud.) (assembly GCF_059934915.1). Lineage (NCBI taxonomy): Bacteria > Pseudomonadati > Pseudomonadota > Gammaproteobacteria > Enterobacterales > Enterobacteriaceae > Candidatus Blochmanniella > Candidatus Blochmannia americanus (nom. nud.). Next base: position 587,884 of record NZ_CP011792.1, on the reverse strand, counting down.
AGGATATAGTTTGTATTAACGTTTCGTACTAAGGTGCACTTAGTGGTAAAGGGATTATAGCATAATCCAATGATATTTTGTTCTTCTAAAATGGTAGAGTCAATCCATTCTAGTAGTTCAGATGGAGTGATAAATTTGTTAAAATTATGAGCACCTTTTGGAATAATACGAAAAATATGTTCGGCGCCTATTATGATAAATAACCATGATTTAAAAGTACGATTTAATGTAGAAAAAAATACTGATCCACCTGTCTTAATCATAGTAGAACAGGCTTGAATGATTGATAAAGGATGTGGTACATGCTCTAAAACTTCCATACAAGTTACTATATCATAGTGCTGAGCATGATTTAGGGCATGATCTTCTATTGTTTCTTGCGTGTAATGAATATTTAAGTTTTCATGCAAAGCATGTGACTTTGCTGCTTCTAAAGCAGTAGCATTTATATCTAATCCTACGACTTCTGCACCGGATTGTGCCATACTTTCTGATAAAATACCTCCACCACATCCAATATCTAATATTTTTTTACCAAATAATCCATTACTACGTTCAGTAATATAATTAAAACGTATCAAATTAATATGATGTAATGGTTTAAACATATTAGAAGAGCTCCACCATTGCGATTCAGATGTGTGAAATTTATCAATTTCTTTTTCGTTTATATTGTTTTGATGTATTGTAAGTTTATTCATAATTATATTTTTCGTGTTAAGATCTTTTTAAAATAGAAAATGTGAGGTTCTATAGATTTAATATTAGTATATAAATTAATTATAATTATCAGTTCATTAAAATATGAATATGAACTGGATTATATATCAACATGATAAACGCATTTATCCTAGTAGAATAATTTAAATATTACTAAAACAGTTTATATTATAGTTTAATAAATTATTTAAACTAGTTTTTAGTATACATATAAGCTAAAAATAAATAGAGGATATAAATGCATGAATAATTTTGCTAAAGAAATAACACAAATTAATATAGAAGAAGAATTAACGCATTCTTATTTAGATTATGCTATGTCAGTTATTGTCGGGCGTGCGTTGCCAGATGTACGAGATGGATTGAAACCTGTACACCGGCGTGTATTATTTGCTATGCAAGTACTTGGTAATTATTGGAATAGAAATTATAAAAAATCAGCTAGAGTGGTAGGTGATGTTATTGGGAAATATCATCCTCATGGAGATGCTGCAGTATATGAAACTATAGTACGTATGGCACAACCTTTTTTAATGCGTTATGCTTTAGTGGATGGACAAGGTAATTTTGGTTCAGTTGATGGTGATCCAGCAGCAGCTATGCGTTATACAGAAATACGCATGTCTAAAATAGCAAATGAATTATTGTTAGATTTAGATAAGGAAACTGTTGATTATGAGCTTAATTATGATGGTACTGAGAAAATTCCAGGAATATTGCCAGCTAGAATTCCAAATCTTTTAGTAAATGGGTCTTCCGGCATTGCTGTAGGTATGGCTACTAATATTCCTCCGCATAATCTTTCTGAAGTAATTAATGGATGTTTAGCGTTTATAGATAATGAGGATATTACTATTGAGGATTTAATGAAACATATTCCGGGTCCGGATTTTCCTACTGCTGCTATTATTAATGACAGTAGTTGCCTTAAAGAAGCATATAGTACTGGACGGGGAAAAATTTGTATTCGTGCTCGAGCGGAAATTGAAACTGATGTGAAAAGTGGTCGTGAATCTATTGTGATATATGAAATTCCGTATCAAGTTAATAAGACTCGATTATTAGAAAAAATTGCTGAATTGGCAAAATTAAAACGTATTGAAGGAATACATAATTTACGTGATGAATCTGATAAGGATGGCATGCGGATAGTTATTGAAGTTAAACGTGATGCTATTAGTGAAGTAATTTTAAACAATTTATATTCTTTAACTTCATTGCAGACTTCATTTGGTATTAATATGGTAGCTTTACATCAGGGACAGCCAAAAATTATGTCTTTAAAGGATATTTTGTCCGCTTTTGTATGTCATCGCCGTGCAATAGTAATACGTCGCGTTATGTTTGAATTAAAAAAAGCTCGTAGTCGTATTCATATTTTAGAGGGATTAGCTGTTGCGTTGTTTAATATTGATTCGATTATTGAATTTATCCGTCGATCTAATAGTTCTGTGGAAGCTAGTTCTATTTTAACATCTTCATCATGGAAGCCAGGCAATATTTTGGAGATGAGACAAGTAATTTCTGTTAATTTTACTGAATCTGAATGGTCAGAAGTAAAAAATACTATCAATAATGATCAATATTATCTTACTAAGCATCAGGTTCAAGCTATTTTGGATTTAAAATTACATAAACTTACTACTTTAGAGCATGAAAAGATATTGAAAGAATATACTAGTTTGTTGGAAAAAATGGAAAATTTAAGCTCTATTTTAAAGGATCCTAAATGTCTTATGAAGGTAATTCGTCAAGAATTATTGGTTATAAAAGAAGAATACCATGATCCCCGTCGTACTGAAATTAGTGATGATTTTGAAAATATTAATGTTGAAAATTTAATTAATCAAAAAGATGTAGTAGTGACCCTATCATATCAAGGTTATGTTAAATATCAACCATTAAGAGATTATGAAGCACAAAAACGAGGAGGAAAAGGAAAGTTAGCGACACGAATCAAGGAAGAAGATTTTATCACTCAACTATTAGTAGCTAATACTCATGATACAGTTTTGTTATTTTCTAATTATGGGCGTATATATTGGATGAAAGTATATCGATTACCAGAAGCTAGTCGTGGATCACGAGGTAAACCAATTATTAATCTATTACCATTAGACATAAATGAACGAATTACTGCTATTTTACCAATTCAAAATTATACAACAGGACATCAAGTATTTATGGCAACTAGTAGTGGAGTTGTAAAAAAAACATCACTTACGGAGTTTAGTAGACCACGTAATGTTGGTATTATCGCATTAAATCTTAATAACGGAGATGAATTGATTGGAGCTGATATAACTGATGGTAGTAATGAAGTGATGTTGTTTACTGCTTATGGAAAAGTTGTGCGATTTAAAGAAACAGAAGTACGCAGCGTGGGACGTTCAGCTATTGGTGTAAAAGGTATTCATTTATTACAAGGTGACCGTGTAGTATCGTTAATTATACCGAAAGATAAGAGTTCTATTCTCACTGTTACTCAGAATGGTTTTGGGAAACGTACTAATCAATCAGAATATCCAATTAAGTCACGTGCTACTCAAGGTGTAATTTCTATTAAGGTTACCGAGCGAAATGGTAATGTAGTGGGGGCTGTTCAGGTAAATCAATCTGATCAAATAGTAATGATTACTGATGCAGGTCGATTAGTTCGTACTCGTGTTGCTGAAGTTAATATTATTAGACGCAATACTCAAGGGGTTATGTTAATTCGTACCGCATGTGATGAATGCGTAGTCGGTTTGCAACGTGTTGTAGAATCAGTTGAAAGTGAAAATCATTTTATTTAATTTAATGTCATAGGGAATGTGAGTATTGTTAATTGTCGGTTTAATAAAAAAATATTAAATATTATGAGATTTTTTCATTTGTGAAATTAATATTGCATTGCATATTGTTTAATCATGTGTTTACATAATATATGTTGTTGAAATTTGGCGTAATGGTTTTTATGATATGGTGATTAGGGATGATTAATATAATGTATAAGATAGTTAATTGTAAGGATAATAATTTGAAATGATTAATATCATAATATATATCCATATATTATGGGAGAATCATTTTGTATTTATGTTGAATATAATAATTATACGTAATATGATATCTATTTGTAACAATGGGTAGATAGATTGTTGGTATTAACTATAAACGAGATGGTTATTGTTTTTTTAATAACGAATCACGTCGATAGGGTATGTATAGAGATTTATGTTGTTGCGTATGGAATTTAGTTTTTGTATGTATGATTTAGTGTAATTGGTTGATTTGAAAATTATATTAGATTAATAAGTTGGAGTAGGTGTTATAGTATAAGATCGTTAGATGGTATGTGATATGTGATACTTAGTAGGAGTGGATATTAGTTGAATAAGTGTTGATTGTTACCAAAGAAAGTAACGTTAGTTTTATTGGATTGTTAACAGTATTACTTATTATATGATGAGGTATTGATATGAAATTACGGTGTTTTACTAGCCTAGTTGTGACTATGGTTATAGCAAGCACTGCCGGGGCTGCTGAAATTTACAATAAAAATAGTAATACGTTAAGTATGTTCGGGAGTCTTGTGGGGGGGCATTATTTTTCTAGAGATAATACTAAAAACGGGGATAATTCGTTTATAAGATATGGATTATCTGGCGTAACATATATTAATGATCAAATTATGGGTTTCGGTGTATGGGAGCATGAGATTTCATTAAAAAATGTTGAAGGAATTAGTGCGAATAATAATGATAAGGTGTTGCTTGGTTATGCAGGCGTGAAATTTGGAGATTTTGGAAGCATTGATTATGGAAGGAATTATGGAGTGTTATATGATGTGGGAGCGTGGACAGATGTAACGCCGGGATTTGGCGGAGATATATCTCTCATAGATAATTTTTTGTCTCATCGTAGTTCAAATGTGATTACATATCGTAATAAAAATCTTTTTGGTTTCGTGAACGGTTTGGATTTTGCTGTGCAGTATCAAGGTAAAAATGATGTTAATAAAGCAACAGGTCGTACTTTAAAAACAGCTAATGGAGAAGGATATGGAGTCTCTGCGTCTTATTCGTTGAATAATGGGTTGGCTGCTTCTGCAGCGTATACTAATAACAAACGTGTTGCTGAACAAAGTAGTTTAGATAGTAATATTTGTTGTAATAATAATGTTGAAGCGTATTCCTTTGGATTAAAATATGATGGAAAAGGGATGTATGCTGCAGCTACTTATGGGGAGACTTATAATATGACTCCATTTGGTAGTTTTCGCGATAATCCTAGTACGGAGCATGTTTATTATGGATTTGTTAGCAAAGCTCGGAATGTTGAATTAGTGGCTCAGTATCAATTTAATTTTGGATTACGTCCTTCTGTATCTTATTTGCATTCTAAAGCTAGTGATGTAGAAAATGGTTACAGTAATTTTTTAAAAAAATGTATCACAATTGGAACGAGTTACGTTTTTAATAAGAATATTTGCACTACTATGGATTATAGAATTAATTTGTTAAATAAGGATAATTTTACTAGAGCATCTCAGATCTGTACTGATGATATTATTGCATTAGGAGTAGTTTATGCATTTTAATTAGTTAGCGTTACGCACTTAAAACAAAGGCGAATTATATAATTCGCCTTTGTTTTAAGTGCGTAACGCTAACTAATTAAAATGCATATTAAATAAAGGATACGGTATATGTCTAGATTGTGTATTGGTATTATTTGCGGAGGTCGTTCTTTCGAACATGAGGTTTCATTAAAATCGGCTATATGTATTACACAATTTATTGATAAATGCCGATTTGAAGCGATGATTCTGTGGATAGATAAACAAGGATATTGGCATCTGAAAGATATAAATTCTAATGTTTTATCGAATTATAGAGATGATACATATATTTCGATTATATTACAAAATTGTCCTCATCGATTCGTATTGAATGCTGAAAATATAAATGTTTTATTGAAATTTGATGTTATTTTTCCTGTAACTCATGGAACATTAGGAGAAGACGGGGCTTTACAAGGTTTATTATGTATGATGAATTTACCGTTTGTTGGTTCTAATATTTTGAGTTCATCCATAAGTATGGATAAAGATGTTTCTAAACGTTTATTGCGTGATGCAGGTTTATCAGTAGTGCCATTTAAAACTTTTTCAGTGCATGATCAACATAATATAGATTTTGATGATCTTGTTTCTACTTTTGGATTACCTTTGTTTGTAAAGCCAGTAAACCAAGGATCATCAATAGGTGTGTCGAAAGTGACTAATTGTAACAATTTTTATCCATCATTAATAAAAGCTTTTTCTTTTAGTCATAAGATATTAATAGAACCAGCTATTGTTGGAAAAGAATTGGAATGCGCGGTATTGGGTAATGATAATCCGGAGATTAGTGTATGCGGTGAAATTATATTATCAAATGATAATTTTTATACTTATCGTGATAAATACGTAGAACACAAAACTCAGATCATGATACCTGCTTTAATTAATGATACAATAAGTGATGAGATTCGTTATATTACTTTACGTGCTTTTCAGGTATTAAATTGTGCTGGAATGGCACGAGTAGATTTTTTTTTAACTCTAGATAATAAAATTTTTATTAATGAAGTTAATACATTACCTGGATTTACTTACGATAGTATGTATCCTAAGTTATGGGAGGCAACTGGATTAAATTTTCAATCGTTAATTACGAGATTAATAGAATTGTCTTTAGATCTGCATGATAAAAATAGTTATTTTTCTCATGCAGATAGTAGTGTACTAAAGTATCCTCAGCATGAGAGGATTTGATATTTTTATTTGTTTTGGATACTTCAAGATAGCGCATTACCAAATTATTGTTCCGTGCTGTTTTTAGGGTGATTGTAAAAAGTTGTGTAAAAATATTAATTTTCCATAAATATATGACTATAGATTAGGTTATGCATATAATTTTTGAAATTTTATAACTTTATTAGATGGATATATATTTATATTAATCGTTTTCTTGTTTGCATCAATATATTTATTGTGTGTTAATTTAATTAAGTTACAAATTATATTTGTAGCATGATTAATGTGCATTAAGTTCAATCAAATTGAATTGTGTGTTTTTATACTCAAATTAAAAATTAAATAGATTTTTTAGATTGATTATTGTTTGTAATACAGATTATTTTATTAAACACGCGTAAAATCAATATGAATTAGTTTGGGTTTGAAAGGATGATATTGTATTTCTTGTACTTTAACTGTAATAGATTGTTTATTTTCGATAAATAATAGAATAACACTATTCTTACATAATTGTCTTGCAGTGTCTGGATGTAAGATATCGTTTTGATTTAATGTAATAGATAAATTTGGTTGATCGTTTTTACTATAAATAATAGCTGGACATTTGTTTTGTTTACGCAATCGCCTTGTTGCGCTTTTTTTTTGATGAATACGTAAATTAGCTTTAATTGTTAACATTGTTATAATACCTATTAAATATTTTATTATGATTCAATTTGAATATTCATGTAAATGATGTTATATCACATTAACAATATTATATAGCATAAATAATCATTTATATAGTTAAACATAATATATGATAAAGTTATTTGGTATTATTGCATGTGAATTTTATATGTGAATAAAGTTGACATTTAATATATTAAATAGTGCAAGTAATTTTTAAATGACGTTCATATTGTATTGATCTAATTTAATCAAGTTTTATTTTTGTTTGTATGAAATACATTAATATTTATTGGTTATAACAGTAATAGTTTTTATAAAGATTATTATCGTAATATTTTAGTATTTAATGTTTTATTTAATTTTATAATATTTAATAGAATAAATAAGTTTTGGAGGATATAAAAAAATAGATATTTATAATGATTTTATTGATTTTTAATATTTTAACTATTTTTGTACAATACATACTTTTGAGTATATTTATTTTTTAAATATGAAGTCATAGCAATATATATATATTGAAAATATATGATGGATAGGCATAATTTTTTTCATATTTTTATTGGTTAGTAGAAGAGATATAAGCTCTATTTATATTTTATGAAAATTATAGATTTAATTTACAGATAGATTCTTTATATAGTAATAAAGGAGTGTTTTTTTTGTATATTTTTTATAAATTGTTTATATTAATGTAATATAATATAAAAGTTTTGATTATATGCAGGTGATTTTATAAAAAAATAATCATATAAGAAGAGCTAAGTAATTTACAGAAAATAATTTGATTAATTATGGCTTTTATAATAATGCATATGAGTCGTTAATATTAATTAAGGTATGCTGATTGTAATTGAGTTGTTTTTAATTTTTTATTATAGCACGGGGTATTATCCTGAAAGATTTTATGTATATATTTTTAGAGAAAGTTATATGTCTATATTGACACAAGAAGCGTTATTAGTGCGTGATGCTTTATCAGTGCGAGGATTGGAAAATCCATTAATTGAATCGAATATTAATCATCGAATACGTAAACGTCGTATTGAAGATAATATGAGAGCTGTCGTGCATCTTCTTAATCTTGATTTAAAGCATGATAGTTTATTAAACACTCCTAAACGTATAGCTAAGATGTATATAGAAGAAATTTTCTCAGGTTTAGATTATTCAAATTTTCCCAAAATTGAAATTATTCAAAATACAATGAAAATCAATGAAATGATCACAGTACGAGGCATAGATATCACTAGTACTTGCGAACATCATTTTATTGTTTTCAATGGTAAAGTGACTATTTCTTATATTCCGGAAAAAAATGTGATTGGTTTGTCCAAGATTAATAGAATAGTACAGTTTTTTTCTAAAAGACCGCAGTTACAGGAACGATTGACAAAACAAATTTTTTTAGCGTTGCAAACATTGCTTAACACAAATAATGTGGCAATATTTATTGATGCAGTGCATTTTTGTGTCAAAGCTAGAGGTATTCATGATGTTAGTAGTACTGCAGCTACTACTGCATTAGGAGGATTATTTGAGTCCAATGCCAATACTAGAAAAGAGTTTTTGCATTCGATTATGTACTGTAATAATTAAGTGATATGTTTTCAGTTTATAGTTGTTTATACATTTTATAAATATGAGATGTGAAAGATATGGAAATATGATTATACTATGCATTTATGTGTACATAAATGGTGTTAAGGTTACTTAAAAAGATATTTTTATCAATGTGAAATTGTGAATTTATATATCATAACTAAATATAAGTGAAAAATGAAATTTATGTAGCTGTTGTTTAGATAGTGATCATATGAATTTATTTTTATAATTAAATGCACTAAAAAACAATAATTAAGATATGAAATTTTATTGTGTTTATGTATGTTTATATTCATTAACATACATTTAACGGTTTTATTCTTAGATTAAGTGTATGTTATATTCGGGTTGGTTTAATTAATTGTGATGTAGTTGAGTGTTATTTTTAAGATATGTATCTTATTAATAAAAATAAGTAAAATGTAATCAGAACTAAAGGTCTTGGATTATAATGATTGTATTAATGTAAATATTTTACATAAATAAGATAAATTAAATCAAACAATGATAATGTGTGAATAAAAGGAATGGCTTTAATATAAAATTGTTTTATATGTTTAATTAGTATTTATTGTTGCTGATTTGTTGCAATAGTAAGGATCAGATCTTGTTAAGGTAATAACAGATCATTATTAAGTATATAATGAAGAATAATTTTTAATGATAAACATTAAAATAGTATTATTTACGTTACAATATTTAAATAGGATTAGCAGTGTTTTTGTATTCTAATAGGATTATATTTTATTTTATTGATTTACATTATAATGTTGTGCATAAGGCCAGGTTTATTTTGTATTGATTATTTTTAATCAGATAATAGTAGAGTTATTTTTTCAGAAAGTGTATGAAAAATCTTTAGCGTGATACTTTTTATGACAAGAATTTGATATTTTAGGTTTTAAAAGTAAAGTTTTGTGTACAAAAAATGGTGAATTGTTGTATTACCTGGATTTTTTGGTATTGCACTAAATAGTGTTTTACTCTGTGAGTAAATTTTTTTTATGTATTAGAATTTGGAATGTGTAATTGAGATTCGTTTGCTATAGATGAAATTTGATCATGACGAATTCTAAAGAAAATGACTTTAAATTTATTAATTTGATGATCTAATAAAGGTATAGAAATATTATGCCATGTAAGGTGGGTATTAAGAAAAGATTCACTGTATTTGGCTAGTTTAGGTAAAACTGGTGTTAAATAAATCATCAGAACACGAAATAACTGAATACCCATAGAATAAATTGATAATGCTTCTTGTCTGCGACTTGTTTCTCTTGCGATATGCCACGGAGCATTTTTATCGATATAGCGATTAGCTTCATCTGCTAATAGCATGATTTTACGCATTGCATAGTTAAAGTCTTGTTTTTGAAATAATTCTCCTATAGAGCGCTTGGATTCTGTAAACATTTTATATAAAACTGGATTAGCTAGCGTGTTTGATAAGTAACCATTATAATATTTATGTATAAATCCGGAATTTCTAGAGGCTAAATTTAATACTTTATTAATAATATCTGAATTTACTTTAGCAGTAAAATCTGATAAATTTAAATCTATGTCATTGATATGAGATGAAAGTTTTGTAGCGTAATAGTATCTCAAATAATCTGGGTTTAGGTGTGTTAAATAAGTACTTACGTTGATACATGTCCCTTTAGATTTTGATATTTTAGATCCGTTTAAAGTAACATGCCCATGAACAAATATATTGGTTGGTTTTCGAAACTGGCTACCTGCTAAAATAGCCGGCCAGAATAGGCAATGGAAATAAATAATATCTTTTCCTATGAAATGGTAAAGATCAGTTTCGGAATTTGAATGCCAAAAATCTTTAAAGGATATATTTTTATTTTTTTTGCATAGGTTTTTGAAAGTTCCCATATATCCTATAGTGGCATCCATCCAAACATAAAAATATTTTTCTGATGTGTTAGGAATCTTAAAGCCAAAATAGGGAGCATCTCTGGAAATGTCCCATTGTTTTAAACCTAATTTAAACCATTCTTCTATTTTATTGGCTACTTCTTTTTGTATGCTTCCAGATTGGATCCACATATGCAATGTGTCAGTAAAAGCTGGCAAATCAAAAAAGAAATGTTTAGATTTTCGTATTATTGGAGATACTCCAGAAATAACTGATTTTGGATTTATAAGGTCTAACGAAGTATAAATAGCACCACATATATTGCAATTATCTCCATGTTGCTCAGATGCTTTGCATGTCGGACATATGCCTTTTACAAACCGATCCGGCAAAAAAATATTTTTTTTAGAGTCGTATAATTGAGAGATAAATCTAGACTTAATGAATCCGTTATTTTTTAAGCGAAAGTAAATATCATGTAGTAATTCGCGCGTTTCTTCGCTGTGAGTAGAATAATAGTTATCATAACTAATCCCAAATTTTTGGCAATCTTGTTGATGTTCTTGTTGTATTTGAGTAATCATTTTTTCTGGTGTTATATTCAGTTGTTGTGATTTTAACATAATGGCGGTGCCATGTGCGTCATCTGCGCAAATAAAATATACACGATTACCTTTCATACGTTGATAACGAACCCAGATATCTGCTTGTATATGTTCTAACATATGTCCAACATGAAGAGAACCGTTAGCATAGGGTAAGGCACAAGTAACTAACATTGTTTTTGTAATCATAATAACTAATTTATAGATTTAAATGTGTCGTATGATAGCATATAATGTAGATTATTTAAAATGTTTTATTTTTTATTGATATGTTTACGTATAGTATTTTTATACTGCAAGATAAATAAAAAAGATCGAAATGTTAATTTTTGTTAAAATATAAAACATACTTATACCATATAGGAGCAGACATGTTCGAACAACAGAAGATTGGCATTATTGGTATGGGTGTTATGGGTCGGAATTTAGCATTAAATATTGAAAGTAGAGGATATTGTGTTTCTATTTATAATCGTTCTAAAGATAAAACCGACTTAGTTATTACTAATAATCCAAAAAAGAATATTACCCCATGTTATTCAATAGAGGAATTTGTACTATCCTTAAGTAGGCCGCGTTTTATATTTTTAATGATTACATCAGGAACAAATATTGATGATATCATCAAAATATTATCTTTATATATCAATCCAGGGGATATTTTAATTGATGGTGGCAATTCATTTTATAAAGACACTATGCGTCGTAATCTTGAACTATCAAAAAAGGGGATAAATTTTATTGGCACTGGAATTTCTGGAGGAGAGGAAGGAGCATTAACAGGTCCATCTCTTATGCCTGGAGGTCAAATAGATGCATACAAAATGGTCGAGTCGATTTTAAAAAAAATTGCTGCTCGTATTGATGATGAAACTTGCGTTGCGTACATAGGACCAAATGGATCTGGTCATTATGTAAAGATGATACACAACGGTATAGAATATGGAGATATGCAGATAATTGCTGAAATATATTTTTTTCTGAAAAATATATTTCATTTAACCCATGAGGAGTTAGGAGAAGTTTTTAAACAATGGAATCAAGGCGAATTAAATAGTTATCTTATTGAAATAACAAGTCGTATCTTTGTTAAACAAGATACTAATCATAGATATGTTATTGAATCTGTATTAGATGTAGCAGGAAATAAGGGTACCGGAGCGTGGGCTACTCAAGATGCAATTGACTTAGAAATACCGTTAAATATGATTACTGAATCAGTGTTTGCCCGTTATATATCCGCGATTAAAAAACAACGTATTAAAGCATCAAAAATGTTATTAGGACCTTCTAGCAGGATAAATTATTTTGAGAGTAAATGTCTGTATTTGGAAAAAGCTCGGAAAGCATTGTATTTGAGTAAGATTATTTTATATGCACAAGGTTTTTATCAATTGAAAACTGCATCTGATAAGTATCATTGGGATTTAAATTATAAACAAATTGCTCAAATTTTTCGTGCAGGATGTATAATCAGATCGAAATTTTTACAAAAAATTATTGATATTTATTCTCAAACTCCAGAAATAGCTAATTTGCTTTTATCTCCATATTGTGTGGCTATCGCAAATGGTTATCAACAGATGCTACGAGATGTGGTGGTTTGTGGTGTTAAATACGGCATTCCAATGCCAGCATTGTCTGCTGCTATAGCGTATTATGATAGTTATCGTAGTGATGTATTACCTGCAAATCTTATTCAAGCGCAACGAGATTGTTTTGGAGCACACACCTATGCATGTGTTGATAAATCAGGTATGTTCCATACTAATTGGTTAAGATAAATATAGAAAAAAATATTTTTTATATTAGTTAGATATTTACAACCAATAATACCCCCCCCCCATTATTATAATAATGGGGGGGGGGGTATTATTGGTTGTTGTATGTTGTAGATTTTTGTGTATTGTTTGTTATTACAAGGTACATATCTACATAGTTTGAAAGGTTTTCATCTGTAGATGAAAATTATTAAGCACTTAGTAATTTGATTGATATTTCCATCACTTGTTATGATGCTTGCACACAAGCATCATAACAAGTGATGGAAATGGGATTGGTAATTTTTTGTTTTTGTCATATTATTTTGTTTGTGATTAATAATATTATTGTCTGCTGTTTTTTTTATTATTGTTTCGAATTTGTAATTCTTGGATGATTGCGTTAAAAGTTAATGATTTATGTTGCAACAGAACTAATAAATGATAAATTAGATCTGATGCTTCATTAATGAGCTCTTTTGTATTGCCACAAGAAATTGCTGCTAGGGCTGTTTCTAGACCTTCTTCTCCAACTTTTTGGGCAATACGTTTAATACCACTGGCATACAAACGAGATGTATAAGATACATTAGCAGTAGAGGAATGGGATGGTATATTTTTTTTGGAAGATATAATGTTTTCTAATTGGTGTAGGAAACTTAATTCTGCTATCCCCGGATGAAAACAACTGCTAGTGTTGTTGTGGCAAGTAGGCCCATAAGGTAAAACAAAAATTAGTAGTGCATCATGATCACAATCTGAATACCATTTGACTAATTTTAATATATTTCCGGATTTTTCTCCTTTAGTCCATAATCTATTTTTGCTACGTGAAAAAAAGGTAACATGCTGAGTTTGTTCTGTTTTTATCATTGATTCTTGACTCATATGTCCTAGCATTAATATTTCCCCTGACTGAGCATGTTGTATAATAGCAGGTATTAAACCATAATTTTTGGTCCAATTTAATTGTTGATGCGTATTTTTAATTAGCATAATCTAACTTTTATTCCTTTTTTGTGTAAGAATTGTTTTAATTTATGAATATCAATGATTTTTTTATGAAATACTGAAGCTGCCAACGCCCCGTCTATGTCAGTATCGCGAAAAGCTTCCAGGAAATGTTGAGCAGTACCAGCTCCACCGGAAGCTATAAGCGGGACTTTACAATGTTTTCTAATATGTCGTAACTGATCCAAATCGTAACCATTTTTCATGCCGTCTTGATTCATCATGTTTAATACTATTTCTCCAGCTCCATATTCTTGTACTTTTTTAACCCAATCTAATGTTTGCCATGTTGTAACTTTTGTGCGGGCACTGTCTCCAGTATAGCATTGAACTTGGTAAATTTTTTTTTTAGGATTATGCCAGGTGTCAATACTAACTACAACACATTGTGTGCCTAAATGGTCAGCTAGTTCTCGGATTAGCATGGGGTTGATTAAAGCGGGAGAATTAATTGAAATTTTATCTGCACCAGATGCAAGAATTTGTTTAGCTTGTTTTAATGTACTTATACCTCCAGCGACACAAAATGGTATATTTATTATTTCAGCAATCTGAGAAATCCATTGTTTATTTACTACTTGATTATTGGGTGATGCTATGATGTCGTAAAATACTAATTCATCAGCTCCTTCTTTTGCATATCGATTTGCTAAATCTAGGATATCTCCTACAATTTTATGATCTTTAAATTGTATTCCTTTTATTACTTTATTATTAGCCACATCAAGACAAGGGATTATTCGTTTTGCCAACATGATATAGCCTCATCGACAGTAAATTTATTTTCTAAAAAAGCACGACCAATGATGATTCCTTTAACTCCAGAAGAACGCAATTTGGGTATTTCTATTAATTTATTAACACCTCCAGACGATTGAAACAATATTTTTGGCCAAGAATGACATATTGATCGATATAATGATATATTGCTACCTAATAGCGTTCCATCTTTAGAAATATCCGTACAAAGCACGTGTTTTAAGCCAACCGCATAATATTCTTCAATTATTTGTTCTAGTTGTAAATTAGTTTCTTTTTGCCATCCGTAAATAGCAATTTTCCGATCTTCTTCAGAAGAAATACGTATATCTATTGCTAAAACTAAGGTATTTGGATCGAAATATTCAAACCATTTTTTTACCATTTTTGGTTGTGTAACCGCTATAGAACCCAATACTATACGTGTTGCACCTGACTCTAGAAGAATTTCTATATCTGTAGCGTTACGTATTCCTCCTCCTGTTTGTATTTTTGATAGAGGAGCAGCTTCTTTGATTAATTGATTAATTAATAAACTTTGTCTTTTTATTGGATTTTGCGCTCCATCTAAATCGACTAGATGTATCATTTTTGCTCCTTGATGTATATATCTTTTTAAGAATGATATAGGTTTACCGTAATTAGTTTGCATATGATAAGATCCTTGATAGAGCCTAACTATATTACCGTTAATAATATCTAGTGCAGGAATAATCATAAATTATATCTCCAAGAAATTTTTTACTAATTGTTGCCCAGGCATTCCTGATTTTTCCGGATGAAATTGTACACCAAAAAAATTTTTATATTCTATAACTGAACTGAATAATTGTCCGTAATTTGTTTGAGAAATCGTCACATGACATATTTCTATAAAATAACTATGTGCAAAATAAAAATAACTATTTTCTTTTATACCGTAAAATAAATAATGTCTTTTTGGGATAGTAATAGTATTCCATCCCATGTGTGGTAGTGGAAAACCACAGTATTGTATACGTTTAACAGGTACATCAATGATATTTAAAGTTTTAATACCATTATTTTCAGCGCTTATAGAGCTAAATAATTGCATTCCTAAACAAATACCTAATATCGGTTTGGTACAGTTTTGTATCAATGAAACCAGATTTTTTTTTTTAATTGTTTCATTGCAGCTGAAGCAGTACCTACTCCTGGTAAAAATAGTTTGTCAGCTTGAGATATAATATCAGCTCTGTCACTTATTATTGGAGAGAATCCTAATTTATGTAACATGGTTTTTACAGAGAATAAATTAGAGCAGTTGGTGTTTATAATCACTATATTCATAGCAAAGCTCCTTTAGAGCTTGGTATATTATTATTTTCTACATAAATGGCTTGGCGTAATGATCGACCGAAAGATTTAAATAAACTTTCTGCTTTATGGTGATCATTGCTACCAATTGTTTGTAAATGCAAAGCGCAACCCATTTTTGAAGATAATGATCGAAAAAAATGTTCTATCATTTCAGTGCTAAGATCTCCTATTTTTTGAAAAGTATATTTAGCTTCATAATGAAAGTATGTGCGCCCAGAAAGATCTAATACACATTGCGCAATACTTTCATCCATAGGTAATATAAATCCAAATCTTCCAATACCGAATTTATTACCTAATGCAACATTTAATGCTTCTCCTAATGTTAAAGCGGTATCTTCAACAGTATGATGATCATCTACATATAAATCGCCTTTTGCTACAATATTCATACGTAATCCAGCATGAACAGCTATTTGCTGTAACATATGATTAAAAAAATTAATTCCAGTATTAATATAGCTTTCATCATTTTGATTTAACCATATCTTGATGTCTATATTAGTTTCTTTAGTGATACGATGAATATGCGCTGATCTATGATATTGTGTTAAATGGTCCTTAATTTTTTCCCAACCAAAATTAGCACGATGATATTGTATTCCTTGAATACCCATATTAGTTGCTAACATCATATCGGTATCTCGATCCCCGATAACATAACTATTAAGTTTATTTAGTTTGTTATCGATGAGCCAGTAACTTACTAATGCAGTTTTTGGTTTTCGACAATTGCATTCTTCTTCAGGAATATGAGGGCAAATTAGTATTTGATTAAATTTAATACCCTGAGACTGAAATATTTGAATCATTAAATGATGTGGTTTATCAAATTTTTCTTTAGGAAATGAATGACTTCCTAATCCATTTTGATTGGTAACTATAACAAATTCAAAACCTATATCTTTCAAAGCTATGAGAGCAGGAATAACGTATGGTTCTAGTGAAAATTTATCTAAAGAATCGATTTGAAAATTATCTTTTGGTTCATTAATTAGAGTTCCGTCTCGATCTATAAATAAAATTTTATGATTCATGAGCGCTCCTATTTGTCTATGTCGATCACGATGAAACATGTAGTTTTTTTAAAACAGAAACTACGTGTTTACATTCATTATATGTACCCACAGTGATACGTAAGCAATTAATTAATCCTGGTTGGTTACTTTGATCTCTTAAAACTATACCTTGACGTAATAATGTATTGAAAACTTGATATTTTGGATTGAATTTAACTAATACGTAATTAGCATTACTGTTAAATACTTTTTGAACACAAGAGCATTGATTTAATCCCGTAATTAATATGGCTCGGTTTGTATTAATGAGAGCTATTCTGTTTTGGGTATCTTGTATGCTTGTAGGAGTTAAAGCTTGTTCTGCAATGTCAATGACTGGAATAGATAATGGATACGGTGTGATTACTTTTCCTAGCAATTTAATAATTTCTGGATTAGCTAAAGTGAACCCACATCGTAATCCTGCTAATGCGAAAGCTTTAGATAAAGTCCTTAAGATAACCAAATGAGGATATATTGATAGCCAGCGTACTAAGCTTGCATCAGGGCAAAAGTCAATATATGCTTCGTCAGCGACTAATAAGGCTCGATTTTGAATAATGTCTAATAATTTTTTTAAACTATTTAAATGGATAATATTACCAGTAGGGTTATTTGGGTTACAAATATAAATTAATTTGACATTGTTTAGTTGTGATTTAATAGATAATAAATCAAGTTGCCAGTTCTTTTTTTTAGGTATAATTCGATAATTAATTCCTAAAATTTCTGCAGTGGTTTTGTACATACCATATGTTGGCGGACAAAATACAATAACGTCTTTTCCAGGATTACAAAAAACTTTCATTAATAATTCAATACTTTCATCAGCTCCTCTCGATACTAAAATTTGATCGGATCGTACCCTAGCATAATAGGCATAATTGTTTATTAATTCTTGTGGCTGACAAGAGGGATATCTATGAATTTTTTTATAACGTAATTGATAATCGGGAGCGTTTGGGAATTCATTAGCGTTAAGCCATATGTTACCCGAATGGGTTAATTTTCTGGCAGCTTGGTAAGGTTTAAGAGTTAGTACATTATTTCTAGCCAAGTAACGAACGTTCATTGTATTCCTTCAGATAATTTATACGATGTGTTATGGCGTATTCGTGGGCTTTTAATTGTTCAATTTGTGTTAATGTGATAATTGTTGACGATAGTTGTAACAATCCATTTTGAGTTAATTGTTGTACTGATATTCTTTTTTGAAAATCTATAACTCCTAAACCAGATGTGGTAGTTGCACGCCCATATGTAGGTAAGACATGGTTAGGTCCGCTTGCATAATCTCCAGCAGTTTCTGGAGACCAATTTCCAAGAAATATTGATCCAGCATTAATGATGTGATGTAAATAATTTGGTGCATTTTCAATTTGAATGATCAAATGTTCTGGAGCGTAACTATTACTTATAGAAAAACACTCCATTAAATTATTAGTAATAATCATGCGGCTATTCATCAATGCATTATTAATTATATTGTTACGTGGTAGTATTTTTAATTGT
Organism: Candidatus Blochmannia americanus (nom. nud.); assembly: GCF_059934915.1. Taxonomy (NCBI): domain Bacteria; kingdom Pseudomonadati; phylum Pseudomonadota; class Gammaproteobacteria; order Enterobacterales; family Enterobacteriaceae; genus Candidatus Blochmanniella; species Candidatus Blochmannia americanus (nom. nud.). Next base: position 569,186 of record NZ_CP011792.1, on the reverse strand, counting down.
TTATGTAGCTCTAATCTTGTTTGTTCTGCAATGTTCGCATTGGGTGTTATAAGTACTACGTGCGAATCAGATCCATGTTCTGCTTGTGATAAAAGATCTGCTGCGATAAAAATAGGATTAGCTGTATTATCTGCAATGATTAATACTTCGGAGGGTCCAGCTAACATATCAATAGCTGCTCCATTTGGAGCAAGGTTAATTTGCCGTTTTGCTTCTGTAACCCAAGCATTACCTGGTCCGAATATTTTGTCTACTTTTGGAATAGACTTAGTACCAAATCCCATAGCAGCTATAGCTTGACTACCTCCTACTTGGTAAATTTCGTTGATACCACAAAGTTGTGCAACATATATAATTACATCTGGAATTGGTGGAGGTGAACATAATATCACACGTTTACATTTCGCAATACGTGCTGGAATGCCTAACATCATTACTGTTGACAATAACGGGGCGGTTCCTCCTGGTATATATAATCCGATAATATTTAATGGACGAATAATTTGTTGACAATATACACCTGGAAAAGTTTCCAAATTTACTTCTGAACAATATTGTGTTTGATGAAACCGTGTAATATTAGCCATTGCGATTTGTATTGCTTGTTTTATTTCATTAGATAAGTTATAACCTGACTTTATGATAGTTTCAGATGGAATTTTCAATTGTTTAGTTTGTACATTGTCATAATCACGATTAAATCTAAATAAAGCACGATCTCCTTCGTTATAAACTTGTCTGAGTATATTTTTAACATTTATACAAATATCACTTAATTTGTTGTTTATTGGGCGAATAAGAAGTTTTTTTTGTTCAGATTTGGAATAATTATTCCAGTAAATAGATATAGGATATTCATGATTAATCATAATATTATTCCATCATTTTTTCTATTGGTAATACTAAAATAGAACTGGCTCCAAGATTTTTTAAATTTTCCATTGTTTCCCAAAATAATGTTTCATTGCTTACCATGTATATCGCAACACGATGTTGATTACCCGCCAATGGCAATACTGTGGGACTTTCTGCGCCAGGTAGTAAATTAATAATTTCCTCTAGTTGTTCAGCCGGAGCGTGCAGCATGATATATTTAGATCCTCTGGCTTGGATTACTCCTTGAATGCGGATCATCAATTTATTTATTAGCGATTGTTTTGTGCTGGATAATTGTCCAGATCGTTGAATCAGACATGCTCTAGATCGATAAATCACTTCTACTTCATGTAATCCGTTAGCTTCTAATGTAGCTCCAGTGGAAACTAGATCACAAATCGCGTCTGATAACCCGGCGCGTGGCGCTACTTCTACCGAGCCATTTAGTAGACAAGATTTAAAGTTAATACCTAATTTGTCTAAATATTGTTTCAGCAGATGGGGATATGAAGTGGCGATTCGTTTGCCTTGCAAGCATTTTGGACCAAGCCATGGTTCGTCTATGGGTAAGGCCATAGATAATCGACAATCTCCAAAATCTAATCGGCGTAACATAACATAACGAGGATTATCTCCTTGCGATCGTCTTGATAACAACGCTTCTTCTAATACGTTTTCGCCTATAATACCTAAATCTACTATACCATCCATAACTAAACCGGGGATATCATCATCTCGAACTCTCATGATATCGATGGGCATGTTTTCCGCAAATGCTAGTAGACGTTGTTGTTGTAAATTAATCTTAATTCCACATTGTTCAAGAAGTTGTTGGGATTCTTTGCTTAACCTTCCTGATTTTTGCATTGCTATTCGTAATCGTGATCTATCTAGCATGATATTTTTACCTTATGTAAATAATTTGCCATAACTCGATGCTTTAAAAAATTTTTGAAATAGTAGTATTTTTTGATGTTGTTAACGCACAAAAAATGAAAAATTGTTTCTATTTTTAATTTATTTGAAGGATTAGTCAGGGTCATGATGAAAAATTAATACATGAAGCACAATGTTCTCGTTAAAACATTTTTCATTAATTTAATATTTTAGCGAATATAATTAAATTTGTATAGGGTTAAATTTTGTAAAGTTATTTTATTTTATACGTATATAATTAATATTTTAATTAAATTTAAAGTATTTTAAAATATTAATGTATTCTATTGTAGAATAATAGGTAAAAAATTAAATTTTTATAATGCTTAATATATTTGTATAAAATTATTATAGTAAATACATATTATTATAACAATACAGATGTTATTTTGTTATAAATTTTTTATTTATTTTAATTTTGAGTGAAGCATGTAGTATTTGCATATATATAAAAAATTAAAAACTGATTTTTTTAATGGAAATTAAAGCAGGTCTTATAAAGATACTGATAATATGTCTGTAATGAACGTAGAAGTTCAATTTTTTGTTTATTGTATTTATAAGTTGAAAGGAGCGTATTTAGTTGGTCATTATAAAATTTTGATTGATTTTTATCAAATAATTTGTTTCTTATATAGTCTAACCATTTTTTTTGTTCTTGGTGATTTAAAGTATTGGGAAAATTGCGAGCTCTATAGTAAAATAAAAGTGGCTCTAATCGAGAATCGGCGTGTTCAATGTGTAAATTTTTCAATTCTTTTGAATGAGTTCTGCGGATATTTTCAATTATTTTACGATCAGAATTGTTAAAAAATCTGTAATATAATTGATTGTCTACGTGGGCAGAATTATATAGAGTTTTTTGATGTATATAAGATTCTATGATGGTATATAGTGTGTTTATTTTTTTTCGTAAATGCACGCTATTTTCATATATTCTAAGAAAATTTAAATTTTTTGAAAAATATTGATAGTCAGTGGAAGGTTGTATGGAATAATTGGTATTAATATTGTTTTTGTCAAAAAAACTTATCGGTATTAAAGTAGGACATGCATTTAATCTGATCAATTTTAGTGGCATTTTTGTTAAGATATCATATATTGTTATGTGTCCGGAGTGTAATTTTTGATATACCGTATCTATATTTAAATTAATTAAAGTATCTATATTCCCATTTAAATCACATGCTATTAAAATATTAGGATTTATGGGATGTTGAGAAATTGGTGCTATATAAGCTATAAAATTTTTGTATTTATTATTAATTCTGTTTGTTATGAATATTAGTGGATGTATAGAGTCTAAATCGATTATTTTTTTTAATTGATATTTGGTGCGATGATCAAATAAAAACTGAAATAATTGTGGTTGTTTTTTTTTTATTAATTTTGTTAATTCTAAAGTAGCATATACATCTGACATAGCATTATGTGCGCTCAAGTGTTTTATAGAGTTCGCTTGTGTTAAATCTTCTAAACGAAAACTAGGTTTATTTTGAGCGTTTAATGGCCATTCGATGCCATTTGGACATAATGAATAACAAGCGCGTAGCACATGCAACAAGTCCCATCGGGAGTTGCCTTGCTGATAAGCCCATAAGTAAGGGTCATGAAAGTTTCTATAAAAAATGTTTCTACTAAATTCATCATCAAAATGGATGTTATTGTATCCGAGTATACAAGTTTTAGGAATGCAGAATGTTTGATAAATACGGCTGGCAAATTCAGATTCTATCAATCCATTATGTAAGGTATATTGAGGAGTAATTCCTGTAATAAGTACAGATTGGGGATCAGGAATATAATCATTTGGTAAGCGACAGAAAAAAACTTTTTCTTTTTCTATGGGTTGAAAAATATTATTAGTACGAATTCCGGCAAATTGCGCTGGTCTGTCTGATGCCGGGTTTATACCAAAAGTTTCGTAATCATAAATAAAAAAACTGGGTTTTGTAGTATTAAAATGTATTATCATAGGTTATATGAGCACTTTTAACTAAATAAGATGTAAATTATATTATATATATTTAATATTGTAGATAATTTCATTAGGTTTTATTGCAATATATCTCAGGTATTTGTATGTGTTATATATATGAGTATTTTAATTTATTATTATTGTCAATAATCTAAATGTAAATGTTTACAAATACAAGGACATTATATGGATTGAAAATATGATTGCATCAATGTTTTATTTTTATTTTATTGAAATTAGGAACTATATAATGTAAGCTTTTTTGAAGCAAATATAAAATAGGGTATGATCATGAGCAATGATGTTAATCAATCATTTTATGATGTGTTAGAATTTGTGCGTATATTTCGTCGTAAAAATAAATTGCAACGAGAAATTATTGATAATGAAAAAAAAATTCGAGACAATCAAAAAAGAGCGTTATTGCTGGGTAACTTAAGTGATTATATTAAGTCTGAGACATCCGTAGAAGGGATACAAGTTATTATTACTAATATGCGCCACGATTATGAAGACCGAGTGGATGAATATATAATAAAGAACGCTGAGTTATCAAAAGAACGTCGTGAATTATCAAAAAAAATTAAACATTTTAAAGAATCTACAATTGATTAGGTTTAACAATCGTTGATTAATCTTAGAAATATTTATTTTATTAATTGCAATTGTTTATTATTTGAATGTGTACAAAAGAAGATATTGTGTTTATATATATGAAATATCAGAGATAATGTGTTTTTTAACGTAAAATACATTATTCTTATTTAAGATAAGAAACGTGAAACGTTATATATATAATATAAATAATTTTAAATAATTTATGAAAAATCAAAAACGATTATATAATATCTAAAATTTGTTATTATGTATTATATCCCTTATATTATTGTGATTATATAAAAATGTAGTAACGGGGATCTTTGTTTTTAATATATGCCCTATACTGGGATATATTCAGTATTGATTAAAGTATTTATATATTGTTATTATTTTGAACGAAAATATTATGATCTATTTTAGTAGATTTATGTTGATTAGTGTAAAGTATATTGTAAAGCGCTTATTATTCATGTTATACCCACAAATATACATATTTCAATATTAGATGGAGAATGTAACTTGTATTAAAATATAAGTTTTTTGTGGTATTAAAGTTTTTAAATTTATCATTTTGATAATTATGGTAATAATTGATGATGCATTGTTATTGGAATATGCCAAAGAAACTTTGGAGATAGAAATTAACGAAGCCCAAAGAATGTTAAATAGGTTAGATGAAAGTATTGTATTTGCTTGTCGTATATTATTGAATTGCACAGGAAAGGTTGCAGTTTCTGGTATAGGTAAGTCAGGTCATATTGGGAAAAAAATTGCTGCTTCTTTATCGAGTACAGGTACCCCGGCTTTTTTTGTTCATCCTGCAGAAGCCTTACATGGTGATTTAGGTATGATTGGAGCGCAAGATGTAGTTATGTTTATTTCTTATTCAGGCCGTGCTGGTGAAATAATCACTTTAATGCCATTGTTAGTAGATAGCGGTATTCCTGTAATCGCATTCACTGGCGATGTGGGGTCTCCCTTGGCCAAGGGAGCTACATGTGTTCTTAATGTCAAAATACGAAGAGAAGCCTGTCCAATGGAACTCTCTCCTACTTCTAGCGCAGTTAATACTTTGATGATGGGTGATGCATTAACGATGGCACTTATGAGACACAGAGGTTTTAGTTTAGAGCAATTTGCACGATCTCATCCAGGAGGTAGATTAGGAGCGCAACTATTAAATTGCGTACATCATTTGATGCGTACTGAAGAATATATTTCAAAAGTTTTTTGGCAGGTTACAGTAATGGATGCTATGTTTGAATTAAGTCGTACTGGACTTGGATTAACTGCTGTGTGCGATGAGCATAATCGTGTCGCAGGGGTGTTTACTGACGGAGATTTAAGACGTTGGATAGTTCAGGGTAAATCTCTGGATGATCCGGTGAACATAGCTATGACTAAACCTGGATATCGTATTCCCAAAGAATGGCGTGCAAGCGTGGCGTTAAAAGCTTTGCATCAACGAAAAATTACTGCAGCACCGGTGGTGGATGAATTGGGAATATTAGTGGGTTCAATTAATATGCATGATTTACATCAAGCTGGAATAGAGTGAATATTTAAATTCATTTATAGTAGAGAATTAATTGCAATTATGTATTACAAATTAAAAAAAACATTAATTTTTTCATTATTTGACTCCCCTGACTGGGATCGAACCAGTGACATACGGATTAACAGTCCGCTGTTCTACCAACTGAACTACAGAGGAACCAATATTCTGCACTCTATGTTATAGAAATATACATAATAATACAAGTGTTTAATAATGATTACTGTAGTAATTTAATAAGAAATTGCAATGTATGAAGATAGTTTTGATATTTTATATATAAAATATGTTAAGCATTGTTATAATTAGATTAAAAATCTATTTTTCTTTTTAAGAAAAGGGATAAAATAAAGAACTTTCATGATTGTAATTTAATCTAACGGATGTGTTAAGAGAGGGATTTGCTGAACAGCAAATTACATGATATTTTTTTAATTTTTTAAATAGAAGAAAGGGAGAGATGCCGGAGTGGTTGAACGGAGCGGTTTCGAAAACCGTTTTAAAGAAATAATATCTTTCAAGGGTTCGAATCCCTTTCTCTCCGTCGTTTTTGAGTACAATGGGATATTGATGTTGAATAATTTTTTTTAAATTCGTAATTATAGTAATGATTATGAAAAAATTAGAATTTTTAGGATTTTGTGTGATCTTTGTTGCAACGTAATTATTTATGTACAATTTACATTGTAAAATAGCTGAAAATAGTGTTGTAATCGATATTATATAGATTTTAATGTTTTTATTGTGGTTCAAATTTTTCTTTGTTACTACTATATTAGTAGTAACATCGGTGAGAAAGGGATTCGAACCCTTGATACATAAATTATATGCATACATGCTTTCCAGGCACGCTCCTTAAACCACTCGGACATCTCACCTTGTTCACGGGAATACCGAAACAATATAAAATTTTACTTATTTTAGGTCAAGTATGATTAGTTAAATTTTTTATTGGGTAATATTAATTACGTATTTATATCCTAGTTTAGGTATGAAAACTATTATCGTGGTCTTGAGGATTTAAGTAATTGGGTAGTAATATGTTTATATTATCATTTGTGTTATTAGTTACAGTTTACGTTTCTTATTGTGATTATTATTAAGTAGAGATTGAAAAGAGTAGTATTTGAATTGATAATATAATCCTAATAAAGTAATCAGCCCTATTATGCTTAGCACGATCCAAGGTAATTGAATAAAATTTTGTTTTTTTCCAATGTCGTATAACCATCCACTGCCACTATATCCTACAGTACCCCCTAAAGCTAAACTTAGTTTACTAAAACCTATATAGCTACTACGTGCTTTATAGTCTGTTAGTAGAGCTCCTAAAGTTTCTCTTGCAGGTTCAGCAATAATAGATCCGATATAAAATAAACTAATTAAAATTAATAATGTATGTAAGTTTTTAACGAATCCAATGGGAAATAAACTAGTTATCATAGTTATTAATCCCACCATCAATCGTGTTTCTAATTTAAAATATTTTTCGCTCCACCAAGTTATAGGAATAATTAATAATAATGATAAGATTGCTTCCATGATATACATCCATTTTATATATGATAATTGCCCAGATATTTCATGAATTCGAATGGGCAACATTAACATAACTTGAGCGGATAAAATATAATAACCAGTTAAAGTAAAAACATAAATCACAAATCGTTGATTATTGAGCACTTTTTTTATTCCTTCTGACAATGAAGCACGGGAACTGGAAATTTTATATGCAGGCAATCGCCAGGCGTTAAAAACTCCAGCAATAAAAAATAATGTTGCCCCAGTCAAGCATACTAATCTAAAGTTATATTGTAATAACCATGTACCTAGTACGATCCCTATAATGGCACACATACTATCTTCTAGCATTAATACAGAATAAAATCTTCCTAATTCCCATGGACGCACTAATTTAATTACTAATGCAGTTCGTGGTGGATCGAATAATGTTCCACCTAGAGCAGATAATACACATGACAAACACAATAGCATAGGAGTGTTTGCAATACTCATTATGATGAATCCTAGGGTTCGTATGAATAATCCAGAAACAATCATGGGTTTAGCTCCTAATTTATCAGCAAAGGCACCGCTAAAAATTCCTAGTCCTTGTTGAATAAATTGTCTTAATCCTAAAGCAAATCCTACTAAAAAAGCTCCCCATCCTAGTTGTTCAACAAAATATATTGAGATAAGTGGAAAAACAACATAAAACCCTATAACTACAAACATATTATCTATAATTAAAAAATATTTACCGAATCTTCTGGCTTTAGATATTGTATACATGAGTCACCGTTTGTGTATTTTGTATACATTATTGCTTACTACGTGCGTTAAAAGTATTTAAAAAAAATAATTATATATTTTTGTTTTTAAGCACAGTGTAAATTAATATGTATCTTTTATTTTTTGTGAGATATTTGAATTTAATAATATTGATATTTTTTACATGTTTATTTATTGTATATATATATTACTTCAAGCATAATATTTTAAAATAGGAGCGATTATATTTATTAAGGATTAAAAATTATACTTAAATATTTCTGTGAACATACCTAACTATTTTTAGTCAAATTAAAGAAAGCATTTTAAGCGGTCATTTTTTTAAATATGCGCGGTAAGGAATATGATTGTTTATCATTAGTTGTTGTTAAAGAGCACCATGTTGTATATCTATTATTGTAGATAAATTATACCAGAGATATGTAATAATTGTAATGATATGCGCACTGTATTAGTATTTTGCGTGTATTTTTTTTGAAGAAACATTTCGATAAAATTTTATTTATAGACTAATTTTAAAAAAAAATCATATATAAAATTAGCATGAATTTTTCATAGTTTTAAGAAAATATCCTGTTTGTATGTTACACTACTTACAGTAAATTTCTAAAAATTTTTGAAATGTAATGAATTTGTTAAAATCTTTAACTGCAATGAGTTGTGTAACTGTTTTGTCTCGTATTCTGGGTTTTATGAGAGATACTATCATAGCCCGAATATTTGGAGTGAGTGTTGTGACAGATGCGTTTTTCATTGCCTTTAAATTGCCTAATTTATTAAGACGCATTTTTGCGGAAGGAGCATTTTATCAGGTTTTCCTGCCTATATTATCAGAATATCAATGTTGTAAAAGTAAAGAAGAAATACGAGTATTTATTTCTAGAGTATCTGGTTTGTTAATCGTTACTGTAACGATTATAGTGTGCATTGGATTATTAATAGCGCCTTGGATTATTATGATTATCGCACCTGGTTTTGATAGTTCTACAGAAAAGTTTTTTATGACTATTGAAATGTTTAGAGTGATGTTTCCTTATATTTTGTTAGTGTCATTGACATCATTAATGGGGGCTATTTTAAATGCTTGTAATTTTTTTTTAGTACCATCGTTTGCTCCTATTTTTTTAAATGTTAGCATAATAGGTTTTATGTTGTTTGCAGAATATTTATATTGTAATACTCCTATTATGGGAGTGGCTTGGTCAGTGATTGTGGGAGGGGTATTGCAGTGTGTATATTGTTTGCTATTTTTGAAAAAAATTAATATGTTAATTATTCCAACAATGCAATTTTATGATAATAGGGTTTATAGGATATGTAGATCAATGGTTCCTGCTGTAATCGCTGTATCAAGTAGTCAGATATCATTAATTATTAATACTATTCTCGCTTCTTTTTTGAGAGATGGTTCTATTTCTTGGATGTATTATGCTGATAGATTGATGGAATTACCTATTGGAGTGTTTGGTGTAACGTTAACTACCATTTTAGTGCCATATTTATCTCGTTTTATCTCAAATAAAAATTATGAAGATTATTTTTATTTGATGAATTGGGGGATGAGATTATGTTTTGTATTAAGTTTTCCTAGTGCTATTATTTTAGGGGTTTTTTCTGAACCTTTAATCACAACCTTGTTTAAGTATGGAAAATTTTTAGAATTTGATGTATTAATGACACAGTATTCTGTAATTGCGTACGCAATAGGATTACCTGGTTTAATTTTTACTAAGGTATTAACGTCTGGTTTTTATGCGCGCCATGATATTATAACTCCCGTATATATAGTTGTTATTGTACTTATTTTCACTCAATTTGTAAATTTAGTATGTATTAATTCATTGAAACATGTTGTTTTTTCTTTTTCTGTCACTTTGGGCGCATGGTTAAATTCAGGGCTATTGTATTGGAAATTTAAAAAAAAATACTTATTCCAATTACAACCTGGATGGTTATTTTTTTGTTGTCAAGTGTTTGTTGCTCTTTTTGTAATGTATATAGTTTGCGTGGGATTATTAACGTGTGTATCTCATTGGGATCAAGGCAATATTATTTACCGATTAATTAAAATAATAGGAATTTTGATATTGGTTAGTAGTAGTTATTGTGTAACGTTGTGGTGTGTAGGTATTCGTTTAAAAGATTTTATTTTTTTAAGTAAAGATTTTTCTTAATGTAAGAAAGATATATTAATTATCACATCGATCTTACTGTTTTGATTCCTAATAAATTTAATCCTTTCTTTAAAATACGAGCAGTAAACGATGCTAATTTTAATCTACTATATTTTATGCACGTATTGTTTATTTTAATAATGGGACAGTTTTCATAAAACGAGGAAAATAGCATAGATACTTTATACAAATAAGAGCATAACATGTGAGGAGAGCCTTGATCTGCAACTGCGCTAATCGTTTCGTCAAATTGAAGCAAACACGTTGCTAATGATATTTCTTCTTCAGTTTCTAATTGAATGTTGTGTTGTTCTAATTGAGCACTAGGTTGTTCAAATCGTTTAAAAATAGAAATGATTCTAGTGTATGCGTATTGTATATAAGGGGCTGTATTTCCTTCGAAATTTAATATATTATTCCAATTAAATATATAATCTGTAATACGATTTTTTGATAGCTCAGAATATTTAATGGCACCGATACTAATAACATGCGCTAGTTTATTAATTTCAGTATATTTTAAATGAGGATTTTTACTTGATATTAGACAACGAGCGCGTTCTAAGGCTTCATCTAATAATATTTTTAATTTTAATGCATTGCCGGATCGTGTTTTCAATGGTTTACCATCTTTTCCCAGTATCATACCACATATATGATGTTCTAATAATATTGATTTTCCTATATATCCTGCTTTGTTAGCAATTTCCCATGCTTGTATGAGATGTTGTTTTTGACGACTATCAGTATAGTAAATAATTCTATCGGCATGTAATATTTTACATCGATATTTTATGCAAGCAATATCGGTAGTGCTATATAAATAAGCTCCATCTTTTTTTTGAATAATTACTCCAAAAGGATCGCCGTGTTTGTTATTATAATTTTCTAGAAATACTACTGTGGCTCCATTACTTATGACTGCTAAGCCTTTATTTTTTAAATCCGACACAATATTAGGGAGCATGTCATTATAAAAACTTTCTCCTATAATGTCGCTTTTTTTTAAAGTAATATTTAATCGTGCATATATGTTTTGATTATTTGATATAGAAATATCTACCAAGCGTTGCCATATTTGACGGTGATATTTATCACCTTGTTGTAATTTTAGAACGTAACTTCTAGATAATTCTGCAAAAGTGGGGTTAATATCGTAAATTTTTTTAGCTTTTTGATAAAAATGTTCTAGAGAAGATAATTGAATAGTTCTATTTATTAAATATCCAGGCTGTGTATTTTTCTCTATGTAAGCGATAAGCATACCAAATTGGGTACCCCAATCTCCTATGTGATTGACTCGTATGACATTATGCCCTAAAAAAGATAAGATACGTGCAATGCTATCTCCGATCACGGTTGAACGTAAATGCCCAACATGCATTTCTTTTGCAATATTTGGACTAGAATAGTCAATAACAATGGTTTTGGGTATAACTGGGGTAATGCCTAAACGAGATACAGAAAAAACACTATTAATTTGATTAGATATCCATTTTGGACTTAAAAATATGTTAATAAATCCTGGTTTTTCAGTTTTTATTATTTGCGCAATATCACTTAAATCGATAAATTTTATAATTTTTTTAGAGAGTTCTTCGACAGGCATATTTAATTTTTTAGAGATAGTTATTAATCCATTGATTTGGTAGTTTCCAAATATTTTTTTTGTTGATTGTTTTACTTGTATCAAGTGATAAAAAGATTGATTCGTAATTGAAAATAAAGCGCGATGAATTTTTTTTATCAAAAATTTTTGAATGTTCATATAAATGTTTTAATATATATATATATATATATCTGATAGTATCAGAAAATATATTTTTTCTGTGATATAAATATAATTATATTTTGTAATTGTATAGATATTTTTAAGTGGTATTTGTATTTATGCGATATACTTATATTATATTTAATAAGATTTAAATTATTGAATCATTATTAATAATGGTATAGTTATATTATATGAAATTTTTTGTAAAAAAAATGAAATAGTAATAATTATTATAAGAACAATATATTTATGTTTATATATAGTTAAATGATCCAATTTTTATTTGTCATATGAATATATCGTGTATTAAATAAATATTATTAAAAAATTTTTATAAGTTTTGATTTATTTGTTTACATCAAAATATTTTTTACAAAATAAATAATATAAGTTACCAAGATTAATTTAAATAAATTTAAGTATAATGCAAGAAAAGTATTTAATAATATTTAATCAAATAATTAATATAATATTAGCAATATGAGTTTTTTATATGAATTATTATAAAAAAATCATATGTATTTCATGTTTATTACAATGTATATATGTTTATTAGTATTTTTTATAAAAAAAGATCTTATGTAATTAAATATTTGTGAGCAGAGGTTACACATATATATGCGTACTGCGTATTGTGGTCAATTGAATTTATCTCATGTGGGTTTAGAAGTTACGTTATGTGGTTGGATTAATAGATATCGTAATTTTGGCGGGTTAATTTTTGTTGATTTACGTGATAGAGAAGGATGTATACAGGTATGTTTTGACCGACATCAAAACAGAGAAACATGTATATCCGCTACTAAATTGAAACAAGAATTTTGTATACAATTAATAGGTACAGTTCGTATAAGACCTAAAAACCAAGTTAATTATGATATCCCTACTGGGGCTATTGAAATAGTAGCGAAAACTTTCATTATTCTCAATACTGCTGATCCGTTACCATTAGATATTAATCAAAATAATATTGAAGAAAATAGATTAAAGTATCGTTATCTTGATTTAAGACGTCCAATTATGTTGCACCGTATAAAAACTCGATCACGTATTATATCAATTGTTCATCGTTTTATGGAATTAGAGGGATTTTTAAACATTGAAACACCAATTCTAACAAAAGTTACTCCAGAAGGGGCACGTGATTATATTGTTCCAAGTAGATTACATACGGGTAAAAATTATGCTTTACCTCAATCACCGCAAATATTTAAGCAATTATTAATGGTTTCTGGTTTTGATAGATATTATCAAATTACTAAATGTTTTCGAGATGAAGATTTACGTGCAGATCGTCAACCAGAGTTTACTCAAATAGATATTGAGACTTCTTTTATGACAACACAAAAAATACGAGAACTTATGGAAATTTTTATTCGTATTATTTGGCGTGAAATTTTAAACGTAGAATTAGGAATATTTCCGCAGTTGACATATTCTGAAGTAATGCAACGTTTTGGCTCTGATGCTCCAGATTTAAGAAATCCAATAGAAATGATTGATGTATCGTATTTATTTAAGCCTATTCAAAATAGGTTCTCATTTGTGAGAACAAATAATACTGATATTCAGGTAGTAGCTATGAAAGTCCCTGGAGGTATAAAACTAACACAAAAACAGATTGATGAATATATTGATTATTCTAAAAAATGTGGTTTGCAGGAATTAATGTGGGCTAAGATTCAGTTTAGTAAAAATGACATGACTAAAAAAGAGATTCAAGGATCAATTATTAGTTTGTTAGATAAGTTTACATTAGATACTATTTTAACAAAAACCAATGTTACAAATAATGATATTTTGTTTTTTGGGTTGAGTGATGATAATAATCAATCTATTACGAAAATATTAAGTCCTTTAAGACTTAAATTAGGTAATGATCTTTGTTTAATCAAAAAGGATTTTTGGGCTCCATTGTGGATAATAAATTTTCCTATGTTTGAAAAAAACAGTCATGGTGAACTTGTATCAAAACATCATATGTTTACTTCTCCAAAACATTGTGATATTCAAACTTTACAGAAAGATCCGTTGTTAGCGACATCAGAAGCTTATGATATAGTGATGAATGGTTGTGAGATTGGTAGCGGATCGGCTCGTATTCATTCATTTGATGTACAACAATTAGTATTCAATATTTTAGGTATTACTAAAAATGAGCAGCAAGAAAAATTTGGGTATTTAATGGATGCATTAAAATATGGGGCGCCTCCGCATGCTGGTTTAGCGTTTGGATTAGATCGATTAGCTATGTTGTTGACTGGGGCTCAGAGTATTAGAGAAGTTATCGCTTTTCCTAAAACTACAGCAGCAGTAGATTTGATGGTTAATACACCTGATTAATCAATATGTCATCAAGTATCGATATTTGCTATTATACCACTTTATATATATTAGTTACGTTGGTAAATTATTTAAAAAGATTGTTTCAGATATTTTGAAATATAAAAATAATGCATGGATTCTTGTATTCGTGCTTATTTATTAGAAACTATATAAGTAATATGATGTTTTATTGATGAATGGTATTGACATTGAAGTCATTTTTATTATTTTCTGTAATATTTTATTTTAATTTTTATCGATAATAACTTTCTCTTCTTAGAGATTGTGTAATATAGGCTATTGATTAGTGCGTAGTATTATAGTTCGTTCTATGAAGTTATTGTATCGTTATTTTTATAATCATTATTTTATAATGTTATCGGTATTTCTGTTAATGATTATGGTTATGGCGATTTGGGAGATTTTTATTCCGTGTATTTTGAATAAAAATAAAAAAAATTTTAATAAGATATTGCTTATGCAGCAACGCGAGCCCTATCTATGTGAAATTATAAAAAATGGAAAATTTTTTGATAGTGTAATGGTAATTTCTAATATTTTGAAAAAACACTCATATTTTGATAAATTATCTAAAGAAACAAATGTATATAATTACATAGTATCTCAGAATGATGTATTGAGTAAAATTTTAATAGAATATAGTAGTCAAGGGATCGATGTATCTGATATTGTTCTTTTACTACAACAGTATCCAATATTAAGACAAGTAAGAACAGGTCAAATACTTTCTTGGGCAATAATCACAAAAAAAAAATTACAATGTTTAATTTGGGATATTTTTCCGCAAGAAACTCGTGTGTATAATCGTATTCATACTAGTTTTACAGAAGGTATTATTAGAATTTTAAATCAATTGAATGATGGATTATTTTATGAAATTTTGTTTATAGGTGAATTAAGTGGAACATTTATTGATAGCGCTCGTTCTTTAGGCATAGAAGAAAATTGCATCATAGATATGGTGAATGCATTCAAACATCAATTAGATTTTCATAAATTGCATCAGGGAGATAGATTTTCTGTATTAACATCCATGATGGTGAATGATGATCATAGCATTAGCAGCAAATTAATTGGCGCGAGATTATTTACTTCTGGTCAAGATTATTATGTATTTCGTGCAAATAACGGTAAATTTTATGATCGGGAAGCTGTAAGGTTAGGAAGAAATTTTATACGACTTCCTACATTAAAACCATTTCGTATATCTTCTAATTTTAATTTAAACAGATTAAACCCTGTAACTGGACAAGTATCTCCTCATGCTGGAGTTGATTTTGCTGTTCCAATTGGCACTCCTGTTTTGTCTGTGGGAGACGGGGAAGTTATTGTAAGTGCATATAGTAAAATTGCTGGTAATTACATAGCAATTAGACACAATCGTCATTGTATAACTCGGTATATGCATTTGAAAAAGTTGTTAGTTAAATCTGGACAAAAAGTTAAATTAGGTGATAAAATAGCGTTATCTGGAAATACAGGTCGATCGACAGGCCCTCATTTACATTTTGAAATATGGATGAATCATCGTCCCGTAAATCCATTGACAACTCAAGTATTAAATGTTGAGAAGCTATTGGGAGGTGAACGAACAACATATTTAAATCAAGTAAAGGAGGTGATTCCTCGATTATGTTTTAATTAGATATATTTTAGTTTTATAATTTTTATACTAATATATACAAATTTATTTAAATTAATTTGTAATTTTTACGATGCTTTACAAGCAAAATATAGTATAAGTTTTATTTAGAGCAAATATTATGCATATTATGTGCAATGCTATATGTGTTTTTATTTAATTTTTTAAAAGATATTTTTGTCATAAATAATTATTCTACTTGTAAAATATGACTCACATTGATTACATCACACGTGTTGTGTATATCAGTTTGTATTATAACTACTAAATCTCCAGATAGTAGAAATCCTTTGTCACGTAATAAATTGCTGACATATTTAGCGTCTGCTACATTGTTATCTGTTCGTTTAAAATAAATAGGAATCACACCTTTATAAAGAGTAACTATATTTAAAATGTGTTTGTGTTGGGACAGTGCAAAAATAGGTAATTTTGAACTAATGCGAGACATTAATAACGTAGTATTCTCGCATTCAATCAAAGCAACAACAGCGCTTACTTTTTTTAGGTGGTTCGCGGTATACATTGCCGATATGGCGATAGCTTCTTCGATATTGTTAAATTTTTTTTTTTGACTAATATATGGCGGTGTTAAAAAACTGATGTTTGAAATTTTTTCGGCACCTAAACATACATTAGCCATAGTTGATACAGTTTCAGATGGATATTGACCTGTAGCAGTTTCAGCAGATAACATAACTGCGTCAGTGCCATCTAATACCGCGTTAGCCACGTCCATTACCTCTGCGCGAGTAGGCATGGGATTGTGAATCATAGATTCCATCATTTGAGTTGCAGTAATGACTGCGCGATTAAGAGCGAGCGCTCTTTGTATTATTTTTTTTTGTATACCTACTAGCTCTGTTTCTCCAATTTCTACTCCTAAATCTCCTCGGGCTACCATAACTGCATCTGATGCGCAAATAATATCGTCCATTGTTGCGTCTGATGCAACTACTTCTGCGCGTTCTATTTTAGAAATAATTTTCGCATGACTACCAGCATTGGTGATTAACTTTCGTGCATAATTTAAATCTATGCTACTACGTGGAAATGATATGGCTAGATAGTCAACTCCAATTTGAGCTGCGGTAATAATATCAATTTTATCCTTATTCGTTAATACTTTTGCCGAGAGTCCTCCTCCTAATTTATTTAGTCCTTTGTGATTCGATAATATACCTCCAATAATTACTTGGGTATGTATTTTAGTATTATGGATTGTTATAACTTTTAACCGAATTCTTCCATCGTCTAATAAAAGCAAATCCCCTGGGTGTACGTCTTGGGCAAGTTCTTTGTAATCAACACCTACGCATTGATGATTGCCTGTGTTTTTTGCCATCATAGTATCAAGTAAAAAGTTGTCTCCAGATTTTAAATATATTTTGTTACCTTGAAAAGTTGAGATACGGATTTTAGGGCCTTGTAAATCTCCGAGAATAGCAATATGTTTATTTAGTTTAGAAGCGATTTTGCGTACTTTTTTTGCTCGGACAAAATGTTCTTTTGGTTCTCCATGAGAAAAATTTAGTCGTACTATATTTGTTCCTGAGACAATTATTTTTTCAAGGTTATCATCTTTATCTGTAGCAGGGCCTAAAGTAGCGATAATTTTAGTTCTTCTTAATTGTTGTAACATAATAGTTCCTTATATGGTTTAAATATAAATAAGAAATAATTAAAAGAATAGTGATCATTAATCATATTGTTAAAATATTGTAATCTATATTATTTTAGATTAAATCTTAATATATTATATGATAATATATGATTATATATAGAATATTCGTTCTAGATATCTGCAAAATAATTAGTGATATATTTTGGAAATATTAGTAGTTTTAATGTAATAAAATTTAATATTATATATTTAAATAGTTGTTTATTAATCAGAGAAATATATAGGCGATTACGTTGTAGATGGATATTTGTTGTGCTTCAATATAAATAAATGATTTAATTGTAACCATTCTATTACATTTCAATTTAGTTATTATAAGATATGTATTTTATATATTCTCTCGATGAGAATATATAAAATTTTTGATATGTAGTTTAATCATATATCTTCAAAAATTATAAAAAGTATGCTAAAAATACTAAAAATACAAATATGATTAGTATCAATATTATATATGATATCTGATCATACAGGTGATGACTTTGATAAATTCAAATTTAATTAAGATACTTATGTTTATATTTTGATTAACTATTATAGTTAATATTTATTAGCCTGCCTATATATGATAGATATTAAAATTTATATTCATATAACTAATATATTAGAGAATAAATATGCGATCCAGATCTATTACTCAAGCATGTAATTTAATTATTTTTGGAGCAAAAGGTGATTTAACGCGTAGAAAATTGTTGCCATCGTTATATCAATTAGAAAAAATAGGTGCTATTCATCCTGACACTCGTATTATAGGAGTGGGTCGTGCAGAATGGAGTTTAATTATGTATATTGAAGTTGTGTATACTGCTTTGCAAACATTTATGCAAGAACCTATTGATGAGTCGTTATGGTGTATTTTTAGAGCACGACTTGATTTTTGCAATTTAGATGTTCACCAAACTGAGCGATTTGTTTTTTTATTAGATAAATTAAAAAGTATAGATATGGTAACAGTAAATTATCTTGCTATGCCTCCTGATACTTTTGGGGTTATATGTAAAGGATTAAGTACTATTGGATTAAATAAAAAATCAAATCGGGTAGTTGTGGAAAAACCATTGGGCACTAATTTAGCTTCTGCTCGTATTATTAATGCGCAGATATCAGAATATTTTGAGGAAAAACAAATTTATCGTATTGATCATTATTTGGGGAAAGAAACAGTTTTAAATTTGTTGGTGTTACGTTTTGCGAATTATTTATTTTCCGCAAATTGGGATAATAATACTGTTGATCACGTCCAAATTACTGTGGCAGAAGAAGTAGGCATTGAAGGGCGTTGGAAATATTTTGATTCGATAGGACAGATGCGTGATATGATACAGAGTCATTTGTTACAGATTTTGACTATTATAGCTATGTCGCCTCCTGCTAATTTAAGTGCCGATTGTATTCGAGATGAAAAAGTTAAAGTGCTTCGTTCGTTGAGGAGAATTGATTGTAGTAACATACATGACGTTACAGTGCGTGGACAGTATACGTCTGGTTTTATTCAAGGAAAACCAGTTTTAGGGTATTTGGAAGAAAAGGGAGCTAATAAAAGTAGTAATACTGAGACGTTTGTATCTATTTGTGTCAATATAGATGATTGGCGTTGGGCTGGCGTTCCGTTTTATTTACGCACCGGAAAGAGGTTACCGACTAAATGTTCTGAAGTTGTAATTTTTTTTAAAAAACCAATGGTCAATTTATTTGCTGATTTGTATAAAGATTTGCCTAACAATAAGTTGACCATTCGATTGCAACCAGATGAGGGTATAGATATTCAAATTTTGAATAAAGTACCTGGGTTGGGTTATCAGCATCGGTTACAAGCTACTAAATTAAATTTAAGTTTTTACGAGGCTTTGTGCTCAGAACATATAGTTGATGCATATGAGCGTTTATTATTAGAAACGATGCGTGGGATTCAAGCGTTATTTGTTCGTCACGATGAAATAGAAGGTGCTTGGAAATGGGTTGATTCTATCATACAAGCTTGGGAATTGGAAAATAATGCTCCAAAGTTATATCAAGCCGGCACTTGGGGGCCTGTAGATTCTATGACAATGATTGCTAAAGATGGTCGTTATTGGAATGAATATAAATTTCATACGTAATAGTTTTTTGAATTATAGTGATTATTAATTTTTAATATTGTTAATTGATAAAATTTTGAGACTATTGTTGTTTTGTAAAAAGATATTTATTCCAATGGGTGTTGGTTTTTTTTAACATTCATAGAAAGAATTTTTCTATATCATATAAAAATTCTTTCTATTTGAGAATTATGAATATGATTAAATAATTGCCTAAATACTTAGGTATCTTTACTAAAGAGGCAAATGATTTTTTTATGATACGTATTATATTATTTTCTGTTACTAATTTATTAGTAATGATACTATTTGGTAGTATACTGAGTTTATTAGGATGTTGGTCATCTACTACGTTTGAATTGATGAGAATAGCCGGGATATTTGGTTGTGGAGGAGCTCTTATTTCTTTATTTTTATCTAAATCTATAGCTTTATCTGCAGTTAATGGCGTGATCATTAATAAAGCATCTAATGATATAGAACATTTATTGTTAAAAATTATATGTGATCAAGCCAATAAATTAGATATTGTAGCGCCACAGTTAGCTGTTTATAATTCTGTAGATATGAATGCTTTTGCTACGGGAGTAAGAAGAAATGCGGCATTAATAGCTGTTAGCACTGGTCTTTTAAAAAATATGAATCAAGAATCACTTAAAGCTGTTATTGCTCATGAAATGAATCATATCGCATCCGGCGATATGATTACCATGACTCTTATTCAAGGTGTAATTAATACTTTTGTGATTTTTATATCGCGCAGTTTTGCTAAGTTGGTCGCTTATTGGGCTTCGTTTATGCATGATCAAGATGATTCAGAATTCGATACCTCTTGTGATCATCGCGGCGAGATAAATAGTGGTTCTGCAGTGTATATTATAGTTTCAGCGTTTTTGGAGATTTTATTTGGTGTACTTGCTAGTATCATCGTATTTTGGTTTTCGCGTCATCGTGAATTTTATGCGGACGCTGGAGCTGCTAAATTAGTAGGATGTAGAAGTATGATTTTTGCTTTACAAGAATTGCAGAATAGTTATGAACCTAAAATGTCTAATAGTATTGCTACATTATATATCAATAGCGTAAAAAAAAATGTATTAAGTGATTTATTTGCATCGCATCCTTCTTTAGATAAGAGGATAGAAGCGTTACGACATGGCACTTATTTAAATAAGTCATCTTATTTCTTATAAATAAATAGTTTTGATTAAAGATAAAAGTGATTGTTTTGTAAGTTTTTATAAATGATTATGTCATATGATTTACAAAATAAAAAATAAATGCTACATTATAAGTGACATTTATTGTAGGTTTAATTTTTTTTCAGAAATATTTATTTGCATTTAATCACATTACCAAAAATAAAGAAAAATTTGTTTTATTTTTAA
Source organism: Candidatus Blochmannia americanus (nom. nud.) (assembly GCF_059934915.1). Lineage (NCBI taxonomy): Bacteria > Pseudomonadati > Pseudomonadota > Gammaproteobacteria > Enterobacterales > Enterobacteriaceae > Candidatus Blochmanniella > Candidatus Blochmannia americanus (nom. nud.). The sequence goes on along the minus strand of NZ_CP011792.1, from coordinate 547,860 downwards.
TTTGTATATGGTAGAAGTAATGATTATGGAGTATTTTTTATTTATGTCTAATTTAGACTCAGTTATTAATTGAATGAATTAGTTTGTATGAAAGTATGTGTATTATATTGTTATTTCAGTATATTTATGGAGTTTTTATTGGGTTTTTATTGTGTATAATAGTATTATGAAAAATAAATTAAAATTTTTTATATGTTGTTAGTAGGATCACATAATTATATAATTATGTGATGAAACGTCAGGTAAACCGAGATATGCTTCCGTATATAAGTAGTATTTTGATAACTTCAGTAAAGAAAGTGTTATGTGTGAATAATATAATTTCCTCTTATTTGAATGTTTCACGAGAATAATAACTCTGGTTTGTCTTTTAATCGCTGTTACGGCAAATGTAAACACTCTAAAGGAAATATGTAAGATGGCAAAGATTAAAGGTCAAGTAAAATGGTTTAATGAGTCTAAAGGTTTTGGTTTTATTACGCCGTCAGATGGTAGTAAGGATGTATTTGTACATTTTTCTGCTATTCAAGGAAATGGGTTTAAGACTTTATCTGAGGGCCAAAGCGTAGAATTTGAAATTCAAGATGGACACAAAGGTCCTTCTGCTGTGAACGTGACGGCTTTATGATGTATGCAAATTAATATAATTAAAAGGGTATTTTTAAAATAAACAGCGAGTATCATGGTACAAATTTACTGTTGATATGAAATGCATAGTACTTTTGAGGGTTTAAGAATATATACGGATATGATTATAAGATACAAATGGGGTACTAATGTGTTAATTTAGTAATTTTGGTAAGATCAGAAATAACGGATGATGGTTACTACTGTACTGGTGCTGTTGATACAAAAAATAAGAGAACCTAATTAATGATTTTGTTTTTATTTTTAGGTTCTCTTATTTTTTGTATCTTTCTCTTTTTTATACTAAAGACTTAATAGTCCTGTATAATATCCTAAAATCCCAATCCCGAAAAATCCCACAATAATCCATAGGGCATTTATTTTATTATTTAGTAACCACATACAACCAAATGTTAATAATAAAGGAATAAATCCGGGCATGAGTTGATCTAAAATATTTTGTACAGTTGTGACTACAGTATTTCCATCATTGTCAGTAATTTTAGAAAGTACACATGGCACATTTACATGTGTCCACTTATTAACTAATGCCCCCATAACAAATAAACCTAAAATGGAAGAACCTTCTGTTAGTTTTTGTAACACTCCTCCCCCCATATCGCTAACAATGCTAATTCCTTTTTTATAACCATACGTAATGCCATAATAACGAATGGTTAATCTAGCTGTGTTAAATAAAACAAAAAATAAACATGGACCTAATAAATTTCCGCTTATAGCGATTCCTGCTCCTAGAGCAGCGAATACCGGTCTAATTGTTCCCCAAAATATTGGATCACCTACCCCAGCAAGAGGTCCCATTAGTCCTACTTTTAGGCCATTAATAGAAGCATTATCTATAGTGGTAGCGCCATTAGCTTTTTGTTCCTCCATGGCCATAGTTACACCTAATATAGGGGCGGCGGCATAAGGGTGAGTATTGAAAAATTCTAAATGGCGTTTAATTGCTTCTTTTTGATCCTCGCCTTTTTTTGGATATAGACGTCGGATTACTGGAATCATAGAAAAACAAAATCCTAATGCTTGCATTCGCTCAAAGTTCCAAGATCCTTGAAAGATGTTAGAACGAATAAAAACTGCACGTATATCATTATTTTTTAGTTTTATTGTTTTTTTTGTGTTATATACTTTTTGAGGCTTATTAATCATGATAGTTACCTATTAATCTAATTCATCATCGAATTTATTTGAGGATTGAACAGTTGGATTAGAAACATTTTGTTTTATACTTTGATTATATCGTGGAGATAATTGGATGTATAGAATAGCCATAACTACACCAATAACACCTAAAGCAACTAAATTGAAATTAGTGAATGCTGTAATGACAAATCCCAGATAAAAAAAAGGCATTAAATATCCGGTCCGCATCATGTTGATAACCATGGCATAACCAACTACCACAATAATACCACCAGCGATATTTAAACCATTAGTTATCACTTCTGGAATTGCGTGGAGCATACGGTGTACAGTTTCAGTGCCAACAGAAATTCCAACAATAGTGGCTGGAATTGCAACACGCATAGCTTGTAACATAAGAGCTGTAATATGAAGCCAATTTAAAATTGTGATATTGCAGCGTTCTGCTGCTGTATCAGCGGCATGTTGAAATGCTACAGTAATAGTACGTACAATAATAGTTAATACTTGTCCTGCGGCAGCTAATGGAATTGCTAAAGCGATGCCTGCTCCAATCGGTTGTTGCCCTATGATGACTAAAATGGTAGAAATAATTGAAGCTAAAGCAGTATCGGGTGCTACAGCGGCTCCTATATTCATCCATCCTAACGCTATCATTTCTAATGTGCCTCCGATGATGATCCCAGTTTTTACATCTCCCAGAATTAACCCGATTAGCGTACATGCTATTAATGGTCGATGACATTGAAATTCGTCAAGTATTGAACCCATTCCGATAATACAAGACATAATGAATAACAAAACAATCTGAAGCGTGTTAATTTCCATTTCATTTTCCTAAATATATGAAAATAAAAATACTTTATTAGTGTAGTGTCACATGAGTAATTAAATAAAAATATACATATGTAAATTCATTAGGAATTATTTATTTTTTTTATTAATTGCATCATTTGTAATGATGGATCTGATGGTACTTTACGTGCTTCTAACTCAATGCCATATTGATCAAGTTTTTTAAAAGCTTCAATATCTTTATTATTTACTGATATAGCATTATTTATTTGTTTTTTATCTTTATAAAAAGCCATGCCTCCAACGTTTACTGAATTGATAGGAACCCCGCCTTCAACAAGACGCAAAACATCTGTAGGATTAGTGAACAACATGATAACTTTATCTCCAGCGTATTTAGGATTATTATATACACGTATAGTCTTATTGATATTTAAAACGTGAGCAGTTATTCCCGGGGGTGTTACTTGAGTTAGTAATGTTTTTCGGATCATATCTTTAGATACCTCATCATTTACTACTATGATACGTTTGATATTATATTCTTTAGCCCAACGAGTTACTACTTGCCCATGAATTAATCTATCATCAACACGTGCTAAACAAATTATCATGTGGTTTTTATTATTTTTATTTAATAATGATGGTGTGGCGGTGTTTGTAGTGGTATCTTTTTGGTTGGTCAAAAAACAATGATGAGTTAATGGGTATTTAACTGATTTTATGCTTTCATTACCAGATTTTAATGCAATCTGTACTAGTTCTGGAAAAGTATGGACATCGTTTCGCGTCATGAAAACTTCAATTAACATAGGGATGTTCATACCTGTAACGATATCATATTTTTCTTTGCTTAACACGATGCTATGAGCGGCATTAAAAGGACTTCCGCCCCAAACATCCACTAGGAATAATACACCTGTGTTCGTATTAAGATTAGATATATGTGCATTATATTTTTCCGTTAATATTTCAGCATTTTCTTCTGGGAGTAAATCAACCCATGCAACATTTTCTTGTTTTCCTACAATCATTTCAGTAGTTTCGAGTAATTGTTTAGAAACAGAACCATGAGCCCCTAATATAATAGCAATAGTCACTACTTTTTCCTCTTCTTTGACGTATTTTCAAGATATTCACTTCTTATTTTAAAGATTGTTACAATCCTTAAAATAAGAAGTGAATATCTTTAGTTGTTTATCGTATTATTTATGATTTATTTTTATGTTATATCTGGTATATAAACTAATATATCTTTGATATATAATAATAAAACTATATGTATAGAATATTTTGATTATTCCTTGGTTTTATTGCAATCAGTATAGATCAAAATAATTATTAAGATACTGCAAAAAAATAATCAACTATATTATACTGTTTTTTTATCATAATGATACGTTATCTTTAAAGTTAAAATATTTATTTTTAATAAACTGTAAGAGATATTTTCTGCCAACTACAATAATAGTCTTATTGTAGTAAGAGATATCTACATAATTTTAAGCGATATGTATTGATTTTTATCTAAACCTTCCCTACACAAGCTTATATTTTGATCATGTTTAATTTATTGTTTACAACTTCATTATGTAATCAAATATTTTAATATGTTTATATAAATATGCCATGAGATGATTTGTTATATAATATTCAATGGAGATTATCATGGAATTTTTAACGGATATATCAACGTGGATAGGTTTATTAACTTTAGTGATTTTAGAAATTGTACTCGGCGTTGATAATTTAGTTTTTATTACCATTTTAGCAGAGAAACTTCCAAAAAAGCAGCGTAAACGGGCATGTATTATTGGTTTAACATTAGCATTAATAATGCGCATAACATTGTTATCTTTAGTTTCTTGGTTTGCTACTCTTACAAAACCCTTATGTAAGGTTGCTAATTTTTCATTTTCTGGTAGAGATTTAATTTTACTATTTGGTGGTATTTTTCTTTTATTTAAAGCAACTACTGAATTACATCAACAATTAGAACATAAAGTACATAACCACACTAATCGTGGATATGCTAGTTTTTGGGTTGTAGTAATACAAATTGTAGTTTTTGATGCTATTTTTTCTCTTGACGCAGTAATAACGGCTGTTGGTACAGTAGAAAATTTAACAATAATGATAATAGCAGTTGTTATAGCGGTAGTAATGATGTCGTTGTTATCTCGTTTATTGACTAATTTCATTAGTAGCCATCAGACTGTAGTAGTTTTATGTTTGAGTTTTTTATTAATTATTGGTTTAAGTTTAATTGCAGAAGGAATTGGATTTTATATACCAAAAGGTTATTTATATGTTGCGATTGGATTTTCAGTGTTAATCGAATTATTTAATCAAATTGCTCACTGTAACTCCATGAAGGGTCAATCAACTAAATCAATGCGCGAACGCACTGCAGAAGCAATTATGAGATTAATGGGTAATGCTGCACAGTGGAATTCCACGATAGAGAAAAGTTCTTCGGTTTCTTTGGAAAAAACACATTTTGCTGAAGAAGAGCGTCATATGATTACTGGAGTGTTATCGTTAGCCTCACGTACCTTGCGTAGTATAATGACTCCAAGAAATGAGATTTCGTGGTTAGATTCTCAAAAGCCAGTACAAGAGTTATATTCTACGTTAATGAATACTCCTCATAATATGTTTCCAGTATGTAACGGTGAATTAGATCAATTAATAGGAATTGTTCGAGCTAAAGACTTAATGGTGGCCGTTGCTAAGGGGGAACAATTAGAAGCGTATGCTGCAGAAAATTTACCCGTTGTGGTCCCAGAAACTTTGGATGTTTTAAATTTATTGAAAGAATTGCGTCGTGCGAAAGGGAGTATGGTTGTTGTTTCTAATGAATTTGGTATTATTCAGGGGTTAATAACTCCTCTGGACGTTTTAGAAGCTATAGCTGGTGAGTTTCCTGACGAAGATGAAACACCAGAAATTGAGCAAATTAATAACGGATCAGGTTGGCTAGCAAAAGGTAGTATGGATTTGCATGCGTTACAACAGGCATTACAGGCTTATGATTTAGTACATGAATGTGATCATGTTGCTTCTTTAGCTGGGTTATTATTATCTCGTTGCGATCGTATACCAAAAGAAGGTGATATACTAACAATTAATAGATGGCGTTTTATAATTAGAAAAATGATAGAGTATCGTATTGAATCAGTAGAAATAGAACATCTTGCTTTTTCTGATGATATACGCCAGCAATAGTGTTGTGTGTATATAAATACATAAATAATATTATACGTTGGTGAGTTTTATCAATTATTTTAAATAAAATTTTTTTAATAACGGTAATAATAAAGTAGATACTTTATCTTTCATTTCCTGATATTCTATATTTTCATCGCTATCAAAAACAATACCACTTCCTACTGGACAAAAAAGGTGTTGCTTTTCAGCTAATAGAGTTCTAATAGCAATGCTAATATCCATGTTACCACAACAACTTAAGTATCCAATACTACCAGACCAAATGCTACGACGTTGTGGCTCCAGTTGTTCAATCAATTTCATTACTTGCACTTTCGGGGCTCCAGTTATAGATCCCCCAGGAAAACATGCTCTTAATAAATCACAGGCAGAAAAATTTTTAGAGAGTTTTCCTGTAATTGTGCTGATCATATGATGTACTCCTGGAAATGATTGGATATCAAATAATTTAGGTACACGAATACTACCTGGAACAGCTACTTTCCCAATATCATTCCTTAATAGATCGACGATCATTAAATTTTCTGATCGATTTTTTGTAGATTTAGATAGCTTAATAATTTGACGATAATCATCTGCTGCATTCTTTAATTTGGGTAATGTGCCTTTAATGGGTTGAGTTTTAATTTTTGTGTTATGTAATTGTAAGAAACGTTCCGGAGATAAGCTAAGTATGCTTAATTTATTTGGTAGCCGAATAAAAGCTGAAAAAGGCGCGTGATTATAACGTAATAGATAACGGAACGCCATCCATTCATTCCCTATGAATGGGGCGTAAAAACGTTGAGAAAGACATACTTGATAACAATTTCCTGAAGTTATATGTTGTTTGATAATATGGAATTTTTGTGAATATTCAGATCGACTAATATTGCTCCTCCATGGTTGTATGAGGCGAAATGATGTATCATCAACATGATTATTGTATATTATATGTTGTTGTTTATATATCCAGGGTAATATTTGGTCGGGATCATCGTGAGTAACAAGATAATTTTTACAAAGTTTATGGTCTGCAATAATTGCCCAACGATATAAACCCATTGCCATGTCTGGAAATGAGAGGTCTTTTTTTGCGAATTGTGGTAATGATTCAATATATCTTGCGAGATCATATCCAAATACACCTAAAAATCCACCTTGAAATGGTATTTGATAATTACTGTGTGCTTCCATATTAGCAATACGAATATGTTCATTTAATAAGATGAATGGGTCCGTGTTATTAATTTGATAATTTTTTTTATAGTAAACTGTGTTTGTATTATTTTTAGTAATTAATGTTAATATTGGATTAGTAACTAATATATCAAAACGACTATCTGGATGTTTATTATCATGACCAGAATACAGTAACATAGACCATGGATTATTAGATAAAGATTCAAAAAGATCCAATATAGTGTAAGGATGATAAGATAATTCTATAAGATGTATTCCCATTGAAATAGATGCCCTTTTATGATTTTGAAAATACGTATTGCTCATTTAGTAATTTATGTGAAAATAAATCATATGTTCATTTATGTAATATTTAGTGGTTTTTAATAAAAAAATAAAAGATATTTAAAATACTATGTATATAGGTACCAAATTTAATTATTTTATATTGTATTTTTGTTGCAGAATATTTCTAGGATCATAATAATTGGTATGTATGTATTATGTGTTACAATAGTACATATTATACTATCAGTATAGTATAAAATATTAAAATAATTTTTGGTTTTAGAAATTTGGCTGATTTTAATAAATATTTATATATTTATAATAAATATATAAATAGATAATGTTACTATAGTTTATGTTATAAAATTATGTATAGTTCGTTTTTATTTATGTAAATATGTCTATTCGAATTTTGGCTTTTGACACTACCACTGAATTATGTTCCGTTGCTTTAATGGTTGATCATTATATGTATGAGGATAAAATCATTGCATCAAGGAGTCATTCGGAAAGGATATTACCTATGATTAATCAATTATTAACAGAAGCAGGTGTTACTTTGCAATCTCTTGATTGTATCGTATTTGATAGAGGACCAGGTAGTTTTGTGGGGGTACGTATCGGAATAAGTGTTGCGCAAGGATTAGCGTTAGGAGCTGATGTACCATTAGTAGAGGTATCTTCTTTAGAAGTATTGGCTCAAGGAGCTTGGCGTGTTTTTTCTGTTAAACAAGTTATCTCTACTATTGATGCGCGTATGGGTGAGTTGTATTGGGCTCCTTACTATCGGATGAGTGACGATAGTTGTTGGATATGCGGTGATAACGAGTGTGTTACGGCCGCGGAAACAATTGCGATAACAGAGTTAACGTGTTGTTGTAGTACCCTGCTACAGGATGATTGGGCGCTTGTAGGTACAGGTTGGAATAATTATCCAGTGTTAGCACGTATGAAAGTAAATAATATGATTGTTTTAAGGAAGAGTGTGATGTCACCTGAAGCACAGGATATGTTACCATTGGGAATGCGTAGTTGGAGAAGTAAGAAATTTATTAATCTAAATCAGGTACAACCTGTTTATTTGAGAAATGCAGTAGCTGCAAAGAAGACATATGTTTCTGATTTTTGATGTTATTAATTGTATGCGTGAAACGATATTTGTAGGTCTGAATATTTTTTGGTAATTTTTATATAAAGTGTTATATATATTTTTGTATTATGTTTTTTATATATTGTAAGATAGTTATATGTAGAATTGTTTTCAATAAAAGTCATATGTAGTATTTTTATATGGTGTTACTGAAATTTAATTGTAAAATTAGGTATTGATTAGGATATTGTTTAAATATCTGTCAGGGATATGAGTAAAGTTTTAGTAATTTTTGCATGTTATATTATTAGTATGATCTGATTTTCTTTATAAAGTAAGAACTAAATTTCATAGTATTGATGAAAATTTTTGATTAAAAAGTGTCAATCATACTATTTTTCATGTTTTTTCATTAAAAAAAATTATTTTACATTTTAATATAGATGTATTGTTATCTTTTTTTTCTAATTGGATTGAAAGTATGTGTGGCTCATGCGTATGTTTGCTTATAGCTTGGATCAAATCTTTTTTTAATTGAGATAGATAATATGGCGGGGTGAAGTTATCTCTGATTTTATGTTCAGAAATAATTTCTTGTAGTCTTTTTTTAGCGATTTCAGCTGGTGTTTTCTTTCTTAAAAAAAAGAAATTTACTAATACCATAGTAGTATTATCTCTTGAAAAATCGTTTTAAAAAATTAAGTTTTTTTTCTTCAGTAAATCGAAAAGGGCATGAATTGCCTAATAGACGATCTACTGTATCTGAATAAGCCTGTCCTGCATGAGATTTTGTATTTAAAATAATTGGTTCGCCTTGATTAGATGCTCTTAATACGGATTTGTCTTCTGGTATAACACCTAATAAAGGAATTTGTAATATTTCCATTACGTCTTCTAAACTAAGCATATCTCCTTGGCGAACACGGCTAGGATTATATCGAGTGAGTAATAGATGTTCTTTGATAGTTTCTATGCCATTTTCGGAACGCTTAGATTTAGACGCTAAAATACCTAGAATGCGATCTGAGTCATGCACTGATGACACTTCTGGATTAGTAGTGACAATGGCTTCATCTGCAAAGTATAGAGCCGCCAAAGCTCCGCTATCAATACCTGCGGGAGAGTCACATATTATAAACTCAAAATCCATTTTGTTAAGATTGTTTAATATGTTTTCTACTCCGATATGAGTTAAATAATTTTTATCACGTGTTTGTGAAGCAGGTAGAATATATAGGCAATCAGTGCGTTTATCTTTTATTAACGCTTGACGCAACGTAGCTTCGCCTTGGATGACATTAATAAAGTCATATACTACTCTGCGTTCACATCCCATAACTAAATCAAGATTACGTAAGCCAATATCAAAATCAATGACAGCAGTTTTTTTACCTTTACGTGCTAGTCCGGTAGCAAGAGCTGCGCTTGATGTTGTTTTGCCTACCCCTCCCTTTCCTGAGGTAATAACTATTATGCGTGTCATAAATAAATAAATCCTTACTGCAGGATACAATTATAAGTTTTGAATGATAAGAGTATTGTTCTTTAAACTAAGTCTTACCGCTTTACCTGAAAATTCTTTTGGAATTTGGTCTCTTAGCCAATAACGCCCTCCAATAGATACCAGTTCAGGAGATAAATGAGTACAAAAAATTTGAGATTCTTTATTGCCAGATGCCCCAGCTAATACACGTCCTCGCATTGTACCATAAATATGGATATTGCCGTCGGCAATAATTTCAGCCCCAGCGCTGACATTTGCAATGATAATTAAATCTCTGTTATGAGCATATATTTTTTGACCAGAACGTATTGGTGTTTTGATTAATTGTGTTTTAGAGGCTACTGCAATGTTTTTATGTAAGTATGCTGAAGAATCTTTATGTTTGATAGTGGTGCCTTGTGTGAGGATAGGTATTCCACTACGAATGATTATTTCTTTTAATTTATTATCATAACAACAACATACTCCAACTACAAATAATCCAGTATCAGATATTGTTTGATATAAATCATTCCAATTATCACAATAATTAAGTTTTCCAACATTTACAATAACTGGAGTATTTTTTAACAAAAAGAAAGGAGCTTTTTCTATTTTTTCTTTTAATGATCGACGAATGGTTTCCAAGCATGTATTATGAACATGCACTACTAATAATGTAAAATTACTTCCTTTTATACTAATAGCCACATTGATTTTTTTCACAATTTAAATACAAAAAAACAATTTTCATGGAATATTATTATTTATATGAGTGTACATTTATTTATTATTTGTTTATATAATTTATATATAATTATTTTATTCTAAAATTAGGGGTATTATTATTACTTAGGTAAAATAAGTAATAGCGATATTTAATCAAAAAAAAGAGATAATGATAATACATCATTAAGGAAAATATCATATTATATTTTCTTTTAGTGTTGTAGTAAATATGATATATAAAAAATTTTTTATTAATGATTTTTTATTTTTATAAATTATCAGTAATGATTATGTTCTTTATTGATATTGGATAGCGTTCAAAATGTTGTAATTTGGAATATTAGTAGTTTAATTTTTTAAGTTTTAAAGGTTTTAGATGTTAATGCATTGTGATATATATATTTTAATAAAAATTACAAAATAATAAGAAGCGCTGCTAAAAAATGTTATTTATCAGGTTTTATTATAAAATGTAATACACAATTTGTATTGTTTTTATTACACAATATATATTGTAACACAATATATATTGTTATAACTGATCATCATTTTACATTAATTTCCATGTCTATATATCAAAATAATAGTTTATTTTAGTACGGACTAATGGTTTTAATTTATATGTTTGTTTATGTATAAACAATATGGGTCTTCAATACAAATAGGTGGTATTTATTTTATATTTATATTACAATTTGTCGTTGTTCCTACGAAGATCAATAATTTGAGATAGGCAAACTAGTATTGCTATGATTAAGTAATTAACAAAAATTATAAGCATCCATTGAGATATTTCAAGTGATAAAAAGTACCATTTATATTCAGTACAATTTCCATCCGCATCAAATATGGCAGGCAACCACTTATTTAAAGGTAGCCAATGGGGAAATTTGACAAATAAATCACACATAAGAAACGGGGAAGGATATAATTGAATATCGGTATATTCTTTAGCTAATAACAATCCTTTCCATGCGCTGTATATCCAAATTGAGATAGCACATAATCTTAGTGGAGAAGATGGAGCAATTGTTGCAATCAACCCAGCAATTCCTATCCCACATAAAGCGCATCTTTGGTAAATACATAACACGCATGGTTTTATGAGAACAATGTGTTGTAAATATAAGGCTGTTAATTCTAAGCTCACAACGGTAAATATTAGTAAAACCCAATATTTTCTAGTTTTGGAGCAAATATTCAAAAAGTGTAACATAAATAATTATTTAAAATTAAAATAATTCAGTCTGATCTGCGGTAATTTTTTTTAAAAAATAAAATATTTGATTAAATCAAATTTATTATGCAGCAATACTGTACATATATGATATGTAATGTGATTGCATTTATATTTATATTTTCTTTAAGACTATCAAATCAAAAACAATGATACAAGCGTAAGAATTTAATTTTAAAAATTAAATCTAAATCACTGGTGTACCAGTAAATTAGATAAATATTACCGTGCTTATGATCTTATAAATTAAGATTGGGAATAATTTACTGTATAAAGTATGAAAATTATAGGGTTGTATTGCATATAATTTGGGTTGATATGATTAACTTAAATTTTTAAATTTTAATAATCCTCATCAATATCAATATTTAAACATTGATATTGATGAGGATGTTGTTTAAATAAATTACTAAAATAGCATCCTTATGTAAGTTATATGGAATTATTTTTAATTGATTTTATTTGTATTGCGCAATATACACGCTTAAGTCAATTACTTTATCGGAATAACCTGTTTCATTATCATACCAAGATATCAGTTTGGCAAAATGCTTATTTAATAAAATACTAGCTTGTGCATCGAATATGGAAATTAATTTTTCTCCATTAAAATCACTAGATACTACTTTTTCATCAGTATATCCTATAATTCCTTTTAAATTTCCACAAGCAGCGTTTTTAATAACATCACAAATATTCTTATAAGAAACGGATTGTTTCAAACGAACGGTGAAATCAATAACAGAAACATTTGGAGTGGGAATTCGGAATGATATTCCAGTTAATTTACCGTCTAATTCTTTAATTACCTTTCCTAATGCCTGTGTTGCTCCAGTAGACGATGGAATTATATTTTGATAAGCACCACGGCCGCTTCTCCAATCATTGTGTATTGGGGAATCAACTGTTTTTTGTGTAGCAGTGGCAGCATGGACGGTAGTCATCATGCCCTCAATAATTTCAAAGTTATCATTAATAACCTTGGCGAGTGGAGCTAAACAATTAGTAGTGCAAGATGCATTAGATATTATTTTTTCTCCTTTATAGAGGTGATTGTTCACTCCCATAACAAACATTGGAGTGTCATCTTTTGCTGGAGCCGTTAATATTACTTTAGGAGCTCCAGCAAATATATGCCCATGAGCTTTTTCTTGGGTCAAAAACATTCCCGTAGATTCAGCAACAACATCGATATTGAAATTTCTCCAATATAAGTTTTTTGGATCTTTTTTGGAGGTATAGTGAACAACTTTATTATTAACGATCAAATGATCTTCATGTACATTAATTGTACCTTTAAATCGTCCATGAGTCGAATCATACTTCAACATATATGCAATATGTTGAATATCTAACAAATCATTAATGGCGACAATATCCGCGTCTTTGCGTTCTTGTGCAGCTCTAAAAATAACGCGGCCAATTCTACCAAATCCATTAATACCTATTTTAATAGCCATATATTATACGCTCCTGTATTAATCCTAATTAAATGTTATATTAGTAAATATCAATTGAAAATAAATTGTATATAGTTTTTACATATTATATTTTCATAATAATTATGTTAATAATTAAAAATTAATGTGTTTTTGATACCGCATATACAACCATTTTGGTTTGATTAAATATTATCATATTACTAACATATAACATATGTAATATAACTAGTTATATGTATTTTATGACTTAGGCCGATATAACAATATTCAATATTGAATATTGTTATATATTTTATTTTTTGTTTTATAGATATTAAAAAAATTAAATATATTTATCATATAATATTTTATCTGTGCATGCATTTAGGCTTATATAAAATATATAGGTGTAGTTCTTATTATATAAGAATAGTTACGTGAAATAGTTTAAATCAAGAGCATAGCAATGCTTTGGATCGTTCCATGAGAATTGTAGGATATTAGAGTTGTTTATTTTTATGTTGTTGTTAAAATTAGTTAAGGAAACATAATGATTCAACAAGTTTATCATTATAGCGCAAATAGTGTGATGAGTTTGTTGTAGAAACACATTAATCCAATTTACTTTATCTTCATACCAATTAAGTTGATATTTTGTTAAGTGAGCTAGTTCAATCGCTTTGTTTATTGCGTCATCTAAATCTCCAATCTTATCAATCAATCCATTTTTTATTGCATCATGACCAAGCCATACATGGCCTTGGGCAATTTTTTGAATGTCTTCTATAGTCTTACAGCGAGAATTTGCTACAGTATTAACAAAATAATGATAGCTAGTGTTTACGTAAAGTTGCATCATATTGATATATTCAGTAGGTAGTGGTGCAGTTATGGAAATATTTGCCATAGGAGACGTATTCACCCCATCTTTATGAATGCCGATAGCGTCAAGAGATTTTTCAAATGTATTAATAATACCGAATATACCTATAGAACCTGTAATCGTACTATTACTTGCGATAATAGTATTAGCTGGAGTTGATATCCAATATCCGCCAGATGCTGCCACCCCCCCCATGGAAACCACAACTGGTTTTCCAGAATTTCTAATAGCCATTAATTCTAATCTAATTAATTCAGAAGCATGTACGCTGCCACCCGGACTATTCACACGCAGTACTACTGCTTTTACTTTAGGATTAAATCGGGCACTACGAATTTTATGGGCTATAGTATCTCCACCAATGGAACCTGGTATATCAGATCCGTCCACAATGGGTCCATTGACACATATTATTGCTATTTGGTTGTCTTTTTGTTCTATTGGTGTTACAGGATTATAATCATACATACTAATTGCGTTGAATGATGTACCTTGTTTATTGGATCCGAATATTTTTTTCATTGTATTTTCTATCGTATAATGAGATGCAATTTCATCGATCCATTTGTTTTTGAGCGCATATGCCGCGGTATCACCTTGCATTTGATGTAATCCATTGAGAATATTATTAATTCCTGGAAAAATTTCTTGTGTTGTTATATTGCGATTAACAGATATTATTTTTAAATATTGATTCCATAAACAATTTACTATTTTTTTTTCTTCATGTCGTACATGATCAGACATTTGATCCTGAATAAATGGTTCGACGGCAGATTTATATGAACCTACTCTAAAAATGTGAGTGTTAATTTTTAAATTATTTAATAGAGATTTATAATATAATTTGCTGATAGAGATGCCTCTCAAATCTACAAAACCGTGAGGTGTAAGATAAATTGTGTTGGCGTAACTTGCTAAAAAATATTGCGATTGATCGTAATAATCAGAAATAGCATAAATTAATTTACCAGAATCTTTAAATTCACGTAATGCTTTACCAATATATTCTAATGATGCTAGATTACTTCCGGAAAAGTTTTTTAATGACAATACCAATCCAGTTATACATGGATCATTTTTAGCTTGACGTAATATATTAATGATATCAAATAGTGAGTTTTCTTTAGTGTTTAGTTTATTTGTATTGAGTAACTGTTGACTAAATTTTTGAAATTTACTACATGTGACAGGTTTATCTACAATAATACCAGAAAGATCTAGAATTAATGCAGTATGTTTTGATAAAGATACAGTAGAAGTATTACGTAAATTTAAATATATTCCCACGCTAATAATGACTAAGATTATAAAAAATATATTTATTATTATGGTGCGTATCAGATATAGTGTGTGTATACTATATTTAAGCACCTTACAGATAATTTTCCATGTGTTCTGTATGTACGTTTTAATCATTAAAGACATTATATGATAATCCAAATAAACTTCATATCGTCATATTTAATTTAGGTATTAGATATGACGTATAAATTAAATAAAAATTACTAAATTTTCATGATTCTATTAATTTTTGATATATAAATTTAATTTTTTTAAGCATATTACGCTATGGTCGCAGTTAAGGTTTAAATAATATGATTTTCTCTTTTTATTTTAATGCACAACATAATACATATTAAATATCAAAATCTACCCATACTGGGGCATGATCTGAAGGTCGTTGCATACCACGAATATCATAACTAATATCACTACTTTTACAACGATTTACCAGAGAGCGTGTTGCTAATATTAAATCAATACGCAAACCAATGTTTTTGTCAAATCCGTGAGATCTATAGCTAAACCAAGAATAACGTTTGTTATTGTAGGGATGCATATTGCGATATACATCTATTAACCCCCAGCTCGTCAAACGACTGAACCATGCTCTTTCTTCTGGCAAGAAAGAGCATTTTCCTGATGCAAGCCAAATTTTTTTATTTTTTTCACTAATACCGACATCAAAATCTGTAGGACTAATGTTCATATCACCCATTATCATTAATAATGAATTATTTTCATACGTGTATTCTATGTAGTTTTGCAAATTTTTGTAAAAATTTTTTTTGTACATAAATTTTTCTGGATGATTTTTATTTTCTCCTTGAGGAAAATAACCATTAATAATAGTTACTGTACCTATTGATGTTGTAATATCAGCCATGATAATACGTTTTTGAGATAAATTATCGTCATTAGTAAATCCACGAATAACAGTTAAAGGAATTTGACGTAGAAATAAAGCAACACCATGATATTTTTTTTGTCCATAATAATATACGTGATAACCATATTGTAATATTTCTTTTATAGGAAAAAAATCATCATGTACTTTTGTTTCTTGTAATCCGATTACGTCGGGTTGAAGTTGCAATATAATCGCATGTAATTGATGCATGCGAGCGCGCAGTCCATTAATATTGAAAGAAACAAATTTCATATAATGATGATCCTTCAAATTATTTCTATGCTGTAGAAATATAGGTGTTATTTTATAATGAAAAAATAAAAAATATTAATCATAATGCATTATTATGTTTTATAAGTACATAACAGTGCATTCGATAGACATCGTTTGTTGCTCTAATTAATCGTTAATTAACTTAGTATATATGATTTAATTTACGTAACAGTTAATAGCTCGAAACAGCAGTTATTATATATGAATCTTCTGATATAATACAACGAATAATGAATTAAAAATATTGCTTGTATTTTTTAGATATGTTATTACTTTCCGGAGTATGTGAGCACGGAGTGGGAAGATAATTAAATTTATTGAAATCAATTATTATTATTATAATTTATATTATATATTATTACTATAGATAAAGTATATATATAAATAATCTATAGTTATATTATAAATTTATGCGATACATATGCATGTATCGCTGTCAGTAAAAAAAATCAAAAATAAATGTTGATTGGAACCAATTTATTGCCTTTTTATTAAAATTGTTAAAAATGATTGAAATTATTTTTCAATACGTATTCAGTGCGGTGTTTCCAATACGATAGGTTTATGGTGTTTTTAAATAAATATATTTTTTTAATACACAATTTTTTATATAAAGCTAATTATCAATTAATGTTATATGTAAAATAAATGATTTGCATGTAAATTAGATTTTTAGAGTAATTCAGCATCACTTGAAAATAACTAAAAATTTATAATTGTATATAATATGCGCAGGTCTAAATTTTTTGAACATATACTAGTATAGTACTGATCAATAATTTTAATAAACTGATTATGTTATTGATACCTGGTGTTAAGGTATGATAGCGGAATTTTTCATTGTAAATATTGAAAAATGTATTGAGTAGTGCTACACTGATTTCGGTAAATGTAATGATTTGTAAATTTAATTTTTATTAAAATAAATCACAATGTATAAAACTGACTAATATATGTGATATTTAATATATATTTAATAGTTATTAATATCGATAATTTTCATATAAGTCAACGCTTATAAAATATAAGTTGAAAAGAACACTGTAATATTGTATTAAATTAACAACATTATAGATTATATTATCATTCACTTCTTAATCGTTTTAATAATACTGAAGAACGTTATAGATTGTAAGTATATATATTTATTTGTATAGCATATTTCGGATATGCAGGTGTTATACCAAAAATTATTTTTTAATAAATTAAATATGTTATTGTTATATAATATTTATGCATGAACTTATAAAAGGAAAACAATTAAAATTGTATCTATAATTGTGCTTAATAATAATATTGGTGTTAATTAAAATTTTTAATTGTCAGTGTTATTATCGTTATAATCGATCTTAGAATTATTATTTTTTGATTTGTTTAAGATATATATTATATATAAATACATGAGAATATCTTGATATAAGGATAAAACAGAATTTATTTATATGCATATAAAATATTGTATAATTTAATATAGTGGTAGTGTATTAGATAATAATAGAATTAATATGAGAGCTGATATTAATGTTATTAATTAATAAAAATATTTTTATTTGATTGATGTTGCCGGCTTATATTTAATTGGATGACAATCATGATCTAAAAGTGTAGTTAATAATGTTTTAGTTTTTATACACTAGATTAGTTGTCAGAAATGCATTTTCTTAGTTAAACATATTCTATTTTATAGAAGGAATTATGAATGTTATATAATGATTTTGTCGTTGTTTTAAGTATTGATCATTAATATAATATATGTTAACTTATTAATTAATTTAATATGAAATAAAAGTTAATCAATATAGTTAAGGGCTCTCTGTTTGCATGAAACGTATAGAATGTATGATATTGCACATTACAACAAGAAATCTTCTAGCGTTTTCTTTTTTTCATCAATAGATTTTTTGATAATTGAGGGAGTGCGGCCTTGTCCTGTCCAAGTTTTAATTTCACCGTATTCATTAGTATATTGATATTTCGCTGGGCGAATCGCCCGTTTATTTTTATAAAGTGATTTAGTATTAGTGCTGACATTTTGTAATAATTCATTAGGATCTATTCCATCAGCCATAAGCATATCACGATATTGTTGTAATTTTTTGGAATGCTCTGCTATTTCAGCTTGAGCTTGATTATCCTCTTCTCGGCGTTCATTTACAATTATTTCTAATTTTTTTAACATTTCTTCTAAAGTTTCAAGGGTGCATTCTCTAGCTTGCGCTCGTAGAGTACGTATGTTATTAAGAATTTTTAGTGCATCATTCATTGATTTAATCTCAAATATTATAAATAATAAATCTGTTACAAGGATAGAGCGCTAATTTATTTTCTGCAATACCTAGGATGTTTTAATTTATAAATAATCTTATTATATCTGGTATTAATTGGTAATTATATATATATAGTTGCATAAATATCAGTGAGTATTGTTACTGTTTGATTGCGTTAAGAATATTGAATTAATTTAATTAAATGACTTATGTATTATTTATAATAAGATTTTAATATCATCTAGTCGTTTGAGTTTTATTGATTTAATTTATGATAATTTTTTACTTAAAATTTTTTAAAATACAAATAATAACTTTTTATTAGTTTCATTATTTTTATAAGGTACATAAATGGTGTGTGAAGTATAGAGAGTTTTATTCACTTAAATCATTATTTTAAGTTTAAAATATTGAATATTATTTAAATAAATATGTGATATTGTAAAATTGTTATCTTAAAAAAATAAAAAATTTACTTATACATAGAAAATATTTTCTAATCTTTTTTAGATTAAATAATTTTTTAATTTAAAATTATTATAATTAAATTATATGATGGTTTTGTTAAACCTAGAAATACTGTGGACTTAGATAGGGTGTTATTTATATGGCGCAATTATATTTTTATTATTCTGCAATGAATGCAGGAAAAACTACTGCATTATTACAATCTTCTTATAATTATCAGGAGCGAGGAATGCGTACTGTGTTATATACTGCTAAAATGAATTCTCGAAACAGTAAATATGAACAAATTAAATCTCGTATTGGATTGACTGCTTCTGCTAGATTATTTAATGTTAAAACTAATTTTTTTGATCAAATCACTACTATATGTCAGAAGGATGTAATACATTGCGTATTAGTAGATGAGTGTCATTTTCTTAATCGTGATCAAGTAGTTGATTTAAGCAAAATAGTCGATGTATTAAATATTCCGGTATTGTGTTATGGATTACGCACTGATTTTAGAGCTGATTTATTTTCGGGAAGTTTATGGCTATTAGCATGGGCGGATAAGTTAATCGAATTGAAAACTATTTGTTATTGTGGACGTAAAGCTAATAGAGTTCTCAGAATTGACGATCAAGGTTTAGTAGTGCGAGATGGCAATCAAATATTAGTTGGGGGTAATAATCGTTATGTTTCAGTGTGCCGCAAACATTTTGCAGAACAATTAGAATCACCATTATCTTTAATACAACGGGTTTCTTAAAATAGATGTAAATTCTATTGGTTCTATGTGTATATGAATAAGATAGATTTTTTATATAACAGAATGTTATTAATGCTTTGATGCATATAGATATTATTGTGAGTTTAAAGGGTTTTATTTTATCAATTTTTATGATTGTATATATATACATGTATTTGAGTTAGTGATGCTATCACTTATTAAAATATATAGTTTATACGTATTTTATATGTTATATATTCATTGCATATATATAATAGTAAGATATTCCAAAAATATAATTATAAACTTAGACGCAACCGTTGAATTAATTATTTATTTTAATCAATAATGATTAATTAGCATGTATATTGAATTATAATCAAGGGATTGTGTAGATTTTTATCGAAATTGAGAACATTCCATTGAATGGCCGTGGTGCATATTTTCATATTTACTCTAACTATTTTAGATCATATAATTAAAAAAATCAAAAAAATTCTTATAATAAAGGACTTAGGAAATAAAATAAACGTTCAACAATGCGTTCCCAATAAGGACGATTAGCCCATTTTTTAGGATCGATTATCTTAGAATGAGCCATATAGTTTTGTTGTGTTTTTTCTAACTCATTATTAAAATCTTTACTATCAATCACTAAGGTAATTTCAAAGTTTAACCACAAACTGCGTATATCTAAGTTCACAGTTCCTATCAGACTTAATTGCTGATCGACTAATACGCTTTTTACGTGTAATAATCCATTTTGAAATTGATGTATTAAAACCCCTGCTTTCAATAATTCGCTAAAAAATGCTCTACTAGCCCAGTTTACTAATATAGAGTCATTATTTTTTGGAATGATGATATGTACTTCTACCCCTCGTTGTGCTGCTGTACAAATAGCATGCAATAAATCATCGCTAGGAACCAAGTATGGAGTAGTGATGATAATTTTTTTACGCGCCTCATACAAAGATATTAATAATACCTGATGAATTATTCCCTCTGGACATCCTGGACCAGAGGGAATAATTTGAATTGTATGCCCCTCTGTTGATGTTAGTTTATGAGCTGTTACTATGTGAGTATTTAGTAACAATGGGAACAATACATGTTGTCCTGTTTCAATTTCCCAATCAGAAGAGAATATTATACTCATGGCTGAGGCTGCAGGACCGTTTATACGTACCATAATGTCGATCCATTCCCCAATTCCTGTGTTTTTTTTAAATAACTGTGGATCTACCATGTTCATGCTACCAGTATAAGCAACGTGATCATCGATCAATACCATTTTTCGGTGTTGCCGCAAATCCATGCGGCGCAGAAAGACGCGCAATGGATTTACATGTAGCGCTTCCACAATACTAACCCCAGCTTGTCGCATTATATTAGGGCATGAACTACTAAAGAAACTAGTACATCCAGCTGAATCTAATATAATGCGACATCGGATGCCTTTTTTAGCAGCTACAATTAATTTTTTTATAACATGATCTATTAATCCCCCAGATTCCCAGATATAAAATACCATATCAATACTGTGTTGAGCTAATTCAATATCTTTAATTAATGATACGATTGTATCGTTGGTTTTTTTAAATAACTGTATTTGATTGCCTCTGAGAGCTCCTATTCCTTGACGATGTTCACAAAGCTTAAATAATGAAGAGGCAATTACGCTATGTTCAGTAGAAAATATATGTTTGTAAGTTTTTAGTATTTGTATACGACGCATAATAGATGACCATGCTATTTTACTTCTAGTAGATCGCTGTTTACCAAGATTAGATTCTCCAAATAATAGATATGTAATTATACCTATTAACGGTAAAACATAAATTACTAATAACCATGCCATAGATGAAGGCACCGCTCGACGTTTTATTAAAACTCGAAATGTAACTAGCACGATTAATAACCAATAACTGCATAAAAAAATACAATTAAATATGGGATAAATCGCAATCATGATTACAATAAGTCCTATTCAGATGTTTATGAAATATTTTTAATCAAGACTATAGATTATTATTGAATATTTGTTTCATGATATATTTTATAATCGCATAAAAGGTACAGATATTTACAATGTTTAGGTATTAATCGGTAAATATGTTCGTTAATGCTAATCATTGTTTAATAACATTAATTTCATTATATATTTATAAATTATAAATGGTATACGCTAATTGCAAAGACTTCTTACATTTTAACTAAATAAATGAATTTATATATTTCTTTATGAAATTAGGGTTATTGTAGTGGTGTAACAGAAAACAATCGGTTGTGCATGCTAAAGAGTGTATAGCGCGATAACTAAAAACTTAATGTATGTGTTTAATTAAAATTTTTTATTTTTTTATTATTTAATTAGATTTAATGATTAATATTTATCGATGATAAAATCGATGTATTTATTTAATTAATTGAAAAAATTATTTTAAAAATGTTTTATTTATATTATATGAGCATATGCTTTTGTGTCTTTGATCTATGTATGAAATTATATAGAACAGTTACATGAATAAATGATATTAGTTTATTAAATAAATTTAAATAGCGTGTTGAATGTATTAATATTTTCAATACATCCAATAAAATATAAAATTAAGGTGTATAAAAAAGTTTTATATTGTATATGAAAGCGTTAAGGAGAGTAATAAAATAACTCTTTTTATAAAAGCATGAAACATGCAATTTCATAATGAAATATTTTTTTAAAATGAAAAACTCAATTGTACATAAATGCCAGTGTATTTGGAAGAAACTGCATATGTCAATTTATTTTTGTTTTTTTTTATCATGTGTGATTCACGTATTTATGATGAATGCATTATTGCATCATTTTTATAATTTAATTAATCAGTCTTCTATTTGTGCGCAAAAATATAAAATAATTACATTGTCGTTACTGCAATCTAATCAGATTTTTTATGAATCATCAGAAAAAAAGCAGTTGTTGAAAACATTAAAAACATTTCAAAAAAAACAAAATTTACAATCTACAGTATGTTCAGAAAAAAAAAATTTAGATTATTTTAAAAATAAATCAAATTCTGATAAAATTTTTCCTTTGGTTAAAAAAAATAATGTTAATTTTACAGAATCTGCAACACACTCCGTACCTTTATTTAAGAGGTGTCATGATAAGCCCTACGTGCCGGCTTGCATAATTAACCGCATATATCCTGCATATCCTAATAGGGCGAAAGTATTAGGTATAGAAGGAAAAGTTACCGTACAATATGATGTTAATACTAAGGGTAAAATTGATAATATAGTTATATTATCAGCTGTTCCTGCTGGTATATTTGAGGAAAATATCAGATCAGTTATGCGTCGTTGGGCATATGAGAACAATAAACCAGAAAAAAATTTGGTTATTACTTTTAAATTTTGTTTGAATTCTGGAAAAATGTTTCGTAATTAATAGTATCATAGTTATTTAATAAATTGATTTATGTATTTTTTATATGAATGTAACTTTGGTTTTAATTTATCTCATGTATAAAAGTATAAGTGTATTATAGGTCTTTTATATTAAAATTAATAAAATTGAATCATTATTGATTGTGTATTGATGTATGAAAAATATTCACATTTATATTAGCTGTTTGAAATATAAATATAAACATTAGGTTTTTTAAAAAATTTATAATTCCATACTGTCCTAATAGGACATATAAACGATATAAGTAAATTACAATGATTACAAATAATATATTAATATTGCTTAAATTATTTATTAAAATATTAGTAATAGAGACTTAAGAATGGACATGGTGTAGTTATATCAGTATAGGTACAGTTTTTTATTAGAAACTATAAAAATATTAGTGGTTCAATTAAATAAATGTTACAATAACTTATTGTCATACTAAGGTACATAGAGTTTGTAATAGACATATTATCAGTAATGATTATAATTGGAGTTAAACTGATAATGATAGCTAATAGAGTACCAGGAATAATTACTATCATTAGATCTAATTGTATAAATAATGTAGTGTAAAAATTAGTAACAGTAATTTTGAAAACATTGGTATTACTAATTTAATAATGTTGCTGATATTGAAATATTGGTTATTTTTACTAGTAGTAGATACTAGATGCAAACATGGTTAGTATATTTCCGGGCAGAAAGCACTATCAAGGAGTGTAGAAATACTATTAGTATCAGATAATTTTAATAAAATATACCGTTGATCTATCGATAAATCTTTAATTATTTGCTATTAGATTACACCAATAAAATTATACATAAATGTAAGATCTTCTTTTTTTTAGTAATAAAATATAAACTAAGCCAGTTTGAATGAATGTTGTAGTCAAAATTAAGGTTATGGTATCAGTGTAATAATTGTGAATAAAATATAATACATCTTGAGATAGTTTAATTATCATAATGGCTATAATTTTATAAAAAATATTTTTTTAAAATAAAGAAAATAACTTTTAAAAAAAGTTGTATCTATGAAATGTAATTAAATATTAATTTTTTTTTAATAGTATATAATGTAATATTTATAAATAGTGAATATTCATCATTATTTTTTTTAAAGATATTGATATGTTCTAATGTTTTAGAAGCACTGATAGTTTATCATAAGCTGAATATTTCTGTATTATTCTGTTGTGTACAAAAATTATTTATGACATATGTTATTTAACATACAATTTTTGTTGTAACATATTTAAATGTTTTTTGTAAAAAAGTGCACGGCAAGTTTTAATTATACTATATATAAATATATGGTCCTGATGTTCAATAAGGACTGAACATGCTTATTATTATTATTATGATTGATTTTGATTTACGTTAAAACACATAGATCTTTTCATAATATGTACTAGTTCTTCCAATTGTTTCAGTGCTAATTCTGTGTTAGATATATTTTCTTCAATAATCTGTGCAATTTTAGAACCGGAAATGACCCCAGAAGTGCCTAATAAAACAGATTCTTGAGCTTGAAACGGTGTATGTATTCCAAAGCCTTGAAGTATAGGTAATGTTTTGTTTTGTTTCTGTATGCATTGAATTAAATTATGTAATACAGCTGGATTAATTGTTTTTTTATTAATATCAATACCTGTAACTCCAGGACGGGATAATAAATAGATGTATCCGTGTCCCTGAGTAGTGATATTATGTATTAATTCTTTAGTAGCATTAGGAGGGCAAATAAATATATGAGCTATTTTATGTTGTATAGCAGTATTATAAAATGGTAGACTTTCTTCTATAGGAAGATCAGGAACGAGTACGGAGTCTATATCTAGTTCTGTGCAACATGAATAGAAATTGTTTATTCCTTTTTTAAAAACTAAATTTGCATAGATTAGCAACCCGATAGGTAAATTTGGATATTTGTTGCGAATATTGTGTAATATCATCAAGCAATTTGAAAAATTCATACCTGATTTGAAGGCTTGTTCCATACTCTTTTGTATTATAGGACCATCTGATATAGGATCAGAAAATGGTATGCCTAATTCTAATGCATCAGAACCTGAGGCTATTAACGTGTCTATGATATGCATAAAATAAACGGGATTTGGATACCCTACAGTGATAAAAGGTACGAATGCTCCTATTTTTTTTTGGTTTAAATGTGTAAATAATTGTTGATAACGATCCATTTTATGTATCTCTTTGTTTCTGTAATGCATGGTAAACTGTAGAAATATCTTTATCTCCCCGGCCAGATAAATTTACCACTAAAATTTGTGCTTTATTTGGTTGTTCTTGAATTATTTTAAGCGCATGAGCTAAAGCATGTGCAGATTCTAGAGCTGGAATAATTCCTTCATATGTAGATAGTTCTTGAAAGGCTGTTATGGCTTCTACATCGTTAACAGATACGTACTGTACTCGACCAGTGTTTTTCAAATAAACATGTTCTGGTCCGACAGATGGGAAATCGAGACCAGCAGAAATAGAATAGGAATTTTTTATTTGTCCATCTGATGATTGTAAGATTGAAGTTTTCATCCCAAAATAAATTCCTATCTCTCCATGTTGTAGAGCAGAGCCATGATATTCAGTATGAACACCTAACCCCCCGGCTTCTACCCCGCATAACTGTACTGATGGTATATCGATAAAATCTGAAAATATCCCAATAGCATTAGATCCTCCTCCTACGCAAGCGATAATTATGTCTGGTAAACGTTGTTCATATATTTGTATTTGTTTGTATGTTTCTGTTCCAATAACACGTTGAAATTCTTTAACAATTGTAGGAAAAGGATGAGGTCCGGCGGCTGTACCAAGCATGTAATGAGTGTGTTCATAAGTTTTAGACCATTCTCGCATAGCTTCGTTGCAAGCATCTTTTAAGGTTTTAGATCCATGATGCACTGGAATAACTTGTGTGCCCATTAGTTTCATTCTCAAAACATTGAGTTTTTGACGTTTTATATCTTTGGATCCCATATAAATACGACATTTTAATCCTAACAGAGCGGCTGCAATGGAGACAGCAACCCCATGTTGTCCAGCCCCAGTTTCAGCGATTATTTCTTTTTTAGACATACGTTTTGCTAATAGTGCCTGCCCTAATACTTGATTGGTTTTATGGGATCCTCCGTGCAATAGGTCTTCACGTTTCAAATAAAGTTTAGTACGAGTACCTTTTGTTAAATTTTTACACAATGTTAAAGGGGTAGGTCGGCCAGCATAATGCTTTAAAAGATTTTTGAGTTTTTTTTGGAAAACAGGATCGTTTTGAGCTGATATAAATGCTTCCTCTAATTGAGTTAATGCTGGCATTAGAATTTGTGGCACATACATACCTCCAAACTCGCCAAAATAGGACTGTAATTTTGTCATATTAATTATTTTTATTTTTATAAAATATGTTTATTTTTTAATAAGATCTAAGTAATTGAAATATTTCAATAATTTTTTGATGATTTTTAATGCCTGGTCTAATTTCAATTCCAGAGTTAAAATCTAAACCTAAACAACCTATACGCGCTGCTTTCTTACAATTATTTACGGTTAATCCTCCTGCTAAAATTATTTTATTTAATTGCATATTAGCAAGAAGTGACCAATCAAAAGTTTTTCCACTACCTCCCTCTCCATTATCTACCAAATAGAGGTCTACGTTTAGTATATTACATTTTGGTAGTGGTTTATGATTCATATTAATACTTTTCCATATACGACATGTGTTCGGTAATCGTGTGCGTAAAATATTAATATAATCTTGATCTTCTGTACCATGTAGTTGAACTGCTGATAGGTTTAATATATTAGCCGTATTAACAATATGAGAAATTGTAGCATTACAAAATACGCCAACATAACTTAAATGTTTTACATGAGAAACGATATGTTGTGCGGTTATGATATTTATGCGACGCGGTGAAGTAGGAACAAAAATTAAACCTCCATATATTGCTCCTAATTTGTATGCAATATAAGCATCTCTCACTTGAGTGAGACCACATATTTTATTTTCTCCTAAAATTAATTTTTTAATCGCTGTATCAAGATTTGATTGAGACATTAATGTTGTTCCTATTAAAAATCCATCGACATAGTGTCTAAGTTTTCTTATATGATAATAATTATTAATACCGGACTCGCTGATTATTGTAATTTTAGGGGATATATGTTTACTGAGAGTAATAGTGCGATTTAAATCAATAGACAGATCATGTAGATTACGATTGTTTATACCGATAACTTGAGCTCCTAAATATTTCGCACGGTTTAATTCGTTTTCGTTTGCTATTTCTGTTAGCACACCCATACATAATGTATGAGCTATTTTGACTAATTTTTGATAAGATGTATCGTCTAAAATTGATAGCATTAGTAAAATAGCATCAGCTTGGTGTAAACGGGCAAAATAAATTTGCCATTCTGAAATAAAGAAGTCTTTACATAATATTGGTTGTTTTACGATATTGCTTATTTGGTATAGAATATTAAAATTTCCATGAAAATATTTATTATCAGTTAATACTGAAATAACTGAGGAATAATTTTTATAGGTCTGAGCTATTTTTATAGGATCGAAATTATCACAGATAATACCTTTAGAAGGAGATGCGCTTTTGCATTCTAGTATAAATATTGTTTGTTTTTTTTTCTTAGATACAGCGTG
The DNA here is from genome assembly GCF_059934915.1 of Candidatus Blochmannia americanus (nom. nud.). NCBI lineage: Bacteria > Pseudomonadati > Pseudomonadota > Gammaproteobacteria > Enterobacterales > Enterobacteriaceae > Candidatus Blochmanniella > Candidatus Blochmannia americanus (nom. nud.). The sequence continues at coordinate 519,717 of NZ_CP011792.1, read as the reverse complement.
ATAAAAATTACGATTGCTTACTCGTGTTTTAGTTTTTAAAAGATATAACGGGTGTTGTTTTTTTTGTTCAGCTATCCAGATTTTTTTGTATGATAAAATTTTATCAAGAATTGTGTATTGCATGGTTTTTATGTCCTGGTTTCTGATAAAGCTACCAATTTATTATAAGGCATACCATGATGCATTGTTTCTAAAGCTGATTGTACACTAGTACGTAGATTATTATGTCCGAACAATTTTAATAATAATGCTACATTAGCTGCGATTACAGCTGAATGGGCGTCTTTTCCTGTTCCTTGCAATATGTTCATCATGCATTCGTGAGCTTGTTTTTTTGAATAACAGTATAGTGTTTTTATCGGGTAAGAGTTTAATCCAAAATCTGATGCTGTTAAAACATAATTATTTATGCTGTTATTATGTAATTCCGATACATAAGTAGGGGAGTGTAATCCCACTTCATCTATTCCTCCGCAATGTACTACTATTGCGCGATTATATTTGAGCAGTTTTAATATTCGGATTATAGGTGATAATAATTCTTTTTTGTATACACCAATAAGAGTTAATGGAGGTTTAGATGGATTAATTAATGGTCCTACTATGTTAAATAATGTAGGGGTTTTTAATTGCTTGCGTATGGGCATTATACGATGTAATACTGCATAGTATTGCGGAGCATATAAAAAACATATACCTAATTCATCAAATTTTTTGCGTGCTTGTTGTGCACTGTTATCTATATGTAAATTATTATTTTTTAATAAATCCATTGATCCTATTAGACTAGATATACTGCAGTTGCCGTGTTTAATAATTTTTGCGCCACAAGTTGCAGCGACAATAGCGCTTATTGTAGAAATATTAATAGTGTTACTGTTATCTCCTCCTGTCCCTGTAATGTCTGAAAATAAACTATTTGGACGAGGAAAAGGTTCAGCATGAGCCAATAACACATTTACGGCTCCTATGATTTCTTCATAGGTTTCTCCGCGTATTTTCATACTGATAAGTGCCGATGCAATTTGTACAGAAGATAATTTTTTTTTTATTATATTGCATAATAATGTTTTACTTTGTTTTTGATTAAGGTTTTTGCCTTGATATAAAGTATCGAGAATATCTTGCATGTTATTTTTTTTCCTTATATAAGTGTGCTGCCCATGTGATAGTTTGTTGGATGAGTTGTGTTCCATGAGTAGTTAGGATAGATTCAGGATGAAATTGAAATCCGCAAATTCGATCAGAATCGTTACGTACTGCCATTGCTGTGCGTTTGTTATAATAAGCATTAACTTTTAAGTTATTTGGTATATAACTGCCTATTAAGGAATGATATCGTCCTACTAAAAATGGGTTGGGTATGTTAGAAAACATAGCTAAATTGTCGTGGTATATTAAAGAAGATTTGCCGTGAAAAATTTTTTTTGATTGCGATATGTGTCCCCCATAAAATTCTACAATGGCTTGGTACCCCAGACAAATCCCAATAATTGGGATTTGTCTGTATAATTGTGCTATTAATTTTGTCATACATCCAGCTGTATTGGGGAATCCAGGGCCTGGCGATAACATTAAAATGGGATCGATCATATTCGATAGTGTGTTTATGATGATCGATATCGGTAGCTGGTTAGTATATATCAGCACTTGATGCCCGCTGTTACGTAATTGATCTACTAAATTATATGTAAATGAATCAATGTTATCTAATAATATTATGTTAACCATTATTAAAATAGCTCCTCAGAACCATGTGCTATCGCAATAGCGCGTAAAACGGCGCGCGCTTTATTGCGACTTTCATCAGCTTCTGATTGAGGCATGGAATCTATTACTACACCGGCTCCTGCTTGTACTGTAGCCATTTGATTCGCGACGTAAGCCGATCGAATGATGATACATGTGTCTAGATTCCCGGAGCCAGTTAAATATCCAATAGCTCCTCCATAAGTGTTGCGCCGCGCACCTTCTATTTCGTAAATAAGTTGCATAGCTCTCATTTTCGGAGCGCCAGTTAATGTACCCATATTCATACACGCACGATAGGCATGTAGGGCATCAAGATCATGACGTAATTCTCCTACTACCCTGGATACTAAATGCATAACAAAAGAATATCTATCTACTTTTAATAAATCAGCGACATAACGACTACCTGCTTTGCAGACACGCGCTAAATCATTTCTTGCTAAATCTACTAACATTAGATGTTCTGATAATTCTTTATGATTAAGGCGCATTTCTAGTTCTATGCGGTTATCTGAATCTGTATCTAATGATCCGTCAGCATGGTAAGTTCTAGCTCGTGTACCAGCGATGGGATAGATTTCAATTTGTCGAGTATCTGCATTATATTTTAGAGAACTTTCTGGGGAAGCTCCGAACAGTGTAAATGTTGTGTCTTGCATAAAAAACATGTAGGGGCTAGGATTATTAGTTTTTAATACATGGTATGCTGCTAATGGAGAAGGACATGGCAGTGAAAATCGTCGTGAAGGGACAGCTTGTAAAATTTCTCCTTGGCGTATAGCTCTTTGTATTTTACGTATAATCTGTACGTATTGCTTATCATTTAGATCGCAGTGTAGAGTCATATCGCGTATTTTTTTATAAGGAATAGATTGAGGTGTTTGGTTAAGTTGATTTTTTAATTGATTCATTCTAGTTTTTAATCGATCTTTTTCTAAGGCATTTGGAGTAAACAAAGTGCTTTGTAGCGAAGCAGTATATTTTGGATGGTCAAAAACTAATAATGTTTCAGCTAAATAGAAACAGTAGTCCGGGCATTCATAAGTATTGGTTAACTTCGGAAAATATTCAAAACAAGATATTAAATCATAGGAAAATAAACCCCCCAAAAATATAGCTTTGGGGCTATTTTTAGGGGTTTGTATTATTTTTAATAATGAGCGTAAACCATCAAATATTGAAATTGATCGCAAACGAGTATCTTCATCAATCATTGTCTGTGTTGTAGGAAATATAAATTTAATTTTGTCAAAAGTTTTATCAATTTGTACTGTTACAGGAAACGTATGTTCTAGCACTGGGAGTAAACTTGCACCATTTTTAGTTAAAGCTTGTACAATTACGGTTGTGCCGTAAGCGGTAATACGTAAGGCACTATCAATAATCATCATGCTTTCTATGTTATGTTTTTTATTAATTTCTGCTGATTCCAGTAACAATGTTGAATCACGTTTATTACATAATTGATTAAAAATTGCTGTTGGATTAGAATGATAGCGTACTTGAATATTTAAACATTCTATCTGATTTTTTTGAAATCCCATTATTTTAATTTTTCCTAGTTATTTATTAACTCACAAATCTCATCGATATTTGATGGTTTTATTGGATATTTTCAAGCTATTAAACATTTTAAATAATCGTTTAATTATTAGAAATGGTTAAACGAGAGAATACTCAATTTTATTGAGATGTGATTGTGTATTATTTGTATAGATGTATGAATACCAATGATATTAGTAATACTAGTTTTTTTTTAAAATGTCAAATAGCTCTAATTGTATAGATAGTAAAAAACATTTTTATTTAATAATAACTTATTGTCTATGGTTTTACCTAAAGCATAATTGTTGTGGTAAATATAAAATCATATAATATATATTATTGATTTTTATACTGTTTAATAGTGGTACGTGAAAAGTATTATTACAAAAATCCACTATAATAAAATTATATAAATTTACCTTCATAAAGTTATAAATATATGAAGTAAATATAAAAAATATGTTTATGGTGATGTGATTTATTATCTATGCATCATAAAGTAATAGATTGTTATTATGTTTAGTTGATTTATTAATGAAATTGATAATTTCAGATTACATTATATTAAATATGTTATTAATGTTGTTATTTTAGTTAAAGATGTGTTTAAAGTTAATCAATATTAAATTAATTCTAGAATAGTTTAAAAATGATTAATTAAACATGTAATAAAAATATTTTAATTAATTACTATTATTTTTTATTTTATGTTGGTGTATATGAAAAAATTTTAGATTGTTTAAGTAGTAATCTGAAGTTTTGGATTATGTATTAATTCCTAGATAGATAACTATTTATATAGTTAATTTTTGAACTAGATATATAAAAATAGTTTTTTATACGATTTATGTTATGATAAGAAAGATGAAATGATTTATTTTTTATATTTTATTGTTTGTTTGTACATAAGTTTTTTAAATGACTTGGAAAGTTAATTGTTTTTGGAAGTACAATAATTGTTGCCGTATTTTAAAAATTATTTTTTTAAATATTAAAGATATACTTAAGATATAGTTTATTATTATTAATAATGTGCTTCAATCTTTAATTGATTCTGTAGAGTAGTGATTTATAGAAATTATGAATATTTTTGATTGATTATTTTAAATATTATTAATAGTAGCATATTATAGATATATTTTAAATTTATTTAATTTCAATATAGATTGAATATAGATGCGTGTAATCGTGAACGGTATAATATATTTATTTATATTATATAGAATATGGTTATTAGAATATTGTAATTGTAAAATATTTTTATTAATAATACTGTAATGGTTTGTATTCTGAATACAAATTGTATTTGTATTCAGAATACAATTGAATACAACAAAAAAAATAATTAAGTTCATGATTTTTGTTTACAAGTAAACATTATCGGGGTAGGAAAGTAAATTAAAATTAGATAATAGCAGTTTATTGTATAATATTAAACTATATATATAAAAATTTTGTTTATGACAAGAACTGTAGTATTGAATAGATATGTATATTTCAAATGAATGTATTCTACATATGCATATAGATAATTGAGTGATGAAGTTATGTTCAGTGATGTAGCTTTAATGTGATATCATTTGTAATGGTTGTATTGTATATGTCGATTTAATTATATTTATGCATATAAACATTGTATATCATTAAAATTTAAAAAATGTGAATTAGCATGAATGATACGTTGCATTAAGTGTGTGTAGAATAGCTGTTAATGTATTAAAAGTCTAATTGTCATTATATAAAAATGCGATATTTATCAGTTAGTATTAATTTGTTTGATATATTTTTGCGATACTAAAATATTAGTAAGTATATTATTATAAAGATAATTAGTTATTTAAAAAAAATGTGTTTATAGAATTTTTATAAATTGCGATTATATATTTTTAATAAACGAAAATATTAATAATAATAAATTATTAGGAATTTTTAGAATCGAAATAATATAGTTTTACTGTATATATAAAATATTATTTATATTTTTATATAAATAAATGAAAATGTAACATAGATATTTACAATATATTTTATTAAATAATTAATCATTATTTTTAAACCTTAAAAAAAAGCAGCTAGAAAAGAATTTTTTTATAATAATTGTAAACAATTTCATTGTTTTTATTTAGATAATTGATTTTTGTATTAAAAATAGTAATTTTTAAATTAAATATATTTTAAATCGGGTTTTTAAAATTATCGAAAATTTTAGTATATAGTAGATACGGAGTGAGTTAAATTTATTTTTATGATAATGGGTAATTGATAATTACATATATATAATTATGTATATGATTACAATAATTTTATGTATGTAAAACATCATAAGAAGCAGGATGATCCATATCATATATATATACATATGATTTTTTAGGTTAATGTGGTCAATTGTGCATTAATTAATATATTGTAGTAGAATTGCTTTTTTTGATTAAAAAAAATGAAATCTAATGATATTAATTCTAAATCTTTAATGGGTTTTAAAGATAATAGTCTTTTATTAAGGTTGAAATAAATATATTTTTATAAAAATATATTTATATTTTTAGATTATGTATAGATTTTCAAAAATTAGTATATAGTAAAATATATTAAATTTACAGAGATCAATTATTAATATACATAAAAATTTTTTTCATTGATTTTTGTTAAGTATAGTGTTATTACTAAGATTGTCGAAATTTGTTTGTAAAAATAATAAATAATATGTTTTTTAAATAATTGTAAAACTTGTAAAAAAAATTTTTTTGATGATATTTAATGTATATTAAATGGATTAGGTTATATCTTAAAAAAAATAAAATTGAATATTTAAATAATGAATTATTATTTTTTAATTATTTTTGGCCAAAGTAATGAGATGTTCATTATCGATTTGGATTGATAATTATTATTTTTTTAAAATTTATATAAAAATATTTTATAATTAGCATTTTAATAATATCAGAAATTGTATGCATAGTCTTTTTATGATCAACTATTGATATGATGATAGTCATGTATTTATATGGAAGTTATGTTTATAGTTATTTGGTATTTACCAAAATAATGAATACGTAGGGGTATGTTATACATATATATGTATAACATTTTATTATTTTTGTATACAACAATAATCAAAAAAAAATTTTATATAATAGAATGTGTGTGTAATTTTTTTGGAAAGTTATATATCATATAATTTTTTTTTGTTACAGTTATAAAATAAATGTCCTAATTTAGATGCTTTGGTGTCTAAATATCTAGAGTTTTCCGGGTTTCTCCCTACTATTAACGGTACTCGTTCTGTGATATTAATACACGATTTATTTAAAATTTCTACTTTTTTTGGATTATTAGTTAAAATACGTATTTTTTTTACACATAGTAATTTTAAAATATCCGCACAAATAGTGAAATCTCGTTCATCGGGAGCAAAACCTAAACATTGGTTTGCTTCTACTGTATCAGCTCCGGTATCTTGTAATGCATAAGCACGAATTTTATTTAATAACCCGATGTTACGTCCTTCTTGTCGATGATAAATTAAAATACCGCGTTTTTCTTCTGTGATGCAATGTAATGCTGTTTTTAATTGAAATCCACAATCACAGCGTGAGCTAAATAAAGCATCTCCTGTTAAACATTCAGAATGTATGCGCGTTAATACTGGATCAGATCCAGTGATATTTCCGTATATCAATGCAACATGATTATGTCCAGTGAAATTTTCCTCGAATCCTACTACCAAAAAATTACCCCAAAACGTTGGTAATCTTGCTTCTGCCACACGCCTAAGTCGCATGTTATTGCCTCTCTAAAGATGTTATCAAGAATGTCTCGCTATTTTTACAAAAGAATTGATAGATTCTCGATAATCGTATCGCAGTACGAAATGTGTTATATGCATATGATATTCGCGTTATGGTGTTTGCGGTGTAATCACTTTGTTAATTAATATTAAAGTATTCAATATATATATATATATATATATTATGGTATATAATCATTAAAGTTTATTTCAATCAACATGATATGTATTGCAATGCAATACATATCATGTTGATTGGTGTTTTTATGTTTCGTGAGTTTATTTAAAAACTATATATAAAAGGCGATATTAATTTGATATTTAAAACTCGTACAATACGAGTTTTAAATATCAATATCTTTTATAACTTTTAAAGTTTTAATAGTATAATATACTTAACAGAATTTATGAATATCTATTATAGATTATTGATTGAGGGTAAATTTTTTTTGAAACCTGTAAGAATGATACAGGTAGTTGGTATTGATTTTTTAGTTATAATTAATAATTATTAATGAGAATAAACATTCTGTTTATTTAATTATATTTGATTATAATGAGAAAATAGTATATAGATAGGTAAAGTATTATATGATTTTTAATATTGTTTTGATATAAAACTAGCACAGTAATTGGTAATTATAGCTGATGTCTGTATGAAGGATGGATATTTAGTTGCACCGATTATTTTAATAATTAATTATTAAAATAATCGGGACGTGTTTTATATTTATCTATACTAATTAATATAAAAAGAGCAGTGTTGATTGATTTTTATATTATTTGTTATTAAAATGATTGATTTGTAAAATTTTTTGATTTCAATGTTATGGATTTTATTGCTGTGTTTATTTATTTTTATTTTATAAATTAACATTTATACCTGTAATAATATAAAAGCTGAAAACAATTTCAGTAGAAAAATTAAATGTATATTTTTGTTCGGCACAATAAAATAATAGCAACATTATGTGTTTAATTTTAGATAATTTATTGTTAATTTTGTTTAGAGATGAATAAAAGAAGAACTGCCATATATCAAAATGATATATGGCAGTTTCAAACTGAGTATTACACAATGATTGTGAAAAATTATCATCTATAACTAATAGATATAGATGTACTATACAATATAATACATATATGAATTGGTGCATGTGCGGTGTAGTATAGTATAAAGATGTAGTTATTTCAGTGAGAGATGTATAAAGATATCATATAAATTTAAGAATTAATTTAAAAAGGACTAATAATTTAATTAAACTAAATTGAGGTTAAATATATCAATAATAGAAATAAAGTATTTTTAAAATTTTTTCATGTTAACTGTTTGCACTGATATTTTGATGAATTTTATTATATCAACATAAGTTTTAGTAAATATTTTATAAATTGGGGTGATTCGTCGATAGTGAATCGCGTATGATATATGTATCGTGATGTAATGAGTAAATTTTGATACTTCATGATAATCATCATTTATTGTAAAGTAGAATTTAGATGATTATAATGTGATAATTTATGAGATATTTTAATTGCTATTGGTATGATACGATATCATAATTGTAGATTGCAATATACAATGAAAATTACAATTTGGGATATTACAATAATGGCAGTGGTAATTTTTTATAAACTATAAAAAAATTATTTTTTTAAAATTCACTTATATTTATACTTTATATAAAGTATAGGTGCTGTCATCATTCAATAATGAATAAGATTTATGAAAATATAATAATAACTATTATAGCTGATTTTGAAACGATTGATGTGTAAAGTTGTTTATAATCAACATTATGTTTTGGAGAGATACAAGGATGGCATTGCTTAGTAATAAGCGAATTTTAGTTACCGGCATGATTAATAATCGATCTATAGCTTATGGTGTAGCTCAGGCTCTATATAGAGAAGGCGCCGAATTAGCTTTTACCTACCATACAGATAAATTGAAATTAAGAGTACAAAATTTATCTAAAGATTTTGACTCTGAGATCACATTGCCATGTGATGTATCTGAAGATTCTTGCATAGGTCAATTATTTGTTGAATTGAGAAAAAGGTGGTTAAATTTTGATGGATTTGTTCATGCAATAGCATTTGCTCCTACTGATCAGTTAACAGGTGATTATGTAGATACTGTTACCCGTGAAGGGTTCCAATTATCTCATGTTATTAGTTCTTATAGCTTTGTAGGAATAGCTAAAGCCTGTAGAAATATGCTCAATAATAATGCATCTTTAGTTACATTAACGTATTTAGGTGCTCTGCGTGCTGTGCCTTATTATAATGTAATGGGATTAGCTAAAGCTTCATTGGAAGCTAATACTCGTTATATGGCTAATGCCATGGGGCCAGAAGGGATTCGTGTTAATGCAATTTCTTGTGGCCCTGTTCGTACCTTGGCGTCTTCTGGGATTAAAAATTTTAAAAAAATGTTGTTGCATTATCAAAGACAATCACCGCTGCGTCGTAATATTTCTACTGCAGAAATTGGGAATGTCGCTGCATTTTTATGTTCTGATTTATCATCTGGAATTACCGGAGAGACAATTTATGTTGATGGAGGATTTAATATTACTGCTAATATAGATGATGTATTATGACTAGTATAATGAGTAATATAAGATGTAGTTATTATATTTCGATATTTGAAGCGTTATAAATAATTATGTATTTGCAAAGTGTATTTTAAGGTTGTTTGTGTGGTTTTAAAAAATTCTAAATTATGATGAATATGATTTATTTATAATTACTTCTTGTTGTACAATTAATATTAAGTTTTTAAAACACTATAGTTATATCAACGATATGATTAAATTATGTATTTAGGTTCTGAGGAATAATATTAGAAATATTTAACTCTTTTCATAACTTTATGAATAAACATTGATGATAATAAAATATGCGATACCATATCATACCGGTTACTCCTTTTTATCAAAATTGTTCAATAATTTGGTGTGAAATAACACATGAAGCAATGTTAGTAGATCCTGGAGGAGAAAGTGATAAATTACGATCAACAATAGATAAATTAGGAGTCCAACTAAATAAAATTTTATTAACTCATGGTCATTTTGATCATGTTGGTAGCGCAATGGAATTAAAGCAATATTATAGAATTCCAATAATAGGACCAAATAAAGCCGATCGATCATTGCTAGATAATTTAGCTATTCAATGTAGCATGTTAGGGATAGATATTCCTAGTAGTAGTGCTACTGCAGTTATTCCAGATGTTTGGCTAAACGAGGGGGATACAGTGCAAGTGGGCCATGAAATTTTCAATATATTACATTGCCCAGGGCATTCCCCGGGGCATGTAGTGGGTTGGAATAAAGTGAGAAAATTTATAGTGATGGGGGATGTGTTGTTCAAAAATAGTATTGGTCGAACAGATCTACCGGGAGGAAGCATTACAGCATTAATTCATTCTATTAAGACTAAACTGTTTCCGTTAGGAGATGATGTTCATTTTTTACCTGGTCATGGTAAAATATCAACGATTGGTAATGAGCGTATATATAACATATATGTTATATAATTTGTGATTAATCCATTAGAATCACTGCACTGTATTTGATTAAGATACAGTACGTGTTTTTAGTATTATTTTTTAATTTTCGATGTTAGACTTTTTTATTAAAAGTTAAGTTTATTAAACCTGGAAGGAAGAACAATACAACTTAGATCATATGATCTAAGTTGTATTGTTCTAATAATATTATTTAATGTTTGATTATGTCTCTCTAAAAATTTTGGTTAAATTATATGTGATATTAATCATCTGGTTTTTAGAACTATTCTCGATCTCCTAAAGTTTTAATTATAGCTTTACTTACATATTCGATATTATCATTTGATAATCCAGCTAAATTAATTCTACCAGCGCCTACTAGGTAAACACCAAATTGCTCTCTTAATTTAATTACCTGATTTTCGTTTAATCCCATAAAAGCAAACATGCCGCATTGTTTTTCAATAAAACTGAAATCTGTATTTTTACTATTAGTACGCAAAGTATTTGCAAATAATTTCCTCATATGATTAATATTATCTTTCATATTTCTTAGTTCTGTTTTCCATACAGATCGCAAAATTTTGTTGTTCAATATTAGGGAAACAATAGATGCGCCATGAGCTGGCGGGTTGGAGTAATTACTACGAATAATAACACGTAATTGACTTAATGCTCGTTCCGCATCATCATTATTATTGGTGATTACAGTGCATGCTCCTATCCGTTCGTTGTATAATCCAAAGTTTTTTGAATAAGAATTGCATACTATCAATTCTGAATTTTTTTTGCAGAAAATATATAATCCTTCAAGATCTTCGCTTAACCCCCGAGAAAATCCTTGATAAGCTAGATCAAACAAAGGTAACCATTGTTTTTTTTCTGATAATTCCGATAGAATATTCCATTGTTCAGTATTAGGATCAATGCCAGTAGGATTATGGCAACAACAATGGAATAACACGACATCATTAGGTTTAACGTTTTTTAAACTTGAATATAATTCGTCAAAATTTAGTGAATGGGTTATATTATTATAATAAGGATAAGTATATATTTCTAGTCCTGCAGCTAAAAAAATATTTCTATGATTTATCCAGCTAGGAGCACTAATCCATATTCGTTTAGACTTAGTATTTTGTATTATGAATTCAGCTGCAATACGTAATGCGCCAGTGCCTCCGGGAGCTTGGACGGTTCGCATGTGTTTTTTTGGAATAATGGAATCATCATCTGGCCCAAATAATAAATGCTGGGTAGCAGTATTAAAGGAAGACATACCCTCTATGTTAAGATAATTTTTACTGGTTTCATGTTTTAACAGCCATTCTTCAGCTTGTTTGACGCTGGTTAAGACAGGAGTATTTTTCGTTTTATCGATATATACACCTATTCCGAGATTAATTTTATTTTTTCGTTCATCAGTCTCATAAATTTCTGATAAACCAAGGATGGGATCAGCAGGTGCCATTCTAATAGATTCAAACATAACATACGTCCGTATTGGTTATAATATGCAGAATCTTTTATTTATATCAAAAGTATTATTTTTTGCCAACTATTTATATTAAAATTTTTAATTTAGATATGAATAGATTATTTTTGGTATCGCAATTATATTGATTTTATTTATATACATTTATATTTGCATTAATGTTATTAAAAATTAATATTTTTTGAGACCCTAGGAAAAGGCATTACATCTCTAATATTTTTTATTCCTGTTACATACATCATGAGTCTTTCAAAACCTAATCCAAAACCTGAATGAGGAACTGTCCCATAACGTCTCAGATCACGATACCACCAATAATTTTCTTGTGTTAGATTATTTTCTTGTAATCTTTGATCTAATTTTGACAGTCTTTCTTCTCGCTGTGAACCTCCAATTATTTCACCAATTCCAGGTACTAAAATATCCATAGATGCTACAGTGTGATTATCATCGTTTAAACGCATGTAAAAAGCTTTGATGTGTTTTGGATAATTTTTTATTATTACAGGGGATTTAAAATATTCTTCTGATAAGTATTTTTCATGTTCAGAAAACAAATCTGTTCCCCAATGTATTGGGTTATTGAATTTTTTATTGCATATTTTTAATAATTTTATCGCTTCGGTATATTCAATATGATTAAATTTAATGTTAGAGAAGTTTTCTAGGCGAATGAGAATATTTTTGTTTGTTGTTTTATTAACAAAATATTTTATATCATCAGAACGCTCCTTAAGGAGCGTTCTGATGATATTTTTCAGTAAAGATTCTGCTAAATCAATAATATTATCTAAAGTCATAAATGCTGCTTCTGGTTCAATCATCCAGAATTCAGCTAAATGACGACTAGTATTAGAATATTCTGCTCTAAAAGTTGGACCAAAAGTATACACTTTTGACAACGCGCAAGCATAAGCTTCTGCGTTTAATTGACCAGATACTGTTAAAAAAGCTTTTTTCCCAAAAAAATCATGGGCATCATTATGATGAAGATGGTTCAATTTTGCTTTTGGGTTATCTAAAATATGTTGATTTTCTGAAGTAGACACATGAAACATTTTGCTGCTTCCTTCAGTATCATATGCGGTAATTATAGGAGTAGGGATCCATATAAATCCTTGCTTGTGCATAAAACTATGAATAGCTTGTGATAACGTATGTCTAATACGAGCAACAGCGCCAATTATATTAGTGCGTGGTCGCAAATGAGAAACTTCACGAAGATATTCCATGGTGTGTTTTTTAGCAGGTATCGGGTAAGTGCTAGGATCTTCTATCCATCCTAATATTTTAATATTTTTTGCGATTACCTCAACGTTTTGTTTCATGCCGATAGATTTGGTTACTATTCCTACAATTACAACTGAACAACCACTAGTTAAGCGTAATATTTCGTTTTTATAATTATGTAAATTATTACATGCAATTATTTGTAACGGAGCTATACAAGACCCATCATATAGATCAAGGAAGGAAATTTTAGCTTTAGAATCGCGTCGGGTGCGAATCCACCCTTGTACGATAATTTCAGTATTCTTTGATACACAACCACATAATATATCCGCTACTGATACTACATCCATATTATAGCCCCCTAATTTTTTAAACCCATAATATTCTATTTTGGTGATATTTTAAATGTAAACATGATATATTAACGATTGTATTCGAATGAATATAGTTATACGATGCACAATTTATAATTTTATTTATTTGAATATATCTGTAATTCAGATTTAGATGGTTATTACAATTAGAATGCAATATTTAATCATAAAATATGATATGTATATAATTTAAAAGTTGGCAGTTAACACGAAAAAATATTTGATCTAATTATTTTAGAATACCGTAGTATTTTTAAATAATCCAACTTTTAAATCAGCCGCAGTGTAAATTATTTTTCCATCGCATAGAACTTCTCCGTCAGCCATACCCATGGTTAGCTTTCTGTTAATAATTCTCCTAAAATGAATAAAATAAGTAACTTTTTTAGATGTTGGTAAAATTTGACCAGTAAATTTAACTTCTTTTACTCCTAAAGCGCGTCCTTTTCCTTTTCCTCCGATCCAACCCAGGTAAAATCCTACCAGTTGCCACATAGCATCTAATCCTAAACATCCTGGCATAACCGGGTCTTTTATAAAATGACAATTAAAAAACCACATATCTGATCGGATATCTAATTCTGCTTCTATGAATCCTTTATTATAATTTCCCCCATTTTTAGTCATTTTTATTACTCGGTCTATCATAAGCATATTAGGAGCTGGAAGTGTAGGTCCGTTTTTTCCAAACAGTTCACCTCTACTAGAAGCTAATAGATCTTCTTTTGTATAACATTCACGTCTATTGAGCATAACGTATCTCATCCTATGATTATATTGGCTTATGTTAATATGATAAATTTAATGACTATTAAATGCGATCATATTTTATATATGTACATGATGTAAAATGATTGTTGCGTTATATACGTAGTTATTTTATTAGATGAAAAAGTTTTTTACTTTAACAAAAAAGTTGAGTTATTATTTTTTTTAATGTAACTTAAATTGTATATAAATATTTATGTATTATTTTGTTGTGTTTGTTTTATTATGAAAATATCATTATTTATTGTATAAATGTCAATTTGTTTAAATATGCGTGATTGTGTTTGATTGTATTATTTATCTGTATAACAAATTTTATTTGTGGTATTAAACATACTTTGACAGTATAATAATTTTATAAATATATATGTTTATATAAAATATATTTATGTAAAAATAATTAATGTATTACGTGCAAAAAATAATGTTTATAAAAAAATAGCTTTATATCCAGTATTATTTATGAGCGTAGGTAACATCAAATGATGTTGATCAACATTGTATTTGTATGATACATAGCGCAATGTAGAACTGAGCCATTAAGTAATATATTTGCAGCATGAGCCAGGTCAGTATATTATAGAGTTAAGCATATTTGATCGTATATAAATAAGTATTATAGATGATTATCGTCGTATATTTATTAGGTGTGCTATCAAATAAACAGACGTTCCTAAAAATTCTGAAGGTTGTTGAATAAGTGGTTATATTTTTTTAAAAAAATATAACCACTTATAAGTGGTGAGTATAGCCCACAAAATGATATGGACTATTATATATAATAATATTTTCTGTATAAGTTTTGTGATATGAATATTAGTTTCTTAATTTTGGTGTTTGGAGTTGTAAACGAATGGATTCGGAAAGTTCATCTAAAGTGGTTTGTTCTGGATGGGTTAGAATATTTTCATATCCTAATTGTACTTCTGCTAAATAAGTATGCATGGGTTTTCCTTCCTCATCTTCCATCACAACATGATACCATGGGGATTTTCGTAGAGCGTCGTTTTTTGTAATTTCATCTAATGTAGGTTTTGCAAGAGAATATTCTGGATCTATATCTATTATCACTCCTAAGTATCCCAATAGTTTATGTCGTACTTGTTGTCCTATTCCAAATTTGCTGGCTATCATAAAAACTCCTAAGAAATATTATTTACTGAAAATAATAAAGTAAGTATGGGATAAGATGATAAAATCAAGGGTAAATTATTATTAAGTATATTTGATATAAAAAATATTATTTTTTTAATGTAAATACGTTTAAAAGGTTTTAATTTAAATATTAAAAATGTTTAGTAAAATAATTTATTATAAGTTTAAAAATTGTTTTTGCTATATTATAAACATCTAATGGGTTTAGGAAGGCCAGAAATTTTTGCGATTTTTTGAGCAACAGATCCTTTTGGAAATAATCGAGCAAGATATTGACTATTTCCTTTTTCTTTTCCATGTTTCAGTGCTATAGCATTAATTAATATTCTAATTTTTGGTAGTGCATTAAATTCCATATAAAATTTTCGTACAAAATATATGATTTCCCAATGTATTTTATTCAGAGTAATACCTTCTAATTTAGCGATATTAACTGCAATTTCTTCATTCCAATCGTTAATATGAATTAAATACCCTTGCGCATCAATATTAACGTTTATTTGATTGTATGTCATGATTTGATCCTTAATGTTTTATGGTTTTATCATAATAATGATTATTATTATTTGATAACAATGTATAGAGAATACAAGTAATGTCTACGTTTAAGTAATTATGTATATCAAGTATAAGCATCTGTTCTCTAGATAATGGTAAATTTATGTAAAAGTTTATTATTGAATATGTTTTGTACCCTCTGTATGATAAGTATATGCTATACTTATCATACAGAGGGTACAAAACTAAATACAGCTTTTATCTATAGGATTATTTTTGCATTTCATGGAAAATTAAGTATGAGATGAACAATTTTTAATGTTAGTTTTTGATGTATATATAATTATATACGTTTTGTATATATTAAAATGAAAAAATTAATTTTGTTATTTGAAATGTTTTGGAGGAGTGGCCGAGTGGTTGAAGGCGCCGGTCTTGAAAATCGGTAATGAAAAACATTCTAGAGTTCGAATCTCTACTCCTCCGAAATTTTTTGATCATCAATTATAATGATTAAGTATGATGAACGCTTTTTGTGTATTGGTTAAGTATAATGAGACGTATAATAAAACTGATATTTTTATCGTTTTTTTTCGAATTGTACATAAGAATATATTTTTTAAATTGGGCATGTGATAGTAACTAATGCATAGTTAATTTTATTTTATACCATTTTCAAAAATATGTATGAAGAGGTATTATATATAATATACGAATATTATATCAGTTATTTGATAGAGATAAGTTTATTTTAAAATTTTAAAAGATTTAACTAAGATTGAACTATTAAAAATTTTTAGTAATTAATGAAGTGTTAATTGATTGGGTCGTGTAGGATTTGAACCTACAACCAATTGATTAAGAGTCAACTGCTCTGCCATATTGAGCTAACGACCCAATTACGTTTTTAAGAAATATTAACATATTAGTATTAAAACTGCATTTTTGACTATTTATTGTTTATTACTACAATAATTTATATACATATGAATTATTGATTCGGTTATAAAGGCAATTTAATTTATATATGTATATGTTTATAATAGCTTATTTCAGATATTATATTTATGTCGATAATTATTATAATTTAACAGTTTTATTTTATTTCTGTTACAACATAATTATCAAAATAATTGATAGTTATGTATGCTGTAAATATTTATAACATAAAATGTACAATAATGTAGTGAGTTTAAATAACTTAAATACATCATAGTCTTATGTTATAAGAACATTAATTGTAAATTAAATGAGTAATTAATCTAATATCTGATCCTGAACTTATGATATTTCATAGGTGTACTATTATAGCTGTGTTAGATTAATTTTTTGTTATTATGGATCTTATTAATATACCAACATATCTTACCTTATTTCGTGTTATAATGGTACCATTTTTTATAGTGGTGTTTTATCTACCTATAAATTGGGCGCCAATGGTGTGTACTGTGATATTTTTTATGGCGGCTATTACAGATTGGTTCGATGGATTTTTAGCGCGTCGTTGGAAACAAACTACTAGTTTTGGTAAATTTTTAGATCCGGTAGCGGATAAAGTGATGATAGTTGCTGCTCTTATTTTAATAGCTGATCATTTTCATGTGTGGTGGATCACATTACCAGCGTCTAGCATGATTGTTCGTGAAGTGATTATATTAGCGTTACGTGAATGGATAGCTAAAATTGGTAGTCGCAATAGCATCGGGGTGTCTTGGGTTAGTAAGATTAAAACATTTGTACAAATGTTATCGTTAACCGCATTGTTATGGAGCCCTGATGAATGGATAATAATGGTAGGTGTTATTGCATTATATATCTCGGTTTTACTAACGTTTTGGTCTATGTGTCTTTATTTATATACTGTGCGTTATGATCTGTTTAATTATTGATTTTATATAATTATAACATTTATCAACACGCAATTAGATGCGTGCATCTGTGTACATACATGCAAATCTGTTAAATAATAAATATATAACAGAACTGTATGTTCATATATAGGTGTTATGTGATGGTTAATGCGTAAGTGTGTATCCCACATTAATAAACGTGTTGAGTTAAGATAAAAATTACAATTTTTAAAAGTAATAAATTATCTTCGTTTAATGATGGTAATATTGGCTCTGATACTTATCAGATAATGGAAAGCTATATTTCATTTTTAAAAAATAAAGAAATAGTTTGGGTTACTTTAGATCTATTATGTTAAAAATCTTGATATTGTTAAGTTAGTCAATGATAATTGAAATTATCATTATAGGATATATAATTAAAAATGTAGTTATGTTGATTTAGTTGTGTATTAAATATTATATATTTGGTTGATATTGTTTATGAGGCGCGTTGGCAGAGTGGTTATGCAGCGGATTGCAAATCCGTATAGCTCGGTTCAATTCCGAGACGCGTCTTGTAGTATTATATGAACAGCCCGGGTGGTGGAATTGGTAGACACAAGGGACTTAAAATCCCTCGGCTTTGGCTGTACGAGTTCAAATCTCGTCCCGGGTAGTTTGAAATAGTTTGATAAAATTTTTGAGATATTATTAATAATCACTGTTTTTATTTAAAAAAAATGACCGGGTGTTCGTTGTAAGTGTGTTGGTGAGTTTCAATATCTATCTAATGCAGTATAGATGTTAAGGTAATAGTTGTTTACTTTTAATTTTTTAATGCGTTATGTGTAATGTTGATTGGTATACCAGAACGATCTTGTAATGCTTTATTAATTATTTGATGATCTATATCACAATCGTCTTTTAATATAGATTGTACTTGTTCTTTCAGATGTGCTATTACTGATGCGTCTGATTGGATTTCTTCTGTGCTACAAGATAATGGATTATGGATTTCTAAATATCGCATTCCATTTGTTTCAACAGTAGTTTTTATAGGTTCATTTATAAATTGCACTCTAGTACCGACGGGGACAGTATGAAAAAGATATTCAATATCCTGAGGGCGTAATCTGATACAACCACGAGTTATTCTAAGACCGATGCCAAAGTTACAATTAGTTCCATGGATCGCATAATTTTTTTCTAAGTATAAAGCATACAGTCCCATCGGATTATTAGGTCCTGCTGGAAATATTGTGGGAAGGAATTTTCCTTGTTTAAGGTATTCATCACGCATACTTTTGGTAGGGATCCAAATGGGGTTTTTTTTTATGTTTTATTGAAGTGACCCAATGAGATGGTGTTGCATTTTTAACTGTTCCGATAGCTATTGGTAATACAATGACGGTATTGTTTTTTTTAGGATAATAATATAATCGCATTTCAGCAGTGTTAATTACAATACCTGAATGAATTGTATTTGGTAGAATTAATTGATGTGGAATTAAAAGTCTTTTTTCTGAATTTGGAAGATATACATCAATATCGGGATTAGCCTCTAACATATTGCTAATTCCAACTTTAAATTTTTCAGAAAAATATTCAAGAGAGTGTGTATTATTTACAGGTGTGACTATCTCTATGTTTTCTCCTATTAATCTATTATTGTTATTAGGTAATGTATAAATAGTAGCAAAAGAAAAATAATGATATGAACCTACAACAATACACATTATATTATAAATATATATTTTTATATTCATAGTGTTTTCATTATTTAAAAAATTTTTGTTTTTATTATTTTTTATATGTGGTTAGTAGCATTTTAAAAGGTATTTAAAACATTTTCAGAATGTTTAATTTTCACTTATAACAAATCAATATAATCTAATTGTTATATTTTAAGAGTATAACAACGTTACGATAACATAAAATAATTTATTTTGACTAATTTTAAAATAATTTTTAGATTGGTATAGGAGATTTTTAAAAACAATATGTTATTTCAATATGTAGTTTATAATATATATCTGTATTATTTTTGTTTTTCTCGATACGATTGCATGTTATGAAATCTTTGTGATATCACTATCTATTTATTTTTGTAAGTTTATTATGCATATATAATTGTAAAATGAGATAAATGAATTATATAATAAATTTTAGTTATATGTCTTTTTAATGCTGATTGATGTTGAAGACCAGTAATTTTTTTTATCTAATTGTCTTATATAGATGGTTTTGTTTGTTTTGGATTAATATAAAGAAGATTCTCCGGGAGGACGGGTTTTAAATCGACGATGTAACCACATATATTGATCAGGAGCTAGTAGGATTACTTGTTCGATCACTTTATTGATATGTTTTATCATATCGATATTTGTTTCTAATGGTATTTCATCTTGTTTGTTTGGTAAAATTAGTAACTCATATCCAAGAACATTGGGTAACCTGCGTGCTACAAAAGGAACAATCGCAGGGTTAGCGATTTTTGTGAGTATGTAGGTGCCTATGGTGCTTGCTGCGTTCGATACTGCGAATAAAGGAACAAATACACTGTTCTTGTACCCATAATCATGATCTGGTGCGTACCAGACAATTTCACCTTGTTGTAAAGCTTTAATCATTCCTTTGATATTAGCACGATTTAACATTGTTTTGTTAGATCTCAGTCGCCCCTTAGTTTGTAACCAGTCTAATAATGGATTGTTGTTAGGACGATAGACGCCAATACCTGGATTTAGCATCCCTAAAATTCGAGCACCTAATTCTAAAGTAAAAAAATGCATTCCAATCAGCAATATGCCTTTATTCTTTTTTTGTGCTTGGGTTATATTTTTTAATCCATTAATTGTAAACCACCGTTTAATTCTATGTTCTGACCAAAACCAAGCCATGCCAGTTTCAAATATTCCCATACCTATTGATTCACAATTTTTGTTGAACAAATCTTGTTGTTCTTGATTTGGTAAATTAGGGAAACAGAGTTCTAAATTTCTGCGAATAATACGCATTCGGTTTAGCATAAAATATTTTGCAGCGCGACCGATTCTAATGCCAAGATAGTGTATGATGGGATAAGGAAGTAAAACTAAAATATACAATACCCCTATACCTAACCAGATTAACCAAAATCGTGGATATAAAAAAGAGTAATTAAACACTGGAAGTTTCTTCATGTGTAATTTATATTATATAAAATGATATATAAAAGTGTATCAACGTATATTTACATTTACAGATAAATTGCAACCACTACAGTATTTTAGGAACCTATTTTCATAATATTGTATATATATACATTAAGTGTACCACATTTTGAGTCATTTATATAATTTTTCAGTTAATAAAACATCAAAATAGAGCATAGGTCCATTTATATACAAAACGCATTTGTGAAGATTATATTGTTTTAGGGACAACAAAACTTAATCATAAATATGTATTATAAGTTTATTTTATTAAAGATCAAAGAACTGATTTTTTGTTTTCAATTATATACGGATGCGTGAAAGTCGCCTATATGTGATGAATGTTGAAAGTGATTTCAGACGTTATATTACATGTACCTAATAAATATTATTATATTTTCTTTAGGGTAATTTTTGCCGCTGTTGTTGCGATCGGTATTTAGAACTTATACGAAAATGAGAAGAAAATCGGATTAAATGGTGTATGAGTTATGTACGATCACTATTGGTATCTTCTGAACATATACTGTTGTTATGTTTAATAGCATTATTATCAAAACGTGGATAATTTGCAATAGCATTGCTAATGTTTTTGGAAATATGTATACAATTTTATTGCTAATAATTAGAGCCGTTAATATTTTTAAAATTATTAATAACATTAGAGCCCACTTCAGTAAGGACGGTAGTTTGTTTTTCAAAAAAGTGATAATCTGATTTATTATGCGCTCTATAAGGATTGATATTCATAGGTATTACTGATTCTTTATTTGATTTTGCATACAAGGTGTGCTTAGATAAGTAAGTGTTAGACCATATCCAAGATTTTGAGTAACGTGTTTTGTGGGGATACTTGAATTTAGCATTGTATTGATGTCTTTTTTATATCTTTGTTGTTGCATAGATTTTTTTTTGTTCTTTTTTCAAAAGACTGTGTATGGTTCGTATTATAGGGATTAAATGTAGATTTGTCAGCATTTTTAATAAATTTTGATAAAGACGTAGTTTTATTATTATCTCTATTAAAAAAACCTGTTTCAATCTTAGGATTATTTAAATTAGTTGTATTGTGTATGTTATGGATATGATTGTTAATATCGTCACCGTTATGTTTTGAACAAAAATTTTGATATGACTTGAAATTATGACTCTCTCGTTGAGACAATTTGTGCTGGTGTACAATTTTGGCATGTATCCAGGTAATGTATATGTTGGTTATTTTTAACAATTTTTGTTTGAAGTGTTTATAATGGTTAATGTAAAAATTAAGAATTTTAAACCAATAGTTTGTGATGTTATCAAGCCATGAAATTTTTATCTTTGATTGATATTTAAATTTGCGATTTAAGTGATATAAAACGTTAGCGAGGGTATGTATTAAATCTGATAAGATGGTTGTTGTTGATTGTAGTTGTTCTGAAGTATTAGTGTAATTTGAATAAGTTATTTCTCCTGATGATTGAATTGTTTCTCGGTTTTGATTTGTTGCTAATAAGTAGCTTGGTTTATTGTTGGTTTCTCCTTTGCGTATACGGCGTACTTTGTAATTTGGAGTTTTCATTTGTTCATACGGCACTATGATAGTACGTACTCCTTTTTGTCGTTGTTCTATATCGCTAATAGCTTTGCGCTTTTCGTTAAGCAAATATGAAGCGATAGCTACTGGAACAATAGCATGCACTTCATGAGTATTATCTTTTAATGCTTCTTCTTCAATTAAACGTAAAATAGATAAAGAAAGAGATTCATTGTCACGAATACTTCCTGTGCCATTACAGCGCGGACAAATATGATGACTTAATTCTCCTAGAGATGTACTGAGTCGTTGTCTAGATAATTCTAATAAACCAAATTTAGAAATATGGCCCATCTGAATACGAGCGCGATCTTGATACACTGCTGTTTTTAAGTTATTTTCAATTTCGCGTTGATTCCGAATTGGAGTCATATCTATAAAATCTATAACAATTAATCCACCTACATCACGAAGACGTAATTGGCGCGCTATTTCATCAGTTGCTTCTAAATTGGTATTAAAAGCTGTATCTTCAATGTCCAATCCTTTAGTAGAGCGTGCAGAATTAATATCGATTGCTGTTAGAGCTTCGGTAGTGTCGATAATAATGGATCCTCCAGATGGTAATCGTACTTCTCTCTGAAATGCGGACTCTATTTGAGATTCTATCTGATAGTGGCTAAATAAAGGAACATCTCCATTGTATGGTTTAATTTTTTTAGCAAAATCTGGACGACCTAAAGAAGTTATATGTTCTTTGGCTAAATTTAAAATTTTGGGATTATCAATCAGAATCTCTCCTATATCTGGTCGTAAATAATCGCGAAATGCACGTACAATAACATTGCTGTCTTGATGAATTAAAAAAGGAGCGAGTTGTTTTTCTGCAGTATTTTTGATAGATTGCCAATGTTGTAGACGAGAAGTGAGATCCCATTCTAATGCTTCGATGGATTTTCCTACGCCAGCAGTACGGACGATTAAGCTCATTCCTGCAGGTAATTCTAAGGTAGATAGAATTTCTTTTAATTCTATACGATCGTTGCCCTCGATGCGTCTTGAGATACCGCCAGCTTTTGGATTATTTGGCATAAGTACCAAGTAGCTACCTGCTAAACTGATAAAAGTAGTTAATGCGGCGCCTTTGTTTCCTCTTTCTTCTTTATCTATTTGTACAATTAGTTCTTGTCCTTCACATAAAATTTCCTTAATATTAAATTTATTATAACAAGATGATGATGCAAGAAAATATTCATGTGAAATTTCTCTTATAGGAAGAAACCCGTGTCGTTCAACTCCATAATCTACGAATACCGCTTCTAAACTGGGTTCAATTCGGATAATTTTGCCTTTATAAATATTTGACTTTTTTTGTTCATGACCTATTGTTTCAATATCTAGATCATATAATCGTTGCCCATCTACTAATGCTACTCGTAATTCTTCTAGTTGAGTAGCGTTAATTAACATTCTTTTCATTATAATTTTTACTCAGCATTTAACATATTGAAATGTAGATATTTTTGATTTAGATATCTAATTATTTTCAGTATTTTTGTAATTTGACATTTAATAGATTTGCATTTACAGCCTAAATATATAATTATTTTTTTATTTAGAAGGTCCCTGGAATTGTTAATAACTACGTATTGATATACTAATAATATTAGTTATCGATGGACTATTGTATTACATAACATTATCTTGAATGATTTTTATCATTTTTTATTTGTAGAATATATTGGCTATAAATAAAACTTTGTTGTAATTATATAAATTAATAATTATATATACTTTATATCGGATAAAACATAATAATTTATATAAATATATGAGTATGAAATTACATGTTTTCAATTTAAAATTGCTAGTTTTAAATAGAAAACATCAAACATACCAATTGTATAGCATTAATCATTTGGTTTAGTTGAATTTGCTAAAATTATGACCTTTTTATTATCTTTGTTATTATATTAAAACAATTATGTAATTACTATGGTTTCTTATGAAAGAACATGATATTCATATACATTTTATTAAGATTTCTGAAAATTCTTCCGGTCAAAGGATTGACAATTTTTTATATACTTATTTAAAAGTTGCGCCTAAATCTATGATTTATAGAATTATACGCACTGGTGCCATACGTGTTAATAAAAAAAGGATTAAATTTCAATATAAATTGAAAATAGGAGATGTGTTAAGAATTCCTCCAGTAAGAGGAATAAAAATAAATAGATTGAATACGAAATATATGGAAGAAATTACATTTTTACAGAATATCATAATCTATGAAGATGATTATTTATTAGCGCTGAATAAACCAACTGGTATTGCTGTACATGGAGGAAGTGGTATTAAATTTGGTGTTATTGAGGGATTACGGGCGCTGCGTCCTAACGCACAGTTTCTAGAATTAGTTCATCGTTTAGATCGGGAAACTTCTGGTGTATTGTTAGTGGCTAAAAAACGTACTGCTTTAGTGTATTTACATGAACAGTTACGCCTACAAAATATAAAAAAAGAATATTTAGCTTTGGTGCATGGCAGATGGGATGAAACTGTACAAATAGTATCTGAACCATTGTGCAAAAAAAATATTTTATTTAATGATAACAGGGTTGTTTACATAGATTCGGAAAAGGGAAAATTTTCTAAGACTTATTTTCGAATTAAAGAACATTTTGCTAGTGTAGCAACTTTACTGATAATTA
The DNA here is from genome assembly GCF_059934915.1 of Candidatus Blochmannia americanus (nom. nud.). NCBI lineage: Bacteria > Pseudomonadati > Pseudomonadota > Gammaproteobacteria > Enterobacterales > Enterobacteriaceae > Candidatus Blochmanniella > Candidatus Blochmannia americanus (nom. nud.). Next base: position 494,334 of record NZ_CP011792.1, on the reverse strand, counting down.
AGCCGATCACTGGACGTACACATCAGATCAGAGCGCATACTCAACACGTCGGTCATCCTATTGTGGGGGATAATATATATGGAGATTATAAATCTAATACTCGATTTCAACAATTTGGATGTAATAGATTATTTTTACACGCTTCTATGTTACGTGTGATACATCCAAACACAAAAAAAATTTTCTATATATATGCACCATTAGACCAATCATTTCGCAATTGCTTATTTTTTTTAAGAGATTTAATTATCAACAGTTATGTTTTTCATTAAAAAATGTAAGAAAATATAGATAATATAAAATCATAAAAATTATAATAATTAATATTATGTTGAAAATATGATATATTTAGTTTTATTTTCAAAATAATTTTGGTGTTTTTTATTGTTTTATTAAAAATGAATGCTATTTCAAATAGTGGGATTTTTAAATTTACTATACAATCGATTATACTATCAATTTAATACTAGCTTTATAGCATTTAGGTAATTTTATCTTCAATAGTAAAAATTAATTAATTATTTTTATGTACTATGTAGTACATGTATTTATGTGTGTAATAGTGTTTATTGTAAGTAAGAGTTTAATATTCAGCATATACATATACAATGCAAGAGATGAAGATTGTATACATTTAAGTTAGTTGAATTTTTCAGCATATCGTTTAGTGTTATATTAAGCGATATAAAAATAAGTAATGTTAAAAAGATTTTTTTGATGATTTTTAGATAGTGTTTTTGTCAAGAAAAATCAATAAGTTTATAAAATTAAGACAGTGAAAATACAGTAATATGCTAATATTGGTAGCTTAATATAAGATATTGATATTATATGTAATTTGAAAATATATATTCATATGTATGAATACAGTGATGATATAAAGATTATTATTGTTTTGAACAAAAGTTATAGAGCGTTTTGTGATAATGTAAAAGAAGAGTTTAAATAAATAAAAAAATATATTTGCAGAGTGATAGACAATTAATCTACTATATTTTTAGAAGAATAATATTTTCAACTAAAATAAACAAAATATTATTAATTTGAAAAACTATGTTGTATGTAATTAAACAAACGTGAATTTTAATTGTTTAATAAGATTAATTAGCATTAAACTGATTACTACTACTTTGATGACAATAATATAAAAATATATCAACAGGAGGTATAGTATGGCTGTACAGCAAAATAAATCTACTCGTTCTACAAGAGGAATGCGTCGTTCTCATCATGCATTGCGCTCGGTTACTATATCAATAGATCGGGTATCAGGAGAAGTACATCGACGTCATTGTCTTACTTTTGATGGTTTTTATCGTGGACGAAAAATGATTGAGAAATAATTTTTGAAAAACGATATGCAATTGCAACATTTAGTTATTGCATTAGATGCAATGGGTGGTGATTTTGGACCTGTTATGACGGTACCTGCTTCCTTACAAGCGTTGTCTTTATATCCACGGCTCAAATTGTTGCTTGTTGGGAATCCTGATGAAATTTTACCTATCTTATCGGTATCACGATCTATAAGTCTTGATAGGTTAACTGTTATTCCAGCAAAATCGGTAATTGGTGGAGATATTAGGATTGCTCAGGCTATCAGAGTGAGCAAGGATACTTCGATGCGTATAGCTTTAGAGCTTATCAAAGTAGGTCGTGCTCAGGCTTGTGTTAGCGCAGGAAATACAGGCGCCCTTATGGGTTTATCGAAGTTAGTACTTAAGTCTTTAAATGGTATTGAACGCCCGGCTTTAACAACGTTGCTGCCGCATCAAAAACAAGGAAAAACTGTTATTTTAGATTTAGGTGCTAATATATCATGTGATGGCGCAATGTTAGTGCAGTTTGCAATTATGGGTTCGGTATTATCAGAACAAATTTTAGGTATTAGTAATCCAAGAGTAGCCTTATTAAATATTGGATCAGAAGAAACTAAAGGCTTAGATAATATTCGTCACGCTTCAGAGATATTGCATACCGTTTCATCAATACATTATGTTGGTTATATCGAGGCAAATGATTTATTAATGGGAAAAACAGATGTTTTAGTTTGTGATGGATTTATTGGTAATATTACTTTAAAGACTATGGAAGGAGTCATAAGAGTTATTTTATCAACATTGCAATCATCAGGGTCAAGAAAAAAAAATCACCTAAGTTGGTTTATGAAAAGCATTAATTTTTGGGTAAGTAAGTATTTATTTAATCAACTTAATCAATTTAATCCTGATTGGTATAATGGCGCTCATTTAGTAGGTTTAAGAGGTACAGTGATAAAAAGCCATGGAGCAGCCAATCAACGCGCGTTTATTTCCGCGATTACACAAGCAATTCATGCCGTAGAACGAAAAATTCCAGAAAAAATTTCTAATCGATTAAGCGCAGTGTTATCTAAAAATAATAATTAAATATACATGTTTACTAGAATTCTTGGAACAGGGAGTTATTTGCCTCAACGCATTAGATCTAACGTTGTTTTGGAAAAAATGGTAAATACATCGCATGAATGGATTGTTGCCCGTACTGGTATTCAAGAACGGCGCATTTCTAGTTCTGATGAAACTGTTGCTAGAATGGGTTATTTTGCTGCTAAACGAGCTTTAGATATGTCTTGCGTGCATGCTGATAAAGTAGGTATTATTATTGTTGCAACTACATCTTCTAGTCATGCATTTCCTAGTTCAGCGTGTCAAATTCAGCGCGATTTACGTATACGAGATACTATTGCTTTTGACTTATCAGCAGCTTGTTCTGGGTTTGTTTATGCATTAGGTGTGGCAGATCAATATGTTAAAAATGGAAGTGTAGATTATGCTTTAGTTATAGGATCGGATACTTTAAGTCATACTCTAGATCCCAGAGATCGTGGAACGTTGATTTTGTTTGGAGATGGAGCAGGTGCAGTGATACTTGGTCGCTCAAAAACACCAGGTATTATTTCTACTCATTTACATGCAGATGGGCATCATGGGCATTTATTAACTCTTCCTAATTGTAATAGGAAACATCCGGCTGTATCTAATTATTTAACCATGTCTGGAAACAAAGTATTTAAAATAGCCGTGTCTGTTTTATCGCGTGTTATCGATGAAACTCTCAATGTTAACAATTTACATCAAGATGAATTGGATTGGTTAGTACCTCATCAAGCTAATTTACGTATTATTTCTGCTATTGCTAAACGGTTAGATATGGATATGAGAAAAGTAGTAATTACGCTCGATAGGCATGGAAATACATCTGCCGCTTCTGTTCCTTTAGCGTTAGATGAAGCGGTACGCGATGGTCGTATTAAATCGGGTCAATTGGTATTACTAGAGGCATTTGGAGCCGGATTTACCTGGGGCTCAGCGTTATTGCGATTTTAAAAATAAATAAGAGGAATATCAATTATTATGAATACATTAGCTGTAGTATTTCCAGGGCAAGCAGCTCAGCGAGTTGGAATGATTAGAAATCTTGCAGCACATTATCCATTAGTAGAGAAGACTTTTTCTGAAGTATCGGAAGTTTTGAAGTATGATCTATGGAAATTGGTACGGTATGGACCCGTCACAGAATTAAATAAAACTTATCGAGCACAACCAGCTATTTTAACAGCCTCAGTGGCTATTTGGAGAATATGGAAACAGCAGGGAGGTTATATACCAAAGATAATGGCAGGTCATAGTTTAGGAGAGTATACTGCTTTAGTATGCGCAGGAGCTATGGATTTATATTCTGCCGCTAGGTTAGTAATGATACGTGGTATGTTAATGCAAGAAGCAGTGCCTTATGGACGTGGAGCTATGTCTGTAATTATAGGGCTACATGATGATATTGTTTTAGAATTATGTAAAGTAGCGCAACAAGATCAAATTGTTTCTCCCGCTGGTTTTAATGCACCTGAAAATATAGTTATTTCTGGACATAAAGAAGCAGTGGATCGTGTTAATTTATGTTGTAAAAATGCAGGAGCAAAACATATATTTATGTTGCCTATTAGTGTTCCATCGCATTGTGCGTTAATGAAACCAGTAGTTGAAAAATTCAGAAAAGAATTAGAACAAGTGGTGATTACTACTCCTAGTATTCCAGTGGTAAATAATACTGATGTGTATGTTGAATGGGATGCAAGAGCTATTCGTGGCGCATTAATACGGCAATTGTATACTCCGGTGCGTTGGCATGAAATTGTGCAATATTGTATTCATCAAAAAATTAATAGATTTTTAGAAATGGGTCCCGGAAAAATATTAACCGGGTTGATATGTAGTACTGTTAGTAATGTGTTTAGTTTATCAGTAAATGATCCTATTTCTTTATCGAAAGCAATTAAAATTAATTGGAATTAATATATTTGTATAGGAGTATATTTAGGATGAATTTTAATGAAAAAATTGTTTTAGTTACTGGTGCTCGACGCGGGATCGGCCGTGCTATTATAGAAATGTTTGCAATGTGTGGAGCGACTGTAATAGGTACAGCAACCAGTGAGTTAGGTGTTAAAGATATTGATATGTATGTGGGTAAACAGGGAAAAGGGATGAAATTAAATGTCAATGATAAATGTTCTATTGATATTTTTTTGAAAAAGATGCGCCAAGAATTTGGCAATGTTGATATATTGGTAAATAATGCTGGTATCGTTCAAGATAATATTTTGTTACATATGAAGGATGATGAATGGCAATCTGTTATTGATGTAAATTTAACCGCTGCATACCGTATGTCTAAAGCGGTAATAAAATCGATGATAAAAAAACATTATGGTAGAATTATTAATATTGGTTCTGTGGTTGGTATTACAGGTAATGCTGGGCAATCAAATTATTCAGCTGCTAAATCAGGATTGATTGGGTTTACTAAGTCTTTAGCTCGTGAAGTTGCTTCTAGAGGCATTACGGTTAATTTAGTAACGCCAGGATTTATTTGCACAGATATGGTTAAAAAATTAACCGATAAACAAAAAAATGATATTTTATCACAAATACCAGTTAATCGTTTTGGAGATCCAAAAGATGTGGCTCATGCGGTAATTTTTTTAGCTTCTGATTATTCAACGTATATTACCGGGCAGACGATACATATTAATGGAGGAATGTATATGGGATAATATATTTTATGTGAAATATCTTAAAAATGTAATAAAATGAAATATAATTTTTTATCACTGCTAAATGTAGTGTATTCAAATTTTGAAACTATCGTATAAGCATGTCTTAATAGGAAAAACGAGAATATGAATACTATAGAAGAAAAAGTAAAAACAATTATTGCTGAACAATTAGGAGTCAAGAAAGAAGAAGTTGTAAATCATGCTTCATTTGTTGATGATCTTGGAGCTGATTCTCTTGATACTGTTGAATTAGTTATGGCGTTGGAGGAAGAGTTTGATACTGAAATTCCAGATGAAGAAGCTGAAAAAATTACAACTGTTCAGGCGGCAATAGATTTTATTAGCAATAGTCGTAAATAAAATAAGAACAATGCACTATCAGTTGATTCTCTTACTCATATTAGGGCATAAAAATAATTTTATAGTAAGTTATATTTATAACGATAATATACATCGAATTTAATTTGCAAGAGTTACTGTTGTTCACGCAATTGTTTAATAATACGATCGAGTACTGGTTTTATTTAGTTAAAAATTGATTATTTATATATTAATAATTTTAGTATTCACATTGTGATATCAATATATATTGATGAATAATTCTTATAAAAAAGTGAACAATAATTTAATAAATAGTATTAAGAGATATGGATAATAAAATGCTATAACTATGAACCTTTAGTTTATGAATAAAATTGTTAGGATTGATATGATCGTTTTGTTGAATTATAAAATTGGGAATACCGTAAAAGTTAAATGATGATAAAATTAAAGCAAAATTTGTATCTATGGAATATAGGGTTAAAAGATATTAATTATGTATATGTTAATATTGAATGTAGCAATAAATGATTGAGTTGATTGCAGCGCGCACCGTGCAGTACATATAAATAAAATAATGCTTGTTATATTATTTATATGTACTGATGAAAAATTTTTGTGTTGATTGAATTATAATCAGGCAATATTATTAAATATTGATAAATTGAGACGAAAATGTATTGGGTGAATGGAATTTCAAAAAAAAAAATATCATTAAATAATCGTGCTTTACATTTTGGTGACGGGTTTTTTACGACTGCTAAATTACAAAATGGGAAAATAGATTTTTTAGATTGGCATATGAGCAGACTAATGATATCAGCAAAAAGGTTGATGTTTGATAATTTTGATTTTAATCTTGTCCATAAAGAGATGCTACATGCAGCTACATATAGCAACATGTACAGTGTTATTAAGGTAATAATAAGTAGAAACAGCAGTCATAGGTTGTATGGATATCAATGCAATAGTGATATTGAACCGTTACGTATAATTCATGTTAGTCAATTACCAAAATATTACATGCGCTGGATTAGTTCTGGAATCCGTTTAAGAACAAGCGTTGTACGGTTAGCGCGTAATACTTATTTAGCAGGAATAAAGCATCTTAATAGATTAGAACAGGTTATGATTGCGATTTGGATAGTTAAAAATAAAGCAACTGATGAAGCATTAGTTTTAGATACTGATGGAAATGTTGTAGAATGTTGTAGCGCTAATATTTTTTGGCGATATAAACACCAAGTATTTACTCCGTCTTTACGTTATGCTGGTGTTAATGGAATTATGCGTCAGTTGGTGTTAAAATTATTACCGGAATTAGGATATTGTATACGAGAGGTGATGGTTGGACCTGAACATTTAAAAAATGCAAATGAAGTTTTTGTTACAAATTCTTTATTGCCGTTAGCGTCAGTTAACTCAATTGATGATTATCTTTATTCGGATAGAACATTATTTCATTTATTACGTTTTCATATTGTAAATAGATTCATTTAATAACATTTTTAATGTTACGTAAAATAATATGTACAAAATATTTATGATTTTTTGTTGATCATAATCATGTTTTATATAGTTTATTAAAAAATAATTACTTAGTTTTTTGAAATTGATTATTATTAATAGATATCACTATTTATAGTGTTAAAAACGATATTTCATTCCAATTTTACATAAATAATAATAATTATTTTTTAGGATTGATTAGATTTGATTATTTTGGATGTATGAATCTATATATTTTAAAAAATATAATCCAGTATATTAATACATATATATATATTTCAGTTATTAACTGTTTGTATAAATACGCAAATTTTAAGTGACTTTAATATATTTTTTTTAAAATAAGTAAATGAATGATACACAATACCGTGTATAAGGCACGAGATGGACAATAAGTTTATTACAATAGAAGGGTTAGATGGCGCGGGAAAAACTACTATTACTTATAAAATAAGTAAGTACTTATATCAGTATGGTGTCACCAATATATTGACTACGCATGAGCCGGGGGGAACACCAGTTTCAGATGTATTGCGTGCTTTAATCAAATATGGTGGACCTACTGGCGAACCTATTAATAACATATCAGAGTTATTAATGATATATGCCGCGAGACTGCAATTGATAGAGAATGTTATTAAACCAGCTTTGTCGAAAGGTTATTGGGTTATTGGTGATAGATATGATTTATCTTCTCAGGCATATCAAGGGGGAGGAAGAGGCACCGATGCTTTATTACTGCATATTTTATCAGATAAGATCATAAATAATTTATCTCCAGATTTGACATTTTATCTTGATATTTCTCCAGAATTAAGCGTATCTCGTATAAATAACAGAAAAAAATTAGATCGTATTGAACAGGAATCTCTGAGTTTTTTTGATCGCGTACGTGCTTGTTATAAAAAATTAGCTTCTGAAAAAGCGAATATTATAGCAATTGATGCTACCCAAAGTTTAGAAGAAGTTTCTGTATCTATTTATAAACATTTAAATTATTGGTTCTTACGTTCGTAGGAATAAGTTATAATGAGATGGTATCCTTGGTTAGATGTTACTTATAATCAAATATTAAATTCTTATCGCAAAGATAGAGGACATCATTCATTACTTTTAAATAGTAATCGGGATAATGGTGAAGATGCTTTAATTAATGCTATTGTGCGTTGGTTAATTTGTTCTAATCCCGATGAAACTCATCACTGTAATGTTTGTTATGATTGTAGATTAATGAACATAGGGCATCATCCTGATTATTATCAAATAGATTTTGAAAATGATACTCAAACTATAGGTGTAGATATGGTGCGTGTTTGTATTAATTCTATATATCAGCATTCTTGTCGAAACAAAGTAAAAATTATATATATAAAATTTGTAGAACAATTAACTAATCAGGCTATTAATGCGTTATTAACAACACTTGATGAACCCCCAATAAATACTTATTTTTTTTTTAAAACTCGCGATTATATAAGAATACCACTAACATTGCTAAGTCGATGTATGCGATGGCCTATTATATCACCAAAAGAATCGATTGGGTTAGAGTGGTTATTGCAACAACAAGGAGGGGTAAATGATATTTTTTCGGCAAAATGTGCATTACGTTTATGCGACGGAGCTCCTATAGAAGCAGAGGCAATGTTTAAGTTAGGTTTATGGGCTCAACGATTAGAATTATTTAAATCTGTAAATTATGCAATCACAAATGGAGATTTTTTAAAACTTGTACCATTATTTTCAAATTCTTGTCAGAATAATATATACTTATATTGGTTTATTACTATTCTTGTAGATGCATTAAAATGGAAACAAGGAGTAAAAAAAAGATTTATAATAAATTTAGATCAAATAGAATTAATTACTGTTATTACAGCTCATTGGAGTATTTTATCTTTAGGTCGTCAGTTACAACAATGGTTAGTATTATTACGTTATTTTCAAGAATTTATTAACATAGATCGTGAATTATTATTAACTTATCGATTATTAAATTGGGAACAAAATATTGTTGAATCTTGTTTCCACGCATGGAGTATATAATATTATGTTTTTGGTGGACTCTCATTGTCATCTGCATAAATTGAATTATCAAAATGTTCATAAAAACGTTTCGGATGTGTTGAAAAAGGCTAAAAAAAAAGGTATTCGATTAGTTTTATCGGTTAGTCTGACTATGTCAGATTACAATGATATGGTCGAATTAATTGGATATAGAAATGATGTAGTGTTTTCTTGCGGAGTACATCCCACATACGTATGTAATATTGAAAATTTCGATAGCGAGAAATTATACGTTTTGTCTACTAAAAAGAATGTAGTGGCTATAGGAGAAACTGGATTAGATTATTATCATCGATTAGAATTGGATGGTAAAAAAAGACAAAAAGAAGTATTTCAAGCACATATTAGTGTTGCTAGAGCTGCAAAAAAACCGATTATTGTACACAGTCGTGTTTCTTGTAAGGATACTGTCAGTCTTTTATGTTCAGAAAAAGCAGGGGAGTGCGGTGGTGTATTACATTGCTTTAGCGAAGATATAGATACCGCAAGATTGCTATTAGATCTTAATTTTTATATATCTTTTTCTGGAATGATAACGTTTACTAGCTCTTTTATGATGAAAGAAATAATAAAATATGTGCCTTCCGACCGAATCTTATTAGAGACTGATTCTCCTTATTTAACTCCAGTTCCGCATAGAGGAAAAGAGAATCAACCTGCTTATATACATGAGATTGCCGCATATGTAGCGCTTGTAAAAAATATAAATATCGATGAATTAGCTCGCATCACTACGTCGAATTTTCGTACTTTGTTTCATTTAGAATAAAAATATAATTACATATGTATACACATATGTATAGATAAATTATTTTTTTTTGTATTCTGTCGAAGGTTAATAGTGTACTATTAATATTATATTGAATTATAATTCAATATAATATTGGAATTAATTTGTAAATAATTATAAAATAAATATAAGAGAGAGTATCTGAAGATATATATAGATTGTAGTGTTTATATTTTGTTGTTTTAAGAGTAAGATGTTGATTGATGTATTTAAAAAAATATTGTAGGATTTACGTGATTTTTAGAAATAGGATAAGTTATGAAAAAAAACAATATTTTTACAGATATTATTGCAAAGAAAGTGAAAGTTGATCTTTTGTATCAAGATGAGTTAGTTACTGCATTTTGCGATTTAAATCCTAAAGCGCCTATTCATGTATTAATTGTGCCTAATATTTTAATTCCTACTGTTAATCATGCAACAACTCATGATGAAATAACATTAGGCAGATTATTTATAGTGGCGGCAAAGATTGCTAAAAAAAAGAATATACACTCTTCAGGTTATCGTTTAATAATTAATTGTAACGAGCATTCTGGTCAAGAAATTTATCATCTTCATATGCATTTATTAGGAGGAAAACCTTTGGGTCCTTTGTTACAATAAAAAAAAATAGATGTTGTTTTTATGAATAAAAAGATAATAACCCTGGTTCTTAGTATAATTTATTCGTGTGGCGTAGGGGCTATGCCTGTTTTAAATACAGAACCTGTATTATTAGCGCCATCAGAAATTAATTTAATTAATTGGAAACCAGTTTTATTTAAAATGCTGCAGAATGTATTTTTTTTTGATACCATCGAACGAGACAGTTTATTATTGGTAAATATGGTAAAGAATAATACCAATGGTATTTTGCAGGCTAATAATATTACAAATATTTTGATTTGCTGTATTTCAGAGAATATCAGCAAATATAATGTTATCGATATAAGAACATTGCATTCTGTATATAGAAAGTTAGGTGTGTTTCCGGAAGGTAATAGAAATTCTTATAATTTTTCTATGAAAATTGCAAATTATTTAAAAGCGAATTACGTTTTATATAGTATTGCATATGGGGATTCAGAAAAACCAAATTTAGAATTACAATTAATATCAGTTAAAACTGGTGAAATTTTGCGTGTTGTCAGTGGTTCTGTATAAGATGTAAATACTTTTTAATAATTACTAAAATAGTGATGATTTAAAGATTTTTTTTTGAAAGATTTAAAAGTATGATGTTTTAAAAAATTACGAAATTATTAAACTTCAATAAAGTAATCATTGTCTAATGCTACCGTGTTGCATTTTTTTGTATAAACTGAATTATATTTTAATTAATATTATATGTAGGCAAATTAAAAACGGGTGTTATTTAGATATTTATGAGGTAATCTAAACAAATATTAATGTATCGATCAGCTATATTGTTTATTGCGCTGCGTTATATTTTGGGAAAATCGAGAGATCAATTTGGGAGGTATATTTATTGGATCTCAAGTTTTGCAATTATGCTAGGTGTAATGGCCATAATAATTGTATTATCAGTTATGAATGGTTTAGAGCGTGAGTTAAAAGACAATCTTCTTAATTTTATACCTCATGCGCTGCTTACTACTTCAAAAGGATATGTACACATTAAGAATAAACCAAACGCAGTATTACATAAATTAAGCAATGTAATGTATGTGCAGCCGTTGGTTCTTTCTAACATAATATTACAAAGTTCTAAAAAGGTGTCATTTGGAGTTATGTTAGGAATCGACCCAAATTGTTTTGATCTATCATATGGTTATTTAATAAATAAAAATGCAAATCAATTGGTTTTGGGAAAATATTATATAATTCTTGGATCAGAATTAGCGAAACAACTTAGAGTACATATAAATGATAAAATTCGTTTGATTATTCCTTCTGTTATGCAGATTACTCCTATTGGTCATATTCCGAGTCAACGATTGTTTACAGTATTAGATATTTACTGTACTAGCAGTGAAATTGATTCTTATCAAGTATTAGTGCATCAATCAGATGCTTCTGCGTTAATGCGCTATCCATCACAATGTGTTACCGGGTGGCGGTTATGGCTGCGGGAGCCTTTTACACTTAATAATCACAATCAACAACAATTACGGTTATATAAAGATTGGATTTGGAGGGATTGGAGAGAATATAAGGGATCTTTGTTTCAAGCGATGCAAATGGAAAAAAATGTAATGTCTTTGCTATTAGGTTTAATTATAATAGCTGCAGGTTTTAATATTATTTCTTTTTTAGTGTTATTAATATTGGAAAAAAAAACAGAAATTGCGATACTACAAACATATGGTGTGACTCGTCTACAAATTGTATTGCTTTTTATGATTCAGGGAGTTAGTAATGGTATTTTTGGTATTATATTAGGAACAGGATTAGGAGTGTTGTTGTCTAATAAATTGAATGAAATATTATTATTTTTAAAAATATTTCCAGACACGATCTGGTTACCTGTAGAAATAAAATGTTCTCAAATATTAATTATAATGTTTACAACGTTTATTATAATCTTACTAGCTACGTTGTACCCATCTTGGCGTGCAACTTATTTCCATCCTGCAAAAATTTTACGTCATGGTTGATATTCCATTATTGCATTGTATTAGATTAACGAAATATTATCAACGTGCTCATTTTTTAATTAAAGTACTAGATTGTATTAATTTAGGTATAAAACCTAATGAAGTTATTGCTGTCGTGGGGGCATCTGGATCTGGTAAAAGCACATTGTTACATTTGCTTGGAGGATTAGATAAACCAAGTGAAGGAGAAATATTTTTTGAGGGTCATGCGTTACATAAGTTATCTGATAATATGCGAGCTATGATACGTAATAGACGTTTAGGTTTTATTTATCAATTTCATCATTTATTATTAGATTTTAATGTTTTAGAAAATGTGGCTATGCCTTTGTTGATCGGAGGTGTTAAGTTTAATCAAGCAAAAAGTAAGGCGGAACGTATATTAGAGTCAGTTGGATTAAAAAATCATATTTATTCTTTTCCACAAGAATTATCTGGAGGAGAAAGCCAGCGAGTTACTATAGCCCGAGCTATAGTAAATAACCCAGCTTTAGTATTAGCTGACGAACCCACTGGTAATTTAGACCGAAGAAATTCAAATATTATTTTTCAATTATTAAAGACATTAAATATACATTATGGTACAGCTTTTGTAATCGCAACGCATGATTTAGGTTTAGCTAAACAATGTCATAAAATATTAACGATATCTGATGGTAAAATAACACTGATATAGGATGATTCGTTTAGGTAATTATTTAAAAATGATATTATCATTACAAATTGCATTAAAATTTCATCGGGGTTCTAGAAGTAATATTTTAATATCTTTAATGTCATTGATTTCTGTTATTAGTATTACTATAGGAATAGCTATATCTATAATCGCATTAAGTACAATGAATGGTTTTAAATATGAATTAAGTAATCGTATTTTAGCAGTTATTCCGCATGGAGAAATCGAGCCAATAAGCGCTCCTTTTATTGATTGGCAAACAGTATTAACGTATGTTCGTAAGATACCAGATATTATTCAAGCAAGTCCTTATATTAATTTTTCTGGAGTTGTCGAATATAATAATAAATGGCATGTAGCTTATATTAGAAGCATAGATTTAACGCAAAACATACATGAAAATGCATTGCTTAATTTTATAGAGAAAGACTCTTGGAAATGTTTTTGTGAAAAAAAGGAACAAATTATTTTAGGAAAAGGAATGTCAGATGTTTTAGGAGTTACAGTAGGCGATTGGATTACTGTTTTAATTGTGCATGATCTTTGTTCAAATAATAAATTATTATCATCTAAAAAAATTCGTTTACAAGTGGCTGGAATATTAAATCTGAATAGTCAATTAGACTATAATATTGCTGTGATGTCTTTATCAGATGCGCAATATTATTGTGATAAAACATCAGATATTGCAGGAATAGCTATTAAAACTAATGATATTTTTTGTATTGATAGAATAATACATAAAATTGAAAGAATATCGAATCATCAGGTTTGGGTGAAAAGTTGGATGGATACTTATGGGTATATTTACAAAGATATTCAAATGGTTCGCATGATTATATATTTATCAATGATATTAATCATAGGTATTTCTTGTTTTAATGTAGTTGCCACGTTAATTTTATCAATAAAAAATAAAAATTATGATATTGCGATAATTCGTGCATTAGGCGCAAAAAATATTTCAATTCAATGTGTATTTTTTTGGTATGGATTAATTATTTATATTATTTCTAGTATTATAGGAACTGGGCTAGGTATTTTTATATCTTTTAATTTAACAAGTTTAATTACGCTGTGTAATGATGTGTTAGGAAATAAAATTTTACCAGAAGGAACTTATTTTGTTGATTTTTTACCTGTTAAATTAAATAAGTGGGATATATTATCGGTATTAAGTACAACATTATTACTTGGGTCATTAACTAGTTGGTATGTAGCTTCAAAAACAAGAAAAATTTATTTGTTTAAAATCTTAAAATAATATACAATTGTGATTGTTTCTAGAAGATAAAGTTTTGAATAGCTCGTTTGATGACATGATGCATCATGTCATCAAACGAGCTATTCATGTGAGCACCATGCAAGTATAAATATTATATATTTATAATATGAAAATTTTGAGATTTATATATACCATTTTCAATATCTAATTGATTAACAAATTAATAAAATACAATAATATTGATATATTTATATTATTCATTCCAGAAGTTTATGTGATTATTATATTAGAATATATTTCTATATATTCTAATATGGGGATTTAGTCTGTTTATATGTATAAATTATAATATTAATATCTAATTTGTTACTTTTATAATAACAATTGTAGCGTATTAATGAATAAGACAACTGATGTTTTGTTATTTTTTTTAATATTTATATATTAGTATGAGTCTATTGTGATCAATTAATAATTAATTACAATAGATAATTAGGTCATATTGTTAAATGACCTCGGTGATATCATTTGCCATATCTGCCGCTAAACCTATGTAATCAGCTGGAGTTATTTGTTGTAATCGTATTTTTTCTATTTTTGGTAGTGGTAGTGATTCAATAAAAATCTTTATTTTTTCAGAATTAATGTTTGTATTATTAAAAAATTTTTTCGTACATTCATAAGATTCATGAATATTATGTTTTCGCATTACCGTTTGAATGGCTTCGCTTAATACTAACCAATGTTTATTTAATTCATTCAACACATTTTCGTTATTAACTGTTAATTTTTTTATGCCTTTTAATACACCATGATAGGAGATTAAAGCATACCCCATGGCCATCCCTATATTTCTTAGAACGGTAGAATCGCTTAAATCACGTTGCCAACGTGATATTGGTAATTTAGCGGAAAAATGGTTCAATATAGCATTTGCTAATCCTAAATTTCCTTCAGAATTTTCAAAGTCTATCGGGTTTACTTTATGCGGCATAGTAGAGGATCCAATTGAAGCATGGTTATGGTTTTGTTTAAAATAATTGAGAGCAATATAACCCCATATGTCTCTATTAAAATTTATTAAGATGGTATTAAATCGTGCAATACAATTGGATAGTTCGGCGATATAATCATGAGGTTCTATTTGTGTTGTATAAGGATTCCATTCAATACCTAAAGATATAACAAATTCTTCACTGAATCTGCGCCAATTTATTTCTGGATACGATATCACGTGAGCGTTGTAATTTCCTACAGCGCCATTAATTTTACCTAATATTTTTATTGATTCTAATTGGTGATATTGGCGTATTAATCGGTATGCAATATTAGCCATTTCTTTTCCGATAGTAGAAGGAGACGCAGGTTGCCCATGAGTTCTAGATAACACGGGAATATTTTTATAATTAATACTCATTTTTTTTATTTCGTTAATAATTTGTTTCCAAATAGGTAATAAGATATTTTTTTTAGTGTTAGTTAGCATTAATCCATATGCAAGGTTATTAATATCATCTGAAGTACAAGCAAAATGAATAAATTCTTTTATTTTTTTTAAAGTGGGTAACGTTTTTATCTTTTCTTTTAAAAAATATTCTACTGATTTGAGATCATGATTAGTAATTTTTTCTATTTCTTTAATACGTTTTGCATCTTTAATATTAAAGTTAATTATCAATTTGTTTAAAAAATCACATTCGATTTGTGTAAAAGGTGGTATTTCTTTAATGGCAATGGTATTAGCTAATTTTTTTAACCAATGGATTTCTATTTGAACGCGAAATTTTAATAGACTAAATTCACTAAAAATATTACGTAAAGAATCAGTTTGTTTATAGTAACGACCATCGATAGGAGATATTGCGGTTAAAGACGATAATTTTATCACTTTTTTTCCTTTTACAATTAATTAGATACTTTATATATAAAATTTAAAGATTGAGTTTATCTAAAATACAATATATCTATTTTATAGATTTTTATATATTTTTTATGATGAGAAATTTTATTTTTTATGATCATGGGATATTCAATAAATATTAGCATGCATATAGAGGCATATAACACAATTATAATCAATAATTATTGATTATAATTGTGGGAATGATTTTTTTTGGAATATTTATGCGATTAATTTGCTGGGGAGGGTTAAGTAGTTTTAGTTTTAAATAAATCTTTAAAAAAAATGAGAATATTTGTTTATTACTCAAGTATATATTAAATGTAATAAATGATTTATTATATCTGGTTATGGTATATTTGACATTGTCATCAATAATATTAAAGAGTTTTACAATTTTTTAATATTTATGTTAAAGATGTTATCTTAACGTTAAGAAGCTAAGATAGGAAACCTTTTCATAATAATTCCTCCGCCCAAACAACGTTCTTTTAAATAAAACACTGCTGATTGTCCTGGTGTAATTGCTGATACCGGAGTTTTTAAAATAACTTTAAGAGTGTTATTAAAAAGAGGATATATTTGACACTGGATATCTGGGTGTCTATATCTAGTTTTCACTGTACAATATAAAGGTGATTTAAGCGTGTGTCGTTTTATCCATTGTGTTTGTTCGGTGATGAATGCGATAGACATGAGACACGGATGATTACGTCCCTGTGCCACAATTAATGTATTATTTATTATGTTTTTATCTATTACATACCACGGTTGTCCGTTTCCTTGCTTTACTCCACCTATGTTTAACCCTTTTCTTTGTCCTAAAGTATAAAATGATACGCCATGGTGTGTCCCAATTTTATCTCCATTGGTATTCATGATCACTCCTGGACGTATTGGTATATAATTGCTAATAAAATCCTTGAATTTTCGTTTACCAATAAAACAAATACCGGTTGAGTCTTTTTTGTTTGCTGTAATTAAATTTAATTTTTTAGCAATATTTCTAACTTGTAATTTGTTTAGCGTTCCGACAGGAAATAAACATTGTTTAAGTTGTTGATCACTAAGTGTATATAAAAAATAACTTTGATCTTTATTTAGGTCTGCACCACGTATCAGATAAGTTTCTTGATTTACATTAATACGGCGTACATAATGGCCGGTTGCAATGAAATCTGCGCCTAAGTCTTTAAGTGCAAATTCTAGAAAATATTTAAATTTAATCTCTTTATTGCAAAGTACATCAGGATTAGGAGTGCGCCCGATGCTATATTCTTTTAAAAATACTTGAAATACATTGTCCCAATATTCTTTAGAAAAGTTTATGGTATGTAAATATATACCTAAGTTGTTGCAGACAGAATAAGTATCTAATAGGTCAAATGTTGACGCACAGTGTTCTGTATCATCGTCATCTTCCCAATTTTTCATGAATAATCCTTCTACTTTGTACCCTTGTTGTTGTAATAACCATGCAGATACAGAAGAATCTACGCCACCAGACATTCCAACAACCACTTTTTTTGTACGGTTATGTGACACAATTTATATAAGATGAAAATATAAAATTATTCATACGATAAATGATATTATATCATGATTAATATATCAAGTTTTATATTTTAAAAGACTCGATTATATAAATGTATGTAGAAATGATAATATATTAAGTAATTTATATCATTGATGATTTGATTTTTAAATTTATATAAAATATGAATATTAAAAATATTTATTTGATGTATGCAGATAATAATATATTTGTTTATAAATGATGTTATCATCATAATACTTATTTCAGTAGTTTTAAATGGGAATATATGTTGAAATTAATATATTATCAGTTGATTTGTTTTATATATACATACGTATTAAAAAATCATATTTAATATTTAGATGATGTCCTTCTTATTTAAAATCCCTAGCTCTATAATAAAATATTTAAATTTATTTTTACGTTATCAACGTAAATTGATAATGCTTACTGTTCTTATTAATATGCATAAATTATTTATTATATCGTATTGTATTGATATAGAGTATCACCGTATAAACTTGATTTAATATTTACACATAAAAATAGTATATAATGGTATTATTTTTTTTTGAATGCATATCTACTTATATATATTGATAGAAAGTATTGTTATTTATAATGTAAAAAAATGAGATTTTATTATGACTAAAAATAATATAGAAGTATTGTCTAGCAATTTAGCGCGGTTTATAAAAAAAACAGATAATTTACAAGGATTTATTCAAGTAAGAGCGGCGCATCGTCGTGAACTTATTGATGATTATATCGAATTAATTTCAGATTTAATTCAAGAATTTGGAGAAGCACGTCAGGTAGAGTTAGCGTTAAGACTTGGAGTCACTCAACCAACAGTAGCAAAAATGTTAAAAAAATTGATTGCTTCTTCATTAATCGAGCATAAACGTTATCGTGGAGTATCATTGACAGAACGAGGGAGACGCTTGGCTAATGAAAATCATATACGACATAAAATTGTAAAAACTTTTTTAATAGCTCTAGGTATAAATAGGAAAATTGCTCAAAGGGATGCAGAAGGCATTGAGCATCATGTTAGCCATGAAACATTATTAGCATTCAGTCAATTTTCTAAGCGTTGCAATAGATAACTGGCACTGAATTAACTTGGGTTTTTATTTTATTAAAATAAATATATATAAAAACTTATGTTAGCGGTATCTATGTAATGAATAAAATATTTTGTTGTATATAGCAAAGTCAACATTTTTAATATTTTTAACATAAATTTGAAATACATATTATTTATTGTAATAATAAATGTAAACATGAGTCATTGTTCATTTATTTATATATGCGTGCATATATAAATATGTCCGTATATCTCAATTGTTTCTATTATAAAAAATTAATTTTTCATCTAAAACAGTATCATTTTTGTATAATAATTTTATGAATAAATATACATTTGATCATAAAAATCAGGAGTTTATGAAGATATGTATAATATATTTAATTGCAATTTTGTTTTTAACAACTTGTGCGCAAAAAAATATTGAAGAAAATACTACTCAGACATTATGTGTTAATTCAAAATACAAGATGATTTATTCTCCTAAACGAATTACACCATCTATATACAATGATTATATCCATCGTTGTGCTACAAATTATGGAGTCGATGCTGCTTTGATTAAAGCTATTATCCAAGTAGAATCTAATTACGATCCTGCTGTGATCAGTAAATCTAATGCTGTTGGATTAATGCAGCTTAAAGCGGACACTGCAGGAAGGGATGCTTATCGCTTAAAAGGATGGGAAGGACAACCTAGTATTCACGAATTAAAAAATGCTGTTATTAACATTGATCTTGGTACTGCTTATTTATCTATATTGCAAAAACAATTAGAAGGAATTATTGATTTGAAAACTAAACGTTATGCTATGATTGTTGCTTATGTGAACGGTTTAAATGCGTTATTAAAAACATTTGCTATTGATCGTAATTATGCTTTTAAAAAAATAAACCAACTTAATTCAGAACAATTTTACCAATACATACAATCTCATCATCCATCTAAACAGGCGCAACGTTATTTATCTAAAGTTAATGCTGTGTACGTTGCTCAGAATTAGTTATAGTATAACGTACATTTATATTAATGCTTTATTTTTAACAAAAGTTATATGAGGTTTATCTCACGATGGTTGTGATTTGATAAAAAATATTATTAGTATAATTTTTTATAGTGTGTAATTTTTACGTAATTTTAAAATGAGTAAGTAATATATTTCGCGCAATTATTATTACAATAAATAATAAAAAGTATTAGTATGATATTGGAGTATTGCGAACTGTTTAATTTAGCTGTGTCTAATTGATTGTGATAGTATTGAAAATATAATTATATTTCTGAGTTATGATTGAAAAAACTCATTATTTTTTGTGAGTAAACTGTGTATTAAATGTTCTAGATAATATATAAATCTAATGATTTAAATTGAATTATTATGCATAGATACATATTAAAAATATTTATTTATGAACTAGCTATTTTTATATAGTGATTCTATATTGTTAATAGAAATTATGAATAGGTATTATCATATTGATACTAAATTAAAGATAACAATTGTTAATTTTGTAAAAGCTGTTTTATAGAGCTAGTACTTATTAAGACTGTAAGCGTTGTAAATGATTTAATGGTATTAAATAAAAAATGTAATATTGCCTAATGAATGGTTGTGGACTATATATTGATGTTTTTTTTAAATTTTGATAAAAATAAGGTCAAATCAGTTTGATTGATTTCTTTAAAAAATTTATAAATAAGTTCTTTAATTACAAGAGTGTTTCTAGTTTCAATAAAATATGAAGAGATTATATTTGATTTCTTTGAATGAGTTATTAGTAATTATTTGATAATACAGCATGATAATGAGGTATCATTAAAGCAAAACATAGTTTTTAACGCATAATAGCATAACAATTATTATCTTAGAGTTGAGCTGTGATAGTGTGAAATTTTATCTAAGTGGATTTTTTATATGGTTTTTATTATGTGATTTCGGTACATTGTATAGTACAGTTATTGCATTCAATTCCTAATTCTGAATGAAAAGCGCAAATGTTGCATGAATTTATTTCTTTGCAACAATATAATTTAATATGATCTTTTTTAGTATATAAGTATACAAAACCGATACTGAGTAATATTACAGCCATTATTGTTAAAGTAATCATATATTTTATGTAAGCTTTTATATTTAGCAGGATAGGAGATGATAAGTTATTGTTTTGATCTGTTGTTTTGTGCAAGAGAGAGGATACACATGGTTTATCTTCGTTTATTTTTTCTATAGTCAATTGATCATTTAGTTTTAATCCACGTTTAGGAATAGTTATAATGGATGACGCATCTAATCCAAAAGAAGTAAAAGTTTTTCGTATTAAACTAATTTGTTGATTTAAGTTGCCGTTAGATGGCTCAAGACCATAAGCCCTCCAGACAATTGAAAACAAATGTTCTCGAGTGACTAGCGCAAAAATATCAACATTACGTCGTTTAATAAGCTCCTCTAATACACGTCCAGCGGAATTAGATAATTTTACTGATGTATTAGAATCACTTAGTGATGTCAGAATATATTCTGTAGTATCAAATATTATAGTTGATTGAATGACATATTTCATTGAGTTACTCTATATGAACTATACATGGACACAGTAACATTCGTGCTAGTTGTCTATATAAGATCTAAATAATATAATTTTTTAATTAAAATATATAAATATTATAAAAATATTGTTATTATGGAGACTATATTACTGTAATTTTTTAATTCTACTATTCTAGACTGCGATAATTCTACAATTTATTTTTAGATAGTATAATAACACACCCTAAAAATCTAGCATATTAGTATTGCATATTGCTCGAAGTAATATAACAATAATAATATTATTATTATATATTAATATGCCGATGATATGTCAATTGTCAATTTATTTTGATACTAAATTAAATCAGATGTTTTAATTAAACTTTAGTGAAACATAGGACAACAAGTATTTCGATTTGTTAATTTTTAGAATAAGTATTTTTAGTCTAATATATATATATATATTAAGCATCATGATAAAAATAAATCATTTAAAACTGTGTATTTCATTGGTTAATGATGTGCAGTTGCGCTTGATATTGTTAGTGTTATCTATGTATCTGATTTATTTCTAAAAATAAATCAGTTTCTAGTATATATATAGTGGTTGTGATATAAGTATTGTGAAAAAAATTTAATAGTCACGAGCATACATATGGCATATAGTATATTTTTTAATAATTTTAGAGTGTTAGTGCAGAT
The DNA here is from genome assembly GCF_059934915.1 of Candidatus Blochmannia americanus (nom. nud.). Lineage (NCBI taxonomy): Bacteria > Pseudomonadati > Pseudomonadota > Gammaproteobacteria > Enterobacterales > Enterobacteriaceae > Candidatus Blochmanniella > Candidatus Blochmannia americanus (nom. nud.). The sequence continues at coordinate 472,288 of NZ_CP011792.1, read as the reverse complement.
ACTGTTGTTTTTAACATGTTTTGTATTAATTGTATGCATTTTTAACAACTCTCAAGCTAATTCAGATGACGTGTCTGATAGTAATAAACCTAACGATACCTCGATATCTATATTTAGTGAGACAGAAAAATTATCTGTATTATTTCAAAACACATCACATAATGACGTGATAACTGTTATTTCCGAAAAAAATTCCCCATTGATTTTTACTGATTCTCCGGTAATATCTTTGCAGTCATTGTATGCAGCTGATATTTCTGATTATTTAAAAGATATTACTGGGTTTACTGCTATTCGCAATGGAGGAGTAAATAGCGAACCAGTGTTTCGAGGAATGTTTGGATCCCGGATACGTATTTTGATGGATAACGGTGAAATACTTGGTGCGTGTTTTTCTCATATGGATCCTGTTAGTGCTTATATTTCTCCGGGTAATTTTGATATTTTAAATATTATTAAAGGTCCTCAGACAGTATTATGGGGTCCTGTAACATCTGTAGGAACATTACAATTTGAAAGGTATCATCCTCGTTTTGATCGATCAAAAATTAAATTACGTAGTAATCTAACAATCGGTTCAAATAATAAAACAGAAAGAAATATAGACAGCATTGCAGGGAATGAATATGGCTATCTTAGATTAATAGGAAACATTTCCTGTTCTGATGATTATTATGATGGCAATAAACACCAGGTATATTCTGCATGGTATAAATGGAACGCTGATGCGATTTTATCATTCAACCTTAATACAGATACATATTTAGAAATCAGTTTGGGACAGGGAAATGGTAATGCAAATTATGCTGCGCGATTCATGGATGGGTTATGTTTTGCTAGAGAAAGTTATGGAATGAAAATAGAAACCACAGATATCAGCAAAACATTAGAAAAAATTGAATTACAAGCTTGGTATAATTATGTAAACCATATTATGGTAGATAATATCATATCTTATATTGCAAAATCATCTATTAAAAAATGTTGTAGTTTTAATGATAATGTTAATAACAATGTTGATCGGTTAATATGGGGTGTCCGCGGTATTACTGTATCTCAATGGGATAATATCAAATGTTATAGTGGTGCAGATATACAAATCAATAAACATAGAGAACACGCGCAATCCTATTCTAATTGGAAAACAGATGTTGGTTCTCAAGATACTGGTATATTTACCGAATTGATTGTTGATATATTATCAAATAGAAGATTAATTGGAGGCACACGGTTAGAATACAGTGTAATTAATTTTAATAAATGTTCTAAATATAAAATACATAGTACAGCATATCCTGCCGGATTTATACGTTATGAAGATAATGTTGATCCGGGTTTGTCGTATTATGTTGGTGTTGGCACAAGTTTTCGTTTTCCTGATTATTGGGAATTATTTTATACTGGAACTAATAAAAACATTAATATAGAAGACGATATTTTTCAATTGAAACCTGAAAAATCCGTACAAATAGATATAGGAGCGCATTTTCAGTATTCACAGATAAACGGATGGATATCGTCTTATGCTGGGTATGTTAAAGATTTTATTTTATGTAATTATAATAATGATGGCATGACACAAGATGGCATTAGTGACACAGAGAATATTCATGCTAAAATATGCGGAGCTGAAGTAGGATTAAATTACCAATTTAATGACCATTGGCGTACTGAAAGTAATGTCGCATGGGCTTGGGGATTTAATATCGATGATAATTGTATTTTACCTAAAATTCCTCCATTAGAGGGTAAAATTACATGTCAATGGACACAAGGATACTATAGTATAGTTGCTTTGTGGAGATTTGTATTGGCTCAGTCTACCAATAATGCATTGTCGATGATACCGGTGACGTCACCACTGTCTTCTGTTTCTCCTAGATGTATGCTGTTACATACAGATGTGAACTATAACCCAGGATTTGGAATATTATCTACGCATTTAGCATGGACAAAATCTCAATTTTATAAATTTAGTGTTGGTATAGACAATATTTTCAATCATAGTTATAGAGAATCCTTAAATTCATATGTCCATAAACGACTTGGATATCCTGATGGTACATTAATTTACGAACCAGGGCGTACTTGGTGGGTTAAAGTAGGGGTAGTATTGTAAATAAAAAGTAAATAAAAATATTGGTGACATTATATATTATATATATAATCATGTAATTAGATGAAAATATAGATAAGATGACCAATCAGTGTTACTTTAAATTTAAAAGCATAGGTTTATGTGGTAGTGTTTCTTAAAGGATATATATAATATATATATATATCTAAAATTTTGATTATTATCGAGTACGGAAAATAATTCTTCCTTTGCTTAAATCATACGGTGTAAGTTCAACAGTTACTTTATCTCCTGTTAATATTCTAATATAGTTTTTTCTTATTTTTCCAGAAATATGGGCTACAACGACGTGTCCGTTTTCTAACTTTACACGGAACATAGTATTAGGTAAAGTATCTAATACTACACCGTGCATTTCGAAATTGTCTTCTTTTGTCATCGTGGTCTCTAGTAAAGTATAATAATGGATTAGAATTTTATCGTAAGATGTAAGCTAATCAAGTATTGATTGTATGCTTACGATAATTGAACGTTTTAATTCTAACAAAATTTATAAAAAAATGTTTATTTTTTTCTTTATAAAATACAGTTATTAAAATAAAACACAACAAAGACATATACTCTTATTGTTACAAATTATTATTTGTTGTATTAATACATGTGCACATGTATTAATACATAGCAGATAAATATCGTTCGGCATCTATTGCAGCCATACAACCTGATCCAGCTGCGGTAATTGCTTGACGATAATTATGATCCATAACATCTCCTGCTGCAAATATACCCGGAATGGAGGTTGCTGTTGCATTGCCATTTATACTGGATACGCAAATATATCCATTCTTTAACATGAGCTGATCATTAAATATAGAAGTATTCGGATTGTATCCAATGGCAATAAATATACCTTGAATAGTGATTATGTGTTCTGTATGTTGTGTTATGTCTTTGATGCATAAACCGGTCACATTTGTTTCATTTCCTAATATTTCTTTAACAATATAGTTAGTATGTAAAATAATATTATCGTTTTGTACTTTATGCATAAGCCTGTTGATTAATATTTTTTCTGCACTAAATTTATCACGACGATGAATAAGATGGACTGTAGAAGCAATATTAGATAAATACAAACTTTCTTCTACTGCTGTATTACCTCCTCCAACAACAGCAACAATTTGTTTATTAAAAAAAAATCCATCACAAGTAGCGCATGAAGATACTCCTTTTCCTCTGTATTTTTCTTCAGAAGGTATGCCAAGATTACGAGCGTATCCTCCTGTGCTTATGATTAAGGCGTCACATGTATATTCATACGTATTACCATATAAATAAAAAGGGCGTTGTTTAAAATTTACTTTAAAGATATAATCGGAAATAATCTCTGTATGCAAATAAGTGGCATGTGTATTCATTCGATTCATTAACACGGGACCGGTGAGATTTGTTGGGTCTCCAGGCCAATTTTCTATATCTGTGGTAGTATTTAGTTGACCTCCTATTTCTAATCCGGTGATTAGAACAGGATTTAAATTGGCTCGTGCAGCATAAATAGCCGCAGTATACCCGGCCGGGCCTGATCCTAATATAAGTAATTTGCAATGTTTTTTTATTGCCATGATCTCTTACTCCTTTTTTTATATACTGCCCAAGTAAAACGCAAGCATTGTTTTCTCATGTTGAATTAACTAAACTTATTAATGTTATTTAACATTAATAAAAAAACAAATGTAGTATGTATAATTAAAAAAATGTTATTCATATTTTATTATACCTATAAACTTATCTTTCTACATCAATTTTAAAATAACATAGAAATATATTTTTAATGATATTAATGTGTGATCAGATATTTAACTTTTTGTGTTGTTGAGTATAAAGATCATAATAAACACTACAGATTTTTATTATGCAATAAATTACTGTAAGAACCCTGGTCGATACGAAATGCGACGTGTTGTAAGCTGTATTTATAATATGTATCAACAAGTTTTTTAGAAAAATTAAAAGTGCTTTTAGTTTTTTTTACTAGGATGTTAATGTGTATTAAATATGTATACATGGTGTTGAATTATTCTTTAAATATATTGCTTATTTATAATTTATGTAAATTAAAGCATATATATTATGACTATTAAATGTATACTATAATTATATCACTACATAATTATTCATGCAAATTAAAAGTATTATTATTTAAATTAAATAGAAATATTTTTGATATATATATATATCAAATAAAAAATTTTTATCAAATACTTAATTAAAGGATATCTTTGGTGATTAATTTTATATTAATTGGTGTAAGTATAACTGTATTGTATTTATTTGTTACATTAATTACTTTTAATCCTGCAGATCCTGGATGGTTACAGACTATATGGCATGGATCAATTCATAATATTGGAGGTATATTAGGGGCGAAACTTTCTGATTTTCTATTTTTTATTTTTGGTGCTCCAGCTTATATCATTCCATTATTTATATTATTTTATCTTTGGCGGGTTTATGTGCAGAATATACGTGTTACTGTTTTAATTTTTCTATTTAAATTAATAGGTATATTAATATTATTATTCGCATGCTGTGGATTAGCCCATTTAACAATTAATGATTTTTTTTATTTTTCTTCTGGGGGTATAGCAGGAAGCATATTGTATGATTTTATTTCATCTTATGAAAATACAACTTATAATATCAGTATAATTGTATTTTTGTTGATCGTAATCATTGATATAGCGATATTTTTTAACAGGTTTTTTTTGGTGATTTTAAAAATTATTAAGAGGCAATTATATAGTTATTTATACTATTTGAACAGATTGTTTTTTTATAATAAAAAATGGCGACGTCAATTTAATCATCAAAAATTATGTGTTGAACGATATATGTGTCCATTAGTTTTTTCTGTACAAGATTTTAACGTTATTAAGAAGCTATTATCTCGTGTTAAACTATATATAAGCAAGGAAAATTATGATTTTTATCAAAAAAAACGTATGAATAGTGAATTTTTTAATGAAAAAAATTATTTTATAAAAACTAATAAACATAATGAAAGAGTTTGTAACTGTTATAATATATGTGGTCTTGAAAAAAAAGAACAACAACATAATGTATCACTGTTACAAAATTTAAATACAGCGTCTATTGATAACTACAATCATAAGCAGAAAACGCCTATATTTGTAAAAAAAAACATAAAAAGACGTGTATCTTTATTTAAATATAAACAAATTCCTATGATACATCAGACTGAAAATTATGATAATCGATCTGTTGTTTTTCCAGATATAAATTTATTAACTAGATCTGATTCGGAAAACATAACGGATTATTTAGAACTAAAGCAAATTTCTAAACTATTAGAAATGAAACTATCAGAATACCATATTATAGCAAACGTAGTTAATATTGTCCCTGGTCCGGTAATTACTCGATTTGAACTAAATTTATCACCAGGCATAAAATCGTCAACTATTTCTAATTTATCACGTGATTTGGCTCGGGTTTTATATACAACCTCTGTTAAAGTGGTAGATGTAATTCCTGGCACGCCATATGTTGGATTAGAAATTCCAAATAAAAAACGCAGTACAGTATATTTAGGAGATATAGTTAGTTCAGATAAATTTAGGAATATCGATACCCCGTTAGCATTAGTTTTAGGCCAGGATATATCTGGCCAACCGTTAGTTGCAGATCTTAGATCTATGCCACATTTATTAGTTGCTGGAACTACTGGATCAGGTAAATCTATGGGCATTAATGCTATGATTATTAGCATTTTATATAAGGCTACACCGGAAGAAGTGCGTTTTATTATGATAGATCCTAAAATTTTAGAATTGTCAATATATTCAGGTATTCCTCATCTTTTAAAACAAGTTATTACTGATATGAAAGAAGTGCATGAAGTATTACAATGGTGTATAAATGAAATGGAGCGTCGTTATAACCTCATGGCTATGCTTGGTGTTCGGAATCTAGAAAATTATAATAGTCATATAGAACAACTTTATTCTTCTAATAAATATACAACAAACACTATTATCAATGAATGTGCTAAAAATAGCACTATATTTTTTTCTGATACATCAAAAAAATTACCTTATATTATAATTGTTATAGATGAATTTTCAGATTTGATGATCACTACAACAAAACAAGTGGAAGAATTAGTTATTCGTTTAACACAGAAGGCTCGTGCTGCTGGGATTCATGTAATATTAGCAACTCAAAGACCATCAGTAGATGTGATTACTGGAGTAATTAAAGCAAATATTCCAGCACGTATAGCTTTTACTGTATCAAGTAAAATAGATTCTCGTACTATTCTTGGGCAATCTGGAGCAGAATCTTTATTAGGTATGGGTGATATGTTATATTTAGGTCCTAATTCTCCTATATACACTAGAGTTCATGGAGCATTCATAGAAGATAAAGAAATACGTGCGGTAGTTAATTTCTGGAAAACTAAAGAGTTAGTTTATAATCCTTCTGAATAATAAACATTGCTATGGTTCGTATAGAGTTATTATATATACAGCAATATTATAATATCATTATGTGTTTGAATAAAATATATGATTATTAACAATAATTCATTAAAAATAATCAAGAAGGTAATATATGCTGGCTTTTTAAGTATTACGATGATTATCGTAGTAGTAGCTGATGATATGTCTATTGTTGAGTTACAAAATCGTCTTAAAAAAATAAATAATTTTTATGCACATTTTACTCAAAAAGTTATTGATCATGATGGTAATCTGTTGTCAGAGGGACATGGAGAATTATGGGTAAAACGTCCTAATCTGTTTAATTGGCATATGATATTTCCTGAAGAAAATTTTTTAATATCTGATGGGAAAACGTTTTGGTTTTATATTCCTTCTATTCAACAAGTTACTGCATATTGGTTGAAGAGTTTTTCTGATAATATTTTGTTTACGTTTTTTTGTGACAATAACATGTATAAATGGAATGATTATAATATATTTCAACAAAGGGATTGTTTTTCTTTAATACCAATAAGTAGTAATTTTAATTTAAAAGCATGTAAAATCAAAATAACTAATTGTGGTATAATTGAAAGATTGAGTATTTTTGAAGAAAAAGGGCAACGAGTAGATTACTATTTATTGAATCACAATAATAATGATATAGATATAAGTAAGTTTTATTTCACTCTTTCCGAAGATATTCAATTAGACGAGCAACGAAAATGATATTTGTTAGGTGATTTTTGTATTTTATTAAACGAGCATGAAAATATTTGTGTTATACGAAATATAAAAGTTATATAAAATATGTTAAATAAGTTTTATTCATATGTTATAGGTGTTTGGAATACATCACCCATCACCCATCACCCATCACCCATATAAATATCATATTTAATAAATTTATTGATTTGTTCATTAATAGCAAGTTAAGATATTATTTCTATAATAAAGAAAATATTAGAAAATGTTTGAATTTGATATTGTATATATCAAGACTTGTTTGATTAGTAATCATATAAATATAAGATTTTTAAAAAGTAAAAATTTATGAAATACATGTTGTATTATATCAATAAAAAATGATAATTGTGTTATATATTTAAAATATATGATTTTTATTACAGTTCTTTTTAGTTAAAATACATTGATTATTTAATGAAGACGAAGAAAAATAATTTGGATTCTTTGTAAATAATTATGGGTTTTCATATATGGGTATTTCTGTATATGAATGAGGCATTATTTTTTTACAAAGGTAACAAAAAAATAATACTATAACGTTAGTATCGTATCAATATTCTGTTTTCATAATTTATTTTATGACATTAATCTTTGTTGAAGATAGGTTACTAGATATATTTTATGTATTGATGTATATATAAGAAAAATTTATTTTTATTTAAATATTTTGTATTTAAATACTTTGTCATACGATAATTTTTATAAATATAGAATAAATTGATTGTATTGATTTATTTTTTTATATAAATAATTTTTTTTCGATGTTTTTTAAAAAAATTAAATTAGATCTATAATAGGAGTAAATAGACGTAATGCAATAATAATATATTTTATTTTTTGTATTTAATTTGTATACGTATTTAACAAAAAATTATATAAGGAATAAGATATATGATACATGTTCTTATGTTTAAAAAATATATCTAATGTTTTTCTGTATAAAAGAAATCAAATTATTGACTATAAAGAGCATGAGTTATCATCATTATACATATATCATAATGATAGGAATTCTATAGCATATATATATAACAGAGAATGCGATTTTGTATTTGGTAGAATGAATAATATGGTAACATCAGAGATTATAAATATAATATAAATTATTATAATTTGTTACAATTTGTTATAATTATTAAGATGTATTATCAGTAAATTAGTACATTATGAAACAGATAATATAGTATAGGTTAGATATGCTTGACCCCAATTTATTGCGAACTAATCTTGACTTGGTCGCCAAAAAACTTGCTCGCAGAAAGTTTATACTAAATACTAATAAGTTTCGTCAACAAGAGAGTTTACGTAAAATTTTACAAAAAAAAACTGAAATTTTACAGAATGAACGTAAATCTAAATCAAAAATCATAGGAATGGCTAAGTCACGTGGAGAGAACGTAGAATCTTTATGTCAAGAAGCATATATATTAGGTAAAAAATTAACTTCACTTAAATCTGAAAATAAAGCATTACACGACAGAATTAGACAATATGAATTATCCTTACCAAATATTCCAGATGATCAAGTGCCTTATGGATTTAGAGATCAAGATAATTTAGAAATTATGCGTTGGGGTAAGCCGAATCAATATAATTTTCCGGTGCGGGATCATGTAGCATTAGGCGCATTAATTAATGGTTTAAATTTTTCTAATGCAACAAAATTAACCGGATCACGTTTTATTGTAATGAAAGGACAAATAGCGCATTTGCATCGTGCTTTATCGCAATTTATGATAGACTTACATATCAAACATCATGGGTATGAGGAATATTATTTACCATATTTGGTCAATAAAGAATCTTTGTATGGTTCTGGTCAATTGCCAAAATTTTATGAAGATTTATTTCATATTCAGCACTCAAAAACTGAAACTAATCCTTATACATTAATACCTACTGCTGAAGTGCCATTAATCAATTTGGTTCGTGATGTAATTCTTGATGAAAAAGAATTGCCCATTAAAATGGTTGCTCATACCCCGTGTTTTCGTTATGAAGCCGGATCGTATGGTCATCACACCCGTGGATTGATTAGAATGCATCAATTTGATAAAGTTGAAATGGTTCAAATAGTACATCCAAATAAATCCATGCAAACATTAGAAGAAATAACTGGTCATGCAGAACAAGTATTGCAATTACTTAAATTACCATATCGAAAAATATTATTATGTGCAGGAAATATTGGATTTTCTTCTTGTAAAACATATGATTTAGAAGTATGGCTTCCAGCGTATAACACCTATTGTGAGGTTTCTTCTTGTTCAAATGTTGGAGATTTTCAGGCACGTCGTATAAGAGCACGTTATAAAGGAAAAGTGCATAAAAAAACGAAATTATTGCATACTTTAAATGCTTCTGGAGTAGCAGTGGGTCGTGCGTTAGCAGCGGTACTTGAAAATTATCAATTAGAAGATGGGCGTGTAGCGATCCCTGCGGTATTATACCCTTATATGAACGGAATAACACATATTAATTAAATACTAGTTTTTTAACATAGTATTAGTTTATTGAATGTTTTAATTATTTTTTATTACAGCAAAAAAATATGCATTGCCTTATATATTTGTTATGAGTAAATAGGTTATTTAATTACAGCAATAGCAACGCATGTGTTCATATTACATTGAGTGAAAATATAGATAAAATGTGTTGTTTAATATGAGATTAAATCAAGCTTTTTGTGTTGTATATGTTTGCTTGTTATTTTTTAGTAATAGTTAATTACAAATGGATATGACTTTTGATTAATTTAAGTGTTTTTGATCGTTTATTATATGAATAAAATATTTAATTTCAGCGCGGGTCCAGCGATGTTGCCAAGAGAAGTATTAAGGCAATTTCAAGAAGAATTATATAATTGGAATCACATGGGTATTTCTGTAATAGAAATAAGTCATCGTAGTAAAGAATTTTTGCAGTTAATGCAAGATGCGAAACAAGATATGCGTGATCTTCTTGATATTCCAAAAAATTATGAAGTTTTATTTTGTCATGGAGGGGGCAGAGCTCAATTTTCTGCGGTTCCTATGAATTTACTAAAAACATCTTCAGACAGCGTTGATTATGTAAATACTGGGTATTGGTCGTATAATGCAGCAATAGAAGCAAAAAAATATTGTGATCCACGCGTAATTAATGTGATCAGTAAAAAAAACGGACTATACAGCATTCAGCCGATGTCTCAATGGGATATTTCTACAAGTAGTTCGTATATTCATTATTGTCCTAATGAAACTATTGATGGAATAGCTGTGTATGAAACCCCAAACTTTTCTGAAAAAATAGTAATAGCAGATTGTTCTTCAACTTTATTATCACGTCCGATCAATATAAGCCGTTTTGGAATAATTTATGCCGCAGCTCAAAAAAATATTGGTATATCTGGTTTAACTGTAATAATTATTCGAAAAGATTTATTACAAGAACCTCGTAGAGCAGTTCCTTCTATTTTAAATTATAAAATTTTATCTGATAATTGCTCAATGTTTAATACTCCTGCTACTATGTCTTGGTATGTTGCTGGTTTAATGTTTAAATGGTTAAAAAAACAAGGAGGATTAAAAGAAATTAATAAACGTAATAAAGAAAAATCATCAATTCTATATAATACTATTGATTCCAGTAAATTTTATTATAATAATGTTAATTTATCTAATCGTTCATATATGAATATACCCTTTTTTTTAAAAAACAATCAATTAAATAATCTTTTTTTAAAAGAATCAATATGTTTTGGGTTGTATGGTTTGAAGGGACATAAAATAGTCGGAGGTATACGGGCATCTTTATATAATGCCATGACATTAGAAGGTGTACTCAAATTAGTGAGATTTATGCAATTGTTTTCTGAAAAATACCGCTAAATTAGATATGTAATGATATTCCATATGTATGAATTAAACATTGAATATGATCATATACTATTATTATAAAGTGATTAGTGAACTATTAATTTTTAAAATTAGTTTTATTTTGTATAAAAAGTTGGTGAAAAAGTGAATGATTTTATCAAATTAGCTCCTATAAAAAAAATACAGGGAACTATCTATCTTCCTGGGTCAAAAAGTATATCAAATCGAGCATTATTATTAGCAGCTCAATCCGTAGGCATTACTCATTTAACTAATTTGTTGGATAGCGATGATGTACGTTTCATGTTGGGTGCCTTACGTGATTTAGGGATAGAATATTGTCTTTCAAGTGATAGAAAAACTTGTGAAATTAATGGTGTGGGTGGTGCGCTTCAATCGAAAAACCATAATCAATTAATTTTATCTTTAGGTAATGCTGGGACTGTTATGAGACCTCTCATCGCAGCATTGTCTGTAAAGACTCAAAATGTTATACTTACTGGTTATCCTCGTATGAAAGAGAGGCCTATTTTACATTTAGTAGATGCCTTAAAACAAGGAGGAGCGCATATTGAGTACATGGAATGTGATAATTATCCTCCGGTACGGTTATATGGAGGGTATGATGGAGGTGAAATTTATATTCAAGGTAATATTTCTAGTCAATTTTTATCATCTATGCTGATGATGGCTCCATTAGCCCCTAAGGATACTCTTATTAAAGTGCATGGAACGTTGGTATCAAGACCATATATTGATATTACCTTATCTCTTATGAAAATTTTTGGTATCCACATAAAACATGAAAATTACCGTATTTTTTATTGCACAGGAAATACGGCATATCAATCACCTGGATATTATTCAGTGGAAGGAGATGCTTCGAGTGCTTCTTATTTTTTAGCAGCATCAGCTATTCGGGGAGGTACTGTTCGAGTTATAGGAGTTGGGAAGCATAGCAAACAAGGAGATATTTATTTTGCTAACATATTAGAAAGAATGGGGGCAAGGATTGCGTGGGGTGATGATTATATAGAATGTACTCGTGGAGCTAATCTTAATCCTGTTGATTTAGATGTTAATGACATTCCTGATGCAGCCATGACTCTTGCTACTACCGCATTATTTGTGCATCATGGGTCTACGATATTACGTAATATTTATAATTGGAGAATGAAAGAAAGTGATCGGTTGAGCGCAATGGCTACTGAGTTACGAAAAACAGGAGCAGATATAGTAGAGGGTTATGATTATTTAAAAATTACTCCTCCAATCAAAATAGAATCAGCTTATATTAATACTTATGATGATCATCGTATAGCGATGTGTTTTTCGTTGGTAGCTTTATCAGATGTTTCAATTATAATTAATAATCCTAAATGTACTTATAAAACTTTTCCAGATTTTTTCACACAATTATCTGGTATTAGTGTTTTCCGGTAAGATTTAATATACTGTGTGGCATACAATATAATATACATTGTATGTATGAAAGTGTATGATGATTGAATTTTGTTAAAATAATTAGATATTATCATTGTACAATAAGAACCGCGTGCTACAAGGAGATGATTTGTGAGTGATATATTTCCAGTTATTACTATTGATGGCCCCAGTGGAGTAGGTAAAGGAACTTTATCTAAGAGATTAGCACGAATTCTTGGATGGAATATATTGGATTCAGGAATTATTTACCGGGTTTTAGCTTTAGTAGCTTTAGAAAATAAAATTGATATTAATAATGAGAAAAAGGTATCTTTACTGACCGATGCGATTAAAATAACTTTTATAAATGATAAAAATAGTTTTTTTGTATTATTTAATGGCAAAGATGTTAGAAAAGATATCTATACGGAAACTATAGGAAATTATGCATCTAAAATTGCTATTTTTTCACAAGTACGTAAGAATTTATTGACATATCAACGTACATTTTGTCAACGCCCAGGGCTTGTTGCGGATGGACGTGATATGGGAACGGTAGTATTTCCTAATGCAGAATTAAAAATTTTTCTTTATGCTTCTTTTAAGGAAAGAAGACGTCGTAGATTACATCAGTTGCAGAAAAAAAATTTTAATGTTAATTTTAAGTTTATATTATCACAAATAAAAGAACGAGACGATCGTGATTATAACCGAAGATCAGCGCCGTTAACTCCTGCGATTGGTTCATTAATATTAGATTCGACCTATTTATCTGCAGAAGAAGTAAAATCTAAAGTACTTATGTATATTAGAGAGAGTCTAGTATTCTCATCAAGAGTGCTATATAATATTACTCATAATCAAGGATAGTTATGAGATGTTTGTTATAACCCCATCAAGCATGGAAATATGATGGACGTTAATTAAAAATTGAAGATTATAAAAATGACAGAATCATTTGCTCAGCTATTTGAAGAATCTTTAAAAAAAATAGAAACTTGTCCTGGATCCATTGTGCGTGGAGTTGTTGTTGCTATTTTTAAAGATATTGTGTTAGTCGATGCAGGATTAAAATCAGAATCCTCTATTCCTATTGATCAGTTTTATAATTCTCAAGGAGAATTAGAGGTTTCAGTTGGCGATTATGTTGATGTCACATTGGATGCAGTAGAAGATGGATTTGGAGAGACCGTATTATCTCGTGAAAAGGCAAAACGCTATGAATCTTGGTTATCATTAGAGCAGGCATATCAAGAAACGACTACTGTTACAGGTATTATTAATGGAAAAGTAAAGGGAGGATTTACTGTTGAACTAAATGGTGTACGTGCTTTTTTACCTGGTTCTTTAGTAGATGTGAAACCAATACGTGATACTTCATGTTTAGAGGGGCAAGTATTTGAATTTAAAGTAATTAAATTAGATCATAAGCGTAATAATGTTGTAGTATCTCGTCGTGCCGTAATAGAATCCGAAAATAGTGTTGAACGCGATCAATTATTAAATAAATTACATGAAGGGATAGCAATTAAAGGGGTAGTGAAAAATTTAACTGACTATGGTGCTTTTATTGATTTAGGAGGTGTAGATGGTTTGTTACATATTACTGATATGGCATGGAAACGTGTCAAACATCCTAGCGATATAGTAAATATTGGAGATGAAATTATTGTTAAGGTGTTAAAATTTGACCGAGAGCGTATTCGTGTATCTTTAGGTCTCAAGCAGTTAGAGGAAGATCCATGGGCAGCTGTTGTTCAACGTCATGCAGAAGGGAGTAAATTGATAGGAAAAGTAACTAATTTAACTGACTATGGGTGTTTTATTGAAATTGAAGATGGAATAGAAGGATTAGTGCATGTATCTGAGATGGATTGGACTAATAAAAATATCCATCCTTCTAAAGTAGTTACAGTGGGGGAATCTGTTGAAGTAATGGTATTAGATATCGATAAAGAACGTCGAAGAATTTCTTTAGGATTAAAACAATGTAAAATTAATCCATGGCAGAAATTTGCAGATATGTATAATCGAGGCGACCGAGTTATGGGAAGTATAAAATCGATTACTGATTTTGGTATTTTTATAGGATTAGAAGGAGGTATCGATGGTTTAGTTCATCTTTCTGATATTTCTTGGTATTTATCTAATGAAGAAGCTATGAATAAATATACAAAGGGCGATGAAATAATGGCTGTGGTGCTGCAAGTAGATGCAGAACGTGAACGTATTTCTTTAGGTATAAAACAGTTAACAGAAGATCCTTTAAATATATATTTATCTACTCATAAAAAAGGAAGCATAGTATCTGGAAGAATCATTTCCGTAGATGAGAAGGGAGGGGCAACTATCACATTAAGTGATAACACTGTAATTGGGTATCTATATACTCATAATATATCACATAATAAATCTGCTAATCAACAAATATATACGTCATTACATATAGGTAATGACGTAGAAGCAATATTAGATGGGGTAGATCGTAAAAATAGAATCATAAATTTATCTGAATGTAACATATATGATCCAATGCAACAATCAGATATGAATATCGTTGATAATCATAAAAAAGAGAAAGAAAAAAATTTTTCTAGTGTCATGGTTGAAGCATTTAAAGCAGCCACTAAAAATGAGTAGTTATTTTATTAAATAATTTTTGTATATATATATTAATCTATTAATGTGTTACAGTTACTTAAATATAAGCAATAAACCGCAGAATAAATGAGAATAATTTTTTTAAGAAGAAGTTTTTTTATAATAAGACAAAGCGTATGGCTGTATTGGTTGATAGTTACAATTTTGTTGTATTACATTAGATGCAATGAGGTTAGTGCATTTTTTTTGAACAAGCAGGATTATATCGTTAATTATATATTTATTTTAGATAAATAAATTATTTGGTTGATATTAAATGAATAAAATAATATGTATAATAAATGTTGTATGATTATTGAAGTTATCGTAAATTCAGTTCATGTCTTTTAATATCATTAAAAGAATATATTAAAAATTAAAAATATGATTATTTATATTAAAAAATGGTATTTGTATATAGATGTATTAATTTTTATTTTTTATCACAATATATGTTGTAAAATTTTGAACGAATATTAGTAAGTTTTAATATTCTGTATTCCATGGTTGTGTTGATAGAGATTTACTTTTATGCTTGGTATCAAATAAATTCTGACTGCAGGGACATAAATGTCGCAGCACAATAAAAATAATTTTTCTACTTGGCAAACTTTTCGTCGTCTCTGGCCAATAATTTTTCCCTTTAGAGTAGGTTTAGTCGTTGCGTCTATTACTTTGATTTTAAATGCAACAAGTGATGCACTGATGTTAGCGTTGTTAAAACCTTTGCTTGATGATGGTTTTGGACGAGCTAATAAAGATGTGTTTGTGTGGATGCCATTAGCTTTAGTGGGATTAATGGGTATTCGCGGTTTTAGTGGTTTTGCGTCTACTTATTGTATATCTTGGGTATCTGGAAAAGTAGTAATGCAGATGAGACGTGCGTTATTTAAACATATTATGAATATGCCGGTTTCATTTTTTGTAACACAATCTACTGGTACATTAGTGTCTAGAATTACTTATGATGCTGATCAAGTTGCTTCTTCTTCTTCTGGGGCATTAGTCACTGTTATTCGAGAGGGAGCATCTATTATTGGTTTATGTATAATGATGTTTTATTATAGTTGGCAGTTATCATTAATTTTAGTACTAATTGCTCCAATAGTATCGATCACTATTAAACTTGTTTCTCATAGATTCAGATTAATCAGTAAAAAAATGCAGAGTACTATGGGTCAATTAACCAACAGTGCTGAACAAATGCTGCAAGGACATAAAGAAGTATTAATATTTGGAGGCCAACATACAGAAAAAGATAGATTTAATTGCGTAAGTAATCGTATGAGACAACAAAGTATGAAGATGGTTCAAACTTCATCTATTTTTGATCCATTAATTCAATTTGTTGCGTCATTAGCATTAGCGTTTGTGTTGTATGCTGCGAGTATTCCAAGTGTTATGGAAATGCTTACTGCTGGAACTATTACTGTTATTTTTTCATCCATGATAGTTTTGATGAAACCATTAAAGTCTTTGACTAATGTTAGCGCTCAATTTCAACGAGGAATGGCGGCTTGTCAAACTTTATTTGCTATTTTAGATTTGGAAACAGAAAAAGATCAAGGCGTATTAGATATTAAACGAGTAAAGGGACATATTGTTTTCGATAATGTTACTTTTTTTTATCCTGAAAAGAATACACCATCGCTTTCTAAAATTACTTTTACTGTTGAAGCAGGAAAAACTGTGGCTCTAGTAGGCCGATCTGGTGCTGGAAAATCTACTATCGTAAATTTATTAACTCGTTTTTATGATATAAACAAGGGACGTATATTGCTTGATGGTTTTAATTTAAATAATTATAAACTCTCTTCTTTGCGTAATCAAGTCGCTGTAGTATCTCAAAATGTTCATTTGTTTAATGATACTATTGCAAATAATATCGCATATGCACGCAGAAATTTTTATTCTAGAGAATCCATCGAAACTGCAGCTCATATGGCAAGTGCTATGGATTTTATTTCTAACATGAAAAATGGATTAGATACTATTATAGGAGAAAATGGAATACTATTATCTAGCGGTCAACGTCAGCGTATTGCTATTGCACGTGCTTTATTAAGGGATTGCCCGGTTTTAGTTTTTGATGAAGCTACTTCTGCTTTGGATTCTGCATCAGAATATGTTATTCACAAATCGCTTGAAATATTAAAAAAAAATAGAACATCATTGGTAGTAGCTCATCGTTTGTCTACTGTTGAAAACGCAGATGAAATATTGGTGATTGAAAATGGTTATATTATAGAACGTGGTGTACATGAAGTTTTAATACAGCAACAAGGGATTTATGCTCAGTTATATAAGTTACAATTTTCTTAATGTTTACTTATATTTGGTTTAGATCATCGTTTTGTTATTTATTTCTGCTGCCATTCTCTTGGTTATATGGTTTAGTAAGTACATTGAATCGTATTAGTTATCGATATGGATGGCGTAAAGTATATAAATTTTCGGTGCCAATAGTAATTATTGGCAATTTAACAATAGGAGGGAATGGAAAAACTCCGATGGTATTGTGGTTAATAGAACAGCTAAAATATCGTGATTGGCAGGTTGGGGTAGTTTCAAGAGGTTACAAAGGTAGATCTAGGAACTATCCGATTATTATTAATACAAATACTCATAGTAATGAGTGTGGCGATGAGCCTATGTTGATTTGGAAACGTACCGGAGTATTAGTAGCTGTTTCTCCGAAACGTGCTGATGCGGTAGCTGCATTATTGAAGATACAAAAACTAGATCTTATCATCAGTGATGATGGATTACAACATTATGCGCTTTTCAGAGATATAGAATGGGTAATAATTAATAGTTCATTCCGATTTGGAAATGGTTATTTATTACCAGCAGGTCCCATGCGTGAACGTATTAATAGACTTCATGAAGTGCAAGCAGTTATTGCAAATGGATCAGGAAAAAGAATACAATCTGGGGAAGTATTAATGCAATTATATCCTAGTACTGTAATAAATATCTTGACAGGAGAACACAGACCTCTTAATTTTTCAGATAATGTTGTAGCTATAGCAGGAATTGGACATCCTGCTCAGTTTTTTAATACTTTACAAAGTTATGGTATTACTCCTATCAAATCCATTGCATTTTCTGACCATCATATATATTCTGAAAAAATGTTAGCATCTCTCGTTAAAAAAGATGAGATATTATTAATGACTGAAAAAGATGCTATTAAATGTCTAGATTTTGCTCATGATAACTGGTGGTATGTGCATATAGAAGTGAAAATCAATAAAATGGATACGAATAATTTATTGTGCGCAGTGGAAGATAAAATTAGATATTATAAGGATTTGAAATTTGACACGCAGAGCAATTCGACGTATTAAGACAATAGCATACATTTTCATATAGAAAGTGTGGAAAAAATATTTCTACATATATTTACATATATATATATGTAAAACAATTATTTTTTAGTAAAATAATTTATTTAAATAATTAAACATCTTCTATATTGAGAAGATTATATGCTTTTATTGTGTTAATGTGTATTAAAATTAATGTTTACCGATTTAGTGGTATTATGATGAAATATCAGTTATTAAAGATAATAGTGTGTCCTGTATGTTATTCAAAATTATTTTTGGATTTAGAAAAAAAAGAACTAATTTGTAATATTGATAATTTAGCTTTCCCAATAAGAAAAGGAATCCCAGTTCTTTTAAAGAAAGATGCACGTAGTTTTATACTATAAAAGGTAGAATATGAATTTTGTAGTAATTATACCTGTCCGATTTTTTTCAAGACGTTTTCCTGGAAAAGCTTTGGCAGATATTCATGGCAAACCTATGATTGTTCGTGTTATGGAAAATGCTTTAGATTCTGGTGCTGATAAAGTAATAATTGCTACTGATAGCGCTCGTATAGCTCGAGCAATCGAATCAGAAAAATCTAAAGGCGAGGTATGTTTAACTCGGGCTACTCATCAGTCAGGTACTGAACGTCTTTCAGAAATAGCTACTAATTATAAATTCTCAGACAATCAGATTATTGTGCATCTTCAAGGAGATGAACCCTTGCTGTCATCTATTATGATTCGTCAGTTAGCCAGTACTTTGTGTGCGGTTAACCCTACTACTAGCATGGTTACATTGGCAACACCACTAAATTCTTTAAAAGAGGCATTTGATTACAATGTGGTTAAAGTTGTTATAAATACGTATAATCATGCTCTTTATTTTTCTCGTTCCTTGATTCCATGGAATCAAGGATGCTCTGATAATCTTCTAGATAATAGATTGCCTAGAATGTTGTTACGCCACATTGGTATTTATTCGTATCAAGTTAAGTTTCTGCATCGTTATATTGCATGGACTAAAAGTCCATTGGAACAATTGGAACAGCTTGAGCAGCTTCGAGTACTATGGCATGGAGAAAAAATACATGTATCTGTAATTGATGATGTGTTTAATATTAGCGTAGATACTCCAGAAGCATTAAGATGTGCAAATGTTTTATTTGAAAAAAATAAATAATAATTACTTATATATAAATTATATATGATTCCAGAAGATAATATTTTTATCACTTATACTATAAATTATTTAATTACTTATTAAAGTCAGTATATAATATAATTTAAGTAATTTATATATTTTTTATACTATGTTTATATTATTAATATATAATTTGGAGATTATTATGATTGTTATATTCATAATGATGGTATCTGTTCTTATTATAAGCACTTTAAAATTTGTGAAATATATATAATATTTTTTCTATTAGTTATAGCATTATAGCATAAATAAATGTTTTAGTACCATGAGATACCATCTCATGGTACTAAAACATTATAAATAAGTGTATTGATTATTTATGTTAACTTGGGGGACGTAAAAATAATTATGAAGCAACAATTACGTTTAGTTGTGGGAATATCAGGGGCATCTGGTGGAATTTACGGAATCCGAGCATTAGCTATATTAAAAAAATGCGCTATGAATATAGAATCTCATTTGATTGTTACTCGAAATGGGCTAATTATATTACAACAAGAGTTAAAGATGAACAAACAAGCTATATATAAATTAGCAGATGTTGTGCATTTTCCACAAGATATTGGAGCGTCAGTTGCTAGCGGATCATTTCCAACGTTAGGTATGTTAATTGCTCCATGCTCTATTAAGACGATGTCAGAAATTAGTACAGGAATGACATCGTCATTGCTTGGTCGAGTTGCAGATGTAATGTTAAAAGAAAAGCGTAAATTAGTATTAATGGTCAGAGAAACTCCATTACATCTGGGACATTTACGCACAATGGTTAAGTTAACAGAATTTGGCGCAGTGATTATGCCTCCTGTTCCAGCGTATTATATACATCCTGAAACTATAGATGATATCGTTTATCATACTGTAGTGAGAGCTTTAAATTTATTTGGAATCAATACTAGTATTTCTTCTACTTGGCTTGGAATTAAGCATCAACATCACGATAATTTAGTTATTGATGATTAGATTTTTTTAAATTACAGGAAGAATTAATTTGGTAACTTAAAATCTTATCTGTGTTTAGAAAGATATTACTTTTTATTTATGAGCTAAAAACTATCATCGTTGCTATCATCAGTAGCATAATCTTCACTAACAGATGCAGACGACGAAGATTTTTGAAGATTTAATTTAATAAACATTTTTTCCATATCGCTAAAATGTTTAGTTTTTTTTCGTTCATTTATAGCATGTTCGAGCTTATTGATATGTTCTGTAGTACCTAAATCAGCAAATTTAGTTTGTTTATGTAGAAACAAACGATACGATAAATCATCATTTTGGTTTGATTCAATTTTAGAATGTTTAGTAAAAGCATCATATGTGCTTTTATTTTCGGTTCTTTCAGAATTCATTTGCTGATCTAAAAGAGATCCGGAAGAACAGGACGATAACAGTGCATCGTTCAGTTCTGATGCTGGCTCTTTTTCTAAAAAAGGAAGAGGCATCGGAGGGGGAGGAGGGGGATCTGAATATGAACAATCAGCTTTTGCTGTAGTATTTTGTGTCTTTTTTATTGTTGCCGCATTGTCATCGTGTACATTATGGTGCTGTGTAACCCCATCTAAGGTTAATGTAGTACTATTTTTTATACTATGATAATCATCATCATCGTTACAAGTTAACACTGGATGTTCAGTTGTATTTTCTGTAATATTAATTCCGGAGTCATTATTTACATCAATATCAGAAACATCAGGTTTGTGTGTATTTAAAAATTTTTGTTGTGCAAAATCTTTTACTAATATATGTATATTTTGTTTTTTTTGATCCTGAGAGGTTTTCATTGAATCAGTAATATATGAAATTAAAATTTTGTCTTCTTGTGTAATAAGATGGTTAGGGAAATAGATCGCATAAGTATTATTTGTTATCATAACGACATTTCCTCCTTGATTTTGCAATAATTGAAAATCCCATAATACAGATTTATCATTGCTATTATCGATTGTAATGATTTTAACTTCACCAGGATAACCTGTTATTTTTTGAGTGGATTGAAGTGATTTAACATGATTATCTTTATTAAGCATAATATAATCATGACATTGAATGAAATCAGGTATAAATGGTTGTATGATAGTATCAAGATTGTTCAGTATTGATTTATTTTGTTTATTTATACAACTCATTTGTTTTATAAGAGGAGTACCAAATTGGTAATCTATTAATACCTGGCAAATAGTATTATTATATTTTTTATTTATAAAAATGTTACTTATGCTAAAACCTAATATAGGTATGGGTTGATAATGTAGATCTAAGGATAAACAATGATCATTATTTTTTTTATCAGAACAATTTTTATATTTTTTATCATAAATAAATTGTTCTAATTTTATTTTTCCAGTAAATTCAGAAAAGTGCGGAAATTTGGTTTGGATGTGTAGTTGATAACCACTTCTGGGACAGTGTATATTATATTTTTTCAATGATGTTTTAGTGGAAATAAAAACATTATCTAAATTATAATAGTTATTTAGCATAAATGATGTATTTTTCAACCAATATTCTACACCAATATTAATCGCGGATGGTTGGGAATTTTGATTGGCGTTAGACATAGGACAAAGATAAAAAGTATTATATCCAATAGCATATTTATCGTTAACTAAATATCTTGTCCCTCCTCCAAAATTAAAAACATGTTCTGATAAAATATTGCGTATTCCTAATTGCATAAAAGATAAACTTTTTTGATATTTGCTTTGTTGCGTATGAAATGAGTGAAATACGTTTATCGCATCATTTTGTAATTGTATTTTAGATGTGTAAGTAGAAGAAAATGGAGATTTATAATTATATGCATGGGCGCGCAATTTATTCAATGTATAGGGAGAATGATTATAGGAATATAGCTTCATTTCTTGTTTATGTAAATCACCTTGAAATATATTATTGTTACTGACATTAAATACCATACGATTACTTGGCGTATGACACCAAGCAACGTCGTTATGTATGAATATCTGAAGTATTATTCCTAATATAATAAATATCGGCATGTGCAATTTTTTTATTAATATATGAAAATATTACATCTAATATAGAATACGTTGTATTTAGTTTTTATTGTTTTAAAGCAGTAATAGATATATACGAAATTACAAGTTATATAATTACTATTTTAAATAACAATTAATTTTTGCATTATATCATGCATTAAATTTATAGTATATAATCGATTATATTTTTTATCATTAATAAAATAAATCAATTTTTTTATTATAATTAAGGTTCTCATCATGGAAATGCGTATTGAAAAGGACACTATGGGTACAGTTTTAGTGCCAAATAATCGATTATGGGGAGCGCAAACACAACGTGCGTTAAAATATTTTAAAATTTCTGATGAAAAGATTCCTTTTTCTTTAATCAAAGCATTAGCACAAATTAAGCGTGCAGCAGCACAGGTAAATTATGATCTAAAAATGTTAGATTATGCACGAGCTCAAGCAATTATTCAAGCAGCAGATGAAGTGTTATCTGGAATGCATAAGGGCGAGTTTCCAATATCAGTTTGGCAAACTGGATCTGGAACTCAAAGCAATATGAATATGAATGAAGTTTTAGCGAATCGAGCTAATAAATTATTAAGCAGTACACGAAGCGCAAGCAGGATATTTATTCATCCAAATGATCATGTTAATAAAAGTCAAAGTTCGAATGATGTTTTTCCCAGCGCAATGCATATTGCAGCAGTAGTTGATTTAAATGAAGAATTGATACCTAAAATTAAGATGTTAAAAAAAACTTTGTTTGATAAATCTGTTGAATTTAATAATGTTATTAAAATTGGGCGAACTCATCTTCAAGATGCTACTCCGTTGACATTAGGACAAGAAATTTCTGCTTGGGTATCTATGTTGGAACATAACATAGACCATATAAAAACCACTATGCCTCATTTACGTGAACTGGCATTAGGGGGTACAGCAGTAGGTACAGGCCTTAATACTCATCCACAATATGCCGGCCGTGTTGCTGATGTATTATCACTTTTTACTAAATGTGATTTTGTGAGTGCACCAAATAAATTTGAATCATTATCAACATGTGATGCATTGGTACATAGTCATGGATCCTTAAAGGGTTTAGCTGTTTCTATGACTAAAATTGCTAATGATGTGCGTTTATTGTCTTCTGGTCCTAGATGCGGTATAGGAGAATTAATTATTCCTGAAAATGAACCAGGTAGCTCAATTATGCCCGGAAAAGTTAATCCAACTCAATGTGAGTCTATGACTATGTTGTGTTCTCAAATTATGGGTAATGATGTTAGCATAAATATTGGTGGTGCATCTGGACATTTTCAATTAAACGTATATAAGCCATTGATTATATATAATTTCTTACAATCGGTGCGTTTACTATCAGATGGCATCGAAAGCTTTCACAAATATTGTGTTGCAGGAATTCAACCCAACCATCAACGAATTAAAAAATTACTTGATAGTTCATTTATGTTGGTTACCGCGTTAAGTCCTTATATTGGATATGATAAATCAGCAGAAATTGCTAAAAAAGCGTATTTAGAAGGGTTAAGTTTAAAAGAATCTGCATTGCAATTAGGTTATGTAAATGAGCAACAATTTGACAAATGGGTTTGTCCAGAAAATATGATTAACTCTTCAGAAATGTTATAAATAGTTATTACAAATAGTAATATGGATTGATTTAACCAACGGAAGTATACGGATGATGCAGATAAAATATTATCAAAAAGAATGAAGTGTTATCAATGAATCGTATTAAACGATATCAAATTTTGTGTAAATTACGAGAGAATAATACTCATCCAGTCATTGAATTGATTTATCGATCGGAATTTGAGTTATTGATTGCAGTATTGCTTTCGGCTCAAACAAGAGATACCCAAGTTAACAAAGTAACAAAAAATTTATTTAAAGTAGCTAATACACCAAAAAGTATGTTATCTCTTGGTATAGATGGGATCAAAAATTATATTAAATCTATTGGTTTATCTAATACTAAAGCTAAAAATATTATTGATACTTGTTGTTTGTTAATTACAAAGTACAATAATAAAATTCCTTCAAGTCGCATTGAACTAGAATCTTTACCTGGAGTTGGACGTAAAACTGCTAATATTATTTTAAATTTAATTTTCGGTTGGCCTACAATCGCAGTGGATACACATGTATTTAGATTTTGTAATCGCAGTGGTTTTGCAATAGGAAATAATGTTTTATCTGTAGAAAATAAGTTGCTGTCAGTTGTTCCTAAAGAATTTAAAAATAATTGTCATAAGTGGTTAGTATTACATGGCAGAAATGTCTGTAGAGCCAAACATCCAAATTGTCGTGTTTGTGTGATCAAAGATCTGTGTGAATTTAAAGAAAAAAATCAATTTTTATCATAAAATGATAGATTAAATTAATATTTGACATGGTATATAAGATATATGATATCTATCATATATTATTAAAATATAAATTAATTGTGTATTAATGTGTTGTTATGCAATAACTTATTCCCATTTGATTAAACAATAGTGTTTTTTTCCGCGTTTTAATAACGTATAACGATCATACAACCTGTCAATGGCAGATAAAATATATTCAGTTTTTGATTGTTTTTTTAAATTTATAGTGATGCCATTGGATGCAATTAGTTCTCGCGCTTGTGTTCGAGAAGATGCTAATTTAGATTCTACTAATGCTTGTTGCAATGTAATACCTGATTTAAGGAGAACAGTCGGTACGCCATCCTGAAATAATTGGTCGAAATCATTTAAAGTTAATTTATATATTTGTCCTGTAAAGAGATTGTTGGTAATTTTTTGAGCGCTTTTTAATCCTTCCTTGCCGTGAACTAATCGGGTCATTTCTTCTGCTAAGATAGTCTGAGCTTTTGGTTTTGTATTACTAATATTATCCTTTTTTTCTAATATATTAATTGTATCCATATCGATGTTGGTAAAGGATTTAAGTAAATGATATACTTCTTTATCGGAAGAATTAATCCAATGCTGATAAAATTTATAAGGACTAGTTTTTTTTGAATCTAACCATATTGTATGTTTTTCTGTTTTTCCAAATTTAGTATTATCAGATTTAGTAAGTAAAGGTACAGTAAGCCCATAAATGGTTTTTTTATATATTCGACGCACTAAATCAATACCTGACACAATATTACCCCATTGATCGGAACCTCCAATTTGGAGTATTGCGTTATAATTTTTATACAAATAAGCAAAATCATAACTTTGTAATAAATTATAGGAAAATTCAGTATAAGAAATTCCATCATTATTTTGTTGTAATCGTTTTTTTATAGCGTCTTTATTTATCATTTTATTTACAGAAAAAAATTTACCAATATCTCTTAAAAAAGTTAAGAGCGATATAGAAGATAACCAATCATAGTTATTAACTATATAAGCTTTCGAGTGTTGATTACAAGAAAAATCCAGGAATAAAGACACCTGATGTTTAATTTTTTCCACCCATTTTTGTGTCGTGTGAATTAAATTAAGTTTTCGTTCTGAACTTTTAAAACTTGGATCTCCAATCAATCCAGTACCCCCTCCTAACAAAATTATAGGACGATGTCCAGATGTTTGAAATTTTCTTAAACATAACAGTGGTAACAAGTGCCCTATATGCAAGCTATCAGATGTTGGATCAAATCCACAATATAAAGTTATTGATTCTGATCTTAATATTTTAATTAATGCTTCTTTATTTGTAATTTGTGCTATCAAATCACGTGCACATAAATGTTGTATTATATTAAAATTTTTATTATTCATATAGATAATATAGTTTGAGTAAAGCAATCAAGAGTTTTATATATATAGAGCCGATGCTATAGTATTAATTTAGTTGTGTTATTTCTAATATATAAATTATTGAATTTTTAGCTGTGATTAAGGAGATAGACGATAAATATACCATGTATGTTTATATCGTTGATATATAAACCGGTCATGTAAACGATGTTTTCCACCCTGCCAGAATTCCATACTATTTATATTGATTTTGTATCCACCCCAAAATTCAGGAAACGGTATTTTTTTGTATAAATAATTTTTTTTAAACTCTAAAAATTTGTTTTCTAATATATCTTTAGAGGAGATAACTTTAGATTGATTGGATACCCATGTACTAATTTGATTATCTTTTGGACGTGTATAAAAATGTGTTAAAACTTCTTTTTCTGAAAGTTTATTAACACTTCCTGTTATTATCACTTGTTTATCTATAATACTCCAAAGAAAACATAAACTAACTTTTGGATTATTGGCTAAATGCATAGCTTTACGACTACTAAGATTCGTATAAAATATCATTTCTTTATTAGTAAAATTTTTTAATAACACTATACGTTGATAAGGTTGACCAGTATTATCAACTGTAGCTAAACACATCGCAGTGGGATCAGATATTTTTGAAAAACAAGCTTGATATAACCATACTTCAAATAATTGAATAGGTTGGTGAGTTAAATCTGATAGGTGTAACTGTCCAGATGTGTATTCTCGCCTAATGTTTGAAATGTCAGTTTTTTTTACTAGCATAAAATATTTCGTCATATTAATCGTCACAAAATATAATAACATAAAAATATGTTATTACTTAACAAAAATAAATAGCAATATCATAAAAAATAAAAACAATAATTTTATTGATTTATATAGTTATACCTTAATTATATTAAGGTATAACTATATAAATTTAACGGAAGGCTCATTATGATAAAATTGATTAATTATGATGTTTTAAGTTGATTGATTGATATATATGTCTTCTTATATGAGATTCTAAAAATAATACGTATAAATTTATTTTGTCTGATTTGACGGTACATACTTCTAATTATTGAAGATTGTTAACTTTTATTATGTAAATTTATAATATTTTTTTCTAATTTAGAAATAATTCTATTTAGAAAAATAATTTCTTCATGACTAATTTCATTAAAAATTTCATTTCTAGTGGTAGAAATAACACGATTTACTTCATTAATAACAGGTCCAGCGTTTTCAGTTAATTTTATCTGCTTAGCTCGTCGATCATTAACACAAATGTGTCTGATAATTAACGCTTTTTCTTCAAGTTGATCAAGTGTTCGCACTAGAGATGGTTGTTCTATTCCTATAGCTTTTGCTAATTGTATTTGAGATTGTTCTGGAGGTAATTTACAAATATTATGCAATGTAATCCAATGTGTTTGTGTAAGCTTTAAAGGTTTTAAACGGTGATCAATTAAAGCGCGCCATATTCTTACAAGACGTGCTAAATCTGATCCGAGTGGTGATTCCAATTTTTCTTTCCTTATAATTAAGTCTGTTTCATTTAAATACGTTATTTGTTCTAAATAATTAGATGATAATTTATAAATTTTTTATTATAACGACAATCGTATTTACAATATCTATTGTAATATAAAATATTACAATGCATGATTGTAATCATAGTTTATCAATTAGATGCATTATTATGTATAATTCAACTCATTAAAGTATAACATACATTTATTATTGTATGTAAATTATTTTTAATACTTGTACTAAAAATAATTTTTTAAATAATTCATATTTATGTGAAATAAGTAAAAATATGTGATTATTAATAATTATTTAAAAAATTAATTATGTTTGATTATCCACGTTGGATTAATAATTACGCACGGTAATTTGAATTATTAAGAGGTGCATGATGTTTTAAAAAATTGGTATTGTGCATTATTTTTATGTCAACAAACAGACGTACTTTTTTACATATGTGAGAGTAAAAATAAATTACTGTAGTTTGTTATTATGTTGCAATATTTTTTAGTATTAAAGATTAAATTTTCTAATTAATTAAAAATTATTTATATCAATATCTATTGATAACAAATGTTAATGTATGTGGTGATCTTAAAATTGATAAATATTTTAACTAAAGATGCATTATATAAATTACATTTTTGTATCATCAAATACACTATTTTGAAAACATGATTTTCATGATTTTACAAGAAAAATTAATCATAATTTTCACACAATAAATTATGAAAATATATTAAAATTTGTGGTAATATGAATTGTTTATATAATGTAATATATTTTATAAGACATATGATTTGTAAAGATGATCAAAATACTCTTCGAGCGCGCTTTCGTGGATTTTATCCAGTTGTAGTTGATGTAGAGACAGCGGGTATTAATGCTGATACCGACGCTTTACTAGAAATTGCTGTTGTTACACTTAAAATGGATGAATATGGGTGGTTGGGTGTCGATGATGCTCTTAATTTCCATATTCAGTCATTTCCGGGCGCTGTTATTCAACCAGAATCCTTAGCATTTAATGGCATTGATTTGAGTAATCCTTTACGAATTGCAGTGACAGAAGAAGAGGCATTAAATAAAATCTTCAAAATGGTGCATCAAGGTATTGAAACTCAAGAATGTAATCGTGCCATTATTGTAGCGCATAATGCGTCTTTTGATCATAGTTTTTTAATGGCAGCAGTAAAACGTACAAGTTTTATGAAAAATAATCCATTCCATCCTTTTGTTATGTTCGATACTGCAACCTTAAGCGGATTAGTATTCGGTCAAACTGTATTAGCTAGGGCGTGTGCGCGTGCGGGCGTTTTTTTTGATAAAAACAAAGCACATTCTGCATTATATGATACTGAACGAACTGCAATGTTATTTTGTGAATTGGTAAATAGATGGAAGAGACTCGGTGGTTGGCCGTTACCTGATTGTCGCAATGGGCCTTAATAAATATCAATTTTCATCAATTTATAGTTCTTCCTGTTATGGTTAAGTACATAACTCATAGAAAAAATATATTTTTATTTATTTTTTTTAATATTTATGTAAATTAAATAAATACTATATTATATGTGCACCGCACCTATTTCTAAAACAAAAAATATATTTAATTACAAATTATGTCTTATTTTAACCTGGTCAATTAAAACTTTTAGCTTTCCATTACGACTCATATTAGTGATAATATCAGACCCTCCTATTAATTTCCCTTCTACCCATAATTGAGGGAAGGTAGGCCAATTAGAAAATGTTGGTAACGCCTGTCTAATATCTGCATGAACCAATACATCGATGTAAAAAAATGATTCTATACAAATAGATAACATTTGTGCAGCTCTTGATGAAAAACCACATTTAGGAGAATTAGGAGTACCTTTCATGTATAAAATAATAGGATTTTCTTCTATTTGATTTTTAATTTTTTCTATTGTATTGTTCATATTTTTCATGTTAAAAGTTAAATTATATTTAATAAATTTAAATTATTTAAATTTATTTATGTTAATTTAAATTAAAAAATTCGATACCCTACATAAAATCTTATCAATTTAGTATATACACAATTCATGTGTATATATTTTATATTTATAACAAAAATTATATTATTTTTTGACATTAACAATCGAAAACGTTCTCTCAACACCGTTTATAACAGATTTTGTGATAATGTCAATTTCAATATTTACTATGTCGCCTATCTGTTTACATCCAAATGTTGTTTGTGTTACAGTATATGGAGTTAAACAAACACGTATATAATTATTAATGATTTTGCTTACTGTCAGACTTACCCCGTCTACGCCAATTGATCCTCTTGGTAAAATATATTTTTGAAAGCATTTTTTTTTTATACTAAACCATATTATTCTATTGTTTTTTGAGATAATTATTTTTTTTATTTTTCCAGTACAATCAATATGACCTGTCATTAAATGTCCACCAACTTCAGAATGATAACTTAACGATCTTTCGATATTAATTAAATCTCCTAATTTTAATATGCCCATATTAGTCGATTTTAATGTTTCATGTATCACATGATAAGTGACTAAATTATATTTAATAGCAATAACTGTTAAGCAACATCCATTATTTGATATAGAACAACCAATTTTTAAATTTGAAAGCAGATGTATGGGTAGTAAAACTATACAAGTTCTGAAATTAGTTGCCTCATAAATTGTATGCACAGGAACAACAGCTTGTATAATACCTGAAAACATATTCTTCAAATACTATTTTGTATTATGTTAAATCATATTTAAATGTAAATATAACATATACTTCTTTTATATTAAATACAACTTTAAAAGATTGCAATTATTATGATAAAAAACCTGAATTTTATGAAACAAGCCATTTTAACAACATTTGATGTATGATAAAATTACGGGTATTCTGATATAAATTAGGTGTTTTGTTATTTATTTTTAATGAAAAATTTTTTAAAATTTAAAAAGAGAAAATAAATAATACATATTAGTAGAAATTCAAATAAATAACAGATATATGATCATTGTATCATTGTGCGTTCTTAGCTCAGTTGGTTAGAGCACTACCTTGACATGGTAGAGGTCGATGGTTCAAGTCCATTAGAACGCATTAATTGCGGTATATATCAGGTATCGAATAAAATTGTAGTATAAAATTTTGTGTATAAATAAAAAATGAGGTCTCAAGGTTATCTTGTATATTAGATTTAATACAACTAAGTTTTATTGCTATATAAGCGATCAGAATATTGGCGGTATAATCTATTTAATGTAATAAATATGGTACGGCAGTGTGTTCATGTAAAGAACCAATAAAATGATTGATTATGTATTAATATGTAACTTTATATGATTTAAATGTAATCAGAATGCGTTTAATATAGGGGAGCATCAAAAAATGAACAATAATAGATTAACATGTTTTGCAATGATTTTCAGTTCTTTTGTATTAGTTAGTTGTGCAAGCACGACTAAAATGAAAGAATTATCTTCTGAAGTTCATGATTTAAATGAAAGAATTGATCAAATAAGTAATGATATCGATACTTTGCGCCCAGAAATAGAGAAAAATAAAAATGAAGCAGCACGAGCTAATCAACGTATTGATAATCAAATTAATTCTTATCATAAGTAATGATAGATAAATATATATATATAAAGAATATATAGAAGTTTCTATAAAACAGCAATTTACTTAATTATTAGAACTAATGATCATAAAGAATATAGTAATCAAATATACTGTTAAAGATGAGAAATAACGAATATCAATTCTACATAGAGTAAGTATATAGAATAAAGATACTATAATTTATATAGTGTATTAGCTTGAAGGTGTATAGAATCTAGTATCAAGTATATCCCTTGGGACCGTGATATAGTCAGGTTATGCTTTAATTGCAATTGATTTATTAAAAAAGGTTTAACGTCAGTATTAGTGGCTTCTTTTAAACTTAATCCTTGATATAAACTGAATATTATACTGATAATTCCTTTGACAATAGAAGAGTCACTATATCCATATAATTCTATTAAATCGTTAGGAGCCGCTATGGCAGTAGAAGTAGTCAAGGCAATCCATGTCTGGCTTTGACATCCAGAAATTAAATATTGTTGTGTTCGCATACTTTCTGGAAATTTAGGTAATAATTTTCCAAGATCAATGATATATATGTATTTTTCTTCCCAATTAATACAACTAAAGAAGTTTCGCAATAATTGAGTTTTTGTTGGAAAATTTACCATCGTCTTTTCAGTATTAATATTATTATTGGTTTAGTAAATGTTGTACTCTCATCAGGCCACGTGCTAAACGATCAATATCTTCTGTGTTTGTATACATTGCTAATGATGCACGACACATACCTGGTACTGCAAAATAATTCATAGTGGGCATTGCGCAATGATGTCCTGTACGTATAGCAATACCATATTGATTTAATAACATCCCAACGTCATATGAGTGGTGTATTCCCAAATTAAAAGCAATAATACCAACTCGTGTATTTGGTCCGTATAACATCAGATCCGGAATTTTTTTCAGTGTATCTACAGCATAATGCATTAGTTGATCTTCATAATCATAAATTTTATTCATACCTATTGCTTGGACGTATTCGATAGCATTACCTAACCCTATGATACCACTAATATTGGGAGAGCCTGACTCAAATTTCCAAGGAGCGTCAACAAATGTTGTGCCATGAATTAAACTTACATTCTGAACTATTCCTCCTCCTACTATCCATGGGGGCATTTTTTGAAGTAATTCTTTTTTCCCATACATAATGCCAGTACCGGAAGGCCCATATATTTTATGCCCAGAAAATACATAAAAATCACAATCCAACTTTCGTACATCTACTACTTGATGTACAATGCCCTGCGCTCCGTCTATTAATATCAAAGCATTGCTTTTTTTTCGAGCTATATTGATTATTTCTGTTAATGGATTAATCGTGCCTAAAATATTAGACATATGTGATATCGATAAAAATCGAGTACGATGATCTAAAAGTTTCGATAAACTGGAGATATCTAATGTACCATTAGGAGTGAGTGGTACATAACGTAATATAATTTTTTTATGTTTTGCTAACATTTGCCAAGGAATAATATTAGCATGGTGTTCCATTTCACTAATGATAATATTATCTCCATAATTTATAAAATTAGCCCCCCAACTGTTAACAATTAAATTAATAGCTTCCGTAGTACTTTTAACAAAAACGATTTCTTCTCTAGATGCATTAATAAAATTAGCTATATGCAGGCGTATTTTTTCCATTTGATTAGTAGATTTAGTGCTCAACGTATGAATACCTCGGTGTACGGCAGCATATTCATTACGATAATAGTTAGTTTGTGAATCTATGACAACATTAGGTTTTTGAGCGGATGCAGCACTATCAAGATAAGTAAGAGGATGTTGATTTACAGTGCGGCTTAATATAGGAAAATCAGATCTAATTTTTTCTATAGGATAAATTATCGTCATATTTTGATTCCTATTAAGGCTTGATTAATTCTGGCCAATACAATATTCTGTAATACAGTGTTTGCAATAGATTCCGTAATTTCAATGGCAAAGGCCTGAATAAGTATTTTTAAGGCATCTTTTTTTGGAATACCACGTGTGCTTAAATAAAATAAATGATCAGTATCAATTTGTCCTATTGTTGCTCCATGACTGCATTTCACGTCGTCAGAGTAAATTTCAAGTTTAGGGATGCTATTAATAGTAGCATCTTTGTTTAATAATAAATTATTACTTATCATTTTTCCATCAGTTTTTATGGAACCCGGATTTACTTTTATTAACCCATTAAATATACCGGTACTGCAATTACATGCAATTATTTTATGCAATTGTCTACTCGATGCAAACTCCTGATTATTATGTTCTAAATAAGTACGTATATCTCCAATGTCTTGTCGCGATAAAAAAACTAAACTATTTAACGATAAAGATGATCCTTGGTGATTGATTTGAGCGCTAGTTTGATGACATGTGAATTTAGGCCCAAGAATCACCAAGATATTGCTGTTTACATTTGAGGATTGCCCTACATTAATATCATTATGTGCTATATGATAGCTTGCATGATTTTCAAATATTAATTTAATATGATCTAATTTAGATTGATTTCCTATTTTCATAGACATACGTGCGCCACTAAAATGAGCATTTTGATTAATACTAACAAAATGTTCTATAACACATGCATTAGAATCATCTCCAATGTCAAGATGATGATGATAATGTGATGTAACTAATTTATTTTTTATATCAGATCCTTCATTAATATATAGTAAATATAATGGTTTTTTTGTTATTTTTTGTGCAGGTAAATTTATATGTATTGTTGCATCACTTAAATATTCAGTTAAATATAAAAATATTTCTGGTTGAATGGGATTAGTCATGTCATGACGGTTGGGGTTACGATTGATTTTAACTATCCATGGATCGATATTTTTATCGCTTAATTTAGGTGAAAATAGACCGTTAATAAATATTAATCGATAAGAATCTATAGGGAATCCTAATTTTTTATATTGAGAAGTGTGCAATTCATTATTTTCAGAGAATTCAAAATGGTGGGTTAAAAATTCCTCAAGTGAGGTATATTTCCAATTATCATTTTTAATACTTGGTAATCCGAGTATTTTAATACGTTCCCAATATTTATGTGTTGAACTTGAGTTAATATTATGTTTCTTTTTAAATAATCCATACCATTCATTTAATACTCGATTTTTATTATCCAGACAACCAACCATAGCCTTTTTCCTCAAGTTTTTTGACCAAAGAGATATTACCAGATATCATAATACGCCCTTTGTGTAATATATGCACATAATCAGGTTTAATATATTCTAAAATTCTTTGGTAATGTGTGATAATGATAAAAGAACGTGTTTTATCACTTAATAAATTAAGACCATTATAAACAATTTTTACTGCATCGATATCTAAGCCAGAATCTGTTTCGTCAAGAATACACAACAATGGTTCTAACATCATCATTTGAAGAATATCGTTACGTTTTTTTTCGCCTCCAGAAAATCCAACATTTACTGGTCGGGTCAAAAGATCATCAGGCATTTTTAATAATGTCATATTTTTTTGAATAAGTTGGATAAAATCAAATCGATCCATAAGAGGTTGATGTCTATATTTACGTATAGCATTAACAGCGCTGTATAAAAATAATTGATTGCTAATTCCTGGAATATCTACTGGGTGTTGAAATGCTACAAAAATTCCTTCGCCAGCGCGTTCTTCTGGTTTCAGAAGTAATAAATTTTTATTTTTAAATAATATTTTCCCATCAGTAACAACATAATCTTGTTGACCGGATAATACAGCGGATAACGTACTTTTTCCCGATCCATTAGGTCCCATAATAATATGTATTTCGCCGGGGTTGATTTCTAAATTTAACTTTTTCAGAATAGATATATTTCTTACACTGACATTCAAATTTTTTATTGATAACATCATGATTTCTCCTTTTTGAATGGCTATGCTTTATTGAAAGTACTTGAAGCATAAATTTTATCCAACACTATGTTCTAAAGTAATTGCTAATAATTTTTGTGCTTCTACAGAAAATTCTAAAGGTAACTTAGAAAATACGTCTTTGCAAAATCCATTGACAATCATAGAAATGGCATCATCTTCATTAATCCCACGTTGTCTACAATAGAATAGTTGATTATCACTGATTCGTGAAGTTGTAGCTTCATGTTCTAACTGTGTACTATTATTGTGTGATTCAATGATAGGAAATGTATGGGAACCACATTTATTGCCTATTAACATTGAGTCACATTGTGTAAAATTACGTGAATTTGAAGCATTTTTCATAATCTTAACTAATCCTCGATAAGTATTTTGACTGGTTCCAAGAGCAATTCCTTTAGAAATAATAGTCGAACGTGTATTTTCTCCAATATGAATCATTTTCGTTCCGGTATCTGCTTGCTGTATACCATTGGTAATAGCAACTGAAAAAAATTCTCCAATAGAATTTTTTCCTTTCAAAATTACACTTGGATATTTCCAAGTGATAGCAGAGCCAGATTCAGATTGAGTCCAAGACATTTTAGAATTTTCTCCAGCACATAGTGCTCTCTTAGTAACGAAATTAAAAATTCCACCCTGAAAATGTTGATTGCCAGAAAACCAGTTTTGTACTGTTGAGTATTTTACTTGAGCATCTTTTAGTACAATAACTTCTACAACTGCTGCATGAAGTTGGTAATTATTGTTTATTGGAGCTGAACATCCTTCAATATAACTTACATAACTACCTGTATCTGCAATTAAAATAGTACGTTCAAATTGCCCAGTTTTTTTAGAATTCATTCGGAAGTAAGTTGAAAGTTCCATAGGACAACGTACATTTTTTGGAATATATATAAATGTACCATCAGATACAACCGCAGCATTAAGTGCGGCAAAAAAATTGTCTTTAAATGACACTACAGTTCCTAAATATTGACGTACTAAATTTGGATAATCGCGAATAGCGTCATGAAATGAACAAAAAATAATACCTTTTTTTAATAAAGTAGCTCGGAACGTAGTAGATACAGAAACTGAGTCAAAGATAGCATCAACCGCTACATTTCCTGTTTCATGTACTGGTATACCTAATTTATTAAAGGTATTTTCTACTTCTTTGGTTAAATATTTTGATTTATTTGAAGTAATATTTGTATTTTCTTGTGTTTTTTGATTTATTTTATCAATTGTACATGCTGGAGCAGAAAAATAACTATAAGAGTTATAATCGAGTGGCTTATAATTTCCTTTTAACCAATGTGGTTCTCGCATATTACACCAAGCATGGTAACCTGAGAGCCTAAATTCTAACATCCATTTTGGTTCTGATCTTTTTTTTGAAATGGCATGTATTACATTTTCATTAATACCTTGTTGAAGCTCTTCATTGCTTAATTTGGTAAAAAACCCCTCCTTATAATATGAATCATCATTTTTTGCAAAATTTTTATTAACATCATATATGTTAGAATTGTCGCGTATCATAATAATACCTGTTTTTAAATTCCAAAACTTTCACCGCACCCACAGGAATATTGAGCTTGAGGATTATTAAATTTAAACATATGATTTAATCCTTCTTGTACATAATCTAATTCAGTTCCATCAATAAATGGCATTATGTGTAATGGCACGAATAATTTAGCTCCGTTACGTTCATAAGTTAAGTGATTATCATCTAATGATGTAACTTTATCCATAAGATATGTAAATCCTGCGCATCCTGATTTTTTTATGGTTATTTTTAATCCTAGTATGTTAGGATTTTTATTTATTAAATGAATAATTTGTTGTACTGCTGAATCAGTTAGGGTTAAACCATTCCAAGAAGTATGCCTTTTGGATATATAATGTGTATTTTGTTTAGTATTTTTTTTCATGATAAATTCCCTTAATTTATCATGCAATATTTCACTAGAATAAATATTTAATTATTTATATTGCATTAAATATTTACAAACGTAAAAATATGCACATATTATATGGTTTTATTTATACTATAGTATAATGGAAACGTTAATTTTTAATCATATTATATATTATAATTTTCATAAATTTTCCAATTTAATATCTATTGCGCTATAGCGCAATAGATATTAAATATTTACTCATTATGTATAATGAGTATCGAAATTTAGCGTAGTATTATGTCTAATAAACTACGTATTAAAGATAGGTCTGATATATTGTTGCTTTTATTATTTATGATATTTTTTTAACTAACCAATCAGAGACTTCTGATAGTTCTTTTTCATATTGAGGCCAATCTTTTATCCATTCTTTACAACAATATAAGATGTTTTTATAGTTATATGGTATACCTACTAATTTTTTTGCTAATATTTCCAAAGGATCTGGTTCTAAACTGTCAGTAAAAATATGACTACGATTAATTATTCCACGTTCTATATCGAAATGTAATGTTACGTTACCCCAATTAAAACGGGTATCTAATTGATGTGTAAATGCGGGAGCGCTACCAAAATTCCAATTCCAATCACGTTGTTTTTTTAATTGCTCAATAAATATTGGCACATTAAGGAAATTATCCATAGATAATATTTCCGGTTTTACTCTCATTCCATAATACTGAAAAAATGCTTCCATTAATCCATAGCATACTTCTTGATGATCAATGCCAGGTTTTAGTTCATTTAAATTAGTAACTCGTGATCGAATAGAAGTGATTCCTTTAGTTTCTAGCTTTTTAAAATCCGGATTAAGATAATAAGAAAGTTTATCAATATCAACGTGTAGAAGTAATGTTCCGTGATGAAATTTACGCCCAGATGTTTCACGATATGCAGATCCGCTAATTTTACGTATCCCATTTGCTGTGTGTATGACAATATCATTTCGCCCAGAAACGACACTTTTAATGCCAATATGGCTTAATCCATTCAAAACTATATTGGTGGATAAACTTTTATCATAATCTTTTTGAGTAGAAATGAAAGTAAAACAAGTATTACCTAAATCATGAAACACGGCACCGCCTCCACTACTTCGTCTAACTAATCTGATTCCATCTCGTTCCATGCGGCGAGTATTACATTCTTTCCATGCATTTTGTGCGCGTCCTATAACTACTGTGTTTTGATTTCTCCATAAAAATAATATAGATTGATTTTTAGGTATATTTTGAAAAATATATTCTTCAAGTGA
Organism: Candidatus Blochmannia americanus (nom. nud.); assembly: GCF_059934915.1. Taxonomy (NCBI): domain Bacteria; kingdom Pseudomonadati; phylum Pseudomonadota; class Gammaproteobacteria; order Enterobacterales; family Enterobacteriaceae; genus Candidatus Blochmanniella; species Candidatus Blochmannia americanus (nom. nud.). The sequence continues at coordinate 433,493 of NZ_CP011792.1, read as the reverse complement.
TAAATTAAACCATGGATCATAAGAGTCAGATAATAATACACGCAAAGAATACATAGCTCTTCTTTCTCCTCTATCAGGATTAAACATTTGAGATATAAATCTCATATATAAAATTCAATATTATACTATCATTAATAATAGTAACTTTAAATTATTTTTTATTAAATTATCAGTATTAGAAATAAATTATTATATATGTTTTTAAATTTGTAATTATATGCATTATAAATGATTAATCATTTATAATGCATATAATTTTATTATTATTATTATTTAATATTAAAATAATGTACTTTTAATTATAATTATGATGTCAAATTTTATTTTGTACATATAAAATAATTAAATATTTTTCTTTAGATAAATTTTGTGTTTTATTTAATACATTTGAAAAAATAAGGGTATTTCTATCAAATAAATACAATTATATCAGATATTCATTATTTATATGCGTGCTTAAATAGTAGCATATGAAGTGTTTCATTCTCGAAGATTATGTAATTAAAAGAATTAAATAATTTATATATTATATAAATTTAAAATATCTTATTTATTTGTGATTACTTCAATAGCTCTTTAATAAAATCTTATATATGATAATATTTATCTTTTTATCTTAAGATGCCATGAAAACGTTCCTTCAAAATCATCGAACATTTATTAACGATATCAGAAATCTCTTCTTCTTTTAAGGTATGGGTTTTACTTTGCAAAAATAATTTAATAGTAAAACTTTTAAAACCTTTGGCGATGCTTTGCCCCTTATAAACATCAGATAATTTAATTGCAACTAATTGATCTGTATCGGCAATTTTTTTACATTCAGTAATAATAGATTCTGCAGAAACCTTGTCTGGTACTACTATGGAAATATCACGGCAATTTTTAGGAAATTTAGAAATAGCAGTAATTTTAGATAGTTTAGATTTAGATATCATATTCCATGATAGTTCGAAGACTAATACTGGGGAACGTAAATTTAATTGTATTTGTATAGTAGGATGAATGAGTCCAATATATCCAACACGTATATCGTTTAAATAAATTGCTGCGCTTTGACCCAAATGCAATGCGGGGTGAGAATATTTTTTGAATTTAATACAGCTTAATTTATTAGTTATATTCAACAATGCTTCTACATCTCCTTTTATATCATAAAAATCTATAGGGTATGCTGTTAGATCCCAGTGTTCATTAAATCTGAATCCAGATCGTATTCCAGCTATCATAAAATTTTGATTCACTTGATTTTCAGCAGTTTTTTTTGGAATAAAACATATACCGCTTTCAAATAATTTAATTTGATTTTGTTGTCTGTTTTGATTATATATCATAACTTTGATTAATCCAGACCATAAAGATAATCGCATAGCAGACATGTCTAATGTGATTGGATTTTTTAAAATTAATGGTTCTTGTTGTGGATGTAATAATTTTTGGGTGTTAGGGTTTACAAAACTATATGTTATTATTTCTTGGTAACCACGATTGATTAATAGATTTTTTATTTTTGATAATGATATAGTTGATGTATGACTATAATTTGTAGTCAAGTTTGCACGAATCAAAATATGAGGAATATTGTTATATCCATAAATACGTATTATTTCTGCTATTAGATTTTCTTCTATAGAAATATCAAAACGCCAAGTTGGTATCAGTACTTTCCAACTGTTATCTGAAAATTCCGTTTGAAAACCAAGCCGTTTTAAAATATGTGTGATTTCTTGATCTACAATATGAAATCCAAGGATTTTATTTAATTTAGCGCGTTTTAATATAATATTACTTGGTTTTTGTAATATATTTTTATTAGTCATATTTATTATTGGACCAGGACAGCCGCCGCAATTGTTAAGTAATAATGATGTGATACGATCTAAAGCTAATCTAGATATATTCGGGTCAACTCCCCGAGTGTAACGAAAGGAAGAAAGATCATGTATGTGATATAACATAGACTGACTTGCAATAGTGGATGGAGTAAAAAAAGCAGATTGTAATATTATATGCCGAGTTTTAGAACAAACAGAATATTGATTAGGAATAACTGTTCCAGCTATTGATAATGGCTTTTTGCAATCAGAAATAATTATTGTATTTGGCAAGAGTTTCAAATTTTTATTACCATGAGATAATGTCAGAATTTCTCCGATTTGAGAAGAACGTATACGTATTATATTTCCATCGATTTTCTCATAGTCAAAAACATGGATCGGATGTCCTAATTCCAATAACACATAATTAGCAATATCTATTACAATGTTAATTGGACAGATTCCACAACGACGTAATTTTTCTGATATCCATAAGGGTGTGGGGGCGGTAACATGAATATTTTTCAAAATTCTTCCTAAAAATTGTGGACATGCATCTGGAACTTCAATGGAAATAGGAATGACATCATGAATTGTTGGTGTAATTGCATGTATTTTTATTTTTTTTAGTTTTAGATGATTTATGGCTGCTATTTCTCTAGAAATACCGATTATACTAAGACAATCTCCCCGGTTAGGAGTGATATTAATTTCAATGATATTATCGTTCAGACGTAAATAGTTGTAAAAGTTTTCCCCAATAGGTGCATCTGTGGGTAATTCAATTATACCCATTGTATGATTAACTATTCCTAATGTTGAAAAATCACATAATATTCCTTCTGATTGTTTTCCTCGTATAGTACTTAATTTAACTTTATATCCATTTGGTAATACTGCTCCTACATTAGCGACAACTATTCGAATATTCTTACGGCAATTAGAAGCGTTACAAACAATATTTAGTAATTTGTTACTACCGTTATTGACTTTTATTATCCATATATTACGAAAATTAGGATGTATTTCACACTCTACAATTTCACCAATAACCACTCCATAAAAAATGTTAGAAACAGGTTTTAATGCACTAACTTTAAATCCAGCCATGGTTAATTGATCAACTAATTCAATGCTACTGATAGGTGGATTTATCCATTCTCGTATCCACATTTCACTAAATTTCATTTAAATATCTCTATGTTACTTAAATTGATCAAGAAATTGCAAATCATTTTTAAAAAAAATTCGTATGTCATCAATATTGTATAGTAGCATTGTAAGTCGCTCTATTCCTATTCCAAAGGCGAACCCCGAAAATTTTTCTGTATTAATACCAACGTGACGTAATATTTTAGGATGTACCATACCACATCCCAAAAGTTCTAACCAATTTCCAGTTTTCTGTTCCATTACATCTATTTCTGCAGATGGTTCTGTAAACGGAAAATAAGATGGTCTGAAACGCAAAGTGATGTTTTTTTCAAAAAAACTATACAAAAAATCATATAATATTGTTTTTAGATGACCAAAATTGATGTTTAAATCGATCATTAAACCTTCCATTTGATGAAACATAGGTGTGTGATTGTGATCGTAGTCTTTACGATATACTCGACCAAAAGAAATAGTACGAATTGGAGGATTTTTATTAGTCATAGTACGTATTTGAATACCAGAAGTATGTGTACGCAGTAAACGTTTTTCGTCAAACCAAAAGGTATCGTGTTCATCTCTAGAAGGGTGATATACGGGAATATTCAGAGCGTCAAAATTAAAATAATCGTTTTCAATTTCTGGCCCATGTATCGTAGAAAACCCTAAAACACTAAAAAAACGTTTCATACGTTTTATAGTACTCGTTATTGGATGATGTGTGCCTATTTCTGATAAACGCCCTGGTAAAGTAACATCTAATATCTCAGTAATTAAGGTATTTTTTATATTTTTTGATCTTAAAATATTTTCTTGTTCAATGAATAATGCGTATATCTCTTTTTTAGCTTGATTAATAGTTGCTCTTAATTTAGGTCTCATATCTAATGAGACCTGATCAAGATTCTTAATTTGTTGATTTAAATATCCTTTTTTTCCTAAAAATTTAATACGTACTGCTTTTAAAACATCTATATTATTAGATTGTATAATATCTGTTTTTGCTTGCATAATTAGGCTGTTTACGAGATCTAATGACATAAATATTCCTGAGTATATATACTATTTTTATTAACTTCATACACAATCTTATGTGTATGAAATAAAATTTAAGTAATTGTATTAGCGCATAATTCTTATTAATACCAATTCTTGAAGTATTAATATCATAAATTTATTATTTGTAATTAAGTAGATCATGCGTGTTTTAGAGTAATTTTTGATTTGTCTATTAAAGCAGAGAAAGTTTTCTTATCGAAAATAGCTATCTCAGACAGCATTTTTCTGTTGATACAAACATCAGATTTACTTAATCCATTGATAAAATAATTATAAGAAATACCATATTCACGTGATGCAGCATTGATGCGATTAATCCACAATCGACGAAATAAACGCTTTTTCTGACGGCGATCACGATAGGAATATTGTCCAGATTTTATGACTGATTGATAGGCAACACGATAAGTGCGAGACCTTGCGCCATAATAACCTGCAGCTTTTTTTAATATTTTTTTATGGCGAGCGCGTGCTACTACACTATTTTTTACGCGTGTCATATATATTATTCTCCTAATGATGTAACCGATAGCTTGATGTTTAAGATTATATCAATAAGTACAACAATATTGATTTTTATATATATGGTAAATATTTCATAATTCTAGATAAATAGATTTTAGGAATTACAGATTTTTTACGCAAATGACGTTTATGTTTTGTAGATTTTTTTGTTAAAATATGCCTCATATGAGCACGTTTATATTTATATTTTCCTAAAGCTGTTATTTTAAATCGTTTGCTAGCTGCTTGGAGTGTTTTAATTTTAGGCATACATTAGCCTCAATAATCTTTCTTAATTGTATGTTCTTAACACTAAGATTTAAACAGCAGATCATCTATCTGATTTTATTAGATAGATGATCTATTATTTCTTTTTTGGCGCTAAAATCATAGTCATTTGTCGTCCTTCAATTTTATTGGGAAAAAATTCTACTGTTGTTAAGTCATATAATTCATGACGTATTCGATATAACATTTTTGTACCAAGCTGGTGATGCACTAATTCTCCTCCTCTAAATCGTAGTGTTATTTTGACCTTATCCCCTTCGTTAATAAATTTAATTAAATTACGTAATTTGATTTGATAATCTCCTTCATCAGTACCTGGTCTGAATTTTATTTCTTTAACATGAATCACCTTCTGTTTTTTCTTTTGTTCTTTTGTAGATTTATTCTTTTCATATAAAAATTTACCATAGTTCATAATCCTACAAACAGGTGGATCAGAATTAGGACTTACTTCAACTAAATCAAGACCAATATCTTCAGATTGCTTAAGCGCGTCGTACAAACTAACTACGCCAATTTGTTTGCCATCTACCCCAGTTAGACGGATTTTTTTGGCACTAATTTCTCTATTAATACGATTTAATCGTATTGATTGTATTTTTTTTACGAATTTAATAATATGTTATTCCTCCATTTGATTAAGACTGTAATTATGAATCTCATATAGTAATTTTTTTATAAATATATCAATATTGCAATTTTTTAATACTTTGCCTCGATAAGTGCGTATGGCTACTGTATTTTGAGTTATTTCTTTATTTCCACAAATTAACATATAAGGTATACGTTGTAAGGTATAATGACGAATTTTAAATCCTATTTTTTCATTTCTCAAGTCTACTTTTGTTCTTATTTTTTTATTTATTAGTTTTTTTTCTATAATAGAAACATACTCGGATTGTTGATCAGTGATATTCATCAGAACAACTTGAATTGGGGCTAACCATGTTGGGAAAAATCCTGCGTATTCTTCTGTCATTATACCAATAAAACGTTCCATAGAGCCCAGGATTGCTCTATGAATCATCACGGGAGCTACACGACTATTGCGATGGTCAACATAATACGCATGGAGCAAATTTGGTAAAGAAAAATCTAATTGTATTGTACCACATTGCCAAGCTCTATCTAAAGAATCAAGCAAAGTAAATTCTATTTTGGGACCATAAAATGCGCCATCATTCGGTTGATATTGAAATGAAATATTATTGTGTTGAAGTACGGCAGATAAATGTTGTTCCGATTCATCCCATACTGAATTTGTGCCAATTCTTTTTTCTGGACGAGTGGATAATTTTACTAAAATTTTTTTAAAACCAAATATATTATATACATCATACATCATTTTAATACAGTGATTTAATTCATCGAATATTTGTGTTTTTGCACAAAAAATATGACCATCATCTTGTGTAAATTCTCGTGTTCTCATTAATCCATGTAAAGATCCAGATGATTCATTTCTATGACAATTTCCAAATTCAGCCACACGATAAGGTAAATCTTTGTACGACTTAACGTCTTGATTAAAAATTTGAATATGTCCTGGACAATTCATTGGTTTAATACAATACTCATGATTTTCAGAAGAAGTAGTAAATATATGTGCGTGATAATTATCCCAGTGACCTGTTTTCTTCCATAAAATATGATTAATCATAATAGGGCTTTTAACTTCTTGGTATTTATATATTTTAAGTTGTGTACGTATAAATTTTTTTAATTCTTGCAACAAAACCCATCCATTTTGATGCCAAAATATCATACCAGGAGCATCTTGTTGTGTATGATACAGATGTAACTGTTTCGCAAGATTACGATGATCATTTTTTTTAAGTGTTTGTAACATATTTTTATGGGCTATATATTGTTATTTTTTTTGGTGTTATCGAAACCAGAAATATGTTGTGATCTTTTATTTTTATCGTTTCCGAATCAATGATATAGAGAAATTCTCATGTTATCTAAAAATTTCAACAAACTGATGTTAGCATATAGAATCTAGATACACATCTGGCATAAGAGTACATTCCAATATATGAAGTAGAATTAATATTCTTATTTAAAATTAAACTGTATACAGTTTAACAAACAACAAATAAATTAGATTTATTCCAAATAATGTTTTTATAATCTTTTTTAATTGTTGTTGACAAATAGTATCATGTGTTTTTATAGAATCATCAGGTTATTTTTATAAAACGATAATCGAAATCCACATCATAATACAATACTGTTTTTGTCACTGGACCCAACATTATTCTCAATACCCTAATTAAATTCACTTGGACATGAAGCGTCCCTATGTTGTTCTATATTAGCAACTGAGAGTTGATCACTCTGATGTTGAATTATGATATATTAAATCAATAATATCAACAAGCTGTCTATTGATTTATGCGGCTATATAATTTTCAGGTAAATCTAAATCTGTATCTCTAGAAAATTACAAAAAGATATAGAATTAATTATATTAATATTGCGAAACTTTTTTTAAAGTGATAACAAGCATTAACGATTCCTCTTCTATATTATTAATATCTTATATGATTATTTATCATGTAATATATTAATTTTGAAGTTTATCTTTTTAAATTTTATATCGTATTACATACGATATAAAATAATTGAATATTAAATATTTTATTATATTCATATATTATCCTATTTAAAAATAGGATAATATATGAATTCTAAAATTGAACAACAGATGCTCTGTATAAGATTACACAGAGCATCTAGTGATCATAACAAATTTATTGTATCATACGATAATATTTAAACATTCTATCATAGAATTACTGTGTATGAAAAATATAAAGCGCTAAAAACTGTATTTAATTCAACTGGTATTTTTTAAATTAATTACTTATGACAGTATAATTTTTTTTAATTAATACATATATATTTATCACAATAAGTATATGCGGTTCTATTTAAATGTTAACTATTTTTTTTCACATTATATTAAATACTGAAACTTGCTATGATCAGTGATTTTATTTTGTATTTGATCAATTTATTTTTAGTGAATTTGTGATGCTTATTATTTTAAGTTTATAAAGATTATTGATTTTTTTTAATTATCGATAAATTTAATAACTAATTATTAAATAAGTTTAATATTTAAGATCTGTGATCTTTCTATTAACATTGTTTGTTAATATAAAAAAATACTAAAAATTTAATATAATTTCAATCTTTTTCAAAATAGAACGCATGATTGTTTTTTTTAATAAAAACGTTTATAACAACTAGTATATATTTTATATTATCGTAATTTTTATTCAATATTACATTGAAAGCATGATAATAGTTAATATATCAACTGATATAAAAGAATTATTTAATGTTATTAGTATGGTTTTTATTTAAAATTAAATATACTTATATATAATACGTAACCATATATATGCACTATATAAATCATTCGTTAATAATTATCATTACCGCGCCATATGCGTATTTATAAAAAGTTAAAATCTATATAATGATAAATGTTTTAAATGATTATAGAATCATGAGATATCTAAAAATTCTAATATTAGTGAGTATTATTTTATAACAATTTGGATAGATTTTTTATAAATAGTTTTTACAATTATATTTTTCAATTTATCGATCAATATCGATTGTCATAAAATTTAATTTTCAAAAATGTCAAATATTTGTTTTGACTATACGAAATAATGAAAATTTTTTACTAAAATTAAATATATACTTTTATATTATTATTACTATAGGCGGTAGTATTTTATATTTATTAAAAATTTTTTAAACAAATACAATCTTAACATTTAAATTTATAATTTTAGATATTTTGAGCATATTAAAATTAAACGAATTTAATATATTTATATAAATTACAAAAAAAACATGGACCCATTATTTGTAATAAAAATTTTAAATTAGAATATTTTTATTCTTATTAGTCCACATGACAAGTATGCAATTTTTAAAAAGATTTGATTAGTTCATCGATGGTTTTCATTTGTTTTAGAAAATGTTCTAATTGATGTAAAGGTAATGCAGAAGACCCATCACACTTAGCATGATTTGGATTTGGATGCGCCTCCAGAAATAATCCAGCAATACCTACTGCAATGCTAGCTCTAGCTATATCATAAATTTGCATGTTTCTTCCTCCTGAAATAGGACTGAGTGGCTCGCGTCTTTGTAAAGCATGTGTAACATCTACTATGATTGGGTAACCTCCAGAAACACGTTTCATGATGTTAATCCCGAGCACATCTACTACTAAGTTATCATAACCAAACAAAGTTCCTCGTTCACATAAAATTATTTTTTTATTTCTAACCGAATGACACTTATTAATAACATGCACGATTTGTGTCGGACTCATATACTGAGGTTTTTTTATATTAATCGGCATTCCAGTCTGAGCAATAGATGTGACTAAATCAGTTTGACGAGCTAAAAAAGCAGGAATCTGTAGTATATCTACTACTTCTGATACAGCTTTTACCTGATAAACTTCATGTATATCAGTCATAAGCTTAACTCCAAATATTTCCTGTAATTCTTGAAGTAAACGCAAACCTTCTTCTAATCCTGGTCCACGATACGAGTCAATTGATGAACGATTTGCTTTATCAAAGGATGCTTTAAATATATGAGGTATATTTAGCTTATGAGTTACATTAACAAAATGTTCGCAAACCTTTATGGCTATATCCCGTGATTCCAAAACGTTCATTCCCCCAAATAATACGAACGGAAAATTGTTTGATACTTTTATATCGACAATATTAACTATCAATTGTTGCATCTATTTATTTCCAAATATTTTTATTCCAAATATATAAAAACTGTAGTTTTTATCATAAAATATTTACCATATATATTTATGAAATATGGACATTAATTATAATTAACTTTTTCATTTAATATTGTAACTAATTATCATATAAAAGAGAAAAATAGGTAAGTCTTAATATTCATACAAAAAATAAATTTAATCTATTATTAACACAAATGTCTTATTTTCCGATAATTTAAGTCATGATGTGTGCTTGTTTATTTTTGATTTAGTTACTTGAAATGGTATTATTCTAACAGCTAGATATATATTAATTCCCATGTAAAATTTTTAATGATATTGCCATTTTCCATATGTTACACGTTCATAGTGATGGTAATCGCGTATTGTTTGGACATGAGTAAATCCAAATCTAAAAAACAACGCACGCATATAATTTCCCTGATTCCATCCATGTTCCAAAACTAGCCATCCATTTTGGCGCAAATGTTGAATGGAATATTTACAAATTATTGTCAAGTCTGCTAATCCTGATTGCGCTGATATCAGTGCATTTTTAGGTTCAAAAGTTATATCACTAGATTGTAAACACGAATCACGTTTATTGATATATGGTGGATTACTAACAATAAGATTAAATTTTTTTCCTATTAAATATTTAAACCAATCGCCATATATAAATTTTACATTTTTAAAATTAAGTAAAAGTTTATTTCTGTGAGCAAGAAATAATGCTTCTTTCTGACACTCCACTCCTGTAATATTCCAGTTTGGTCGTTCTGATGCAAGCGCTAAAGCTATTGTACCTACTCCAGTTCCTAAATCTAAAACATTTAATCGAGACACTCGTAACAAATCGAATACATGACTGACTAAGCATTCAGTATCTGGCCTTGGGATAAATGTGCCCGGTGCAACTTGAAGGTTTAAGGACCAAAATTCCTTTGAACCAATTAAATAAGCTATAGGTTCTCCTTTTTTTCTGCGGTAAATTAAAGATTTAAATTGAATAATGGCATCATGTTCTAACAATGATTCTCCAAACGCTAATAATTGAGTACGAGATTTTTTAGTGACCTGTCCTAAAATGATTTCTGCATCTCTTTTTGGGCTTATAGATTTATTTAATTTTAAACTGGCCCAATGTAACCATTGATTCCATGTCATTATTCTAACTCTAATAATTTATTAAGTTGATCAGATTGATGTTGATTAACGATTGGTTGTATCAAAATATCTAACTCTCCGTTCATTATGTCATTTAATTTATATGATGTAAAAGAAATACGATGATCAGTAATACGACCTTGTTGAAAATTATATGTACGAATTCGATCAGAACGATCTCCGGTACCTAATAAGTTACGTCGAGTATAGGACACTTCTTTTTGTCGACGTTTTATTTCAATAGCATGCAATCTAGATCCCAGAACTGATAATGCTTTAGCCTTATTTTTGTGTTGTGAACGTTCATCTTGGCATTCCACAACTAATCCGCTCGGTATATGGGTTATACGAATTGCTGAATCGGTAGTATTTACATGTTGCCCTCCTGCTCCTGATGACCGAAAAGTATCAATTCTTAACTCATGAGGCTCAATGTTAGGTAATTCAATATCTGGTATTTCTGGAATTACAGCGATCGTGCAAGTAGAGGTATGAATTCGACCTTGAGATTCAGTATGTGGTATTCTTTGTACCCGATGTCCTCCGGATTCAAATTTTAACAGACTATATGCGCCCTTATAAGGAATTTTAGCAATAATTTCTTTATAACCACCAGATTCCCCATAAGTGATATTGATAATTTCTATTTTCCATCGACGCACCTCTACATAACGAACATACATTCGAAATAATTCTCCTGCAAAAATTGCTGCTTCTTTTCCACCAGTTCCAGCTCGTAGTTCAATGAAACAACCTAATGTATCATTAGGATCCATAGGTAATAGTAATATTTTCAAGTGCTGTTCAAGATCATGCTGATGTAAATAGAATGTTTTTAGTTCATCTTGCGCGATGTCATACATATCTATATCCGCGAGCATTTCTTTTGTGTTAATTATTTTTTGTTTTATATCTAACCAATGTTTAAAACACACTACTATTTCAGATAATCGCGCGTGTTCTTTAGATAATACACAAAAACGTTTTTTATCACAGATGACATTAGGTTGACTGAGTAATTTTTCTAATACATTAAAACGTTCCTGTAAAGTTATCAGTTGTTTGATAATAACCGGATTCATATGTATATTATTATATTTTATCTTAAAGCGAGATAAATTCTATTTGTTTAAAAAAATTTATGACATTAATAACTATTAATATAGCTGAAATTTATATTTTTTTGAAAAACGTTTTTAAATTATTTATATCTTAATAAATATTGTGTATTGATAATGAGTGACATTAAAATACTAACACACCGGAATAATATCACATATTTTTATTTTTATAAAATAATTTAATTTTTTTTATTTTTTTAAAAGATATCAATATGTAAGGCGATGCTTATCTATCATTAAATAATTTTTACACTAATCATTCAGGAAGGGGCATTTGTGTATGAAATTAAAAATTATTAAAATCATATCAATGACTCCATGAACAACGTAATACTTAAATATTATTTATTATACGAATAATAAAAAATTAAATATTGAAATTTAAAAATTAAGCAAAAACATTTGTACATTTTTATTTAGTTAAATTTTAAACAATAAATTTTATAAGTATTTACGCAATTAAAAATTTTATTTTTTTTATTGATTAACTGGTATACAGTTATACTTAAAATGTAATGTTAATACAAATACAACAAATAAAATTTATATTTTCTACATAAAAACTTTTTAAAAATTAATATTCAAATGTATCCAGATACATGTTTTCGATTATTTAGTATAGCAATTTTTATTTGTATTTCTTGTGTTCATCGCCATAATTTTGGATTGTATGATGATCAATTAGTATGTATGTGGAATAATCATAAAAGATTAATATCCCAAATATTTCATTACAAAGCACAAGGTACTATTATTTGTACACTTCATGATCAAAAAAAAATGCATTTTAGATTTATTTGTACTCGCAATAATAATAATTATTACATAAAATTATTTAATGTTTTCGGGTTATTCATAATTTCTATATCTGTAGAAAATGGAGTTGTTTATATTGTAAGTGATATAATCCATCAAAATGATGATTTTAAAAATGAAATGAAAAAATGGTTTATGGATATTAACTATTTCTTGAAACAATTACAACATTGGATCATCGGATTGCCTGGTAGAAATGTAGAATATCATTTGAACTCTATCGGTTGTTTGCATTATATACATTATATTTATAACAATAAAAATATACTCATATATTATCGTCATTATCATACTAATAGTATATTAATTCTACCTAAAGTCTTGGAAGCGTATTGCGATCAACATCATGTTAAGTTAATAATAAATAACTGGAATATACAATGAACGATCACTGGCCTTCTCCTGGAAAACTAAATTTATTTTTATATATAACTGGACGTCGTGTAGATGGGTACCATCATTTACAGACATTATTTCAATTTATTGAACATGGCGATACTATCAATATAGCCATAACAAATAGTGGTAAGATTCGATTATTTAGCGCTATGGATAAGCTAATGTATCGTAATAATTTAATTATACAGGCGGCGAAATTATTGCAACATTATTGTTGGCCAAACACAAAACCAATGCTTGGTGCTGATATTATTGTGAATAAAATATTGCCTATTGGGTCGGGTTTAGGAGGTGCTTCTTCTAATGCTGCGACTGTATTATTAGTTTTAAATCAACAATGGCGCTGTTACTTGAATAAAAACGCTTTAATGCATTTAGGTTTGATGTTAGGAGCCGATGTGCCAATATTCATATACGGACATTCAGCATTCGCCGAAGGCATTGGTAACGTGTTATCACCAATTTTTGTACCTGAAAAATGGTATCTTATTCTTATACCGCCTATTAACATCAGTACTGAGTGGATTTTTAGAATTCACGAATTAAAAAATCATTGCTATTCTCCGTATCGTTCAATGAGAGAATTACTATCTGTGTCGTTTCATAATGATTTCGAAGAAATTGTAAAAGAGATATTTCCTGAAATAAAGATGTATTTTACGTATTTATCACGATTTGCATTAGCACGACTTACAGGAACAGGTTCTTGTATTTTTTCAGAATTTAATAATGAATATCTTGCATATCAGGTTCAAAGTTATCTTCCAACGTGGATTAAAAGTATTGTAACACGAGGAACAAACTTATCCCCATTACATCAAAAATTATTAAATATATTATATTGATATTATAATTTATATGTCAATAAATATTGATAATCAGTATTATCATACTAAGTTATACAAGTACTGAAAATGTTTATAAAATTATGAGATGTTTCTAATATGAAACTTTTTACTGGTAATGCTATTCCAGAACTAGCTCGGCGTATTGCTGATAGATTATATATTAATCTTGGTAAAGCTTCTGTTGGTCGTTTTAGTGATGGAGAAGTAAGCGTGCAAATTAATGAGAACGTACGCGGTGGAGATGTGTTTATTATTCAATCTACTTGCGCTCCAACAAATGATAATTTAATGGAATTGATTGTTATGGTTGATGCATTAAGACGCGCATCAGCCGCTAGAATTACCGCTGTAATTCCTTATTTTGGCTATGCCCGTCAAGATAGGCGAGTTCGATCTGCTAGAGTACCTATTACTTCTAGAGTTGTAGCAAATTTTTTATCTAGCGTAGGGGTAGATCGTATTCTAACAGTAGATTTACATGCTGAGCAAATACAGGGTTTTTTTGATGTACCCGTAGATAATGTTTTTGGAAGCCCAATTTTATTAGAAGATATGACACAACAAAATCTTAATAATCCTATCGTAGTATCTCCGGATATTGGAGGAGTAATTCGTGCTCGTGCTATCGCAAAATTACTTAATGATACTGATATGGCAATTATTGATAAACGAAGATCTCGTGCTAATATTTCTCAGGTTATGCATATTATCGGAGATGTATGTAACCGTGATTGTATATTAGTAGATGATATGATTGATACTGGAGGAACATTGTGCAAAGCTGCAGATGTTTTAAAAGAAAGAGGAGCGCATCGAGTATTTGCGTATATTACTCATCCAATTTTTTCCGGTGATGCTTATGAAAATATTCAAAATTCTATGATTGATGAAATTATCGTTTGTGATACTATTCCGTTAAAACCGAAAATAAAATCTTTATCCAATGTGCGTGTATTGACTTTATCTGGTATGCTTGCTGAAACAATTCGACGTATCAGCAATGAAGAATCAATTTCTGCTATGTTTGAACATTAAAAGATTATGTTACATAAATTCAAAATACTCGTATATACATCAATTATATGTTATTGATTTTAATTCGTTTTATTACTATTTCTAATGGTAGAAAATTATTAATTTATAAAAACAAACATTGGTATAATATTAAGACATATTTTTTATGAAAAACATTAAATTAATTTAAACATATTTATTTCTTAAATAAGAATATGTGTATCATAAAAATATTTTTATTAATTAAATTTTTAATTTAAGAAACCGTGTAATGGTTTGTGTGTGTTTAATGACTATTAAACTTATCGCTGGATTAGGTAATATTGGAACGCGTTATTTTAATACTAGACATAATCTCGGGTCCAAATATGTTGAGTTTTTAGCAAAACGGTTTAGAATAACACTAAACAGAAATAATAAATTATGTGGATATATTGGGCAATTACAATTAGAAAACAATATTGTATATTTATTAATACCAAATTCGTATATGAACAATAATGGGATTTCAATATCTAAATGTGTTAATTTTTATCAATTATCTCCAAAAGAAATATTGATAGCACATGATGATCTCGATCTACTTCCTGGCGTAATACGTATTAAATTAGGCAAAAAAAATAATGATAGTCATCATGGATTAAAAGATATTATTATTAGACTTAATAATAAATACAATTTTTATCGTTTACGTATTGGAATAGGTCATCCTGGTAACAAAAGTAAAGTAATTGATTTTGTTTTAAATACACCAACGATTTATGAGAAAGTTAAAATTAACAATGTTATTAATGAAGCGATACTACATACTGAAAGTATAGTTAATGAAAAATTTATCAAAGTTATGAACCAATTACACTCTTATAAGCCTGATTTTTAGTTTATAAAAAAAATATTTAATTTTTAATATATATATATGCACATATATATTTGAATTATTAAAGAATTGTGATGCAAATTGATTGCGGTATTATTGGTTTACCGAATGTGGGTAAATCAACTTTATTTAGTGTATTAACTAATGTATCTGTGAAAATAGCTAATTTTCCTTTTTGTACTATCCAACCTAATACATCTATGGTTTATGTACCTGATATACGTATATATCAGTTAACAGATATCGTTCCATCACATACAACAGCACATAGTACGATCAAATTTATAGATCTTGCTGGTTTGATAAAAGGAGCTGCTCAAGGCATTGGTATGGGCGCTCAAGTTTTAAATCATATTCGAACGACACAAGTATTGTGTCATGTGGTACGTTGCTTTAATGATAATCAAACTGTTCATATTTTTAATGATATAGACCCCTGTAGAGATGTGAGTATTATTAATACTGAACTTATATTATTTGATGTTTTACAATGTAAACAAAGTATTTACACTTTACAAAAAAAACATAAGCTTATTGATGAAAATATTGAACAACAGTTATCTATATTAAAAAAATGTTTGGATTATTTATATGAAGGAATTCCTTTAAGAAAAATATATTTTTCTAAAATAGAAAAAATGAATATTAAAAAGTTTAATTTTTTAACTATTAAACCAATTATTTACATTGCTAATATCGATGAAAAACCTATTACCAATAATATCTATGTGGAGAAATTACGTATTATTTCATCTAATGAAAACATGCCATTAATTTCATGTTGCGCGACATTATCTTTATTGAAAAATAAAAATTTTTACGTTAAAACAGCTAAGAAACAGCAAAAAGGTATATTATATGATATAGTTCATGCTATTTTTTCTGTATTAAATTTATGTACCTTTTTTACTATTAATTTGAATATGACACGTGCTTGGATATATGCAGATGGAACGACTGCATTGGAAGCTGCTAAAAAAGTACATAGCGATTTTAAAAAAGGTTTTATTCGTGTTCAAGTTATTAAGTTCAACGATTTTATCGCATATAATGGAGAATTAGGCGTTAAAAAAGCTAGGAAAATACGTTATGCAGGTAAAGATTATTGTGTGGAGGATGGAAATATATTGAAATTTCTATTTAAAATTTAATAATCATAATATAAGCCAGATAATTCGGTTCCGGATTATCTGGCTTATATTATGAGGAAATATAAATATTATAGTCTAGAATTAACGGCGATTTCCAAAAATACGGACTATCATTAAAAATAAATTAATGAAATCTAGATATAAAGTCAATGCCCCTATAATTGAGTATTTACGAAATTGATCTTGATTATCTATAGATAAAGAAGCGCCTATAGATTTTAGTTTTTGAGTATCATATGCAGTTAACCCAACGAATATAATAACACCAACGTACGTAATGAGCCACATTAAAGCTGTATTTTTTAACCATAAATTGACTATAGAAGCCAATACCATACCAATTAGCGCCATGAATAACAAATTACCAAAACTACTTAAATCTCGTTTAGTAGTATACCCGTATAGTGTCATGATACCAAACATACCAGATGTCACTACGAATGCGCTAGATATAGACGATGTAGTATATAATATAAATATACTAGATAAAGTTAAACCAGTGAGCATTGAATACAGCATAAATAATGTAGTTGCTAAAGAACCGCTTAATCGTGTTACCATACCAGAAAGAACGAAGACTAATGCTAATTGACCGATAACTAAGCTAAAAAATATTATCTGATTAGAAAATAATAATTGCAGTATCGCTGGGGTTTGAGAAGCATACCAAGCAACAAAAGCAGTTAATAATAGCCCGCAAGACATCCAACCAAACACCTGCAAGATATACGGTTGTATTGCGTTATTAACTCGTTCTGATACTGCGTTTTGAAAACGGGGAAAACGATCCATACTTACCACCCTCAAAAATAATTAAAATAAAATACCTTTCGCTCATTATATCCTAAATAAACGATATAAGCAACAAAATGTTTTTATCTTTATTTGTAGAATAAAGATAAAAATTCAAAAAATAATAAATATTTAATATTATGTAAATTACATGATATTAAATATAATAAATATTATTTATTAATCATTTAAATAATAATGTTGAATAGGATGCACATCCTGATCAAATTCATATACTAATGGAACACCCGTCGGCACGTTAATTTGAAATATTTCTGAATCACTTAAGTGATTCAGAAATTTTATAATAGCACGTATAGAATTACCATGGGCCACAATAATAATAGTTTTATTGTTTTTAATATGAGGCATTATAAAATCGTTCCAATACGGGACTACCCTTTCTAAAGTTAACGCTAAACTTTCACTATTAGGTAACTCATCAGTCTTAATATTATCATAACGATTATCATTCGTTACAATAAATTGACTATCTTCGCAAATATTTGGAGGAATAATATCAAAACTACGACGCCATCTTTGTACTGTTTCGTAGCCATATTTTTTTACAGCTTCATCTTTATTTAATCCTTGTAACGCTCCATAATGACGTTCATTGAGCCTCCAAGATTTTTCTATTGGCAACCATGCTTGGTCTAATTGATCTAGTATAATCCATAAAGTATGAATTGCTCGTTTTAATACCGAAGTATATCCGTAGTTAAAAAAAAATCCATATTTTTTTAATATTTGACCGGCGCATTGCGCCTCGGCGCGTCCTTGATCTGATAAATCTACATCGACCCATCCAGTAAATCGGTTTTCTTTGTTCCATTGGCTTTCTCCATGTCTTATTAGAACAAGTTTAGTCATATTCATAATTTATTCTCTTATTTTTTATTTACAACTATATAAGTTATATATACACTATTTATTTTAAGTTGGCTATTTAATTATGTATAGGTAGTACTGAAATAAACTTAAATTGTTAATATAACGAGTTGTAAAAAATAAATAAATATATGATACAAGTCATTTATGTAGCAAGCCCGGAAAGCAAACAAATTTATGTCTGGAAATTAGATAATATCCGTGGATTATTAGAATTAATTCAGGTGATAGATACCCCGGGATGTGGCCACCCTATGGCTGTGCATCCTAATAAACAATTTTTATATGTTGGAATACGCCCCAATTTCGGTATTACTGCCTATCGCATAAATCAAATAGGATTATTAACAGAAGATAAGACTATTGCGATACGCAGTAGTCCTACTTATTTAATTTGCGACGTAAAGGGAGCATTTTTATATTGTACATCTTATAGGAATCACACAATAAATGTGATTCCTATAAGTATGTCAGAAAAAGTTATTGGGCGGCCTATACAAATTATAGAAGGTCTATTAGGTTGTCATTCTGCTAATATAGATAAATACAAAAAACTACTTTGGGTTCCTTGTTTACAGGAACATTCTATTAGATTATTTAACATAAATCCATCTGGCATGCTAACCCCATTTAATCCATGTGTTATTAATGCTAATATTGGTTCTGGTCCACGTCATATGGTTTTTAACAATTTTAATTATTACGCATATGTAATTAATGAATTAACAAGCACTGTTGACGTCATTCAATATGATAATTTTATAAAAATGCCAAGTATTGTTCAAACAATAAGTATAATTCCAAAAAATATCAATGCTAAACGATTTTGGGCGGCTGATATACATATCACTCCTAATGGGCGTTGGTTATATTGTTCTGATAGAGCTGCTAATATTATTAGTTGTTTAGAAATATCTAAAAAAACAAAAAAATTAAAATTTATTAGTTATCAGTTGACTGAAGAACAGCCGCGCGGATTTGCAATTGATTATCAAGGAAGATTTATAGTTGTTGCAGGTCAAAAATCAAATTATATCTCTTTATATACAATTGATTCTGATAATGGAAAATTAACGATATTGGCTCGTTATCCATCAGGACAGGGTCCTATGTGGGTAAACATAATACCACTATATTAGTTAATATAAATAGATAAATTTTCATATAATATCATAATATATAATTCGTAAATTTCATATATGAAAAATAGAAAAGAATTAATTTCAAACAATAATTTATTATTATAAATGTATCAGACGTTTTTGCGCTTGTTTTGCCGCATCACTGTTAGGATATAATTTACCTACTTGTTTATATATTATCTTAGCTTTATCTTTCTGTTCTGTTTCTTGCATAATAATACCAATTTTTAATAATGCGTCTGATGCCTTTAATGATTTAGGGTAATTTTTTACAACAAAAGCAAAATGATAAGAAGCATTATTTTTATTGCCTTTATTATAATAAAGTTGTCCTAACCAATAATGAGAATTAGCTTGATAAATTGACTCTGGATAATTTTTTATAAAACTTTGAAAAGCCTCTATTGCTTGATTATATTGTTTTTTTTCCAATACTAACGATACTGCTTTTTTATAAACAGCATCTACATCAATTATCTTTGAGTTATTATTTTCTTGATTTTTTTTAATGTTTGAGTTAACGCATAACTTATCAGAAGTATTAACAGAATGATATGTATTGTTATATTTATTTGCAGTATTATTGATGTATTGAGATAATTTTGTTTGGTTATTTATGATTTCTGATAGGTGACGTTGCAAATCTTGAATGTGTCCACGTAATATATCGATATCTTGTTGATTTTCAGTCAATTGTTGTTGCATTTGAATCAAACATTGACTGTGTGCATCGTATATTTGATGTAATTGATTAATACGTTGATTGTTGTCTATGTTATAATTTATACCTTTAGCGCATACAGTATTATAATATGCAACATTAGGAAACTTAAGCATCACGATAACAATTATGTTGAATTTAAATAAAAATAATATAAATTTTATTATATAATCAATATTCATATATTAATACAACACGTCTATTTTTAGCATAAGCTGCTTCGTCTTGACCTAATACAGCGGGTCTTTCTTTCCCATAAGATACAGTTAACATTTGTTCAGATAATACACCCTTACTTTGGAGATATAATTTGACAGAATTAGCTCGACGTTCACCTAATGCAATATTATATTCCGGAGTACCACGTTCATCTGCATGACCTTCAATTTTAATATGATATAATGGATTATTATATAAAAAATTAGCATGAATATTTAACACATAAAAAAAATGAGAAGAAATATCATAATTATCTAAAGAAAAATAAATAACATTACTAGATTTCAATTCTTGTGTTTTTGATTGCATTTGTTCGTCGAGTATTTTATTACTGCGTGGGCCAGTATGTTCAAAATGATCTAATTTAATGTTTTCATGGCTGTGAGTAGTAGTGTTATTGCATTTTGAAAACGAAGAGCATGCATTAATTACTACACTCATAGTCATTACAAACGCTAATTGTTTAAAAAAATTGTTTAATTTCATATATACATCCATTATTCATTATTTTTTAATTGTTGCCGTAATGAAAATAGCTATGTGTTTTATTCTGAACATAATGTAGACCAAGTTGGAAACCTTATATCACCGTGACTCCCTTTAATATGAGCTCTAAAATTCCCATCAACAGATATTAATTCCAAATTAGATGTTGTTTTTAAATCTTTAATACTACTATATAATACCATAGTATTGTTGGGTGCTATACTGGGAGTATCAGCTAACAATGTATCTGTTAATATCTCTTCTTTCCCAGTTAATAAATTCAATTTAGCAATATTTTGTTTTCCTAGATGTCTATTCACCATCATTATAAATGACCCATCTGAACTAACATTGGGGTTTTGGTTACTAGTATGCAGCCAAGATAATCTTTGAATATCAGCAGTATTAACATTAATTTTATATATTTGTGGTCTGCCTCCCTGATCAGAGGTATAAGCTATGTTTTGACTGTCTGGAAACCAACTAGGCTCAGTATTATTATTTCTATTTTTAGTTAATTGTTTAATTTCTCCTGACTCTAAATCC
Organism: Candidatus Blochmannia americanus (nom. nud.); assembly: GCF_059934915.1. NCBI lineage: Bacteria > Pseudomonadati > Pseudomonadota > Gammaproteobacteria > Enterobacterales > Enterobacteriaceae > Candidatus Blochmanniella > Candidatus Blochmannia americanus (nom. nud.). The sequence goes on along the minus strand of NZ_CP011792.1, from coordinate 411,700 downwards.
ATAATATATAAATTTAAACTACCTGTTTTAGATAAAGCAAAAGCTAATTTTTTGCAATCAGGAGAAAAAGCAGGAGCCCCATTATGATTTGGAAAATTAATAATGTTATTAATAGATCCAGTACTTAATGTTTGAACAACTAATTCTGAGCGCCCGGAAGCAAAAGTAACATAAGCAATTTTTTTACCGTCTGGTGACCAAGCTGGAGACATTAATGGTTCTGTTGATCGACAAATCGAAATTTGATTATGACCATCATAGTCAGAAATATATAACTCATAGGGATATTTATCATTATTAATACGTAATACATAAGCAATACGGGTACAAAATACACCTTTTATACCAGTTAATTTTTCAAAAATTTCATTACTTATAGTATGGGCTACATAGCGTAGCCATTTTTTTTCTACTGAGTATTGATTTTCTAAGATTATCAACGCAGGATTTTTGGAGGTGTCTATTAAATGATATGAAATAACACAACTTTCATCATAATTTATATGTATTGTGCCTAATGCAATAACATTGATACCTAATTTTTCCCAAAAAGTTGGGATCACATCGGATACTTTAGTAGGCTTATGTGGCAAATATTCTACGGGTACAGTATTAAATTTGCTACTATTACGTAAATCGGAAGCTATGATTGATGCTATATCTTCAACTGATGTTAGTTTATGATATTGATTATTAACGCATGTAAAAGGTATTATGGCAATAGGATGTGCAGTGTTTATTCCACATGTAATTTCAATATGCATATCTGCAAGCAATACAGGTTTCCACAAACATAAAATAAATAATATTAATGGGAATATTTTTTGCAACCAATTTGATAGTTTATTAATTTTTTTAATCATTAAATATATTAAAAGATTTTGTCATAACAAATAAATTATCTAATAACTAATATATTATTATTTTATAAATGTGTAAATATTTTGTTTATTGAGGAGAAAAATTTAATGTTGTGTTTTTAAATATTTCATAAATATCTGCATTTGGGGGTGTAGGAATGTTTGCTAATTTAGCGGCTATAACTGCTGCCTGACATAGGGGGATGTCCCCGGATATAGGAGTCACTGACAATAACATACCATCGGGCGCTAATTTGATGCGCAGAACACATTGTTTACCGACATAATGAGAAGCATTATAAAATTTTTGTTGAATCGATTCACTGATGACACGTTTATATGCGTTAATTTCACTGTTTTTGATCGCATTGTTTAAAATATTACCGTGATTGCTATTTTTCTGTGTCGTGAGATTTAACTTCAATTTTTTGTTATTTTCTATAGGATTTTTTTTATTAATTAATGTATTTAATAAATTATTTAGTTCATTAGAATTATGAGCTGTGTAATTTAATTCATCGTGTATTAGTGTATTTTTTTCTGTATCATTCTGATGTTGCTTTTTCTTAAGGGAATGAGATGCCGTTGCCTTTCCCAATTGACCTTGTGTTTCTGTGATGTTGAATCGATCTGATGGATCGGGGTGTTGCTTTTTCTTAAGGGAATGAGATGCCGTTGCCTTTCCCAATTGACCTTGTGTTTCTGTGATGTTGAATCGATCTGATGGATCGGGGTGTTGCTTTTTCTTAAGGGAATGAGATGCCGTTGCCTTTCCCAATTGACCTTGTGTTTCTGTGATGTTGAATCGATCTGATGGATCGGGGTGTTGCTTTTTCTTAAGGGAATGAGATGCCGTTGCCTTTCCCAATTGACCTTGTGTTTCTGTGATGTTGAATCGATCTGATGGATCGGGGTGTTGCTTTTTCTTAAGGGAATGAGATGCCGTTGCCTTTCCCAATTGACCTTGTGTTTCTGTGATGTTGAATCGATCTGATGGATCGGGGTGTTGCTTTTTCTTAAGGGAATGAGATGCCGTTGCCTTTCCCAATTGACCTTGTGTTTCTGTGATGTTGAATCGATCTGATGGATCGGGGTGTTGCTTTTTCTTAAGGGAATGAGATGCCGTTGCCTTTCCCAATTGACCTTGTGTTTCTGTGATGTTGAATCGATCTGATGGATCGGGGTGTTGCTTTTTCTTAAGGGAATGAGATGCCGTTGCCTTTCCCAATTGACCTTGTGTTTCTGTGATGTTGAATCGATCTGATGGATCGGGGTGTTGCTTTTTCTTAAGGGAATGAGATGCCGTTGCCTTTCCCAATTGACCTTGTGTTTCTGTGATGTTGAATCGATCTGATGGATCGGGGTGTTGCTTTTTCTTAAGGGAATGAGATGCCGTTGCCTTTCCCAATTGACCTTGTGTTTCTGTGATGTTGAATCGATCTGATGGATCGGGGTGTTGCTTTTTCTTAAGGGAATGAGATGCCGTTGCCTTTCCCAATTGACCTTGTGTTTCTGTGATGTTGAATCGATCTGATGGATCGGGGTGTTGCTTTTTCTTAAGGGAATGAGATGCCGTTGCCTTTCCCAATTGACCTTGTGTTTCTGTGATGTTGAATCGATCTGATGGATCGGGGTGTTGCTTTTTCTTAAGGGAATGAGATGCCGTTGCCTTTCCCAATTGACCTTGTGTTTCTGTGATGTTGAATCGATCTGATGGATCGGGGTGTTGCTTTTTCTTAAGGGAATGAGATGCCGTTGCCTTTCCCAATTGACCTTGTGTTTCTGTGATGTTGAATCGATCTGATGGATCTGGATTGTTGCTATTTTTTATTTTTGGATGAGAATTTTGGATAAAAGTATTGATTGAGTTTTTATTATTAACATTATTGGTAGCATATTTTTGTTTTTTTGTTATTATGTGCTGGTATAGCAATACGCAAAAAATCACATGTATAATGATGGATATCACAACAGAGAATTTAAATTTTTTATAATATCTATTAAATAAATTTAATAAGATCATCTAATTTTATAAGAGTGTCATTATATATTTAAATAGAAGGATTCGTTATCATTCCAATTGACTGTATGCCTATGCTATTCAACAAGTTTAATACCTTAATTATTTCATCATATTCTGTAGTTTTAGAAGCAGCTATCAGACATGTTATACTAGGAATAGTGCGTACCTGATGACTCACTTCTGCTGAAATTTGATGCAACTGCATTTTCCCTGCGTGTTTATCATTAATAATAAGATTATAAAATCCCAGTCCTAAAATTTCAATGGTAATTATAAATTTTTCATTATTAATAATATTTGTCGTAACTTCACTATTTGGAAGATTTACCTCAAAACTTTGGATAAATTTAGACGGGATTATCATAAACATCATTAAAAGGACCAATAATATATCTAGAAACGGTATAATATTAATATCAGAATTAATCGTGCGTCTTATATGTTTTCTCTTCATATTGATTGTCCTTGTTTAACATAAAATCAATATTGAAAAAAATATGATGATATAGAATTGTAATAAATTCTTCTATAAAGTTATTATAATTTTGATCTATATTGTTTATTTGTGTAGTTAAATAATTAAATGCCATCACTGCTGGAATAGCTACAAATAAACCAATGGCTGTGGAAATCAATGATTCAGCAATACCTGGAGCAATGATTTGTAAATGCATCATCTGAGTAGCAACCTGATTAGTAGTAATTGTTTTACCTAAATCGATGAAGACATGTATAATTCCTAATACGGTTCCAAATAATCCAATATATGGACTTATAGATCCTATTGTACCTATTAACGTAATATAATCTTCTAATGACTTTAACTCTATATGTATTGCAGTATGCATATTGTCCAGAGTTCTGGAAATTATTGTTTCAGTCGAACAATGTTTCGTTTGATATAACTTAGAGAATTCTTTAAAACCTACGTAAAAAATTTTTTCAGCTCCATTTAATTGATTACAACGAGCTAAAGATTTTTGATATAGACTAGACAAATCTATTCCGGACCAAAACTCGTTTTTAAATGCTTTTAATTTACTTTGAGCAGAATTAATAACTAAAACACGATGCAAAATAATACTCCATGATAAGACAGAAAATCCAATTAGTACAAAGACACTAATTTGAACTAAAATGTTTGTTTCTAAAAATAAATCAAAGATATTCATACTAATTATTAATTTTTATGTTATATAAAAAAGCCTATGTATGATTTTAATTGTTGTAAAAATATTTATTTTTCATATAAAACAATATAATTCCTAAAATATTATGATTATGTATATATAATAATTGAAAAAATATGATCTTTTGTAAAAATAAATTACTAAATATAAATGCAGATTTTAAGATTATTTTATAATAAAAATATACTCACATTTTTTATAAAAAATGTGAAATAAAAAAATAAAAACTAATTACATTCCCAAAAAGAGAATGTAATAAAAGCTCATCATCATGTTTAATTGATTGTTACGCTTGTATAGTGATTGATATTATTTATCAAAAATAAACATGCATATATACATTTATACGCATAAACAAATATAAATATAAATATGTTATTTTTTATTATCACGCATCAATGGTTTTGATGTATTGACCAACATTAATAAAGTTACTTACGACATGTACTCCTGATTTAGATAAAATTTCACATTTTTCACGAGCGGTGCTACCAATTCCAGAAATAATTGCTCCTGCATGTCCCATACGCTTCCCTTTAGGAGCAGTAGCTCCCGCAATATATGCAACTACTGGTTTTCTAACATATTTATTAATATACGTAGCTGCTTTTTCTTCAGATCTACCTCCTATTTCACCAATCATTACTATTAATGATGTTTGAGGATCTTGTTCAAATAATGATATTATATCAATAAAATCAGAACCAAGTATTGGATCACCCCCAATACCAACACATGTGGACTGACCTAATCCAACATCGGTTGTTTGCTTTACTACTTCATATGTTAAAGTACCTGACCTAGATACAATTCCCACGCAACCTGGGTTATGAATATCAGTCGGCATTATTCCAAGTTTACACTGACCTGGAGTAATAATTCCTGGACAATTTGGTCCAATCATACATGTTTTATGCTTTTTTAATTGTTGTTTTATTAACAACATATCCAATATCGGAATACCTTCAGTAATACAAACAATTAATTTAATACCTGCATGGATTGATTCTAAAACCGCATCCTTGCAAACAGGAGCAGGCACATAAATAATAGAAGTTGTCGCATCAGTATTGCTTATTGCTTCATTAACAGTATTAAATATTGGCAATCCAAGATGGGTGCTGCCTCCTTTTCCCGGGGTCACTCCACCTACTATTTTCGTACCATAATTTAATGCTTGTTGAGAATGAAAACTGGCATGCTTACCAGTGAATCCTTGACAAATTATTTTTGTATCTTTATTAACCAAAATTGACATTTTTTAATTTCACCGCAGTTATAATTTGTTGAATTGCATAAGTTAAATTATCAGTGACAACGATATTAAGTTTGCTATTAATTAGTCTATTAGAACCTAATGTAGCATTATTACCCGCTAATCGCACTACAACAGGAATATGCATCGTATTATATGTAGACAATGCGGTAATAATGCATTCAGCAATTAAATCACAACATATAATGCCTCCAAAAATATTTACAAGTATCGCTTTTACTTTAGTATTTTTTAAAATCATGTAAAAAGCTGAAAGAATACATTCTTTGCTAGCACCTCCTCCAATATCTAAAAAATTAGCAGGAATCCCACCTAACGATTTCATTACATCCATAGTAGCCATCGCTAGCCCAGCTCCATTGACCATGCAACCAATATCTCCCTCTAAAGGAATATAGTTGATAGAAGGCCATTGATTATTAGGTAATGCATTGTTTGTTTTATTTATCGCACATATACTAAATAGTTCTGATTGTCTAAATATGGCATTACGATCTACAATAATTTTAGCATCTAAACAACAAAAGTGATCATTATCAGTAATAGCCAATGGGTTAATTTCAATTAACGTTAAATCTTTTTCCAGTAGCATATGTGTTGCATTAATAATAATTTTAGCAAACTGATTGATTTTAACTCCAGATAAACCTAACTTACATGCTAATATCCGTCCTTGATAAGGATATATTCCTACCAAAGGATTGATAATACTCTTATGAATAAGAGTAGGTGTTTTTTGTCCTGTAATTTCAATATTCATACCACCTTGTGTAGAAGCCATACATATTATTTGGGACTTATCTCTGTCAACTAGTATACTTAAATAAAATTCCTGAATAACTTTAACAGCTGGTTCTATTAAAATAGCATGTACTAATTCTCCAGTGTCGGCCGTTTGATACGTCACCAATCTATTACCAAACCATTTATTAGCAAAGGATAATATATCTGTTCTAGAATGGACAATACACACCCCTCCTGATTTCCCACGACCTCCTGATTGAATTTGACATTTTGCTATCCACGGGCCGCAACCTATGTTATTTGATGCAATATAATGTTCTAAATCATTTATATTAGCACATACAAAACCTGTTAAAACGGGTAAATTATATTTTACCATTAGTTTTTTTGCTTGATATTCATGTAAATTCATAATGTATGACCATACGTATTGTAACTTTTGAAGATTAATATAATAATTGAATTTAATAATAATACTAATTTATTAAAAAATATATAAATATAAAATATACTATTTATTGTATATATAGAGATATTAAATTTCTAAAAACAAGCGTACTGGATCCTCTAACAACTCCTTAATATATACTAAAAAACTTACCGAATCTTTTCCATCAATTAATCTATGATCGTATGACAGCGCTAAATACATCATAGGTAATATTATTACCTGGCCATCTTGCGCCACAGGTCGATCTTTTATTGCATGCATTCCAAGAATGGCGCTTTGTGGGGGATTAATAATAGGAGTAGACATTAACGATCCAAAAATTCCACCATTAGTAATAGTAAAATTACCTCCACTTAACTCATCAAGTGTTAGTTTCCCATCTCTCCCTTTTTCGGCTAAATATTTTATATTTTTCTCAATATCAGATACACTTAATGTATCAACATCTCGTAACACTGGTGTAATTAAACCACGTACCGTTGATACCGCAATGCTTACATCAAAATAATTATAATATACTATTTCTTCTCCATCAATGGATGCATTAATTTCAGGAAAATATCTTAAACCTTCTAAGACTGCTTTGACATAAAAAGACATTAGTCCTAACTTAATTCCATAACGTTTTTCAAATAATTCTCCATATTTTTTCCGCAATACTATAATAGGTTGCATGTTTACTTCATTAAAAGTAGTCAACATAGCTGTAGTATTAGTGACAGCCAATAAGCGTTCTGAAATTTTTTTTCGTAATCGATTCATTAAAATGCGCGTTTCCTTACGATCATTTTTTGTTTTTTTTATGTGATGATGGTCTACATCTACATGATTTTTTTGATCGGTGTAGTGTAATTGTTTTGTAGTATGAATATGTGCTTCTACATCTTGACGAGTTAGACGCCCTTTCATTCCGCTGCCTTGAATGTTCTGTGGTTGTAAATTATGTTCTGTTATTAATTTACGAATAGACGGAGTTAAAATGTTGTGATTATCGTTGCTTTGGGAAATAATATGCTCTTGAGATACTACTGATGTAATAGATTGTTGATTTTGAAACATTTGTTGTGCATCTTCTTTAGAAATGACATAATCGGTGTTCAAACGCCCTAAAATTTGTCCAGATACCACTATTGATCCTTCTTGTTCTAAAATTGATTCTAATATTCCTGTATTTGGAGCAGGAACTTCTAACATAATCTTGTCTGTTTCTATTTCAAGCAAAATATCATCTTGTATAACTTTATCTCCTGCTTTTTTATGCCAAGCAGCAACAGTAGCGTCTGCAACCGATTCGGGTAAACTCGGAACCAAAATGTCTATACTACTCATTTTATATCCTTTTTTTAAAAAAAACTAATTTAGATTTAATGCATCGTCAATTAATTTTTTTTGTTGTTGTTGATGTACTGAAAAATATCCTACCGCAGGTGCAGCAGAATCAGGACGTCCTATATAATTTAATGTAATATTTTCAGGTATTATATTATGAAAACAATGTTGGATGTAATACCAAGCTCCTTGATTTTTAGGCTCCTCTTGACACCAAACAAAATCTTGTACATTCGAATAAGAAACGAAAATGGCCTGTATACTTGCATAAGGAAAAGGATATAATTGCTCAATACGAATAATGGCTATATTATACTGTTTATTTTTACGTCGTTGACTTAACAAGTCATAATATACCTTTCCAGAACATACTATCACACGATTGATTTGACTGGAAATAATATTATCGTCTATTTCATTTAACACGACTTCGAATGATCCATATACTAAATTTTCTAATGAACTAGTTACCATAGGATGTCTTAATAAAGATTTTGGTGATATAATAACTAATGGTTTTTTAACATCAACGTTACATATTCCTTGCTGACGTAATATATGGTATATCTGGCCCGGGGTAGAAGGTATACAGACGTGTATATTCTGTTCAGCACATAATTGTAGATATCGTTCTATGCGAGAAGAAGAATGTTCCGGTCCTTGCCCCTCATATCCATGAGGCAAAAGCATTACCAAACCGCACAATTGGCCCCATTTTTGTTCACTAGAACTAATGAATTGGTCAATAACAATTTGAGCGCCATTAGAAAAATCTCCAAATTGTCCTTCCCAGATAACTAACATATTTTTTGCTAAAGTTGCATAACCATATTCAAACGCTAAAGCTGCTTCTTCAGATAATACCGAATCCCAGATAAAAAAAGACCCTTGTTCATTTTCTTTTGTATTAAGATGTGTTAAAGGAGTATATTTCCTGCCATTATCTTGATCATATATCACAGCATGTCTATGGAAAAATGTTCCTCTTGCAGAATCTTCTCCAGACAAACGGATAGAAATTCCTTGATCTAACAAAGTCGCGTATGCTAGCACCTCTGCTGCTCCCCAATCAAATAATTTATTGCCTAAAGCCATTTCTATTCTTTCACGGTAAATTTTTTTTACTCTAGAATGCATAGTGATGCTTGATGGAATATCATTGATACGAAAAGCTAGATCTTTTAAGTATTGAATATTGATTGTATTAAAATGCAGAGCATTTTTATTTTCATGTAGTTTATTTGTATGTAAGTCGGATCGAATATGAACTGGTTGCCACGTATGTAGAATACAACATTCTTTATCTAATTTTTCACGATATGTATTAATCATTTTATAATTTTCATCTGTACTTACAATATCATTATCACTTAAAATATTAGAATAAATATTTAGTAATGTTGGATGATTACGAATTTTTTTATACATCAGAGGCTGAGTGACACTCGGTTCATCGGCTTCATTGTGTCCATGTCTACGGTAACATATCAAATCAATTATTACATCACGTTTAAACGTTCTTCGAAAATTTAATGCGATGCGAGTAACATAAACTACTGCGTCTACGTTATCTGCGTTAACATGGAATATAGGAGCTTGTATCATTTTTGCAATATCTGTACAATATCGCGTAGATCGCATATCGTAAATATTAGATGTTGTAAATCCTACTTGATTATTAATAACAATATGAACTGTACCTCCTACATCATAAGCATGAGTTTTGGACATATTAAAAGTTTCTTGAACGATTCCTTGTGCGCTAATTGCTGCATCTCCGTGTATTATGATTGGGAGTACTACATTACATTCTTTTTCATCATGATGAATCGTTTTTTTTAACAATTGATCAATCCGAGCTCGAGCACATCCCATGACTACCGGACTGACGATTTCGAGATGAGAAGGATTGCATAACAAAGATAAATGTATGATCTTTCCATTAATTGAAACATCTGAATAAAATCCCTGATGATATTTTACATCGCCACTACCACAGGGGATATGGTGCTTATTAGAAAATTCGTTAAATAAATCTTGAGGGTTTTTACCTAAAATATTAATTAAAACATTTAACCGCCCTCGGTGGGCCATGCCTAAAAATATTTCTTTAATATTATGATGATTCACGGAATAACGTATAATTTCTTTTAACATAGGAATTAAAACATCACTGCCTTCTAATGAAAATCTCTTAACCCCTGGAAATTTTGTCCCTAAATAGCGTTCTATCCCTTCTGCTGCTACTATTTCTTGAAGACACTGTTTCTTCTCTTCAGAATTAAGATTAAACACTCCTGCTGTGGATTCAAAATTGTTTTGAATCCACAGCATTGTATTTATATCAAGAATGTGCAGGTATTCAATACCTATGGGCCCGCAGTAAGTTTTTTTAAGAAATTCATATATTTCCAATAAGGTCATTGATTCTTTATTTATTCCAAAACAAACCACATCAAATTTTTTTTTGAAATTTTGCAAAGTAAAGTTATAACTCTCTAAGTCTAAAAGACAATTTTTAGATGTATGGCTCTTCCATAGCTGCAAAGGATCTAATGTTGCATGCTGATGCCCATATGCTCTGAAAGAATTTATTAATTGCAATATCTGTATATAAACAACATGACTGTAAATTTCAGTATCTACATATGACGTATTAAGTCTGATGTTGTGTGTTAACTGAGGAGAGTACACACTATTTTTAAAATCATCAGAAGATTGATGTTCATGATTTTTTTTTAAAGATAATTGTTTAAAAACTTCAATCCAACTCGGATCTATAGCATTAGGATTTTTTAAAAAATCCTTATAAATTTGTTCTACATAAGTTTGATTATTTTTTACTAAATAAGAAGAATTTAACCAATTTTTCAGTGTATCACTATACATTATGAAATCCTTGTATTTTATTACATTTAATTTTTTTTAAATAACCAATCCTAAATAACTAATTCAATATTTTTACTATATTGTAAATAATTAATTTCTAATTTTATCAACTATTATAGTCATACATAAACATATACTAAAATTTCATCAATCTGTTCTGTTGTTTGTATATTATTTCAAATTATATTTCCAAAAATTATGGCTTTTATCTTAAATATTATGTATACCTATGACATCTTTTGCTAATATTCGCTTAATATGACCTATAGCTTTAGCTGGATTTAATTTCTTAGGACATACACTAACGCAATTCATAATATTATGACAACGAAAAATACTAAAAGAATCTTGTAAATTCTTCAGTCGCTCTTGATTCTTAGTATCACGACTGTCCATTAAAAAACGATATAAAGTCAACAATCCAGCAGGACCAATAAATTTATCCGGATTCCACCAAAAAGAAGGACAAGAACTAGAGCAACATGCACATAATATGCATTCATAGGATCCATCTAATTTAGCGCGTTCTTCTGGAGATTGTAAATATTCATGAGGCAACTGATGAGATGATTGATTAGTATAGTTATTCATTAAAAACGGCTGTATCTTTTCATACTGAAGATAAAATTGACTCATATCTACTACTAAATCACGGATTATTGGAAATCCAGGCAATGGTCGTACTACTATTACATTCTGATGATTGTTATCATATAAATCTGTTAATGAAGTAATACATGCTAAGCTATTTTTCCCATTTATGTTCATTCCGTCAGAACCACATACTCCTTCTCTACAGGAACGCCGAAATGTTAAAGTTGGATCTTGTTCTTTTAATTTAATTAAAGCATCTAATAATGTCGCATGTTTTAGATGTGATAGATTAAGTGTATAATTTTTCATACAAGAATTTTTATCAACTTCAGGATGATAACGATAAATAGAAAATTTAATTTGCATACTTAAAACCTCATTTTTTTAATATACACGAGTTTTTGGAGGAAAAGGAGGACGGGATTTTGGCTCCATATTTATATTACGACGAATCATAATGTCATTTTTTGGCAAATAAAGAGTATGGCATAACCAATTTTTATCGTCACGAATGGGAAAATCATAACGGCTGTGAGCTCCTCTGCTTTCAGTTCTAAAAATAGCAGCCATAGCTGTGACATAAGCAGTTTCTAATAAATTATCTAATTCTAAACATTCAATGCGTTGTGTATTAAAGATACGAGATTTATCTGACAAAGTAGCGTAATTTAATCGTTTACGTATTTCTTTGAGTTCTTTCAATCCTTTTAACATTTTTTGCTCTTCTCTAAAAACAGAAAAATTATTTTGCATACACAATTGCAAATCCTGACGTATTATAGCTGGATCTTCTTTTGCGCCCGATTTATTATTATTCCATCGAATATAACGGGCTAATGATATTTCTATATCAGAATCACTAGGACCACGAACCGGCCATTCTTCTTCTGATAAATACGTTGGTATATATGCTCCTATAGCACGACCAAATACGATTAAATCTAATAAAGAATTTCCACCAAGCCGATTAGCTCCGTGTACTGATACACAAGCAGTTTCTCCAACTGCAAATAAACCGGGCACTGTCTTCTCTACGCCTCCATTATGTACGATAATTACTTCTCCATGTACTGTTGTTGGAATACCGCCCATCATATAATGACAGGTAGGAAATACTGGAATTAACTCTTTTATAGGATCTATATGAGAAAAAGTACGTACTAATTCTATAATACCAGGTAATCGTAACTCTAATAACTCTTTTCCTAAATGATCTATCTTTAGTTTAACATGTGGACCACATGCACCTGAATAACCTCGACCTTCTTGAATTTCTAGCATAATTGCTCGAGCTACTACATCCCGCCCAGCTAAATCTTTTGCATTAGGAGCATATCGTTCCATAAATCTTTCTCCTGTAATATTTAAAAGATATCCTCCTTCTCCACGACATCCTTCGCTTACTAAAATTCCAATACCAGCTATACCGGTAGGATGAAATTGCCACATTTCCATATCTTGGGCAGGAATACCCGCACGTAACGCCATACCAATGCCATCACCGGTATTTATATGAGCATTAGTAGTAGATTGAAAAATACGTCCTCCTCCTCCAGTTGCAAGCACTGTAGCACGTGCTTTAAAATATATTAATTCTCCTGTTTCAATAGAAAAAGCAATACAACCAAGTATCCTTCCGTCTTGATTTTTTACTAAATCTAATGCATACCATTCTGAAAATATAGTTGTTTTATGTCTTAAGTTTTGTTGGTATAAAGTATGTAACAACGCATGTCCGGTACGATCAGCGGCTGCAGCAGTACGTGCCGCTTGTTTTTTTCCATAATATAAAGTTTGTCCTCCAAATGGACGTTGATAAATTCGACCATTTTTTAACCTAGAAAATGGTAACCCCATATGTTCTAATTCTAACACTGCTTTAGGCCCTGTTTTACACATGTATTCGATAGCATCTTGGTCTCCTATGTAATCAGATCCTTTTACAGTATCATACATATGCCATTGCCAATCATCTTCATGATTATTGCCAAGAGCAACCGTAATCCCTCCTTGAGCAGATACTGTATGTGAGCGAGTAGGAAAAACTTTAGATATTAAGGCGCAAGAAAACCCCATTTTAGAAACCTGCAGTGCAACGCGCATACCCGCGCCGCCAGCTCCAATAACAACAGAAAAAAATTCCTTAACTGGTATATGATACATCTATACACTCCAAATAATAATCATTCCGAACAATAAATATATGAATAATGTGAGACCAACTATCCATATGCCAAATTGCTTCAATGCAGGTAGTTTTATATAATCTTCCAATACGTGTCTAACTCCTATCCAAGTATGACTTAAAGCAGACAATAGAGCTATGATGCTAAATATTTTAGTAACTTTATTACTAAAAAAATCATACCATTTATCATAAGACAAGGCGTTATCAAAAATAATAAAAATAGAGATATATATGATGTATATCAGCATCCAAATAGCAGAAACTCGCACCAGCAACCATTCATATACTCCATGATATTTCAAGATTGATTTAATGGATACCATATTAAAATTCCACTGAAAACAGACAATAAAATAATCAACATAAATACAACTTTTGCACTAATTTTTCCTATTAGTAACGTTTGGCTTATACACCCAAAATCCATTAAAATCTGACGGATACCAGCAACTATATGATAACTAAGTATAATTGTGATCATCCAAAACAAAAACTGGAAAATATAATGATTCATTAATAAAAAACTACGAATTTTACAAAATTCATTATTGGAAGATAAAGACAGTTTTAATACCCAAAGAATCGGGCCAATCGTTATGAATAATAAAATTCCGGATATTCTATGTAAAATAGAAGCAATAGCAGTAATAGGAAATCGCATAGCTTTAATATTTAAATATATTGGTCTGTTATTTTCTTTGATCATATAAACACTCTTAAGTTACATAATAGTAAACATATGTTTGCAAATAATGTGTTGTACGTCTTAAAAACATCATAAACACAAGATAATTCATCATACAAAAATAATTTGTTGTATTTGATATATTCAAATTACGTTAATTCTATTAATATTATAACAAATGATTAAATTATATGTAATACCGCATCCTGCATATTATTAACAATTTAATAATATGATAAAATTTGAAATTGATTCAGTGTTTATAATTTTTCAGAAAAACATATTTAAGCAATTATGAGACAGGTTAAATTATAAAGTTTTGTTTTTATCATACACAAAATAATATGAAAAATAATGAACGCATATTAATGATATATTAATATCAAATTATTGAAATTTTCTACATTTTTACGTTATCCTGGCGTTAGTTGAATTAATACTATTAACCTTTTATCAATTAATTTAATTATCATTGCAACTGAAAATATTATTTAAATATCATACTATCAACGAAAAGTATGATATTTAAATAATAAGAATTTTGTATTTTAAACATATTCTTTTTTAAAAAATCAATATTTTACTTCTTGCTGAAAATTAATCTATTTACTTTAATAAGAAACAAGTAAAAAAGAGATTTTGGATGTTTTATTTGCGATTTTTAATGTTATATATGTACTTTTTTACAGATTTAAAAAAATTTTTTATTTGTAAAACAACGATTGTTACAAGGGCAAATATATATATAACAATAAAAAAGCTATACTCCCATCAAAGTATGAGTTAAAAAGTTATATGTTAAAAACATGACTTTAGTATTCTTTAATACATACAATCTATTATACAATATTAATATATTACTTATGTTAATAAGTAGTACTTATAGTAATATAATCAAATTTCCACTCCAGAACAATAAATATAAATTTCATTTCATAATCACGAGCATCATAAAAAAATATAAATACATACCATCTCATACATAACAATATATATAATAAAGAATGAATTTTTATTCATGTATATGAAATAAATTGCATATAAAGTTCTGTGAAATGATCATAAAGACTCATAAGTGTAACGATTTGACAATCCCCGGCTGTCATTTATTATTACATATTTTTGCGTTAAGATGTCTTTATTATAGCGTTGATGATACCTATTATTTCCTTTTCAATTTTTTTTCTATGAGTAAGATTTAAAAAGCTTTCGCAATAAATTTTATATACTAGCTCAGTACCTGATAAACGACACGCGACCCACCCATTGGGTGTGATGATTTTTATATCATCCATAAATATTTGATCTCTTAATGGAACCATATTTAATATTCCAATAATAGGATCATCTGCTAATTCTGTCATACTAATCTTATTAAACAATGTATTGGAAATAAGGGATTTTTGTGTGTAATTAATAGGTAATTGAATACGATGATAACTAGATATATTCAAATTTTGAAGTAATCGGTCATAATACTGTTGTAACGATTGATTACTAGTAGCAATTATTTCAGCTGCTAATAGACACATAATCAAACCATCTTTATCAGTAGACCATGGAGAACAATAAAAATCTAAAAAAGATGCTCCTGCGCTTTCTTCTCCTGCAAAACCAAAACGACTATTAAATAATCCTTGCACAAACCATTTAAAACCTACTGGTACTTCTGATAAATGACGATTGAGATTGTATGCTACACGATTTATCATAATACTAGACACATAAGTTTTTCCTATAGATAGTGAACGATTACGCCATAACGGGCGATTGTTAAAAAGATAATTCGTTGCTATTATAAGATAATGATTAGGTTTTATTAACCCAACAGGGGTAATAATTCCATGTCTATCACAATCCGGGTCATTAACTAACAGTAAATCACAATGATCATATGATTTTAATATTCCGGTCATTGCGAATTCAGAAGAGCAATCTATTCGGATACACCCATCATAATCAAGGTGTATAAAACTAAAAGTTTTATCAATTTCTTCACTGATTAAATTCAAATCTAATTGATAACATTGAGCAATATTTTGCCAATAATCTATACTTGAGCCACTCAAAGGATGTACTTTTAGTTTTAAACCAGATGTTTTTATGGCTTGCATATCAATTATTGTAGATAATTTTTTTACATAATTTTGAATAAAATCTTGCGTATGTATATAACCACTTTTCCACGCGTTATTTAACGTCATGCGATGTACATTTTTTAAATTATTGGCTAAAAATTTATTAGCGGTTTGTTCAATTGCACAAGTTGTATTAATAGAAGCTGGACCTCCATATATTGAATTATATTTTATTCCACCATCTTCAGGTGGATTATGAGAAGATGTGATGACGATACCATCAGCTTTTTTTGAATGATTATCATGATGATTTTTATTATACTGAGTTATAGCATGAGAAATAACAGGAGTTGGAGTATAACCATTGTTTTTTTGAACAATAACATCAACAAAATTAGCCGCTAATACTTCAAGTACAGATCTGAACGCTGGTTCAGAAAGTACATGTGTATCTTTTCCGATATAACATGGACCAGTTATGCCTTGTTGTGCTCGCACTTGTGCAATTGCTTGACTAATTGCTAATACATGCGCTTCGTTGAAACTATATCTCTGAGAACTACCACGATGACCTGACGTACCAAATACAACATTATGAGCATTACTACTTGGATCTGGGGATAAAGTATAATATTGTGTTATTAATCGAGATATATCAATAATTTCATTCTGTGATGCAACTTGGCCAGAACGAACATGATTTTTCATATAAAGCCCTCCTAAACTAATTATTCTGTACAATTTAAAAATATTATGATACCTATTTGTCAAATCTACTGATGTATTGATTTTTTTTGTGTCTTTGCTATACAGAGATATACTAAAATATATCTTGATAATTACATCGCATTAATTTCTTTGAAATATCATTTCTATGTCATAGAGTAATATGTTATATGCAGCTTAATTATAGATTACGAATATCTAATTCTACATGCCAAAGAATTCCGGTAATAATAATACATGGACTTTTTGGTGATCTTAGTAATCTTGGAATAATTGCTGAAAGTTTAATACAATATTGCTGCGTCGTGCAAGTTGATTTACGTAATCATGGTCGTTCCCCTCATGAGTGCTGTATGACTTATTCTGCAATGGCTAAAGACATTTTAGATTTGCTAGATCAATTATTAATAAAAAAATGTATAGTTATTGGTTATTCAATGGGCGGTAAAGTTGCAATGAAATTATGCATGCTAGCAGCTCAGCGTATAAAGAAAATAATAGTTATTGATATGGCTCCAACACAATATAATATACATAATCATGATAATGTTTTTCGAGCAATTGAACGTGTTAATACATCTGGAGTAAAAAATAGAAGCGAAGCTGTACATCTTATGCAGCAATGTTGTATTAATTACCCATTAATATTGTTTTTATTAAAATCCTTTCGTCAAGGATCTTGGATTTTTAACTTTTCTTCTATTAGAAGTAATTATATTCATATCAGTGATTGGGACACATATCAAACCTGGTGGGGTCCGGCATTATTTATTAAGGGGGCATTATCTTCATATCTTGATGATCGTTATTTACATGATATCTATCATCAATTTCCTAAAGCATACATTCGTATTGTACCTAATGCAGGGCATTGGGTACATTGGGATAATGCTAGATATGTATTAAGCGTAATTAATGAATTTATCATATATTAATTTCGATCAACATATATTATAAGTTTCTTATTGTATCTTTTCTTTAACAGTTTATGTTATTTTAAACGAATAATATTAACGATTATCGAATTGATTAGGCATTGTATCAATGCTACAATAAAAAATTGTGATAGTATTACACAATGATAATAATGTGAAATTGGATATATTTTGTTATCAACAAAATATAATTTTTGTGATATAAATGTAAGGTTACGATACTATGAAAGCAGCGTTAGTGGGTATTTTTTTTAGCAGTGATACAGGTAATACTGAAAAACTTGCTAAAATGATTCGAACGCAATTAGGACAGAGTATTGCAGATGTTTTCGATATAGCTACGAGTTCTAAAGAAGATGTAGAAAGTTATGATAATTTATTATTTGGAATTCCTACCTGGTATTACGGAGAACCACAATGTGATTGGGATGCTTTTTTACCTATATTGAGAAATATCAATTTCTCTGGTAAAAAGGTAGCAATATTTGGTTGTGGAGATCAAGAAGATTATGCAGAATATTTTTGTGATGCAATGAGTATCTTATATGATATTATTTTAAAAAATGGAGCTGTTGTTGCAGGATTATGGTCTGCATCTGGTTATCATTTTGATACGTCAAAAAGTTTAATTGGCACAGATAAGTTTGTAGGATTAGCTATCGATGAAGATCGTCAACCTGAAATG
The DNA here is from genome assembly GCF_059934915.1 of Candidatus Blochmannia americanus (nom. nud.). NCBI lineage: Bacteria > Pseudomonadati > Pseudomonadota > Gammaproteobacteria > Enterobacterales > Enterobacteriaceae > Candidatus Blochmanniella > Candidatus Blochmannia americanus (nom. nud.). Next base: position 393,047 of record NZ_CP011792.1, on the reverse strand, counting down.
ACTGCAACTCGTGTCCAGCATTGGGTTAACCAAATTCGTAATGAGATGAATATTAATTAATAATAATTAAAATAATACTGTTATTGCTCCTATGAGCCATAAAAACGATGAAGATTATTACAAATTAACTCTAAAAAACCACCATATATGGTGGTGTGTGAATAAGTTTGCATTGCATACCCCCAATTTTTTATGATGTAACCACTAAAAAGGATCATTAAAAAAATAACTTTTATAGTAATGTACATTTGTTTATTTAGTAGTGTTTAGATTTTTTTTTAGAGTTACTGTTCTGTTAAATATTACACAAGATTTTTTAGAATGGTGATTATCTATAATGAAATATCCTTCTCGTTCAATTTGATAGGGACCAAGATTATAAGATCGAATGATGCTCTCTTCAACAACGCCTTGATAAGTTATTAGAGATCTAGGATTAACATTATCTAACAAATTATCTGTAATAAAAGGATTAGGATGGGTAAACAATTTATCATATAAACGGAATTCAGCAGCTATATTTCTTGTAGCTGACACCCAATGGATAACTCCGTTAATTTTTCTTCCATCTATCGGATTTTTATGTAAAGTATATGGATCATAACTACAATGAATACAAATGATATTCCCGTTACTATCTTTTTCAATATTTTTTGCTTTTATGACATAAGCATATCTTAGTCGTATCTCTTTTCCTACGGTTAATTTATGATATTCATTATTATCATTTAATATTTCACAAAAATCAAAACGATCAATAAAAATTTCTTGACTAAAAATTACATGACGAACTCCCATATCAGAGTTATGTGGATGATTCGGCATTTCAATTTTTTCCTCATATCCTTCAGGTAAATTGTTAATAATAATTTTTATCGGATTAATTACAGCCATAAGTCGTGGTGCATGTTTATTTAAATCTTCACGAATACATGATTCTAAAAGTGACAATTTTATTTGACTTTCTTGTTTACTGATGCTAATACGACGACAAAACTCACGAATTGATCTGGCCGTATATCCTCTACGTCGTAACCCAGAAATAGTGGGCATACGAGGATCGTCCCATCCATCAACTATATTTTTTGTAACTAATATATTAAGTTTACGCTTAGATGTAATTACATATTCTAAATTAAGACGAGAAAACTCGTATTGAGTAGGATGCGTATTTATATCAATATTATTCAATATCCAATTATATAAAACACGATTATCTTGAAATTCTAAAGTACATAAGGAATGAGTAACACCTTCTATTGCATCTGAAATACAATGGCAAAAATCATATGTTGGATAAATACACCAATTCTTTCCAATACGATGATGCGGGGTATATTTAATACGGTATAATACTGGATCTCTCATTATTATGGAAGAAGAAGACATATTAATTTTAGCACGTAAACAAGCACCGCCTTCTGAAAAGCCCCCATCTCGCATTTTATAAAAATAAATTAAATTTTCTTTAATACTGCGAGATCGATAGGGACTGTTTTTTCCAGGATGTGTTAATGTACCACGATATTTTCTAATCTCATCTATGGATAATTCATCTACGTATGCTAATCCCTTTTTAATCAATTCAATAGCATAATTATACAATTCTTCAACATAATCCGATGAATAACGCACATCTCCATGCCACATAAAACCAAGCCATTGGATATCATACTTAATAGCCTCTACATATTCTGTATGTTCTTTTTCTGGATTGGTATCATCAAACCGTAAATTACATTGACCATGATAGTATTGAGCAATACTAAAATTAAGACAAATAGCTTTAGCGTGCCCGATATGTAAATATCCATTAGGTTCTGGAGGAAATCGTGTGCGCACATCAGTATATTTTCTTGATTCTAAATCTTTATTAATAATATGATGAATAAAATTAAGTCGATAATTCATAGGAACCTTCATTTATTTATCCTTTATATAAATACATATAATCATTATGAATATGTAGATATTACATTCCTATTATTGAAATGATAATACCATGCTGTAATCATGGCATAATAAATATAAACAAATTTTAAAAATATCAACTTATTTTGAAATTATCATGCGCTATTTCATAATATGTTAATATTATAATACTAAACAATGTTCAAAATATGTAACATTGTAGTAATTATTATTTTAAATAACATATATTATGCGATAATAAACACAATATAAATCAAAATAACAATAAACTTTTTTTATAATTAAGATGTGTTTTTATAAAAAACATAGCATATATATTATATATACGAAATATGTCATATTTTAGAACCATAGGAATTATAATGTTATATATATATGAAGATTTAAAAATATATAAATCTTAATTTGTTGTTGTAAACTATACTACATCTGATATAATGTGCCCCGTTTTAATTTTTTTATTTTTGATAAAATAATGTTTTTATGTAAATAAATATAAATATTGATTAAACGCAATGGTTATAGCATAGTATTTACAATTATATTAAAATTCAACATATCGCATGTTTTTATAAATATAAAACATTGTATTTAGAAGGTTAGAAGAAAATTGTAACAAATTAATTTGTAGTCGTATATGTATTATTTTATAATTACCGATTTATATCGGTTAAATATTTCGTAGTGGAAATGCAATTCTCTAGCAGTAATTTACCATTATTTACAATGATACGCTCGGACACTTTTTATGTTTAACTTTTGAGAAAAATATTAAATTACACATATCACTAAGTATATGTGTATAATCATTCAGTATTTTACTTAGTTTTATAACGCTGTTAGTAGATTTATTTTCATCTAATTAGACAAGGATCCCATATGAGAGTTATTTTTTTAAACACCTCCGATCAAATTGCTCAATGGGTCGCGCATTACGTTGTTTACCGTATTAATTCTTTCCACCCTACTATTGATAACCCATTTGTTCTAGGCCTACCCACAGGTAAAACTCCGATAAAAACTTATGAGAATATTATAGCAATGTATCATTCTAGTCAAGTAAGTTTTAAATATGTAGTAATATTTACTATGGATGAATATTTAGGTTTATCTTCTGAAAATCCAAAAAGTTATCATGCTTTTATACATACAAATTTTATTAATCATGTTGATATCCCTAAAGAAAATGTTTACGTTTTACATGGGAATACCAATAATGTTGAAGATGAATGTAAACGATATGAAGAAAAAATAAAATTATATGGAGGTATGCATTTGTTAATAGGGGGAGTTGGCAGTGATGGGCACCTTGCTTTTAATGAGCCTGGTTCTTCTTTAGCATCTCGCACCAGAATTCAAAACTTAAGTAAAGAAACTCGCGTATCGAATGCTAAATTTTTTGATAATAATATTGATTCTGTCCCTAAATCTGCATTAACTATCGGGATCGCTACATTATTGGAATCACGAGAAATCATAATAATAGCAACTGGACGAGATAAAGCAGTAGCAGTACGGGCAGCAGTTGAAGGTAGCGTTAATCACATGTGGGCCATTAGTTGTTTGCAGTTGCATCCTAAATCGATATTAATATGTGATGAGTTATCAACTATGGAGTTAAAAACAAAAACAGTTAGGTATTTTCAAGAATTAGAAATAAATAATCATGAAGTCACAGTGTAATACTTTAAAATATGTATGCTTTAATTAATAGTACAATATATACTGGCAAGGAAATTCTTCATAATCACGCACTTATAGTCTCTAATAATATTATCAAATCCATTTGCTTGATTAATAAATTACCTAAAAATATAGATGTATACGATCTATCAGGATGTTTATTAACACCTGGATTTATAGATTTACAAGTTAACGGATGTGGAGGCGTGCAATTCAATGATCGTATCAATGATATATCGATACGTACATTAAATACAATGCAGGTAACCAATCAACTTTCAGGTTGCACTAGTTTTCTTCCAACATTAATTACTAGTAGTGATACTTTAATGCAACGAGCTATCGAAATCATGCGAATTTTTTTATCTAAAAATAAAAATAAAGCTTTAGGATTACATCTAGAAGGACCATTTCTAAATCCTATAAAAAAGGGTATACATAACCCTGTATTGATTCGTTTACCAACAAAAGAATTGATAAATTATCTATGTGATAATAGTGACATTATCAAAAAAATAACTCTTGCCCCTGAACAGTTAGATATGACGTTTATTAAAAACTTACAAGAATCAGGGATTTATATTGCAATTGGACATTCTAATGCTACTTATAAACAAACACAATTTAGTTTTTCATATGGTGTTAGTTTTGGAACTCATTTATTTAATGCCATGCCTCCATTAACTGCTCGTGAACCTGGTGTTATTGGGGCTATTTTTGATGCACCAGAAATATATTGTAGTATTATAGCAGATGGTTTTCATGTGCATTGGGCTAATATCAGATATGCTAAAAAGATTAAAAGGGATCATTTAATTTTAGTAACTGATGCTACTAGTCCTGCAGGATCTAATAAGATGATATATCATTTTGTTTTTTCTAATAAAACGATATATCATCGAAACCATAAATGTGTAGACAGTAAAGGTGTGCTTGGTGGATCGACTTTAACAATGATACAAGCGATAAAAAATAGCGTTCAACACGCCAGCATACCATTAGATGAAGCTATACGCATGGCTACCTTATATCCAGCGAAAGCTATAGGAGTAGCCCATTACTTAGGTAGTTTAGAAATAAATAAAATTGCAAATTTGACTGTTTTTGATAAAAATTATCAAATAAAAAAAACCATTGTCAATGGGAAAATAATTAATACATCATTTGTATAATTTATCTATATTAAAAATAAACATACTATAAAATAAATATTTATCGTAATTACATGCTTCATTGTATTAATAAGTATTTTCATATTAAACGGAAATTTTAGTTTTAATTACTACAGTTGACTGTTACTTTATTGTATTTAAATAAAATTAGATTGTTATATAAAATAGTTGCCATAATACATGTTATGGCAGTCCCGATTCTTATTTTTATTTGTGATCCATCAGATTGCGATTGCATATATAGGTACGATTACAAAAAATAAATTATACAATTTTACATTGTAAAAATAAAAATCATAAGGCTGTACAATAATTAAAAAAATTATCTATTTAGATAAACATAAAAGAAAGTTGACGGATATCTGATAATTGCTGCATAATGCAACAATAAGTTTATCTATTTAGACGTATAACTGGAGCATATCACACATACAAATATTGGCTACGTAGCTCAGGCGGTTAGAGCGCAGCACTCATAATGCTGAGGTCACAGGTTCAAATCCCGTCGTAGCTATTTATATAATCAATCAAATAGCACGCGGGAGTGGCGAAATAGGCAGACGCATCAGAATTAGGATCTGATACTGAGAGGTATGCGAGTTCAAATCTCGCCTCCCGTATGTTATTTGTTAGATAGCACATAAACACACAAATATAACGAATTAAAGTATAAGTGAATATATTTCATGATAATAATGGGGCATAGCCAAACGGTAAGGCAGCGGGTTTTGATCCCGCCATTCCCAGGTTCGAATCCTGGTGCCCCAGTAGGTAATGATCTGATTAAATTATTATAAAAATTAATCAACAAATATGAGGTGGGTTTTGTATTTGAAATGAAAACGATTTATTTCTAATAGAAATTAGAGATGATTGATTAATCATATAAGTTATAAATAAAAAAAACAATCTTTTACCTTTATAGTTACACTAAGATAGCAATACAAATATAAATATTTATTTAGTAATTAAATTTAACAATACATTAAATATACGCACTATATTTAACAACGCATAATGACGATATAAAGATCATATTGAATATCAATGTTATCTATATATACCTAAAGCATATTTTAGGATCTGTTTTTTTAAATAACAAGAACGCTCAATCGCCATAAATGCAATATTTCTTGCTATCTTTAGTGGTAAATAATTATTATGGAAGATAATATATAACCAATCTATGCATGATTGCATTAGAAAAGAATCATACTTACGACTATTTTGATAGGAGATTAAAACTTCTGAAATACTCGAATGTTCATCAAAAACGCGTGAATTAATCAATAATCGCGATAAGCTGATAACATCACGAAGTCCTAGATTTATTCCTTGCCCTGCTAAAGGATGCAAGGAATGCGCAGCATCACCAACTAATGCTCCTCCTGGGGTTATATAGCTGTAAGCACATTGACGAATCAATGGAATTACATCCATATTATGCAGCCTAACTTGCCCTAATTGTTGTCGAAAATTATTTTCAATTTCTTTTTCTAGCATTGCTGTAGGTAGTCGTTTTAACCTTTGAACACGATCAGGAGTGTTGTACCACATTAATGATCCCCAATGATTATATAGAGGTATAAAACCTACAGGGCCATAAGGGGTAAATATTTGCCAAATTGTTCCGTCTTTGCATTTTTCTGTTTTAATAGTGAGCAACATACAGCATTGATGATATTTCCAACCCATTACTCCGATTCCTAATTTTTTTCGGATCTGAGAATAAATCCCATCAGCGCCTATTAATAAACGACTAATAACTACAACGCCATTATCAAGAATGCATCGCCAAGAGAAATTATCATAATGTATGGAGATAAACATAGACGGACAATATAATGTTATTGTTTTAAGGTGCACGAAATTTTCCCACAGTATTGTTTGTAAACGGTTATTTTCGATAATGCACCCCATTTTAGATACACCTACAGATATGGCATGAAAAATTACTTTTGATGATTGCCACTCCCATACTTCTAACTGATGATATGGAACACAAAAATTAGAAGGAATTTTTTTCCATATATTAATTTGTTTCAGAAATTCTACCGACGCATAATTAATCGCGGCTACTCGAATATGCGGTTTTTTTTTAATTGGAATAGGATATTTATGATCTACTATGATTACTTTAATCCCAGATTGAGAAAGACGTAATGCTAAAGACGAGCCTATTATACCAGCGCCAAATATTAATACGTCACAAAATAATTTATTCATAATATTTTATAATTCAAAATAAAGGTTGTTCTACATACGCGCATTAATTTTAATAATGAGAAAATCTCATGTAAGTAAATATTAATCATTAAAAATAAACATATAACATATAAAAAATTATATGTTTTAACAAATATTAAAAAAATTTATGGATTTAATTGCAATCATATGCCCTTGACATATGATTGTATATGTTTTAACCTCAAATATATTATGTGATTATATCAACAACTTAATTAATTTTTATTAATTGTTGAATTTATCATATCAAAATATTTTATTTTATTATTTTTTTAAAAATTTAAAACATACGCTTAAAAAAAATCGGATATTTTGAATTGTTAAGACTATAAGTGCAAATGTTGTTTATTTTAAAAAAATCATATTTAAATTTTAGCACCATTATTTACTGAAATGTAAAGATATTATTGACTATTTTTCTTCCAAGTTATTAGAGGTATATTTGAATTTAGAAACTAAAAAAATTAAATTAAAACCAGCAAATAATAAACGTTTAATAAGTCTATGCGGGCCTTTCGACGATAATTTAAAACAATTAGAATCTCAATTGGGCATTACTATCAACAGACGAGATAATTTTTTTAAGTTAATTGGAACATCATTATCTGTGAATACTGCTACTAACGCTTTGATATCTTTATATTCAGATACAAAAACTGAATGCGGCACGATTCATGACATTAATCCAGAGCAGGTATATTTAAAAATTAAACAAATCCAAATTTCGCAAAACCAATCAAGATACACAAAAAATATTTGTAATACTAGTATACAAATTGAAACAAAACATGGAACAATAAAACCTCGCACAGAAAATCAAGCACAATATATTTTTAATATTTTCAATCATGATATCACTTTTGGAATTGGACCTTCAGGAACTGGAAAAACATATCTAGCAATAGCTGCTGCAATAGATTTGTTAGAACGTCAAAAAAATAAACATATTGTTTTAACTCGCCCAGCTATTGAAGCTGGAGAGAAATTGGGTTTTTTACCGGGCGATCTTAATCAGAAATCTGATCCTTATGTACGCCCATTATATGACGCCTTATTTAACATACTTGGGCATGAAAAAGTAGAGCAATTGATACAAAAAAACATAATAGAAGTAGCTCCATTAGCTTATATGCGCGGACGCACACTAGAAGATTCTATCATTATTCTTGATGAAAGTCAAAATACGACTATTACTCAAATGAAGATGTTTTTAACACGTACTGGATTTCGTTCTACAGTAATTATTACTGGAGATATTACCCAAATCGATTTACCGCCTAATCAAGTATCTGGATTAACACATGCCCTTAAAGTATTACCTGTGATCAAAGATATTAGTTTTAATTTTTTTACTAAAGAAGATTCGGTACGTCATGCAATAGTAAGTCGCATAATAGATGCTTACGAAGCATGGGATACAGATAAAAATCTTTTAAATATATATCAGGATCAATATAAACATAATTATCAATCAAATCATAAAGAAAAAAATAGTAACGATAATAATTATCATTATAAACAGGATTAATTGATGAAAAATAATCATATGATTATTGATTTACAATTAGCATGTAAAAATGCACACGGATTGCCTAATCGAAAAATGTTGCAGTCGTGGGTGTGTAGTATATTTTCTGTATATAAAAAAAAAATAGAATTAACCATCCGCATAGTAGATGTAAAAGAAATGCGTTATTTAAATTGGTATTATTTAAAAAAAAATTGCCCCACTAATGTTTTATCGTTTCCTTTTATACCACCATTAGGAATTAAATCATCATTGCTTGGGGACATAGTACTTTGCCGCCAAGTTATAGAATATGAATCTACACAAAAAAATGTACCTTCTGAATCACATTGGGCTCATATGATAATCCATGGTTCATTGCACTTGTTAGGATATGATCATATTCTCAATAAAGAAGCCATGTTAATGAAACGAGTAGAAATAAGTATACTTCAACAATGCGGATATGGAACGTGTTGTTACATTGCGCATAGATAATGCAAATCTCTATGAGATATAATAAATAATATTATGAGTGATAATAATTCAGAGGAGGATGTTAATTCTATTCGTAAAAAAAGTTTTTTTACTTTCATATTGCATCATCTCTTTCATAGTAGCCCTAAAAATCGTAATGACTTATTAAATTTAATACGTGATTTTGAACAAAATTCTTTGATAGATTCAGATACTCGGGATATGTTAGAAGGAGTTATGGATATTGTTGATCAAAAAGTTAGAGATGTTATGGTTCCTAGAGCACAAATTACTTTTTTAAAAAATACTCAGTCTTGGGATGAACAACTTAATATTATTATAGAATCTGCTCATTCTCGATTCCCAGTATTACATGGCAATCAAGATAAAATTAAAGGTGTTTTAATTGCGAAAGATTTATTACCATTTATATTAAAAAAATCTCAGTTATGTAGCATTGATAAAATTTTACGTCCAGCAATGGTAGTACCGGAGCATAAAGGCGTTGATAGAATGTTGCAAGAATTCCGTCTACAACGCTGTCACATGGCTATTGTGATAGATGAATTTGGAGGAATGTCTGGGTTAATTACCATTGAAGACATATTAGAATTAATTGTTGGTGAAATTGAAGATGAATATGATAACAAAGATAGTTGTAATATTTGTCGAATAAGTCAACATACTTTTATTGTTAACGCATTAACTCCTGTTATAGATTTTAATCAAATGTTTAATACCTGTTTTTATAATGAAGAAATAGATACTATTGGTGGATTTATTATGCAATCTCTTGGGCATTTGCCTGTAAATGGAGAATCTATCGATATTCTAGGTTATAAATTTAAAGTTATACTTACAGATAATCACCGTATTATACAATTACTTGTGCAAATTCCTAAAAATTCATTATATATACCTGAAAAAAATAATCTGCAGATATGAGTGTTATTATTAATACATATTATATATGTAAACAATATTTTTGGTCTTTCATAGTATTATTATTATCTGGAGCATTCGGTATTTTAGGGTTTTCTCCATATAATTTTTGGCCAGCTAGTATTATTTCCTTAACTATTTTATTGAAGACAATTTTAGATTCTACATGGAAACAGGCTGTATGCCATACATTTTTTTGGGGGGTTGGATTTTTTGGTAGTGGATTACAATGGATCTATATCAGTATAGATCAATTTAGTAATATACATAGTTATATCAACATTTCATTGATTATTTTTTTAGTATTATATTTAATATTATTTCCTGTATTATTTTCTGGTTTATTAGCGATACTTCAATCATATACAACTATATGGTTTGCGGTAGGTATTGCGCCAGTATTATGGTTAATTATCGATTATATCAGAGGATATATCTTCACCGGATTTCCATGGTTGCAATTTGGGTATAGTCAAATCGATGGCCCCCTCAAAGGGATCGCCCCTATTTTTGGAGTAGAAGGTATTACATTTATTCTTATCTTAATTAGTGGATTATTAGCTGTATCAATTAAAAGGGTACAACTGTCATCAACTATCGTATCCTTAGGAATACTATTATTCTTATGGCCTTTAACATGGATACAATGGTATTATTTTCAACCACAACGCGCTGTTCATGTCTCTTTAGTACAAGGTAATATTGATCAACATATCAAATGGAACCCTAATTATGTAAAAAAAATACTACAGACATATATAAATCATACCTTTCCCTTGCTTGGGAAAACTAAAATAATTATTTGGCCAGAATCAGCCATTCCAGGAAATGAAATGGATTATAATGATATTTTAACATTACTAGATCATCAATTCAGAAAATATCAAACGAATTTGATCACTGGTATTATTGGAATACGTTATGCTAAAGATTATTATCATTACTATAACAGTGTTATAGTAATTGGAGAATCTGAACCTTATAAATATCCAAATTATAATCGGTATGATAAACACCATTTAGTACTATATTCCGAAAGGTTTCCATTTCAAGAATTTTTTAAACCACTGTTGAATTTTTTTAATCTGCCTGTACCTTTTATGCAAAAAGGTTGTTACTTTCAACCACAATTGACTGCGTCGTGCATAAAAATGACTGCTGCTATTTGTTACGAAATAATTTTCGGTAAACAAATACGTGATAATTTTAAACCTGATACTGATTTTTTATTAACTGTCGCAAATAATGCATGGTTTGGTCGCTCCATCGGACCATGGCAATATTTTCAAATGGCTCGTATGCGGGCTTTGGAATTAGGCAGGCCTTTATTATGCAGCACTAATAACGGAATTACTGCAATTGTTAACGCAGATGGTTCTCTGCAAGCGCAATTGCCTCAATTTATTTCTGCAGTACTTAGTGAAAAAGTTATTCCAACAACAGGTTTGACACCATATGCGAAATTTGGATATTGGTTGTTTTGGGGTATTGCTACATATGTTATTTTAATTTTCAAATGCAAAAATTATATATAATTTATAAAAATTTTTATTCATCCTCAAAATACTTGAAATTCAATTACACACAATCTTTAACATTATATGTTATACTCATGTTATTCAGTGAATAGAAATCGTGTATCTTATTAAAAAAACAATAAAAAATTAATTAAGTATTATTAATAATATACGTGTGCTATTTCATAATTGATGATTTTATTTTTTATAAAAATAATTTTATTTAAAAAAACATTGATATTTATAATTAACTAAAGTTTTTAAATTACTAATTAATGATTTTTATTTTAATCGTGAAATTATTATGAATAAATCATATTATCCAAACGAAATTGAAAGCATTATTCAAAAATATTGGTATAAAAATAAAACTTTTTCAGTAACAGAAGATAGTAATAAAGAAAAATATTATTGCTTATCTATGATTCCATATCCATCTGGAAATTTGCATATGGGGCATGTGCGTAATTACACAATTGGAGATGTAATTTCACGATACCAACGTATGCTTGGGAAAAATGTACTACAACCTATAGGTTGGGATGCTTTTGGATTACCTGCAGAACACGCTGCAATTACAAATAATACAGACCCTGCAACCTGGACACGATCCAACATCAATTATATGAAAACCCAATTAAAATCATTAGGTTTTGCTTATGATTGGAGTAGAGAAATTATAACTTGTCAGTCACAATACTATCGATGGGAACAATGGTTTTTTACCATATTATATAAAAAAGGTTTAGTATATAAAAAAACTGCATCAGTAAATTGGTGCTCATATCATAAAACAGTTTTAGCTAATGAGCAAGTTATTAACAATTGCTGTTGGCGTTGTCATACTCGTATAAAATATAAAAAAATTCCTCAATGGTTTATAAAAATTACTAATTATGCAGATCAATTATTATATGGATTAGATCAATTAAAACATTGGCCTGAACAAGTAAAAATCATGCAACGCAATTGGATCGGACGTTCAAAAGGTGTGAATGTTACTTTTAAAATTGAAAATTCCAATGATACATTAATGATATATGTAACACGATTAGATATTTTTATGGGAATTACTTATTTAGTAGTATCTATGGATCATCCAATAGCATTAAAATCAGCAGAAATCGATCTAAATTTAGCTGATTTTATACAAAAATATAATAATTGCTATACTAAATTAAACAAAAATAACATTTTATGTATTGAAAAAAGAGGAAGACCGACTAATACTTATGCCATACATCCGATTACTAATAGTAAATTGCCAATTTGGGTCGCTAATTTTGTAATACCTATGGAATCTGATGGAATAGGAGCGGCTATATCAGTTCCGGCTCATAATCAACAAGATTGGGAATTTGCTCGTAAATATAATCTACCAATAAAACCTGTTATAAAGAATCTGGACGAAACCGAATCAAGAGTTGTGATGAAAGCAATGACCACTCATGGTGGAATATTATTTAACTCTGATGAATTTGATGGTTTGAGTTCTTGCATGGCATCTAATGCTATAGCTAAGGTATTAATTACACGCGGAGTAGCTCAATACAAAATAAATTATCGCTTAAAAGACTGGTGTATTTCGCGTCAACGCTATTGGGGGGTTCCAATTCCTATGGTAACATTACAACACAACGTAGTCAAGCCAGTACCTTTGGATCAAATACCTGTAATTCTTCCAACAAATATACCAACCATACAGAATAACAGTGGTGAATATGTTAATAGTTCTTTAAAAATGTATCCTAATTGGATGCAAACCACTTATAAAGGGGAAAAAGCTATTCGTGATACTGATACTTTTGATACTTTTATGGAATCTTCTTGGTATTACGCTCGTTATACTTGCCCTCATTATGATGAGGCCATGTTAAATAAGCATGCAGCTAATTATTGGTTACCAATTGATCAATATATAGGTGGAATCGAACATGCCATCATGCATTTATTATATTTTCGTTTTTATCACAAACTAATGCGTGATGAGGGACTAGTCAACTCTGATGAACCTACAATACGTTTATTATGCCAAGGCATGGTTTTAACAGATTCTTTTTATTACCTATCTCCTAACAATCAACGTATGTGGGTAGATCCAACTGATGTTGAAATAAAACGCGATAGGATGGGGCACATTGTGAAAGCTACTGATAAAAATGGACATGATTTAATTTATGCCGGAATGTGTAAAATGTCAAAATCAAAAAATAATGGGATTGATCCAAATATAATTATTAAAAAATATGGAGCAGATGCAGTGCGTTTTTTTATAATGTTTGCTGCTCCGATTGAAGCAACATTAGAATGGAAAACATCTGGCCTAGAAGGCGCTCAGCGTTTTCTTAGACGTGTTTGGAACTTAGTATATCAACACACCCAAAATGGACCTGTGGATACATTACGTGTTTTCATGCTTAATCACACACAAAAACTTCTTCGATATAATATACATAAAACTATAGAAAAAGTTACTGATGACATTGATCGTAGACAAGCATTCAACACTGCTTTAGCTGCTATTATGAAATTAGTCAATACATTATACAATGCTCCTAAAAAAAGCACGCAAGATAGGGCAGTGTTACAAGAAGCTTTATTAGTAATAGTACGATTACTATATCCGTTTACTCCGCATATTAGCTTTATTTTATGGAAAGCTTTAGGGGGTTCAAAAGATATTGATAATGTAATATGGCCTACTGTAGATACACAAGCAATACAATGCAAAAAAACGCTTGTCCTAGCGCAAATTAACGGGAAGATGCGACATAAAATTTTTGCCCCATTAAATAGTGAAAAAAATATAGTTTATAAATTATTAGAAAAAGAGGGAATTTTAAATAAATATTTAATTGGAAAAAAAATAAGCAATATAATTTACATTCCAAATAAAGTGATCAATATCATCACAAAATAAATGTTGGATATTTCTGATACAAAAAAATATTTTTTTTTAATAATTGTAACTATGTTTATCTTTACAAATTGTAATTATCAATTATATACAGATATAACAGAGAAAAAATTACGAACAACTAATGATATAAAATCTATAGCATTATGTAGTTATGATCCATTTGGCTCAATAACTCAAGCTATAATACATGAGTTGTATGCAAATCATATTGATATTTTTAATGATTTAAATGTGGATGATAATTCATGTAAAAGAGAGATACAAATCCCTGTTTTACAGATCATCAGCGCTTCGGAAAAACACATAACCGCTTCTGTCTTTCAGAACGGAAAAGAAGCTGAGTATCAATTAATATTATATATGAAAACTAATTTGTTCATACCAAATAAAAGTTGTTGTCCCATTAATATTCATGTGCATCGTTCTTTTATAAGAAATCCCGAAAAAGCTTTATTCAATGATACACAAGAAAATAATATGCGTAACGAAATGTATCGAGATGCAGCTCACCAACTTATGTATCAATTATTTTTGCAATATGAAGATTTTTAATTAAAATATATTATAAAAAATTATTTTTTATATTTAACATAAACCTCCCATTTTATCATTAAAATATATCATGATTTGGATATACCCAGAACAGCTGCATACAGAATTAAAAAAAGAACTAAAATCTGTTTATTTATTATTAGGAAATGATTCTTATCTTTTGCAAGATAGTTATCTGAACATTATGAATAGAGCTAAAATGCTAAACTTTAACGAATCTGTTAATCTAGAATTAGATACATATTCTGACTGGAAAGATATATTTAATTTATTTAAAATTTCAAGCTTATTTGCAAAACAAAAAATATTGTCATTAAGGTTTCCTAAAAACTATCCTATTGCTTATTTTACGAAAAACGTGCCTTCATTATTCTCACTGCTTTATGATGATCTAATATTAATTTTATACATTTGTGAATCAAATCAAATAAATAAAAACAATATTTATATTTGGTTGAAACATTTTAGTAATATAGGAATATTCGTTAATTGCAATACTCCTACACACACACGCTTAATAGCATGGATAGAAAATAAAGCTAAACATATGAATCTTGTTATAGAAAATTTAGCTTGTCAGCTATTATGTTATTATTATGAAGGCAATTTAACATTATTAAATCAAATATTACAAAATTTATCTTTAATCTATCCTGATGGAAATTTAAATTTTTTACGTGTCAAAAAAATAGTGACTGATTCAGCATGTTTTAATATCTATCATTGGATAGAAGCAATTTTAATAGGAAACAGACAACGTGCTGACCGTATTTTGAAACAACTAGAACATACAGGTGTTGATTTAGAAATATTATTACGAAAAATTAGATCCGAAGTACTAATGATAACTAACATAAAATATAATATGGCACAAGGAAAATCATTATTTAATTTATTAAAACAATATAAAATCTACAAAAAATATCATTGCATGTTACTTTCTAAAGCGGTAAAACGACTTAGTCTATACCAATTAAACCAAGCAGTAGGTTTACTATCTCAAATAGAATTAATATATAAAAAAAATTATATTATTTCATCAAGATCAAGCTTTGAACTGTTATCACTCATATTATGTTATAATGAAAAAAATATACTTAATAATAATTTTTGATTTAATATTTTATCCATATTCTATAAATAAAATTTTATAAATCTCATTTTTTAGATAATCTAAAATAATTGTTATTACACATAAGTAATATATCAAATATACTCTTATGTCTTCAAAAAATAGTGAACAACAAAAAATTTATAATAGATTTACTTTATTACACCGATGTATAAAAAAATAATTTTTGGTTTTTTATTATTACAATATAGTATTGTACATAATTTTGTAAAATTACATTATTTAAAGTCCTATTATATCTATTTAATTTTAAGAAAATAATAAAATATACAGCGAATATAGATTCAATAATTGTTCTATATTAATATAGACAATACCTATATAATTATTTATGTTTATTTTAAAAAGTTAAAAATTAATAAGATAATTATTGTATTATTTAATCAAATACCATACATTAATGCGTATAAATACAATAAAAAACTATATATACCTGGTCATTTAATTGTGCAACTCGATACTCTAAAGGAATTCGTAATTAATATTATCAATAATATACAGGGACAAGATGTTATGTGTTTCCATATGCATGGAAAAACTAATATTACAGATATTATGATCATTTGCACTGGCAAATCTAATCGTCATGTAATTTCTATATCTCAGGATATATTACGTAAAACCCAGAGTATAGGTTTAAAACCTTATGGCTCAGAAGGTATGAATATTGGTGAATGGGTATTAGTTGATTTAGGTGATTTAGTTATACATGTAATGCAAAAAGAGATTCGTAAATTATATGAATTAGAAAAACTTTGGAGCTGATATAAATAAAAGTATCCATTTAAATGTACGTTCATATTATGAACACAATTTATTAATTAAATAAGCACATAGTTATTTATATCGATTATTATTACCAGATATAAATGAATTTTGATTACATGAAGTTACATGATTATCAAATTTTTCATAATTATTCAGCTGAATCATTGTTGTTTGCTCGTCGTATAACAATCTCATGCATTTTTGTTGTATTGATCATTGGTGTTTTATTTATTCATTTATACCAAATACAAATAGTTCATTTTAATATGTATGCTACTCGTTCTAACGAAAATCGTATTAAAATTATTCCTATCCCACCTAAAAGAGGGATTATTTATGATCGCAATGGAATTGCTTTAGCATTAAATCGCACTATTTATCAATTAGAAATAATACCAGAAAATACAACTAATTTAAGCCGAACAATTCATGAATTAAAATTATTATTAAATTTAAGCGATCACGATATAGCCCGTTTTGAAACAGTGCGAAAACGTTCTGCCCAATTCGTTTCATTACCTATTAAAATTGATTTAACAGAAGAGCAACAAGCTCGTTTTGCTGTAAATAGATTTAAATTTTCTGGAGTGACAATGAAAGGATATCAACGTCGTTATTATCCTTATGGATCTGATTTAACTCATGTTATTGGATATGTTTCTAAAATTAATAGAGAGGATATAAAACGATTAAATAAACAAGGTATTTTAGGTAAATATATAGCAGCTCCCAACATAGGAAAACTAGGAATTGAACGCTATTACGAAAATATTTTACATGGTACACCAGGTTACGGAGCTGTAGAAATAAATAATCGCGGAAAAATTATTAGAGAATTATATAAAAAACCTCCAATACCAGGCAAGAACATTATTCTAACACTAGATTTAAACTTACAACAATACATTATAAAACTATTAATAGGAAACCGATCTTCTGTGATAGTGATTGACCCAAGAAACGGAGGAATTCAAGCTTTAATTTCGCATCCTAGTTATAATCCAAATTTATTTGTCGATGGTATTTCTCATGAAGAATATAATATTTTGTTGAAAGATAATAATTGCCCTTTGCTTAATCGTGCTACTCAAGGGATATACCCTCCCGCATCTACGGTAAAACCTTATATTTCTGTATCTGCTTTAATATTAGGTGTAATTCATAAAAACTTTTTATTTTTTGATCCTGGCTGGTGGCAATTACCTGGTTCAGAAAAATGTTTTCGTGATTGGAAACCGTGGGGGCATGGAGAATTAAATATTACGAAAGCCCTTGAAGAATCTTCTGATACTTTTTTCTATCAAATAGCCCATAAAATGGGAATAGATAATTTATCAGAATGGATGAATAAATTTGGATATGGTAAATATACTGGTATCGATTTATTTGAAGAGCTAACTGGTGTTATGCCAACTAAAGAATGGAAAATACAAAAATTTAAAAAACCATGGTATCAAGGAGATACGATTCCAGTAGGAATCGGACAAGGATATTGGACTGCTACTCCTGTACAAATGTCTAAAGCTTTAATTACTTTAATTAATGATGGTAATGTGCGTATTCCACATTTGCTTGATAGTATTTTATTGGAAAAAGATTATATTCCATATCATCAAACGGAATATAATCAAGTAGGTGATCCAAAATCAAATGTATGGAAAATTGCTAAAGACGGGATGTTCGGAGCAGCCAATCGACCAAATGGCACAGTAAGTAGCAGTTTTTATGGCGCTTCATATAAGGCAGCGGCGAAGTCTGGTACGGCACAATTATTCAGATTAAAAAAAAACCGAAACTATGATCCAAATAAAATTTCCGAATATCTTAGAGACCATAAATTGATGACTGCTTTTGCTCCATATGAAAATCCTACAGTAGCTGTGGTAATAATTTTAGAAAACGCCGCGTTTGGAGTATCAATCGGGACAATTACAAGAAAAATATTTGATTACGTTTTATTGCAATAAATAAATATTTAATTAGATTATTTTTATTTATTTTATTATCTCATTAATTATCGTGATGTATTTATGAATCATATTATCAGACAAAATTCATTATGTAATAAATACCATATTGATTTAATATTATTTCTGATGATCATTTTTTTATTATTATATGGCGTATTCATAATGTGGAGCGCATGTGGTCAAAATTTTGAAATGATACGAATAAAAATATTTCAGGTTATAGGGGGTTTATTATTAATGTTTTTTTTAGCGCAGATTCCGCCCAAAATTTACAAATTCTGGACGCCTTACATATATTTTTTATGCCTTATATTACTAATATTAGTTAATATAATTGGTCAAATTAGCAAAGGAGCTCAACGTTGGTTAGATTTTGGTATAATACGATTTCAACCTTCAGAAGTAGTTAAAATCTCTGTTCTGCTTATGGTAGCATATTATGTTGAAAAAGGACAACATCCCCCATCCTTAAAAAATGTTGGCATAGCTCTATTATTAACTATAACTCCTACTGTGCTTATGTTATCTCAACCAGATTTAGGTACAGCAATTCTAACAATTAGTTCTGGGTTTTTTGTGTTATTTTTATCTGGAATTAGTTGGAAATTTATTATATTTACAGTATTATCAATAATTCTGTTTGCTCCCATATTTTGGTTTTTTTGTATGCATGAATACCAAAGATCTAGAATAACGATGTTATTACATCCAGAAATTGATCCATTAGGCTCTGGATATCACATTATTCAATCAAAAATTGCTATAGGTTCAGGTGGTTTAACTGGAAAAGGATGGCTACATGGAACACAGTCACAACTAGAATTTTTACCAGAACGTCATACTGATTTTATTTTTTCAGTGATAGGAGAAGAACTAGGATTTTTAGGGATATTAACATTATTGTTGTTATATTTAGGGATTATACTACGTGGACTTCTTATTGCTGTCAACACACAACATATGTTTGGACGACTAATTATTGGTAGTTTTATGTTGACATTATTCATGCATATTTTTGTAAATATTAGCATGGTTAGCGGTTTACTGCCAGTCGTAGGTATTCCATTGCCATTAATCAGTTATGGTGGTTCGTCTTTATTAGTATTAATGATAGGATTTGGAATTGTTATGTCAATGAATGGGCATAAAAAAATGATTTCTAAAATTTTATAAATTTTCAAAAAGCAATATAATTAACAACAATATTATACATATATTTGTTCACTTATATTACTATATGTACGTCAAACATTAAAATTTACCTAGTTTATATTGCAATATAAACTAGGTAAAAATATAATAAAGTAAGAAAAATTTATGACATTATTATTATTAAATAATAAATAGACTAACTATTTTATATTTTAAAAATATTTCATATAATTTATTATAATTTGTTTGATCAGCATGAACCCAATCTTCTATTCAATACAATTGAACACAAATATAAAAATTTTTTTTATTAAATATTTTTATTGAAAAGTTAATAGTTTTTAATTTATAAAAAATTACTTTAGTATATATTCCTACGAATTTGCATAATACATGTAACTCCAGAAATTAACAAAAATATTCCAATTAAAATTAAAGGAGATGGCCATAATTGTCGATGTATAAACGAATATATTAAACCTGCTACAGTTTCTACCACAATTAATGAGCCTATTAATGTTGTTGGTAATCTGCGACTGGCCTCATTCCAAAAAAATGTGCCTAACCAGGAACAACAAAATCCAATTGATAACATTAACAAAATAAAAAAAATCGGTCTGGGACCAAAGGGCAATACGAATTCATCTTGAATAAGATCTGAGTAACAAATAATACACACAAAAATATAAACAAAGCATGACAACGGCAATGTAACTATTCCTTGTGCATTAGCCCAAGTCATAGGTTTATTATATGGATGTGTTTTTAACCAATACGCATTTCTTAATGCATACCATGCCCAACATAAAACAGAAATAATTGCTAAAATTATTCCACTTACATATTGCCATGTGCTAAATATGGAAAATTCAGATTTCAATTCAGAAATGTTTACACATAATAAACCTGCCCCCATTAAACATAATGATATCAACACAATATGGTTTGGTAATTTTTGTTCATTACGAGAAATAATATGTGTCATGATAGTTAACATTAAAGGCAATGTTCCAATAATAGCAGTCGAAATAGGAGCCCCAACTCGTTGGATGGCGCTTGTTAAACAAGTATAATATATTAAATGACCTGCTAAAACTAATTTTACTGCTTCTAGCCAATCTTTTAGTAACAATTTACGTAAACGTGCTCTATCATACCATGATAAAGGTAA
Organism: Candidatus Blochmannia americanus (nom. nud.); assembly: GCF_059934915.1. Taxonomy (NCBI): domain Bacteria; kingdom Pseudomonadati; phylum Pseudomonadota; class Gammaproteobacteria; order Enterobacterales; family Enterobacteriaceae; genus Candidatus Blochmanniella; species Candidatus Blochmannia americanus (nom. nud.). Next base: position 371,905 of record NZ_CP011792.1, on the reverse strand, counting down.
CGAGATTAATCCAAATGCAATATAACGACCAGATGCCTGTAATACACTAGGATATTCTGGTATTAATAAAGGACCAATAAATATTAATCCCCATAATAATCCCGAAATTACAGCAAAAACAATTCCTAATATCATGATATTTTTACTATACTAATGAAATATACTCGATACTATTATTTAGTAGAAATCTATTATGATTAAATCAAAAGTATATCTTATTGAGTATACACATTTTAATAAAACAGTGTTATATGATTTACTTAATTAAGACTCATTTATTTACATTAATTTAACTAATATATTATGAGTATTTATGTGCAATAATGCGCCCTATAGGATTCGAACCTATAACTTATAGCTTAGAAGGCTATTACTCTATCCGATTGAGTTAAGAGCGCATTACTCTATATATTTTACTAAATCATATAATTCTTTTTTTAAGATATCTAATTAAATCAAATATCTTATTTTTAAGAAAACAGCTATTTAAAAGAAAGTATACAATTCAGAATGAATAGTAATATATATTAAAAAAAATAACATCATTATATTAATACAAATTTATTGGATATGTTTGAAATGATCGCTAAAGTAATGGATGGTAAATATATTTCTGAAGAAATAAAACAAAAAGTAGCTAAACAAGTACTGAGCAATATGAATTCTGGAAAACGTCCCCCAGGATTAGCTATGATCTTAATAGGTCATAATCCAATTTCCAAAATATATGTAACTAATAAGAAAAAAGCATGCGAACAAGTTGGTTTTGTTTCGTTTCTTTATACTTTACCTATTACAACAACTGAAAATGAAATTTTTCAATTAATTGAAATCTTAAATAACGATAAATGTGTAGATGGTATTTTAATTCAATTGCCATTACCAAATAAATTAAATAACATAGATGTTTTAGAGCATATTACTCCTGACAAAGACGTAGATGGGTTTCATCCTTATAACGTTGGGCGTTTATGCCAACGATCTCCTGTATTACGTCCTTGTACCTCTCGAGGTATTATAACTTTGTTAGAATGGTATAATATAGATATGTTTGTATTACATGCTGTCATAGTGGGAGCATCAAACATTGTGGGTCGTCCTATGATGATGGAATTATTATTAGCGGGGTGTACTGTATCTATTACTCATCGTTTTACTCAGAATTTGAAAATTTATATTGAAAATGCTGATTTATTAATCGTAGCAGTAGGTCAAGCAAATTTTATTCCTGGTAGTTGGATAAAACGAGGAGCTATAGTAATAGACGTGGGTATTAATCGCTTAAATAACGGAAATATAGTAGGAGATGTTCATTTTTCTAGTGCTTATGAGCGAGCTGCATATATTACACCTGTTCCAGGTGGGGTAGGTCCAATGACGGTAGCTACGCTGATTCAAAATACTTTACAGGCTTATAACAATCATCATTTGACGAGATAATGATAATTATTGCTATTTATTTCTCATTTTATTAATTATTTTTTATATACATCATTGCAATGCCATTTTGTTACACCTGAAGGACCATCTTCTAATGTTATCCCCATAACAATTAGTGTTTTTCGTATTTTATCTGCTAATTCCCATCGATTATTTTTACGTGCAACTTCACGGCGTTGAATTAATTTTTGAATTTTTTCAAAATGACAATTTTTATTATTTTTTAACACTGTTTGTTTTAAAAAAATCTCTGGATTTTGATATAATAATCCGATCGTATTCGCTAAATATCTTAAAGTAGCAGCTATACCTTGAGTAAGCGAATGACGTTTGATTTTTAAATAATTTAATCTATGTGCCATTTCAAATAATACCGAATATGCTGCTGGTGTATTGAAATCGTCATTCATTTTAGAGATAAATTTCGATATAAAATATTCCCCCCCATTAGGTTTAATTACAGGATCAGTATCTCTTAAAGCGATATAAAGTCTCTTCAAAGAAGCTTGTGCATTTCTAAGATTATTATCATTATATTTTAGTTGACTGCGATAATGAGCAGACAATAAAAAATACCTTACTGTTTCAGGATCGTAGTTTTTTAAAATATCACGTATTGTAAAAAAATTATTTAATGATTTTGACATTTTTTCATAATCTAATAGTAACATGCCAGAATGCATCCATATATTAGCATAAGGGGTATCATTAGCACAAACAGATTGAGCAATTTCGTTATCATGGTGTGGAAAAATTAAATCTGATCCTCCACCATGAATATCTAATTGGGCACCAAAAATAGAATAATTCATAGCAGAACATTCAATATGCCATCCTGGACGCCCCTTGCCCCATGGAGATAACCAACAAGGCTCACCTGGTTTAGATGTTTTCCAAAGCACAAAATCTATAGGATTTTTTTTTATGTTTGATGTTTTTAAGATATTACATATTTCAGATGAATTTTTTTGATTGGATAATATACCGTAATTACGCATAGTTTTTACAGAAAACATTATATCCCCATTAGAGGCAATATATGCGTGATTTTTTTTAATTAATAGATAAATAAATTTAATAATTATCTCAATATGTTCAGTTACTTTGGGTTCGTAATTTGGACGTAATATATTTAATGCATCTAAATCTAGATGCATTTCTTGAATCATACGATTAGTTAATTGCGTAGTAGTTTCATTATTTTCGTAAGCTCTTTTTATAATTTTATCATCTATATCTGTAATGTTTCGAACGTAATCTACTTGATATCCACAATGACGTAAATAACGAATAATACTATCGAATACTATAAATGTTCTAGCATGACCAAGATGGCATAAATCATAAACAGTAGCGCCACAAACATATATTTTAATTGTACCAGCAACAATAGGTATAAATTTTTCTTTTTTTCTTGTTAAAGTATTAAAAATTTTAAGCATTTTAATTTATTCCACAATGTAGATTGTGTTAGCATTTAATGTGTAAATACTCATAGCTTACAAAGTCTTAAAATAATATTTAAAATAATCTTATATATAATCCAGTAGTCAATTTAATGTTAGAAACAACAATATTCATGTACAACACGGTATATGTTATGTTAATGATAAATATATGATAATAGTTATTATCATATTGAATATAATTGTAATCGATAATCATCAACATAACTGATATACAAACATAATTTACATATAACGTGATCTTTATTCATACAAGTATTTTTGTTAATATAAGATTTAGTTTTATTAAATAAATTTGTTATTTAATTTTTCAATTTTTAATTGAATAGTTTTAATATTAAAACATCAAAAATGTAACAATAACTAATATTTTAATTAATGTATGTCTATTTTATTTATTTCAGATATTCATTTATGTATGCAATCTCCAGATATTACTGATAGATTTTTGCATTTTTTAAACTATCGTGCAATACGTGCTCAAGCTCTTTACATTTTAGGAGACTTATTTGACATCTGGTTAGGAGATGATGACTTTAATCAGTTACATATTAATATTGCTAAAGCTTTAAAAGCTTTAAATCAAAAAAAAATTTCTTGTTATTTTATTCATGGAAATCATGATTTTTTATTAGGTAAAGAGTATGCTAATGCCTGTGGCATGACGTTGTTGTCTTCAAAACAAGTTCTAAAATTAGCTTCAGGAAAAAAAATAATCATTTTACATGGAGATACTCTCTGTGTTAATGATAATTCATATCAATTATTTAGAAAATGTTTACATCATATTGTATTGCAACGGTTATTTTTATCATTGCCATTATCTGTGCGTTTACAAATATTTAGCTTTATACGTTCATATTGTATACAACATAAAAAATATAAATCAAAAAAAAAATTAAATATTAATTTAAAAATAGCTACCGATATATTAATTCAGAATCATGCAGATATTATGATTCATGGGCATACTCATCAACCAGCAATTCATAAAATTTATAGATCTAAAAAAGATGTTTTCAGAATAATGGTGTTAGGATGTTGGGATAAAAACGGTTCAATTATAGAGATAAACGAAGAAAATAATAATATATTATTTACAGAATTTTTGCACTAAACAAAACAATTAAAAATTAAATTCTACTTTTAATTTACTATTGATTGCCTACATATATTAGATGTAGATTTGTGTAATAAAATATATAATACTGCAATTTAACATTCATGATCTTTTAAAAATAATATTCAAAACTACATGATGTCCTTATCATTCTTTAATATACATACACAAATGCAAATATCTTGTATTTAAAGACTATTTGCTTCTTATCATGATCATTGTAATATATATATATATATATATATAAGATTAATTTCCATTACTAATAAATATTTGAATACAATCGTATTAACAATTTTTTTATCATAACGTTTCGTTTGTGATATTTCAATATTTAGCAACTATACTAATTATAACAATAATATATTGATATTATATATTTAACCAATAAATATATAATATTTGTTTGTTCTGTTTTTGTATATAAATCATTATTTTATAACAGCATTAACTGTTGTATTTATTACATAACATTTTTATATAATTAATTGGCTATTCGTAATCAAATAAATATTATAAAACACCTTGCATACCACGCAAAAATTAACCAAACAAAACCAACAAACATATAAAAAATTCATTAATATACTGCATGTTGTCAACATGCAGTATATTAATGAAACTAGAATGCAATTCTAGGTGCAAATTATTCATTAATAATACTAATTAATTCATTATAAATTTCAAGAATCTCACGATTTCCGTCAACAGAAAAATATTGCACTTTTTTATCTCTTGATTCTTGTTGATAGTAATCTAATACTGGTGTAGTATGTGTATAATAATTTTTTAATCTTTTACGTATAACTTCTTCATGATCATCTGTTCGAGTCGTTAACACATCCCCAGTTACATCATCAAATCCATAATTTTTAGGCGGATTAAATTTAATATGATACGTTCTACCAGAATCTATGTGTATACGCCTACCTGTAATACGATCAATAATTACAGAATCTGATACAACAAATTCTACAATATAGTTTATAAAAATTTTATTTTGTTTCATAGATTTTGCTTGTAGAATTGTTCTAGGAAATCCATCTAATAAAAATCCATTACGGCAATCATCTTGTTTAATACGCGCATTAATTAATTGCACCACAAATGCATCATTTACTAAAGCACCAGTATGCATGACACTGATCATATTTTTCCTAATTTCATGAGATTTGTATAAACTTCTAGTTAGATCCTTACGTAACATCACACCTGTAGAAATATTAGGGATGTTATACTTGTTCGTTATAAGATGAGCTTGGGTCCCCTTGCCAGATCCAGGTGGACCTAAAAATAAAATGCGTATCAAATTTCATTCTCAATAAAATCATATAAACATTAATGAATAATATTCACCACATATTAAATATCATTTTTCATGTGAAATCAGTAACGTTTATCTAAACATGTGATCATAAAGTCAAATTTATATTCATCTTTTTTTACAAGAACACCAATTTTATCATAATTGAAATTAAAAATACAATTTTTATAGTTTATTGACTAATTACTTTAGGTTATGGGAATGATATTTCTATAACCTTCTTATATTTATCAAAAAAATATATAAAATATATTATTATTTTTTTTATTTTATTAAAAACTCTCGACAATTAAGTTAAAAAAAACAATAAATATATTTAGTAAATCAAACATATTTATGCATGTTCTAAATCCATTTTTTATTCAATATATTCATTTACCCAATAATTCTTAGCGGAATTATTGTGAATAATAATTAATGTTGACAACCAGTTTAATAAATTAAACGTTATGTATCTTTTCAATGCTTAGTTATAAGCTGATTCTATTTCTAATATTTTTTTTAAATTTAAATTTTAATAATCAAATGTACAAAATAATAATTAAACGACAATAAAACCATGGTATCAATTATAATATCAATAACAATAATAAAATTTAAATTTTTTTAAACTTACAATTAAATATTAATTTTAAGATTCGTTATATCTGATTTAAGTATAATTTAAAGTTAGTGCGTTTATTTATTTACTTATACAAATTTTTATTCTGATGTTAAAGCGTTTAACTCAATCCCATTTTCATCTATTTCAGCGTCAAAAAAAGTTTTAATCATTTTGACGTGTGGATCACTTGAAAATTCTTCTTGTATTGAAGATATTTTTTCTTTATATAAGATATTAAGATATTCCATTGGTGTCTTTATTTCATAATTGTCATCTTTTTTTATATGTAATTTTATTGGTATGCCTATATTCTTACTAAGTGACTCTTGTATTGTATTATATAGTTCTGAGGAATTTAAATATTGGTAATTAGACCGAATATGTAAGCAGATTTCATCTGAAGAAATGTTTTCTTTCCATGCATTCATAACGAATTCTTTTGCTGACTTTGGCAATGATAATCGATATATTTGTGATATCCACAAATCGTTTTTCATTGCTTGTTGAAGTATCCCTTTTATAAAATTAGACATATTTTGATGGTTTTTATACAAATCTTTTATATCATTATTATTCTTATTAGATTTTAAGTGTTCTGATAAATTTTCACTTATCATATGGACAGAATTAAAATTATTTCTCGATATTTTTGTGTTAATATTGGCGAATCGTTCTAATATACTTTTTATTTTTTTTTGAGATTCTAAAACTAAATTTGATTTGTTTTCTGTTATATTTAATTTATTAAATTTTTTATATTGCAATAACTTTGATCGAGCTTCTAGTATTTTAGAAGTAGAATCCGTGATATTAATATTAGAAGAGGCCATTGAAATTTTTGATTTAAATTTAATATCATCTGAACATAATTCAGATGTTTTTAAATTTAAGCTCAATATATTACTGATATTTTTTGGTTTTTTTTTATCTGATATATTGTTATCTTGGTCATGATGCGTTGATTGAAAAAGATCAGTAACAATATGTTGTTTATTATTTTGATCAATTATAGGGCTGTTATTTGAACATGTAACTTTTAAATCTACACTCTTATTATTATCATTTTTTTGATTTGGCGTATTCATATCAGGGCAAAAAGCTAATGCACGTAGCATGATCATTTCTATACCCATACGATGATTAGGAACAAAAGGTAATTCTCGTCGACCTAACAAAAATATTTGATAATATAATTGTATATTTTCTGGAGTAATACGATTTTTTAGTTTATGTATACGTTGGTCGATATGTTGTATTATATTATTATCTTCTTTTTTTATAGAATTTGATATAAATTGACCTATAGCTATTTTTTGAAAAATAGTAATGATTTCACTTAAAACGTAATCCCAGTTAATTCCTAAATTAGCCAAATTTTCAATTTGGCACATAATATTATGTATATTTCCATCAATCAGGCTTTCAATTAAAGATAATGGGTGATCAATATTTGATGTACCAAACATATTATTAATGACATTATCAGTTATCTCATTATTTCCTAGAACAATGGCTTGTTCTGATAAACTCAAAGCATCACGCATACTTCCTTTTGATGCATAAGCTAATGATTCTACAGCAGAAGGTTCTATTTTTATGTTTTCTTTGTTAAAAATAAACATTAATTGAGTTATAATTTGAGCAATATCTAAAGGTTTTAAGTAGAATTGTAAACATCGAGATAGTATAGTTTCCGGTAGTTTTTGATATTCAGTAGTGATTAAAATAAATTTAACATGATCAGGTGGCTCCTCTAATGTTTTCAATAAAGCATTAAAACTATGACGTGATAACATATGTACTTCGTCTATAATGTATACCTTAAAGCGACCTCGAGATGGCATGTATTGCACATTATCTAAAAATTCCCTAGTATCTTCTACTTTGGTGCGTGATGCCGCATCTATTTCAATAAGATCAATAAAACAACCTAATTCGATATCTTGACAGTTATCACATTTACAACACATAGCATATGTTGCTCCTTTTGCACAATTTAGTCCTTTTGCTAATAATCGGGCCATAGTAGTTTTCCCCACTCCTCTCGTGCCAACTAATATATAAGCGTGGTGAATTTTATTTAATGCAAAACTATGTTTAAACGATTGGATGATATGCTCCTGCCCTATTATATCAGAAAATTTTTTTGGACGCCATTTACGGGCAAGTACTTGATAGTTCATAATTTATAACTCACATAATAATTTTTATAAATAGAAAAATGAATCTTATTAATTTATTAAATATATTTTCAATGATCGGAAAAAATTACCAAACTGTAAGAGTTTATTCCTATGCTTTTTAATAATGACTTACCACCTAAATTTTCTAAATCTATTATAAATCCAGCATGTTTTACTTCTCCTCCCAATCGTCTAATTAATTTGACTGTTGCCGCAATTGTTCCACCTGTTGCTAATAAATCATCTACAATTAAAACTTTATCGCTTGAAGTAATAGAATCGGTATGTATTTCCAGACATCCACTGTCATATTCTAAAATATATGGTTCACTGATGGCATCACGTGGTAATCTTCCTGATTTACGAGCCGGAATAAAACCTAATTTTAATATTAATGCTAATGGCGCGCTAAATAAGAATCCTCTAGCTTCTATACCTACTATTTTAGTAAGTTCACAATTTCTATAATGGTCAGCTAAAAGAGCAATGCTTGCTGAATATGCCTGAGGATTTTTTAATAATGCGGTGATATCGCGAAACAAAATGCCCTGTTTTGGATAATTAGGTACAAATTTAATACTTTGCTTGATCAATTCTAATTGTTGATCTATAACATTCATCATATTTTTCCAAATATAAATTTTTGACTTAATTCGATCTACATACACAGATATATAAAAATTATCTGTTCGATAAATTTCATCAGACTAATTTGATGATTAAAATATATTATATTTTAATCAAAAATATAGTATTTATAATATGCTCTACAATATTCATATTTTTAAAAATTCTATTTTTATTTTAATATAAAAAATTAATATCAATATATATGTGCATATATATATTGATTATATGATTATTCAATCAGCAAATACTTTTATAATATTATTATTAATTTAATTAATATAAAAAATACAGTATATATGAATTTATTATATATAATTATAAATTTGTTACATGAAGTATTTTCAATATAGTATATTACGAACATATATACCTAGCTATTACTAGCTAAACATAATATCTTTATTTTGCAATTTATAATACGTAGTAACAAAAAACTAATATGATATATTGATATAATAATCATTATTAAATATGAATAAATTTCACATATCATTAACAAATTAAATATGATTTATTTATCAAAATATATCTACTATTCCCGTAAGACATATCTCTTAATTAGATACTCTATTCATTTAATTAAGAGATACTCACGTGAATATTTTATTTATATTGAATATATATATACACTAAATATAAAAAATTATGGATTTTAAAAAATTAATTTGTCTATTTCGTTAAAATGATGAAAAAATTAAACACCTATTTTATTTAAAAAAATGCAAACTAAAACCGCAAAAACATAAATAAAAAACAAAAATAATCATTATGTAATGATTATTTTTTAAATTTTTGATTTTTATTGCAACCTTATTAAAATAGATTGCAATAAACGCTATAACAGAAGATCAGATATATCTAACATTGGTAGATATATCTTCTTTTTAAAAATTGATGATATTTCAATATCATATGTAAATTACACAACACCTTAAATTAAGATATAAGAAACATACAAAATAAAAATCCTTTTTTAGGGTGCTAAACAAAACCCATCGTAACTCGTTTCATACGGCTGCTTCTTTCCAGATCTGACCGGTTTTGAAAAAAATTAAATAAATAATTTGATAGCACCCCTTCCAAGGGATTATCCATGATTGTTTTAAATTTTTCAAGTAATAATTAAGCATTCCATTTGAACAAAAATTCAAAATTAATCTAAAACATATTCTTTATATTTGTAATTATATAGTTTACTATTTATTAAATATTAAACTTAATTATTTAATGTCTTTCAGAATTAAACACTGAGGTATTTTATATAGATAAAAGCAATCTGTAATATTTTAGATATTAATATTTCTTTCGTTTAAAATAAAACATGTAATTACTTCATATATTTTTATATATGTTATGTAATTACTACTATTCTCATTATCAATATACAATAAACACAGTTTCTTTAATATATAGTTTATTAAAACTATACATTATTCATCTATATGTAACAATAGTTACATATAAAATAGTTTTTTCAATGAAAAGGATCAGAATAATGCAACAAAATACAGCAACGTTGTTCAAAAGAATCAATTCTATTTATAGAACTATTCTATTCGTGTAGTCATTTATAATGAAATCAGTAACAACACTTAAAATTTTTAATAATTTTATAAAAAACAAAAGTTCTCTATTTTTTTAATTATCTTCTATATATCTCTTAAATTTATATATATATATAGTGATGTAATGATCAAAGTACATGTTTACACCTTTCTGGTCCATTTATCCCAGAACAAATATTAAATATCATCATACTAATGATACGTTAGATGTTATTTCAGAATTAAACGGAATATTTTGCAGCGCTAATATCAAAACTTCGTCTATTTGTTTTACTGGATGAATATCCAAATTATTTACTACAATCGCAGGCATATCTTCTAAGTCACGTTTATTTTCATATGGTATTAATACTGTTTTAATACCTCCTCGATGCGCTGCTAATAATTTTTCTTTTAATCCACCAATAGGCAATATCTGGCCCCTTAAAGTTATCTCTCCTGTCATAGCCACACTAGCCTTAACAGAATTTCCCGTTAAACAAGAAACCAAAGCAGTGCACATAGCGATTCCAGCGCTCGGCCCATCTTTTGGTGTAGCCCCTTCTGGCACATGTACATGAATGTCTTTTTTTTCATAAAAATCAGTATTAATACCTAGTTTATTTGCGCGTGCTCGTACTACAGTTAATGCAGCTTGAATAGATTCTTGCATAACTTCACCTAAAGAACCAGTATAAGTTAATTTTCCTTTTCCAGGAACACAGGCAGTTTCAATAGTTAAAAGATCTCCTCCTACTTCAGTCCAAGCTAAACCAGTAACCTGACCAACACGATTTTCTTGATCCGCGTGAGTACAATCATAACGTTGCACACCAAGAAAATCTTTTAAGTTATTTGTACCAATAATTATATGTCTGATTTTTTTGTTCATTAATAGCATTTTTACTGTTTTACGGCATAACTTAGAAATTTCGCGTTCTAAATTACGTACTCCAGCTTCCCGTGTGTAATGCCTAATTATACCTATTAAAGCATCATCTTGAATTGTTAGTTCTCCTGGCTTTAATGCATTACGCTCTACTTGTTTAGTACATAAATGCTGTCGTGCTATATTTAATTTTTCATCTTCAGTATAACCAGATAAACGTATCACTTCCATACGATCTAATAAAGGACTCGGAATATCCATTGAATTAGAAGTAGCTACAAACATAACATCAGATAAATCATAATCTATTTCTAAATAATGATCATTAAAAGCAGTATTTTGTTCTGGATCTAACACTTCTAGCAAAGCAGCCGCTGGATCTCCTCGCATATCTAAAGACATTTTATCTATTTCATCTAAAAGGAATAACGGATTTCTTACTCCAACTTTAGACATCTTTTGTATCAATTTCCCAGGCATAGATCCAATATAAGTACGACGATGCCCTCTAATTTCAGCTTCATCACGCATACCACCTAAAGCCATACGTATATACTTACGCCCAGTAGCCTTGGCAATAGATTGTCCAAGTGATGTTTTGCCTACCCCAGGTGGACCTACTAAACATAAAATAGGTCCTTTAATTTTATTGATTCTATTTTGTACCGCTAAATATTCTAAAATACGATCTTTAACACGCTCTAATCCATAATGGTCCCTATCCAAACTTTCTTGAGCTTTAAGTAAATCTTTTTTCATTTTACTTCGGGTATGCCAAGGCACTGATAATATCCAATCAATATATCCACGAACCACAGTAGCTTCAGCAGACATAGGAGACATCATTTTTAATTTTTGCCACTCAGATTCTACTTTATTTCGAGCTTCTTTAGTCATTTTCGTTGCTTCTATCTTACGTTTAAGAGATTCATTTTCATCTATAACATCATCTAATTCTCCCAACTCTTTTTGTATGGCTTTCATTTGTTCATTTAAATAATATTCACGTTGACTTTTTTCCATTTGTTTTTTTACACGATTACGAATACTTCTTTCAACTTGCAATAATTCAATTTCTGATTCCATCATAGCTATTAAATATTCTAATCGTTCTGTAACATTTGACATTTCTAAAATAGACTGTTTATCATTTAATTTAAATGGCATATGAGCAGCGATAGTATCAGCAAGACGATCTGCATCATCAATATTATTTAACGATGTTAACACTTCAGAAGGTATTTTTTTATTAAGTTTAATATATCCTTCAAATTGATTTACAACAGCACGCATTAAAACTTCTTGTTCTCGTTCGTTTAATTCTTTAGGATGAGAAAAAGAATTTGCATGAGCTTGAAAATGGTTTCCGGTATCTGTCAATTCAATAATACGGGCTCGTATTACTCCCTCTACTAATACTTTCACTGTACCATCGGGTAATTTAAGCATCTGTAATATTATAGATATCGTTCCAACTAAAAAAAGGTCATTAATACTTGGATCATCAGTTGATGCTTCTTTTTGAGCGACCAACATTATTTTCTTATCACTATTCATAGCAGATTCAAGACACTTAATTGACTTGTCCCGGCCAACGAATAACGGAATCACCATGTGCGGATACACCACTACATCGCGCAGAGGTAATACAGGGATTTCTATGCGCTCAGGTTGCTCAGTATTCATAGAGCTATCTCTCTTGGTTGCAGCTTGTCAGATTATAACATTTGCAATATTCAGATGTGTCATTTTTTTTAGTAATCAGATATTTAAAGATATGGGGACAAATTAATTATATTCAACGTTGAATATTATAAAAGAAAAATAAATAATTATTTATTAGTAAATTTATTTATCATTTAATATTTATTAAATGATAATGATTTCAAAAAAATCTATCTTTTGAATAAATAAAACCTTGACTAAAAATTATTTTTTATATTTAAATATACTTATTATTTTAAATATTTAAATAAAGCTATCAACCATTTAAATTTTTAGAGATAATCATTTTTACTATTACAAACATAATAATATAATATATAGTATTTATATATATTTAGGTTTAATTAATTATTATTTCATAAATAATAAATTTTTATTTATCAATTAAAATAAATCGCTAAAATAATAAATACTATTTATTTATATAATCTAATTGAAATATAAACTTCAATAGTATTTTGATTGAAATTTCAAATATAGTAGTTTCACGAGAATTAATCAATAATTTATTTTAAAAAAAATACTTAAAATAATAGTTTATTTAACTATATAAATGTAATTTAAAACCTGAGTTATATAACGATATTTATTATCCACGATTTTACATATGGCTATTTATACAATAAATTTTCAAAAATTGATGGTTAAAAAAATGTAGTAATATTTAATTCATGACATATTTTTTATTTCTAAAAATATGTTTTGATATTTAACCTGCCCTCGATTAAAATTGAGGGCAGGTTAACGTAATGATTCATCTTTTACAGAAAGAAAACGACAATTTTTCTGCATAATATACAATAACAGAAAACTACTGCATAATTAACATTTGCAGTGCAATTCTTATAATTAAATAATAAATAAATAATTATTTTTTACATTAATATAATATTATTATATTGATTACTAACCTAAATTGGTAGAATATTAATGTTAATATTAACGTTTTTTTTATTTTAAAATACTTCTAAATATTATCTATACAATGAATATGAATTCATTGATATAACAATTTATGAGCTAATAACGTATTATATATAAATGCTTTAATCACAATGATTATACACGAGTAAAATGATGTAAATTGATAAAAGTTATAATTTATTAACTCATTGATACTATAAAATAATTTGTTATATACATTTTAATATGGAATTAAAATCTATTTTTTATATTATAACATCATAAACATTCATTACTATTGAAGACAATAATCTATTATTATGTATGCATATACATAATAATAGATTATTGTTATTTAAAAAAAATTAATTTATAAAAATCCACTTCTTATTGTAATTTTAGAGTCCTGCAATCTTCATAGAAGATATTAAAACGGATCCACAATGGATATGCCCGCGCGTTTCAATATCACATCCAATGGAATCAATATTATAAAACATTTCTTTTAAATTTCCAGCAATGGCAATTTCATTGACTGGGTGTTGAATACTACCGTTTTCTACCCAAAAACCAGCTGCTCCGCGCGAATAATCTCCGGTAGTAATACTAACTCCTTGACCCATTACACTAGTAACAATAAGTCCGCGATACATATTCTTTATTAATTCCATAAAACTCAAATTTCTATAACTAATATACCAATTATAAATACCATCGGCATGCCCAGTGTTTTTTAGTCCTATTTTACGCGCAGAATAACTATTCAAAATCCAACTATTTAACACACCATCTTCTACAATAGTACGATATAATGTTTGTACTCCCTCGCTATCAAATGGAGCTGAGCCCAATCCTTTCAATATATGCGGATTTTCTTTAATTGATATCCACGAAGGAAAGATTTTTTGTTTTAAATCATTTAATAAAAAAGTAGATTTACGGAATACATTATCTCCATGAATAGCGCTGGCTAAATGATGGAATAAACTTGTAGCTACTTCAGCTGAAAACAACACTGGAGCTTCCATTGTTTTTATTTTTTTTGGATTTAAATGAGCTAGTGCTCTCCGAGCGCACTCTTGTCCAACCCATTCTGGTGAACGTAAATCATTAAATAAACGACTTAATGTATATGCATAATTTTGTTCCATAATCCCATTACTTGAAGCAACTACGCCACAACATAAGGAATGTTGACTACTGCTATAACTTTGTAACATACCATGACTATTCCCAAACACCCTAGTAGTAAAATAACTGTTAAATCTACCACCTTCAGTAGAAATTATACGTTTATCATATTTTAATGCTATTTCTTCTGCTGTAGATGCTAAAGTCATGCCTAATTTAGTATCTAAATGAATAGGATGAAATAAATCAAGATTCATGGAATTGAACGCTAATAATTCTTTATCAGCAATACCAGCATATGGGTCTGGAGAAGTATAAGATGCTATATTCACTGCAGCTTCAACAGTTCTCAATATTGCTTCTTTATCATGTAAATCATTAGAAAGAGCATTACCTTTTCGATGTTGATGAAATATGGTTATCTCTAAGACACCACGATTATTAAATTCTACACTCTCAAGTTTTCCATAACGAGTGCTAACTGTAATTCCTGTAGTTTTAACCACTGAAACTTCTACTTCATTTAAACATGTATACGCTAAATTTAATGCCTGGTTTACAATATTTTCTAAAAAATTACATTGTTGCATCACATTATGTATTACATCCATACCATGCCTCTATAATAAAAATTACTAATCAAACACAGACTGATCCAGTATAAATTGGATTGATAAATATCAACGATCGATATTACTTTATGTTCATAATTATATTATTAACATAAATTTATTTAAATTAATTAAAGCTTTCCTTAATAAAATTTCATACACGCACTGTTTAAGTAACTAGTCATATGAGTACAGGCAATATCATTAAAATTAATCTATCTCGATATGTAAAAATTAGCCTAAATAACAATTTTGCAGAATACACGCTTATTCTTAATGTAAATATATAAACTAATTAATATTTACGGGCTATATGTGATATAGATATTTACTGCATATACATATTATATTTATAAATATAATATTTAAAAAACTATTAATTTTAGCACTTAATTACATTGTACGATACATACAACTGAATTAATCAGTGCCTCCAACAATAATATTGTTTAATTTTATTGTTGGTTGACCAACCCCAACTGGTATATTTTGACCATTTTTTATGCATGTCCCTATTCCTGAATCTAAAGATAAGTCATTACCAACCATAGAAATACTTTGCATTATTTCAATTCCTGATCCTATTAAGGTAGCTCCTTTTATAGATTTAGTCACACGACCTTTTTCGATTAAAAACGCTTCAGATGCAGAGAAAACAAATTTACCCGATGTAATATCTACTTGACCTCCGCTAAAATTTGAAGCGTATACTCCGTAATCCACACTATTAATAATTTCTTCTGGCGTCGATTGACCTGCTAACATGTAAGTATTAGTCATACGTGGCATAGGCAAAGAGGCATAAGATTCTCGTCTACCATTGCCTGTTGAAGTACATCCCATTAGCTTAGCATTTAATTTATCTTGCATGTATCCTTGTAGGATGCCATTTTGAATTAAAATATTATATTGACCGGGCATTCCCTCATCATCAATAGTCAATGATCCGCGTGATCCCTGTAGTGTGGCATCATCTACTATTGTGCATAATTCGGAAGCTACTACTTTTCCAATTTTGTTAAAAAATATCGAACTACCTCGCCTGTTAAAATCCCCCTCTAACCCATGACCTACTGCTTCATGCAACAAAATACCAGGCCAACCTGATCCTAACACTACTGTCATAGTTCCTGCTGGCGCTGCTATAGATTCAAGATTCATCAAACTCATTCGAACAGCATTCTTAGCCCAATAATCAACGCGCATTTCCCCTTCTGTGATAGAATTGAAAAAAAAATCATATCCAAATCGTCCACCCCCACCACTCATTCCTTGCTCTCTTTTTCCGTGTTGCTCTACTTGTACTAATATAGATAAACGCACTAGTGGTCGGATATCTGCAACAAAAGTATCATCTGTAGCTGCTACTAAAATTTGTTCATAAACACCTGATAAATTAACATTAACTTTTTGTACTCTAGAATCAGCAGCGCGTGCTACTTTATCTATCCTCATTAATAACTCAATTTTTTCTTCTTTAGATACACTAAACAATGGATTTATATAGGAATATGCTGGAGGATAAGAGGAGGAATATTGATGAGAAGAACAGACATGTTTATTATTGTTCCTGAATCCAACAACAGTTGTATTACAATGACGTTCGTTTGTAATGCTGGTTGCGGCAGTCATACTACGTACTAACGCGTCTAGAGTTAATTGATCAGTGTAAGCAAATCCAGTTTGTTCACCTGTAATTACTCGTACACCAGCGCCTTGATCTATGGTGTAAGATCCAGATCTTACTATGCTATCCTCAAGAATCCATGTTTCATGAAAACATGATTGAAAATAAAGATCTGCATAATCTACTTGGAATTTTTCTGTCATATCTAATAAACATAAAAGATCCTTATGTTGTAACTTATTAGGTGTGAGCAATTGTTCAGTAACAGAATCTAAGTTCATATAACCTCTATTTACACTATGATATTAACACATTAAGTATATATAATTTATTAATATCATTAATATATATACTCTCAAGAAATTTATGTATAGAACTTCCTTAAATATACATTTAAAAAAATCTTATAAGTTTAATTCAATTTTTTAGACACGTTTCATGTTGAAATATCATAATATGTCCATATTATATTAATTTGAAATATTTTAAAATCATCTAAAACGCACTAATTTAGTTTAGCGCACTTTACAGCAAATTAGACAATCTTATTGTAATCTTATTATTTGTTATTAACAATATATAACACGAATATATGCCTATATTAATTAATAATTTAACAAAATTACGCGTGTAATTCGTTAGATCAATTAAAGATTTGTATTTATTAATTCTTAAAACCTACGTTATTTATAATAAATAAGTGATGTTAATTGCCACTAATATTAATTAGAACGTCATCCAAATACTATTATTAATAGTGATTAATTTATATAATTCAATAAATTTACATTCATTAAATCGAAACAATTATATAATATCAATAACACTTTTAACATTTTTAAAAATCATCCAGGTTATGGATCAGTTTCGATGAATTTTATGCATTAAAAAAACCACAAATGGCCACGATCCAGCATCTAATAAACAATTCCAAAATATTTCTGGTGCACATAAAATTTCAGTCATTAAAAATTTTACTAAAAAAATAATACTGTGATTAATAAATGAAAAAAACATAATAACAAAAGATTGTTGCCAAATAAGCAGATATCTAAAAAAATGAATATTTCGTATTGCTAGATACGCAAGTATACTTAAGGACAAAGAATGTATCCCTAAAGTAGTACCTAATACGATATCTATTACTAACCCCAAAATAAATCCGGTGCCTATGTTTACCTGATTTGGGAGTATTATAATCCAATGCACTAACAACATCATTATCCAAGATGGTTGAATACCCTGTATTCGTGGATATACGGGAATAATTTGCAATATCAGCGCAATCACAAACGAAGTATATACCATCCACAGTTTATAACTATAGAATTTATTATACATTCTTTCAAATTAATTTTATTTCATTATTTTATATGTCATGATATTATCACATGTATAATTATTTGAATAATGAGTAACAAATAAAATATTTTTGATATTTAATTCGCTACTTTTCCCAAATTAATACCGCATAATATAAACATTGTAATTTACCCGTTGGATGTGCTTGAATGACGGTACAATCTTGTTCTGGATCTACCATTATATTAGATACTATAGCTGCTGGATATCCTTCCGGGAAACGACCGTCTAACCCAGACGTTACCAATATATCTCCGACACGTACATCTAAATAGCCTGGATATTCTGCGCGTAAATCTGCATTATATCCGCAACCCATTAAAATAAAACGCATATTGTTACGCTTTATTTGCACAGGTAAAGCATGCTCAGGGTCACAAATTAACATAACACGACTGCCGAGTGTATTAATAGAAATTACTTGTCCTATTATTCCCGCATCAGTAATAACTGGTTGACCAACGTAAACATCGTTATGCTTTCCTTGATTTATAATAACTTTATTACTATATGAATCTGCATTAACAAAAAGAATTCTAGCAATCAATTTGCGTTTGTTGTAGCCCAAAGGGGAATTAAGTAACGAAAGTAACTCGCAATTTTCTTGTTTATATTGATCCATTAATAATAATTCACTGTTTTTCAAAAATAATTCTTGACTTAATTTATTATTTTCTGACAACAATTTGTTGTACCCTTTTAATACTTTTAAAGTATAATTGAATATATAGCACGGTCTATCACATAAATAATAAAATAAATAAACAGAATTTCCTATATAACTCCGTAATTGAGAGAATATGTTGAATTTACCATCAGCAATAATTATAATAATAGAAATTATTATCGCTAAAAATAAACGTGACTCTAAATGAAGAAATTTACTCACACCGCTACACATAGACAAGAAAGCACCTTGAGCTTATCAGCATTCATTAATGTATGTTATAAAAAGAATACATTTTAATTTACGTAATTTTTAAATAAAATATATAATTATCTGTAGCGTTTTTAAAGAAAATCACTCTTCACTAAACAGATCTCGGCCATGTACGTCAATCATATCAAGAGCCTTACCGCCACCCCGTGCAACACAAGTAAGCGGGTCCTCTGCGATTGATACAGGAATGCTAGTTTCTTTTACCAATAAACGATCAATGTTTCTTAATAACGCTCCCCCTCCAGTTAATATCATGCCATATTCCGAAATATCAGATGCTAACTCAGGAGGACATTGCTCTAATGCTGCCATTACTGCACTGACGATTCCAGTTAACGGTTCTTGTAATGCTTCTAAAATTTCGCTATTGTTTAATACAAAACTTCGTGGTATTCCTTCTGCTAAATTTCGTCCACGCACTGTTATTTCACGAAGTTCATCATCTAAATATGCAGAACCTATAGTATGTTTGATTCTTTCTGAAGTCACTTCTCCAATTAAGGAACCATAATGGCGCCGCACATAACTAATAATAGCTTCATCAAAACGGTCGCCTCCAATCCTAACGGATGATGAATACACCACTCCGTTGAGTGAAATTACTGCTACTTCAGTAGTGCCACCGCCAATATCTACTACCATTGAACCAGTAGCTTCCGATACCGGTAAACCTGCACCAATAGCTGCCGCCATGGGTTCTTCTATTAAAAAAACCTCACGCGCCCCTGCTCCTTGCGCAGATTCACGTATAGCCCTACGTTCAACCTGTGTAGCGCCTACTGGAACACACACTAATACTCTAGGACTGGGTTTCATGAAACTATTACTGTGCACTTGCTTAATAAAATGTTGCAACATTTTTTCAGTAATAAAAAAATCAGCTATTACCCCATCTTTCATGGGACGAATAGCCGCAATATTACCGGGGGTACGTCCTAACATCTGTTTCGCTGCGTATCCAACGGCAGCGACACTTTTAGGCATCCCTCCTCGATCCTGTCTAATAGCAACAACAGAAGGTTCATTTAAAACAATACCTTGTCCTTTCAAATAGATAAGAGTATTGGCAGTACCAAGATCAATAGACAAATCACTAGAAAATATACCACGGAATTTTTTAAACATAATAATTTAAGACAATATTATTAATTTTTTCTAAATTATCCATTCGTCTGAAGCCTCCCCCAGAATGATAAAACAAAATAATCAGACAATATCATTGATTTGTACTTTTAAGTTGCTGTATATAAGTATTGCGCATTATCCAATATAACATGAAGACATTACCCATATTCAAATACTTATTTTGTAAGTAACATGTAATTATACTGAATAATATTTACAATAGTAAAAATATTATTCTATAGACTTACTATATTTGTAATAAGATCGCTTCTACACGCACATATTGAAAGCAATATGATTTGTTATTATAATAACGATATTAAAAGAAGAAATATTTATTACATTAATAATGATATCAAAATTATTTTGATTGATAAAAATTTTTTTTTTAACATATAATAATGTATTTATTAGTATAATTGGTTTTTAATTATAAAACAGTAAATATATATATATTATATAATCATTTAATAAAAATGTTTTCATAAAAAATATCATGAACAACAAAAGCTTTTCATTGTTATATCATACAGATAACGCGCATTAAAATTAAATATAATACAATAACATATATGAATTATGATAAAATACTGTATGTTAAATTTGGGGGAGATATTTAAATGTCATGATAAATACATTTCGTATTTTATTGATAAATGGGCCTAACTTAAATTTATTAGGAACACGTGAACCACACATATATGGCAACGAAACGTTATCTAACATTATAACACACTTATATAAAACATCTAAATCTTTAGGTATGCATATGGATCACTTTCAATCCAATGCAGAACATGAATTAATAGACTGTGTGCATGAAAATCGCAATAATACGGACTTTATTATAATTAACCCTGCAGCTTTTACTCATACTAGCATAGCATTGAGAGATGCGTTTTTAGCTGTAAACATTCCTTTTATCGAAATTCACCTTTCTAATACATATATAAGAGAAAAATTTAGACATCGTTCATATTTGTCTGATATCGCTTTTGGTATTATTTGTGGATTTGGAGTACACGGATATCATTGTGCTTTACACATGGCACATAAATATTTATCCGAAAAATTAATAAATAATAGATAAAACATAGGTTGTTGCTATGGATATTCGTAAAATAAAAAAATTAATTACATTAATTGAAGAATCTAACATTTCTAAATTAGAAATTTCTGAGGGAAATAAAATAGTACGCATTACTCGTTCTGCATCTAAACAATCATCTTCTTCAACACGTTTGCCTATAACAAAATCATCAGAAATACCTGTATGTATTTCAAATACAGAAACACAATATGAAAATCCCAAATTAATAAACGGAGGACATATTATACGTTCCCCAATGGTAGGTATTTTTTATCTAACTCCTAGTGCAGATGCTAAACCATTTATATCAATCGGTCAAAAAATCGAGATTGGAGATACTTTGTGCATTATTGAAGCCATGAAAGTTATGAATCAAATTCAATCAGATAAATCAGGCACAATAAAATCAATTTTTCTTAAAAATGGTCAACCAGTTGAGTTTAACGAACCATTAATTATCATCGAATAACGAGAACAAAATGCTAGAAAAAATTGTCATTGCAAATCGAGGGGAAATAGCATTACGTATTTTGCGTGCATGTAAAGAATTAGGAATAAAGACAGTGGCCGTATATTCAACCATAGATCGTGATTTAAAACACGTGCTTTTAGCTGATGAAACTGTTTGCATTGGACCTCCTCCTGCAATACATAGTTATTTAAATATTCCGGCTATTATTTCAGCTGCAGAAATTACTGGATCATCAGGAATACATCCTGGATATGGATTTTTATCAGAAGATGCTGATTTTGCAGAACAAGTAGAACGTTCTGGTTTTATTTTTATTGGGCCATGTTCAGAAACTATTCGTTTAATGGGAAATAAAATATCTGCTATAGCTATTATGAAAGAATCAGGTATCACACCTGTGCCAGGTTGGGATTATGAACTAAATAAAAATATAAATAATGACTTTTGTAATTTTTCACATCAAAATTTACGCATTAATTACCCAATCATTATAAAATCCGCTCATGGAGGAGGAGGACGTGGTATGTGTGTAGTAAAAAAAGAATCAGATTTACAAGACGCTATACGAATGATTCGATCAGAAGCAAAAAACATATTTAATAATGATTCTATTTATATAGAACAATACTTAAAAAATCCAAGACATATAGAAATACAAGTTTTATCTGATGGGAAAGGAAATATAATTTATTTGACGGAACGTGATTGTTCGATACAAAGGAGACACCAAAAAATAGTAGAAGAGACCCCTGCATTAGGTATTAGCTCTGAAATACGACAACATATAGGGGAGAGTTGTGTAAAGATTTGTTATAACATTGGATATCGGGGAGTAGGTACATTTGAATTTTTATATGAAAATAACGAATTCTTTTTCATAGAAATGAATACTCGTATTCAAGTAGAACATCCGATTACAGAAATGGTTACCGGAATAGATCTCGTTAGGGAACAACTAAGAATTTCTTCTGGGTATACCTTGGATATTACACAAGATTTAGTTAAATCTGAAGGACATGCTATAGAATGTCGTATTAATGCTGAAGACTCTCATAATTTTATACCTAGTTCAGGACGTATTACCAGATTTCATGCTCCTGGGGGATTAGGTGTGCGTTGGGAATCGCATATTTATTCTGGATATTCAGTTCCACCTTATTATGACGCGATGATAGGAAAATTAATTTGTTTTGGAGCAACGCGCGATATAGCTATTGCTCGCATGAAAAACGCATTATCCGAATTAATTATTGACGGAATCAATACCAACATTGATTTACAATTGAAAATTATTACTGACAAAATTTTTCAAAAAGGTAACAAAATTAACATTCACTATTTAGAAAATACACTCAATATATAGATAATATAGACAATATAGATACATAATTCGAGAATTATGTATCTTGAAAACTATTATCATTCAATTAATATATATACATATACATCTAACCTTTGATGATAAAAACATCATTCATATTATCAAATTAACAAAATAAAGCATCAAAAATAAAAAAATTACGGAACATTTATATACGTTTTTATGATTATGTGCGCCAATCATCTTTGGCAATAATGCTAAACTTTCTATAATCCAGTTTGCTGTATTTTTAGTTTTTTTTGTTATTTTTTTACCACTACATACTAGTACTTTCGTTCCAACGCCTGCTGATTGACCTGCTAACATATCGTTTTCAGTATCTCCTACCATATAAGAAGTAGTCATATTAATATTAAAACGTTTTTTCGCATCCAAAAGCATCCCTGGTTTAGGTTTCCGACATAAACAGGCTCGTTGAAATTGTTTCACTGTTCCTTGTATATGATGCGGACAAAAATAAACAGCATCTATATACACATGATGTAATCCTAAATAAGAAACCATCCACTGAGTTAATAATAAAAATTCATACTGAGTAAATAAACCTCGTGCTATTCCAGATTGATTAGTAACTATAATCAAAAAAAAATTCATTTTCTTTAAAGTTATCATTGCATCTATAACATTATCAATGAAAAAAAAATTATCAATGCTATGAACATAGTTCTTATCGATATTAATCGTACCATCCCGATCTATAAATATAGCATTATACGCGCTCATAACTTACATTTGTTCTTGTAATTATAAATATTTATTTGATTATAATAAAAATAACGTTAATAACAAAATTTATTGTATTGCATAACAGTAGCACTAATCACTAATTTTGTATTAATTAAAAATACACCATATACAAATATACTATTATCACAGACTATTAACGTTTCTTATAAAATAGGAAAATTTTATAAAAAAACATTATATTATGTATATAAATAATAAATTAGATTATAATGATCTATTATCATATAAAAAATATCAATGCATACTATGTATGCAGTACAATATTACACGTAAAAAATTTAATTTATCAATATATATTAAACAAAAAAATTTTTAATCGTTACTACTAATACATCTTTTATAATAGGCAATAATATGCGCACCAGTCAATATTTATTAGCTACTCTCAAAGAGGCACCTAAGAATTGTAAAACAATTAGTCATCAACTAATGCTACGGGCCGGTTTAATTCGTCAAGTTTCATCTGGTCTTTATAGTTGGTTGCCAACTGGACTACGTGTATTACGAAAAATTGAAAACATTATTAGAGAAGAAATGAATAAAATCGGTGCGATTGAAATATCTATGCCAATAGTTCAACCTGCAAAATTATGGAAAAAAAGTGGTCGTTGGACAGAATATGGTGAAGAATTATTACGTTTTAAAAATCGAAATAATCAAGAATTTGTATTAGGACCAACTCATGAAGAAATGGTTTCTGAGATTATTTGCAAAGAAACAACATTATATAAACAGTTTCCGTTAACTGTGTATCAAATTCATACTAAATATCGTGATGAAGCACGTCCTCGATCTGGAATAATGCGCGCTAGAGAATTCATTATGAAAGATGGATATTCCTTTCATACAAACCAAAAATCTCTTCAAAACACATATAACAATATGTATGACATATATCATATTATTTTTAATCGTATTGGATTAAATTTTTGTGTTGTTCAAGCTGAACCAGGTAGAATTGGAGGAGTCCTATCTCATGAATTTCAAGCATATTCTAAAAATGGCGAAGATAATATTGCAGTTCCAGTAATACTTGGTAATAATTCAAATAACTTCAAGTTATTGAATCATACTCATGATACTACTCCTATTAAAATACAACCAAAGATAGCTATAGAAACCATGCGATTGACCGCAGCTCCCTACGTTACATCCATAGAAGAATTAATCAAGAAATTTAATTTATCTATACATCAAGTTGTAAAAACAATAATCGTACGCGCTAATAATAAAAATATACATAATTCTTATTCTCTATTAGGATTAGTAATTCGGGCTGATCATCAGATTAGTTTAAAAAAAATTGCGATGATTCCACAAATATACACTCCCTTATTTTGCATAGATCCAAAAAAAATTCAAGCACTTACTGGAGCGCAACCCAATTTATTAGGTCCTATTAATTTATCCATACCATTGATTGTAGATTACAATGTAGCTTCAATGAATGACTTTGTTGCTGGATCTAGTATAAGTGGCAAATATTTTTTTGGTGTTAATTGGAATCGTGATATACCACTTCCAAAAGTGGCAGATTTACATGAAGTATTACATCGTAATTCTCATCCTCTTAATAAGAAAGATGTCCTATCAATTCATAATTGTGTTGAAATAGGACATATATTCCAATTAGGGCAAAAATACTCAAACTTAAGTAATAATTATATACAAAAAAACAATAATCATAATTATATAATAGAAATGGGTTGTTATGGTATAGGTATTACTCGTATTGTTGCTGCGATCATTGAACAAAATCATGATAAAAATGGCATTATATGGCCAGATGTGATTGCCCCGTTCAAATTAGCTATTATACCAATTAATATGTATCGTTCTCTTAATGTCAGAAGTATTACAGAAAAAATTTATAAACAACTTCTATCTATTATAGGAATAGATATATTAATTGATGACCGTAAGGAATATCCGGGTACAATGTTCGCAGACATAGATTTGATCGGAATACCACATGTTCTTATTGTAAGTGATCGTAATTTATCTAACCAAGAAGTAGAATATAGACATCGTAAAAAAAATGAAATAAAAAGAATTAAACTTGAAACATTAATACAATATTTGTCTACAAAAATTACGTCTTCATGAAAAGAGGATGCGGCATTTAATGAAGAATAAAATTAATTTTTTACATAATATTAAAATTATTAATGATATATAAAAGATATATATTTAATGATCATATTGATTGAGTTTATATCAGATTTGCATTAAAAATAAATAAGTTTTATATGTTATTCTTTTCAAAATAATGCTTTATATAGTTCTTAATGAAAAACAAAAGAATTATTCCAAATGATAGTGAATGCTATTTTTAAATATTTTATAAGATACAACATCTTGTAACCAAGATATTTTCCATAATATGTCTTCTTGATTTCTAATCTTGCCATTTTGGGTAATGAATATCCCTATAGCAGTAATCAATGTATTATTATAAAAAAGTAAAGGAATTCGGCTTCTTAGCCACGGAGGGACTCCTAATTCTTGCCAAATTTTTTTTAAACGTCGCCCATGTTTTCTACCGAAAACATATAATAATCCATCTACATTCCCCAAAATAATTGACATTTTTTCATCAGATTTTGGAGGCCTAACAAAACAATGTGTTAATACCTTTCTAGATTTTTCAAAAAAATTATAAGAAATATTTAAATAAAATTTTATGTTTAAATGCGGAGCTAACGCATCCTTAGATAAGGATTCATTAATACTTAATGGCTGATATATTAACATTCCTAAATTATATGGCAGCATAATTGCATTATATATTGTTTCCCATGATAATTTGATTTTATTTAAAGCAAATTTCATGTTTATAGGTAAAATATACAATTTTTCACGGAAACGACGACATAGGCATTTGTCCAATTGCAATATTGGAATAGCATCTTTCCGGCTCAATACTACTTCCTGCCAAATACGATTTATAAGTTGATAAGAAGGCATTTTTATAGAAAAATTAACTAACCAACGACGTAATAAAGCTTGTCTTTTTGGTATGCTGTATTGGAATAACGGTCTAAATAATAAAGATCCATCGGATATATCAATTAATTTTCTTAATGATTCTGACAAAAATTCATTTAATAAATTTTCTTGATCTCTGCATATCTGTGCAGTACGCGCGACTACTTTATTAAAACAAGGCCAACGTAGGTACATTGAGGGTAAAATTTTTATGCGTAAAAAATTACGATCAAAACGAATATCTGTATTCGTATCATCTTCAATCCAAGTCAGATTTTTTTTATGAGCATATATTTCTAATTGTTTACGAGAACAATCTAATAAAGGCCTTAACAGCCTATATTTATTATTATACAGTACATCTTTATTCATTCCAGCTAGTCCAGCTGGACCACTTCCTCTTTTTAAAGCCAAGAATAAACTTTCTACTTGATCATCCATGTGATGCGCGGTTAGAAGTATTTCTTCCGCATCTAAATAATTATATAATTTCTTATAACGAAGCTTTCGGGCCAATGCTTCTACATTACGTCGCTTATTTCCTGTGTTATAACAATTAACACGGACTACTGCAAAAGGTATATCTCGTATTTTACATTGATCAAAACAATGATTAGCCCATTGATCAGCGCAATTACTAAGGCCGTGATGTACATAAACTGCCCTTAAAATTAATGGAGATGATATTAAATGATTCACGCTACTTCTTAATGTTGTGAGGATATCTAATAGTACTGTAGAATCAAGCCCACCACTATAAGACAACAGTAATTTTTTATATCCAACAAGACAAAGCATTACTTTATGATATAAATCACAACTTTCTGGCAACATATTAATTCTAATCATATTGTTAGTAACAGGATAATATAAAATCATCATGATTTTATATTATAATAATGTGTGTATATAAGTATTTTATATTTTATTCAAAACATACACCATTTACACCATATCAATTATTTTTAAAAAAAGTAATATATTTTATTGTAAAATTAACAATACCCATAATGCATTAATCTGTGATATCTCCTATTTAATAATTCGTTTTCATCGAAAGAATCTAATTCTGTTAAATCTAATAATAATTGAGCTTTTAATGACATGGATGTAGTCAATATATCTCTATGTGCCCCTCCTAACGGTTCAGCAATCACACTATCAATTAGTTTTAGTTTTTTCAGCCGAAAAGCAGTAATACCCATTGCTTCAGCAGCAATAGGAGCCTTTTTAACATTTTTCCACAAAATCGATGCGCATCCTTCTGGAGAAATTACAGAATATGTACTATACTCCAACATATTAACTTTATCTCCAACACTTATGGCTAACGCCCCTCCGGACCCACCTTCTCCTATTACAGTACATATAATTGGTATTTTTAACATGGACATTGTACGTAAATTTTTAGCGATCGCTGCAGATTGTCCACGCTTTTCTGCACCTACCCCAGGATAAGCTCCTGGGGTATCTATAAAAGTAATAAGTGGTATTTTAAATCGTTCTGCCATTTTCATAAGACGTAATGCTTTCCGATACCCTTCTGGCGCAGGCATACCAAAATTTCGTTTAATTTTTTCTTTAGTATCACGCCCTTTCTGATGCCCAATAATCATGACTGGACGGGAATTAAGTCGAGCTATTCCTCCTACAATAGCTTTATCATCAGCATATACTCGATCACCGGATAATTCGTCAAAATCACTAAATATACGTTCTATATAATCTAAGGTGTACGGACGTCCAGGATGTCGTGCCAATTGAGCAATTTGCCAAGCATTCAAATTAGAAAAAATTTTGTGAATAAGATTAATGCTTTTCGAACGAAGACGATGAATTTCTTCGTCAATATTTGTTTCTGACTTCTTATCTAAACACACTACTGATGTTAAAGAATTAATTTTTTCTTCTAAATCTAAGATAGGTTTTTCAAAATCAAGAAAATTTAAACCCATACAATTCCCATTATTAAATTAATGTAATTCTAATTTTACTTGTGCATCTCCAACAAGACTACGTAGATTAGTCAGTAACCGATCAGTCAGAGTAATATACCATTTTTTCCCACAACGTAATTTGATTTGCATGCCATTTTTTTGATAAAAAAAATACACTGGTAAAGTTCCATGTTGATTTTCTTCTAAAAAAAAACGAATATTAGTTAATAATTGATTATCAACTTGTATATCGTTTAATACAATAGATAAACTATGTGCATGTTTTTTATGGATATCGTTTATATCTTTTAATTCTCGTACAATCACTTTATAATTACCACGTATTTTATCGATATTAATTACGCCTGTAACAAGTAAGCAATTATTTTCTTTTAAACAATATTGATATTTATTAAGCAATTTCTCAAATATCACTATTTCTAATCGACCAGAACAATCCTCTAAAATACAAAACACAACATGTTTACCTCGTTTACTTAATTTTACTCGCCACGATATAATCACGCCGAAAATGTGTATCATTGTATCATTTTTTTCTAGCATAACATCTTTTATTTTAACGATATTGGGTATGCAATGTTTAATTTTTTTTATATATTGCTCAGTAGGATGATTGGTTAAATACAATCCAAGAATTTCTTTTTCTTTTTCTAATAAAAGTTGATTAGACCACCGTGATACAGTATGATTGCGGTCAGATGCTGAAATAATACACGTATCTAAGTGCATTTCGAATATATCTGATTGTTTGGTATATTTATTTGTAATGTGTTGATTAGCACGCTTTATCGTATCATTAAGTAATGCCATTAATTCTGAACGATGTTTTCCAAATGAATCACAGGCTCCAGAAAAAATTAATTTTTCAATTATGTGATGATTGATTTTTGTACTATCGATACGAATACAGAAATCAAATAATTCTCTAAAGTTACCATCTTTGTTACGAGATGCTACTATAGCTTCTATAGAAGCTTTACCTATTCCTTTGATAGCTCCGAATCCGTAAACAATCTCTTTATTTGTATTGACGTAAAAATGATATTGGCTAGTATTGATATTTGGCGGTGAAACTATAAGTTTCATTTTTTTACACTCGCCTATTAAATACGCTACTTTACTTAAATTATCCATATCAGAACTTAATGCAGCTGCCATAAATTCAGAAGGATAGTGTGCTTTTAACCATAATGTTTGATAAGATATTAACGCATATGCGGCAGAATGAGATTTATTAAAACCATAACCAGCAAATTTTTCTACAAGATCGAAAATCTTCATTGACAATGTAGTATCGATACCATTTTTTATAGCACCTAAATTGAAAAAAGAGCGTTGTTTAGCCATGTCTTCTGGTTTTTTTTTACCAATAGCACGCCTTAATATATCTGCCTGTCCGAGTGTATAACCTGCCAGTACTTGCGCTATTTGCATTACTTGCTCTTGATATAGAATGATTCCATACGTTGATTCTAATACTGGACATAAGGATTCGTGCTGCCATTTAACATCAGGATAAGAAATAGTTTCATAACCATGTTTTCTATTAATGAAGTTATCTACCATACCTGATTGTAACGGTCCAGGACGAAATAATGCAATTAATGCAATCAAATCCTCAAAACAATCTGGTTTTAAACGTTTAATTAATTCTTTTATACCACGTGATTCTAATTGAAAAACTGCAGTAGTTTCCGAAGATCGAAGTATATGAAAGCTTTTTTGATCATGTAATGATATAGAGTGTACATCAATAATAGGGAGACCGTTTTTAAGGTGTGCATTATTAATCATTTTTAATGCACGATTAATAGTCGTCAAAGTACGTAAGCCAAGAAAATCAAATTTTATTAAACCAATGCGTTCAATATCATCTTTATCAAATTGAGTCATTGAATGAATACTATCATTATCATAATATAAGGGAGAAAAATCAGTAATTTTCATAGGCGCAATTACTACTCCTCCTGCATGTTTACTAACATTTCTTACAATACCTTCTAATTGACGAGCCATATCGATTAATACTGTAATATCCTCATCATTTTTATAAAGTAATTTAAGTTGAGGTTCTATAGAAAAAGCTTTTTCTAATGTTATTCCTGGTTCTGATGGAATTAATTTAGCGATACGATTAATAAGTATATAAGGATGACCTAATGCACGTCCTACATCGCGAATTACTGCTTTAGCCGCCATAGTTCCAAATGTAATAATTTGAGATACAGCATCTGATCCGTAAGTTTCAGAGACATGGTCGATTACTAAATCACGATGTTCCATGCAAAAATCAATATCTAAATCAGGCATAGATATACGCTCCGGGTTAAGAAAACGTTCAAACAATAAATCAAATTTTAACGGATCAAGTTCTGTAATTTTCAATGCATAAGCCACCAGTGAACTAGCACCGGAACCTCTTCCGGGGCCAACCGGAATATCATTATTTTTAGCCCAATTAATAAATTCCATAACTATCAAAAAATAACTAGGAAAATTCATGTTATTAATTACTTGTAATTCATGTTTTAATCGTAAATCATATGGTTTTCGTTTAATAAGACGTTCTTCAATCTTTGGAAATAAAACAGTTAATCGCTCTTCTAATCCTTTCTTTGCATGTGTAATAAGAAAATCTTTAGAAGACATACATCCAGTAGGAAATTGCGGTAAAAAAGATCCACCTAAATCAATAGTAAGATTACATCTATAAGCAATTTCTACACTATTTACTAAAGATTCTGGTATATCAGCAAATAACTCGCACATTTCCTGTTCACTTTTCATAAATTGTTGTGAGCTATACCTGCATAATTGTTGAGCATGATTTAGCGTAGTACCATCATGTATAGCTACACGAATTTCATGCGCTAAAAAATCTTTTTTATTAATGAAACGTACATCGTTGGTAGCTACTGTTGGTAATCCTTTTATTTTTGACAATTCTATTGCTAATTGTAAATAAGATTCCTCATGTTGACGCCCAGTTCGTATCAATTCTAAATAATATCTATTTGGAAAATATTTTGAATAAAAACACAAACATTGTTCTATCTTTGATTTTTCATCTTTTAATAAATATCTGCCGACGTCCCCGTTACGTCCTCCAGAAAGTACAATTAAACCTTTATTGTATTCTATAAGCCAACGGCGTTGAATCATGGGTATAATATTATTATGCTTATTTTTATACGCTTTTGAAATTAACATAATTAAGTGATAATAACCTTGCTTGTCAGCCACTAAGCATGTTATCTCGCTAGGTTTTTTGCTGATAGTAACGTCTTGCACTAAAAAATCTGCTCCAATAATTGGTTTGATTCCTGCTTTATAAGCAGCATCATAAAATTTAATAAATCCAAACAAATTATTAAAATCAGTAAGAGCTAACATGGACATTTTAAGAAATGCTGCTCTTTTTATCAGTTTATCTACTGTACCTAACCCATCAATCATAGAGTAATCACTATGTACGTGTAAATGAATAAAATGTGGTGTTTTCATAATTAAGAGGTTATAATTGATGATATATATATTATAATACAGAATCATCTATTAAGATCAGAAATTATATACTTTATAGGAGTAAAACTATTTCGATGATGCGAAATAGGGCTGTATAATGTTAGTTGCTCTAGGTGAAAAGAAGTAGGATACCCTTTGTTACAAGCAAATCCATATTTTGGATATTGTGTATCTAATATGATCATATTTTGATCACATGTGATTTTTGCAATAATAGAATCTGCGCTTTTAATCGCTATTCGAGCATCCCCTTTACTAAAACATTGGCAAAGTATTTCTGTAAATATTGGGGAATGACTTCTATATATTAAAATTAAATCTGGTTTAACAGATAAACTGTATACCGCTCGTTTCATTGCTAATAACCGAACTTGAAAAATATTAAAGCGGTCAATTTCTGTAACATCAGCATATCCAATTCCCTAAGCTACTACTTTTGTAGTAATATTTTGATATAGATTAAATCGTTTATTTTGAGTTAGTGTCTTGTCTGGAATCAGCTAACCCAGGAATTGGTTATATTGGGTGTAATATCACTGCAGCAGCAACTACTGAGCTGACTAATACTCCACATCCTGCCTCATCTACTCCCGCAATTAATTTAAATTTTTTTAATAAATAATTTTTTGGATATATCATAAAATTCATACCTATGTACTGAATAATATCACTGTAATCTGATTAACCTTAGGACTGCATGGGCTGCTTGCTCATCTGCATTACATTTAATGCTATAATGCAATTGTCTAAATTTTTTTTGCAATACTATAATATGTTGATTATTATCATCATTTAGTAAATCAGTTAGTGTACGTGCTAAATTTTCAGGACGACAATCATTTTGAATAAATTCTTTTACCAATTCATGACCTGCTAATAAATTAGGTAATGATATCCATGAAATATTTACTAAATTCTTAGCTAACATAAATGTTAAAGGATGCATGCGATAAGCTACAACCATCGGACATTTGACCAACATGCATTCTAAAGTTGCTGTGCCAGCAGTCACCAACGCAACATCTGCTGCCATCATTATTTCCCATGCCGATTGATTATTCAGTATACGATATTTAACCGATGTTGATACAATACCAGTAAATTGTTTTATGGAAGTCTGATTAGTTAAAGGTATTAAAATCTCAAGATCAGGAAAGTTATTTTTTAATAATTCAGCACATACTAAAAAATCATGAGCTAACATTTTAATTTCCCTGATTCTACTACCTGGTAATATCGCTAAACAATATACATCATTCGGAATACCTAATTTTCGACGAGCAGAAGCTTTATCTGGATTAATTGGTATTTGATCTGCTAATGAATGCCCAATAAATTGACATGGTATATTGAAGTAATCGTATATTTTTTTTTCAAACGGTAAGATCACCAAAATATTATCAGTAGCTTTTTTAAGCGCAAAAATACGCTTTTTTCTCCATGCCCATACTGATGGGCTAACATAATGAATCGTACGAAT
Organism: Candidatus Blochmannia americanus (nom. nud.); assembly: GCF_059934915.1. Taxonomy (NCBI): domain Bacteria; kingdom Pseudomonadati; phylum Pseudomonadota; class Gammaproteobacteria; order Enterobacterales; family Enterobacteriaceae; genus Candidatus Blochmanniella; species Candidatus Blochmannia americanus (nom. nud.). The sequence continues at coordinate 337,640 of NZ_CP011792.1, read as the reverse complement.
TCCACGCTTTTTCAGACGATTTTCTAATGAAATATTAAAATCTGGAGAATCTATACCAATAAAAACATCAGGTTTTAAATTAAAAAATCTACGAACTAAATTTCTACGAATATATAATAATCGTGGTAATTTCACAATGATTTCAGCAAAACCCATAACTGATAATTCTTCTATATTATACCAAGACTTCATATTTTCAGATTGCATATAAGGACCGCCAATTCCGAAAAAACATACTTTTTTTAGGTATTTTTTTAATGCACGGATTAATCCTGCTCCTAAAATATCTCCAGAAGCTTCTCCAGCTACTATACCTATAATAATAGTACGATTATTCATAGACATTTTTAACGAATAATTCCTCTTTGAGAGCGTATTAAAAAATCTACAAATTCATTGATAATTGGATGTTCTTTTGCTAATACTTTTAAAGCTACTTTAGCTGATTCAACAGTTTTATTGCTACGATATAAAATTTTATAAGCATCTCGAATAGCGTGTACAGCTGAACGATTAAAACCTCGTCGCTTTAAACCTTCGATGTTTAATCCAAAAGGTATCGCATGATTTCCTTGGGCTATTATAAAAGGTGGAATATCTTGAACTACTCCGGAACATCCTCCAATCATAACATGCGTTCCAATAAGACAAAATTGATGAATTGCGGTCATTCCTCCAATAATAGTGTGATTATCTACTCTTACATGTCCACCTAAGGTCACGTTATTAGCCATAACACAATGATCTCCTATTATGCAATCATGCGCAATATGTACATTAATCATAAATAAATTGCTATTTCCTATTTTAGTAACCTGTTTTCCTTGTATAGTACCACGATGAATCGTGACACTTTCTCTAATTTTATTATAATGACCAATTTCTATGCGTGTAGATTCTTTTGCATATTTCAAATCTTGATTTACTTCACCAAGAGAAGCAAATTGATAAATTTGATTATCTTCACCAATTTGAGTAATACCATTAATTACAATATGAGATTTTAATAAAGTTCTAGCCCCTATTTCAACCTGTGCACCAATAAAACAAAATGGCCCGATATATACGTTATCGTGAATGATAGCACCTTGTTCTATTATAGAACTAGGATGTATAATGGCAGATTGATGAATCATCAGTTTAAATTTCCTTTCTACGGGCGCACATCATTGATGCTTCGCAAGCCATTTCTTTATTTACTGTAGCTACTCCTTTAAAGCGCGCAATACCACGTCTTTCTTTTACAAATTCAACGTCAAGTATCATTTGATCTCCAGGTTGGACTGGGCGCTTGAATCGTGCTGCATCAATAGCAGCAAAATAATATAATTCACCTGGGGCTAATTTACCTGCACTTTTGAAGGCTAAAATACCTGTAGCTTGAGCCATAGCCTCTAAAATTAATACTCCAGGAAAAATAGGTTTACCTGGAAAATGACCTTGGAAAAATGGTTCATTAAAAGATACATTCTTTACCGCTCTTAAAAATTTTCCTTTTTCAAAATTTAGTACGCGATCAACTAGCAAAAAAGGAAATCGATGCGGTAACAGTTCTAAAACTTCCTCAATATGCAAAACACAAGTATCAGTAATCAAGATTTTCTATTCCTGTTTAAGATAATATAAGCCATATCAATAACATGTATCCTGTTCATCCTAACAGGATGAAGAATAAACTGCCCTAATTATCTTAAAAATTATAGGCACAGTATTTTTTTTAATTTTTGTTCTATAGTTTTTATACGTTTATTTATACTACTAATCCGTGTGATTAATGCAGCAGTTTTCCACCATACTGTATTGGGTTGAACAGGAAACCCTGATGAGTAAACACCGGGCTGTGTTATCGATTTAACTACCATACCCATTCCAGTTACCGTAACTCTATCACAAATATTTATATGCCCGTTAATCACACTAGCCCCGCCTATCATACAATACCGACCTATAGTTAAACTGCCCGCCATGATCACACCACCTGCTATTGCAGTATGCGCACCAATGGTGACGTTGTGTGCGATTTGGCACTGATTATCAATAATCACTCCGTTTTCAATTTTAGTATCATCTAAAGTTCCTCGATCAACAGTAGTGCAAGCACCTATTTCAACATTATCTCCAATTTTTACTGTTCCTAAGTGAGGGATCTTTATCCAAACACCACCGTCATTAATATATCCAAATCCATCAGACCCAATTACAGTTCCAGATTGTATTAAACAAAATTCGCCAATTTCTACTTCATGACATATAGTAACATTAGCCCATAACCGCGTACCTGTGCCAATTTTTGTCTTTTTTCCTATAAAACTACCAGAACCGATTATTACATCATCACCTAAAATCACTCCAGATTCTATAACCGCATTAGCACCAATTCCCACTCTTTGACCTAATATCGCATCTGGGGCAATTATTGCTCCAGATGCGATATTTTTTACTGATTTAGGAGTAGGATCCATTAATTGCGCTGTTTTAACATATGCAATATGAGGGTCTTGCACTACTAATGCGGCAACCTTGCATAAAATTAAATTATTTTTAGATAATATTACTGCTGAAGCACAGCAAGAACTTAGTTGATTTAGTAATCGCTGATCCTTTAAAAAAGTAATATGTCCTGTACGTGCATTATGTATAGAAGCAATGCCAGTAATAATAATATTTTCATCGCCATATAATTTAGCATCTAACTGTTTCGCTAAATCAGCTAGTCGCATTGCGATCATAACTTATCCAACTTGTTTCATTACAGAATTAGTAATATCTGTAATATGAGAACTATGATACACTATAGCATTAGTATCAATTACTATGTCATAATTTTCTCTATTAGCAACATTCGTTACTACATTATAAATTATGTTCAAAATTTTATCTCTTTCTTCTGTTTGACGTGAATGATTGTCCTGTTGAAATTCTTTAGCTTTGTTAGAAAAAATTTCACGTTGATTTATTAGTGATTTTTCTAATTCACTACGCTCTATAGCCTTCATAGCAGCGCCATCTCGTTGTAATGTTTGTATTTTCATTTGTAAGTCATGCTCCATATTTTCTAATTCAGTAGCACGATCTTTAAATTCATATTCAAGTTGTTTAATTATTTTTGCACGTTGTGAAGATTGTTGAAAGATATTAGAAATATTAACTATCGCAATTTTATCTGCAGCTTCAACAGGGTTAACTTGTATTAACCAAATAACTATGCTTAATAGATATGTCCACTTTTTCACTGTAAACCTCTTAATTTAATAAAATATGAAATGTATTATTTTAATAAAATATTTATTATTCCTATATAGCATCTAAATTTACCATGTTTTTCCGATACTAAATTGAAATGGTTCTTCCACATCTCCGAGATATTTTTTGATTAATTTTGAATAAGAAAAAATTACTGGTCCGATCGGAGATATCCATTTCAATGCCACACCACTAGATATTCGAATATTACTCGAAATACTATAATCTATAATACCAGCTGCTTGTGTTGCTTCAGTATTTTTCCAAAAAGTATCCCATACAGTACCTGTGTCTAAAAAAAGAGAAATACGTGCAATATCATAATTTTGTACATTAAAACATGTAATAGGAACGATTAATTCGGTTTTAAAAAGAGTCATTGCATTTCCTCCAACAGCATCTTGAGAGTTTTTTATCGCGCATGCGGCATAGTTTTGGTCAGAATAATTACAATGATAATAAGCAGCTTTTGGTCCTATGCTATTTAATCTAAATCCACGTATTGTTCCAATACCGCCAGCATAGAAATTATCATAAAAAGGACTTTCTCCTTTATACATGCTTCCAGAACAACCAACATATACAGAATTCATTAATATCCAATTATAATGTCGATCTAAAGGTATATAATTGGTATTATTAATTATGATTTTATAATATTGATTATTAGATCCCGGTAATGACAATATGCTTGACACATTAACATGTACGCCATGTGTAGGAAAATAAACATGATCCAAGTTATCAAAAGTCCAACCTGAAATTAATAAAAAATCATTCGCATGAAAATTAACAGCATTGCTAAAAAATTTATTATTAATCAACATTTTTGAATACATACTAGTAGATTCTAGATAACGCCATATTGCCACTTGAGGAGCTATTTTACTTAAATAATTAGATATGTAATTTAAACCTATATTTAACGTATTGTATTCAATAATTGGATATGCACAATTAATGTTAATACCGTAATTTTTCAAATTATAATCTGATAAACCCGTACTATTAGCATTTAAGTCATTAAAAAATACTTTTCCACCTATACTAATATTATTAGTACTACAATAAGGTTTTACAGCTGATATTTCAGCATAAGTTTGATAATGATTTTTAGTGCTAGCAACAGATATAGAATTGCCAGAACCTAACACATTTTCTTGGTACATTCCGAACTGTAAATTTATACCGCTCTCTGTTCCAAATCCAACGCTCAAATTCAAATTACCAGTATTACGTTCTTGAACTTTATAAATAACATCAATTTGATTGATACTATCTGGTACATATTTAATTTGAGCATTTACAGTTTTAAAATAACAAAGACGTCTAAGCCGATCTTGGTCCTGAATAATACGGGTATAATCTAATTGTGTGTGTTCTAAGTGATGTATTTCTCTTCGAATTACCTTATCTTTAGTAATATTATTACCTTCCAGGCGTATTTCACGTACATAAAAATGATGCCCTATATCAACATATACATATAATTTTACTGTTTTGTTTTTGTCATTTATATCAGATCCTATTGATACGATAGGATGAATGTAACCATATTTACTTAACATATATCGTATGTTGTATTCTATTTTTTGAATTTTATCGCTACTATACAATTCCCCGGGAGAAACTTTAATATATTCCATAATATTAGGGAAATAATCTGAGGCATTTCCATGCAATGCTGCAGAATCAAACGAATATTGCATGCCTTCAGTAATATATAAAGAAAGATGAATATATTTTTTATCTGATGTTAAATCAATTTGTGTTTCATCAATATGAAACTTAGCGTACCCATGATTTAAATAAAAATTACGTAATGTATCTAAATCGTGAAATAACTTTTGTTTTAGATATTGCCGATGAGATAATATCTTCCCCCATTTAATTTTTCTATACAACTTAAATTGTGATAATAATTGTTTTTCATGAAATACATGATTACCAAAAATATTGATTTGTTGTACTTTAGCAGTTTTACCTTCAGTAAATGTTATTTTCAAATTAACACGATTTCTTGATAAAGGAATAACTACAATCCTAGTTGTAGCTGTAAATTTACCAAAATTATGATACAAATTATCCAATTCTCGTTTTACTTCAAAAATAGAACATTCATTAAATGGTTCACCTGATTCGATTTTTTTAAAATTTAATGTTTTTTTTATTACATCTTCTTTAATTATTTTATTTCCACGAAAACTAATATTATCAATCACTGGGCGTTCTTTCACTTGAATTATAATAATTCCCTTTTCGTTGTTAGATATTGTGATTTCTTCAAAATATCCTGTCTCAAATAATGTCTTAATGCTATTAGCAACATCTTCATCACTGATAACAGCTCCAATTTTCAAAGGTAAATTAAACAATACTGTATCTAAAGCAATTCTTTTTAAACCGTTAAAAAAAATTTTATTTATAATGACATCAGCGCTGTATGCTATATCACTAATCATTAATAAGAATGCTATAAATATTTTTTTCATCTCATCATTATTATTTTTATATTTTTAATTTAAATTCAATAATTACCATAATCTAGATATATCATTGAAAAGCGCTAAACACATTATTAACGTAAGCATAATAGACCCAATGATATAACCAACACTCTGTATTTCTTTTGATATTGATTTTCCTTGCATTTTTTCTATTATGAAAAACAATAAGTGCCCACCATCTAATGCTGGTAAAGGTAATAAATTAACAATGCCTAAATTGATGCTGATCAAAGATAAAAACATGAGATAATAAATTAATCCAGATTGAGCCGATTCACCTGCTCCTTGAGCTATTGAAATTGGACCACCAAGATGGTTTATCCTAATATCTCCGGTAATTAATTTAAATAATGTATTGCTTGTTAGATATACTAATTTCCATGTTTTTTTGAAAGCTTGCAGTATAGCTAGATGTAATTCATACTGACGGATTGTATGAGATTCTGGCGGAATATAAATAATCTGCGGTAAAACACCTATCACTCCTTCCGATTTATCGGGATAAATTAAATATTTTTTACTTGGCGTTAAATTTAAATTTAATATTTTATTTTTCCTTTCTACAGTAATTTTAAAAGTTTTTTCTGGATTACTTTTAATAATTTTAATAAACAACTCCCAATCATGTATCAATTGATCGTCAATTGAAATTATTTTATCTCCAATTTTAAAACCAGCTCGTTGTGCAGCAGAATCAGATTTTATTTCTGATAATACTAATGATACATGTGTGTTAAAAGGAATGATACCCAATGCTATTATTGGATCCTTGTTATTAACAAATTGATTAAACCAGTTATGAGATAAATTAATGATATAAGTTTGCATACATGTACTATTCATTGTCGCCGTAGAAATAATAATTTTTTCTTTACCTATGCTATTAAAAATTTCCCAACGTACCGCATCCCAATCATGAGTCTGAATATTATTAATTGATTTAATTTCTACACCAGATGGTATATTCGATTGAGCAATAATAGAATTAGGTATCACAGCATGGATTATGGGCTTGTGAACAGGCACGCCTACCATAAAAACTAAAGCATATGATAGAATAGAAAAAATAAAATTAAAAATAGGTCCTGAGATTACAATAATACTTTTTTTCCAAATCCGTTGACACTCAAATGAGTTATCATATTCTTGATCGCAAGATATTATTTGTTCACGAGTGCTAAATAATTTAACATATCCTCCAAAAAGAATAACAGAAATCACGTATTCAGTATCATGTGAATCACGCCAACTCCATAAAACAGGGCCAAATCCTATAGAAAATCGCTCCACTTTTACTTTTAAAAAACGCGCGGCTATAAAATGTCCACATTCGTGGACTGTAATAAGTATTCCTAATGCAAGGATAAATGCAGTTAAATTCCAAATAAAATGTAATAACATGATTTTTATGAATTTTATCCTATAATAAAGATATTAATATAAACTTAATAATACCAGACAAGCAAAAATAGGCACTGCAGCAACTAAGCTGTCTATACGATCTAAAATTCCTCCATGCCCAGGAATTAAATTCCCGCTATCCTTAATCCCAGCTTCTCGCTTAAACATGCTTTCGGTTAAATCTCCTATTATAGAAGTGATAATTGCGATTATAGAATAAATAAATATAACTAATGGACTTATAATGTTTACAGGTATATATTTTATGCATAACCATGAAATTCCTGTTGCGATTAACATACCTCCAATACATCCCTCCCAAGTTTTTTTAGGAGATACATTTTCTAGCAACTTATGTCGCCCTATTATCTTGCCGATAATATATGCGCTCGAATCATTAACCCAAACTAATGTTACAATATATAGTACACACCATGTTCCCATAATGTCATCATTGATATGATGCAGTTGGAGCAACGTTAAAATCCCCCAAAAAAATGGTAAAATTATTAATATTCCGAAAAAAAAATGCAATGTATTAGATTTTTTCCAAAAAATAGCAGAGTTAGGATAAAATAATATTAACAAAAATGCTAACCCCCACCATACTATACTAACACTACTGAAAATATACCAAAAAATACGCCAATTTTTGCAATATAAATAGTTTTGTGATCCAACGGTCATCATCGTAATACACAATAATCCAAATATAACGCATATCCACACGCGATGTATATAAAGGGAAAAATGATGCATTTTGCCCCATTCCCATGCACTAATTAAACAAATGATAGATAAAAAAATTGAAAATTGTACGATAGGCAATAAAAATAACATAAAAACAGTAATAGGGATTAGGGTAAACATACTAATTAAACGATTGATTAACACATATTTTCTCTTTATTTGTGCATTTTATAGTACTTAAATTAAGTAGAGGCACTATTCCCAAATCGACGCTCTCGTTTCACAAAAGTATTAAGCGCCCTTTTAAATATGATATCATTGAAATCGGGCCATAATACATCTGTAAAAAATAATTCAGCATACGCTATTTGCCACAACAAAAAATTGCTAATACGATGTTCACCTCCTGTTCGAATTACCAAATCTACCGGAGCTAATTCATTCATACAAACGCATTGGCACAGAGCATCTTCATCAATTTGGTTAGGACTTAATATTCCTTTCTGCACTTGCGTAGCAAGTTGTTTTACTCCTTGGACAATATCCCATCGGCCTCCATAATTTGCAGCAATATTAAGCGTAAGTCCAGTATTGTTAGAAGTTAATTTTTCAGAACTGCGTATATTTTTTTGTAATTCAGCAGAAAATCGATTAATATCTCCTATGATTCTTAGTTTAATGTTGTACTTATGTAGTACATCTATTTCATTATTTAGTGCATGAGAAAATAATTGCATCAGAGAATCAATCTCTTTATCGGGACGTTTCCAATTTTCGCTGCTAAATGCAAATAAAGTCAACGCATCAAATCTATAATTAATAGCAAAATGAACAGCACGTCGGACCGCGTTAAACCCGGCTTGATGCCCAACAATACGTAACTTTCCTCGTGTTCTTGCCCAACGGCCATTACCATCCATGATGATAGCGACATGGCGGGGTAATAAATTAGATGAAAAAGCGCCAAGATCTTGATTATGTTGAGATAATATCACACTTATTTATTTTCCAAATTAAATACCTTTATATTAAGGAAAAAGTATTATTTATAATAATTACTAACATAATTACAAATTAATGAAATTTCATTACAAATTTTATACTACACATATAATAACGTGATAATTTATTGCAAATAACATTATTTATTATGTAACACATATAGATCTTGCTTTGTCACGAGCTTTTTGATCAATATATAAAATACTTTCTACATCATTAGGATCATCTACATTTATTGCATCAAGTACACGGCGAATAACATCAGGAATTGCGGTGAAAGAAATTATTCTATGTAAAAATGCTTCTACGGCAATTTCATTTGCTGCGTTTAAAATAATAGTCGCTGCTTGACTACAATTATCAGCATCTATTGCTAATTGTAAGCAAGGATAACTTCGAGTATCTAATTGATCAAAGTATAATTTGTTAAGGCAGTGTATGTTTATATTAGATAAAATTTGTAATTCAATTCTATTAGGATAAGCCATTGCATGCGTGATAGGAATTCTCATATCTGGAGGAGCTAAATGTGCTAACACATTACCATCTTTGTAGTATACCATAGCATGAACAATAGACTGAGGATGTAATACAAGTTCTATCTCATTAGGTGTGGCATTAAATAAATGACGTGCTTCAATATATTCTAATCCTTTATTCATCATGGTAGCGGAATCTACTGATATCTTACGCCCCATGGACCAATTAGGATGAACACAAGCTTGATCTGGTGTTATTGTGGTTAATTTTTCTTGTGGTATTTTAAAAAAAATTCCTCCGGATGCTGTTAGCACAATACGAGATATACCGCATTCAGCTAAAGAAATATGTCCCAAATTCTTCTGGCATGTTAGGGGTAAATTTTGAAAAATTGCATTATGTTCACTATCGATAGGCAAGATTTGGGAACGATAGCATTTAGCTTCTTGCATAAACAATTTGCCACAAGTAACTAAAGTTTCTTTATTTGCCAACAATATTGTCTTACCAGCACGTAATGCAGAAAAGGTAGGCTGTAATCCAGCAATTCCCACTATCGCGGACATAACCATATCAACATCATCAATTGCTGCTAATTCACAGGCATGTATTACGCCAGATAATACTTCAATATCATATTTCCCAGCTGTGATTAAATTTTTTTTCAATACTCTCGCGGCATCTTCACATATCATGCATGCATATTTAGGATTCATTGTTACACATTGTTCCGTCATTAAAGAAACATTATTTTTAGCAACTAATGCATATACACAAAATTTATCAGTATGTTGTTGTATTACGGAAAGAGTAGCTTTCCCAATGGATCCGGTACTACCCAAAATTGTTAAAAATCGCATATGTATAAGTTAAAGTACTCATTTAAATGTAAAATAAAATTAAATTTATTTTGTTTATGACTAGTGCGTACATAAACAAACATCTATTAGTGTATAATTTAATATCAAAAACTCATTAATTCTGATTCTTTTTCTATTAAAATAGAATCAATTTCTTTTATCCAAATATTAGTTAATTTTTGAATTTCATTTTGAAAAAAATGCTCTTCATCTTCATTAATTTCTTTGTTTTTAAGTAAAATTTTGGTTTTATCATTAGCAATACGACGTACATTTCTCACGGCTATTTTACTTTTTTCTGATTCAGCACGTACCATTTTTATTAAAGTATGACGGCGCTCTTCGGTTAATAACGGTAATGTAACCCGAATAATATTTCCATAAGACACAGGAATTAATCCTAAATCAGACATAAAAATAGCTCTTTCTGTTGATTTGATCATTTTATGATCAAAAACCGTAATAGCTAATGTGCGCGAATTTTCTATTGTAGCATTAGATAATTGAGACAATGGAGTTGATATTCCATAGTAGTTTACTCGAATACCATTTAACATATTTGGAGAAATACGACCTATATGAATACTATTTATATTCGTTTTAAAGTTTTCAATGCATTTTTTCATATGTATTTCTAAATTTGTCTGAATATTATTAATTTTATTAACCACATCATATACCTCGGCTTTATATTTCTAAATTAAAAAGTTAATTTATGTATTTTTACGTATTCATTTTAAACATTGAAATTTCTTAAATTATTTAGTTATTAAAGTCCCTTCTTTATATCCCATTATTATTCTTTTTAATGCCCCAAACTTATTAATATTAAATATACGTATTGGTAAATTATGTTCTCGTGCTAACGTAAATGCTGTTAAATCCATAACTTTCAACTCACGCTCTAATACATCCTGATAGCTTAATTGTTCATATAGCGTAGCGTCAGGATGTTGGATTGGATCAGTAGAAAACACACCATCTACTTTAGTAGCTTTAAGTACTACATCTGCTTTAATTTCAATGCCCCGTAAACAAGCTGCAGAATCAGTAGTAAACAAAGGATTTCCAGTTCCGGCTGCAAAAATTACTACCCAATTATTAGATAGTAAATTAATAGCTTTTATCCAATTATAATGATCACATACCCCATTTAATGGAATAGCTGACATCAAACGAGAATGAACATAAGCGCGGTGCAATGCGCTCCTCATAGCTAATCCATTCATTATAGTGGCCAACATACCCATGTGGTCTCCGACTATACGATTCATACCAGCTTTAACTAATCCAGTGCCACGAAATAAGTTACCACCTCCCATAACTATACCTATCTGCACACCTATATTAACTAGTTCTTTAACTTCTACAACCATTCGGTTTAATACAGTAGCATCGATCCCAAAACCTTCGGTGCCTTGTAGAGCTTCTCCGCTTATTTTAAGTACAATACGCCGATAAATTGGTTTCGTGTGAGTTACCATTAATTACATTCCTCACAAAAACGGCATAAATAGAAGCAAATAATAACTTAGTTAAGTATTAAAGTATAATATACATGTCAATAATTATTCCAATTTAACCAAATATAATCAGTACAGTTTTTATTGTTAAAAAAATAAAAACACTATTTCAAAAAAAACTAACAATGATCTATGTGAGGTGATTAAAGATTCATGTAATAATATAAAATATTAATTTACATATCTTCACCTAGTTCAAAGCGAGCAAAATTATTAATTCTAATGTAATGCTCAGTCAATAACTGTTCTATTGTTTTGTTAACGTCCATTATGAAGTTTTGTTTTGTTAATACAATATCATTTATAAATTTATTCATGCGTCCTTCGGTTATTTTTTTTGAGATTTCGTATGATTTTCCAGATTTCATAGCAATATCCATTTGAATATGATTTTCACGAATTATTACATCTTCTGGAACATCATTTACATTAAGATACTTAGGGTGTTTAGCTGCAATATGCATAGCAATATGTTTTATTAAGTTTCCAGTTACATTACCACTAGCAGTTACTAGCACACCAATTTTTGATCTATGCACATAACATCCTAAACAATCACCCTGTAATGCAACAAGCCTTCGGATATTGATATTTTCCCCAACTTTTGAAATTAAATTAGAACGTTGTTCTTCAAATCTAGTTTTTAGTATATCAATATTACTGATCTGTTCATTTAATGCTGTAATAGTAACAGCTTTGGCGAACTCTTGAAAAGTACTATCTTTAGCTACGAAATCAGTTTCACAATTTATTTCTAATATGAAACCATACTGTTCATTAGATGTGATTTCTACTATGATTAGACCTGATGATGTTGAACGTCCGGATTTTCTATAAACAGTTTTTAACCCGGATTTCCTCATGTTATCTATAGCTAATTCCAAATTTCCATCAGCTTTAATTAAAGCTTGTTTACATTCTACAACACCAATGCTAGTACGTTTACGTAATTCTTTAATTAAATCATTATTAATATTAATTATTTTTTCTTTCATAAGATATCATCATATTAAAAATATATATAAGGAATACGATTTTATATATTTAATTCTCAACATAATTACTATTGTACAGTAATTATGTTGAGAATTGGATGCCATTCGCATGCATGACATTAGATATGATATTTAAATATAAATTAATCGCGCGTACAGCATCATCGTTGCCTGGAATAACAAAATCTATTCCATCTGGGTTAGAGTTGGTATCAACTATTGCAAAAACCGGGATTCCTAAACTGTTTGCTTCTTTTATTGCAATATCTTCATGTGTCGCGCCAACAACAAAAATTGCATCTGGAAGTCCACCCATATTTTTAATGCCTCCCAAACTATTTTCCAGATTAATAAGTTCTCGATTCAAGATCAATGCTTCTTTTTTAGTTAATTTCTGAAAAGTACCATCTTGAGATTGAGTTTCTAAATCTTTTAAACGTTTTATGGATTGGCGTACTGTTTTCCAATTGGTTAACATTCCGCCTAACCAACGGTTATTAACAAAAAATTGATTACAGGCCAATGCTGTTTTTTTTACCGCTTCACTAGCTGCGCGTTTGGTGCCCACAAATAAAATTTTACCCTTTAATGAAGCAATTTTATTTAATTCAATTAAAGCTTGTTTGAACATTAAGATAGTTGTTTCTAAGTCAATGATATGTATTTTATTTCGCACGCCAAAGATAAAAGGTTTCATTTTAGGATTCCAATAACGAGTTTGGTGTCCAAAATGGACACCAGCCTGCAACATGTCACGTATAGAAAGTTTTTCCATTATACACCTCGATTGATCATTAAATAGATTACTTATAATTTTAATAGTTATTGATATTTAAATATAGATAGTCATATGATATATATTATAATAATTTTAATAAATTAGATATAAAGGGTATTTAATACAATAGATTAAAACAGAGAAATGATTAACATATATTTTCCAAAAGTATATAATTATTTACTAATAATGAATACAGATAGATTAATATTTACATAATTTATTTTTTTTAAGTCAATAAATTAATCTATACACAATATCATATAGGTGATACATTAAAATATTATGTGTTCATCATTTAAAAATTATAATATATTATGAAAATTATTATTAAAACACTTACAGACATTGCAAAAATGCGCATTGCTGGAAAGTTAGCTGCAGAAGTATTAGAAATGATAGAATCGCATGTAAAACCTGGTATTAGTACTGGAGAGTTAGATATTATTTGTCATAATTATATTACACAAATAAAGCATGCTGTTTCTGCTCCTCTTGGTTATCACGGTTTTCCTAAATCTATTTGCACCTCAATTAACGATGTAGTGTGCCATGGCATTCCAAATGATTCTCATAAATTAAAAGAAGGTGATATTATAAATATTGATATTACAGTAATTAAAGATGGATTATATGCTGATACTTCTAAAATGTTTATCGTTGGTCAATCGACAGAATTAGGATATCGATTATGTCGAATAACTCAAGAAAGTCTTTATTTAGCAATTCGTATGATTAGACCAGGAATACGTTTAAGAGAAATAGGTCGAGTCATTCAAAAATTTGTTGAAGAACATAATTTTTCAATAGTAAGAGAATATTGTGGACATGGAATTGGAAAATTTTTTCATGAAGCTCCCCATGTATTACACTACGATACTAATGATGAAGGTGTTATATTAAAATCTGGTATGACGTTAACAATAGAGCCTATGATCAACGCAGGTACCCGCCATATTTATACTGAAAATGACGGATGGACAGTAAGAACAAAAGATCACAATTTATCTGCACAATACGAACATACTATTGCTATTACAAAAACCGGGTGTGAAGTATTAACCCTGCGTTTTGATGAGTCTTTGCCAGCAACTATTTCTCACTACAATCAATAGATTATACTTACATTGTTAATATATTTTTAATATGTTTTAAAACATATTAAAAATATATTTTCATTAATACAAAATTACAAATTTTTCTATATAAAAATACAAATTATGATATTTATTATTTTTATTTAAATGCATTAAAATAGCTATTGCTTAAAAAATACATTACTTATTCACATACTGCTACTTATCTCATGGAGGATAGGAGTCAGTTATTAACGTGATAGTATTAATTTATTAGAATGATAATTGGTTATCAGTGCATACCAGTCCGTATAAGTAAGTTTTATCTTAGGATATTAATATTATATACCTTTATATAGATATCGATTTGTGATTCGGAAATACATTCATAGTCGTAAAATTTTAAGTGCAAATTTATAATGTTTACCTAAACAAAAAATTATTTTAAAATTAATAAAAATAAAATCTTAAATAAATTATATATTATGGATATGAAACACATGAATCAGTTACAAAAAATAATAGAAAGTGCCTTTGAAAAAAAAGAATATATTTCACAGAATAACATTAACCCCACCGTCAATAATGCTATTAACGAAATCATGGATGGATTAGATAATGGAACATTACGTATATCAGAAAAAATTAATAACACATGGATTACGCACCAATGGCTAAAAAAAGCAATTATGCTTTCGTTTTATACTATGGACAATCAATTAATAACCTGGGGAAATGGACGTTTTTTTGATAAATTTCCTATGAAGTTTTCCCAATGGGATGCCGCGCGTTTTAAAAATAAAAAATTGCGTATAATTCCCCCAGCTACTATACGTTACGGGGCTTATATTGCTTCTAACACAGTAATTATGCCTTCCTACATCAATATTGGTGCTTATATCGATGTGGGGACAATGATCGATACCTGGGCCACAGTTGGATCTTGCGCACAAATTGGAAAATATGTTCATTTATCTGGAGGCGTTGGAATTGGAGGAGTCTTAGAACCGATTCAAACTAATCCAACTATCATTGAAGATAATTGTTTTATTGGATCTCGTTCTGAAATTGTAGAAGGCGTAATCGTTGAAAAAGGTGCTGTTATTTCTATGGGAGTGTTTATCGGTCAAAGTACTAAAATATATGATCGTGACAGCGGTAATATATATTATGGACGTGTACCAGCTGGTTCAGTTGTAATTCCAGGAAGTCTGCCATCTAAAGATGGTCGTATCAACACGTACTGCGCGGTAATAGTTAAAAAAGTCGATTCTAAAACCAAAGACAAAGTTAAAATAAATGATTTATTGCGAGACATATAAAATATTTATACACTTGTATCAAGCATCTTATTTTACAGGATGTTTAATTTTTTTATTTTAATATTATTATTATCATAAATATTGTTTATACTTATTATGTAAAGAAATTGCATTCTCATTCATTTAATTGATATATGTAAATTTGATTAATAATGGTTAATTGCACAAGTAATTCATAAAGACATATTTTTATTACTCCAAGAAAACTAATGCCTTATTTTTATAGTAGATAATATTTTAGTACTATTATCGTATCGTTTTTACATATTATTAAACACATAAAACGATAAAAATATAGTTTTTAATAAAATATTGTATTATTTTTATATTTTTAATCGAATGTATATATCTCTATATATAATAACATGTACAACTTAAATGTTTTAGAATTACCTTTATATGGAATTAATTTAATCGAAGCGTCAGCAGGAACTGGTAAGACATATACTCTTATAATAATTTATCTGAGATTATTATTATGTGTAGGGAGCAAAAAAGATTTTTCCCGCCCTTTAACTGTAAAAGAAATACTCGTAGTAACTTTTAATAAATCTGCGACACAAGAACTACGCTCTCGTATAAGAGAGAATATTCATCAATTTCGATTAGATTGTATACGTGGATATAGTAATAATTTTTTATTTTCTAAATTATTATTACAAATACATAATATAGATCTAGCCATAAATCAGTTGTTTGAAGCAGAAAAAAAAATAAATCAAGCATCTATATTTACTATCCATGGTTTTTGTCAAAACATTTTAAATCACAATACAATTGAATTAAACATGTTATTTAATACAAATATCATTGATTATGAAACAACATTATATCAACAAGTATGTAATGATTTTTGGAGACAGAATTTCTATTCACTTCCATTAAACATAGTCAGCTTAATTCAAGAATATTGGAAAGATCCAACCACTCTTTTAAATGATATTCTTCCTTATATATATCAACCTAAATTTAATCCTGATGATTACAGTATACATACAGAAAAAAAAAATATCGTAACTTATTACGATCAGATAATTAATTGCATCAATAATATTAAAAAACAATGGCATGAAAATAAATATAATATAATTACTACTATCAATTCTTATGATATTAATCACAAAATATATAATAAAAAAAACTTAATACGTTGGATACATAAAATTAATCAATGGGTTGACCAACCAACAATTGATCATACTACGCCAAACGATCTGAAACGTTTTAGAACAACAACACTAAATATACATAATAATCAAAAATCTGATCGTATATATACTTTGTTCGACTTAATAGAAAAATTATATCACTGGTCATTATTATTTAAAACACTAATATTTGATATGGCAATAAATGGTGTACGTAAAAGTTTAAACAACACCCAGCATTTAAGATCAGAAATTACATTTAACGACCTTATTGATGTATTAGCTTACAATTTAACTAAAAATAAAGAAAATAGATTAGCACATATCATACGAACATGTTATCCGGTAACGATTATTGATGAATTCCAAGATACAGATTGGCAACAATTTAAAATTTTCCATACACTATATAATAATTATTCAAAAAATGGCCTTATTTTAATAGGAGATCCTAAACAATCAATTTATGCTTTTCGTGGTGCTGATATATTCGCGTATATGAAAATACGTCGAACAATATTCAATAAATATAACCTTAATATTAATTGGCGTTCATCACCAAGTATAGTTAATGCTATTAATCAATTGTTCCAATCAGTTTCTAATCCATTTATTTTTGAAGATATTCCTTTTATTCCATCAGTAGCTGCTACCCGAAACAATATGTATCGGTTTCTGATAAATAATCAATTGCAACCAGCTATGTGTTTTTGGTTACATCCCGATGATATAGTTACAATAAATGACTATAAACAAGCAATGGCGAAAGAATGTGCCAGTATTTTGCATAATTTATTGCATGAGATACGTAATGGGACAGCTTGGTTAGAAGATGAAAAACATAGGAGAAAACTAGAAATATCAGATATAACTGTACTAGTACGAAATCATGAAGAAGCATCGCTTATTCGTTCTGCTTTATTCAAAGTAAACATATCAACAATATTTTTATCGAATCACAAAAATATTTTTGAAACAATAGAATCTTATGAATTATCATTATTATTGCGTGCAATCTTATTTCCAAACCAGCACACAATTTGTACTGCCTTAACAACTATTTTTTTTGGTTTAAATGCAACTGATATTGAAAGTATTCATAATAATGAATCTAAATGGGAACAAATACTTGAAGAATTTTCTGAATACTATTCCGTTTGGAAAAAACAAGGTGTATATCTGATGATACAGAAAATAATTTTTTATTATAAAGTACCAGAAAAGTTATTATCTATACAAACAGGTGAAATTAGTTTAATAAATATTTTACATTTAGGTGAATTGCTACAAAATGCTTCAAAACAACTACAAGATGAACATGCACTCATGGAATGGTTAATATTCAAAACAACACAACCAAAAAACACAAAAATATCTGATCACACCCTACGATTAAGTAATAATCATCAATTAATAAAAATTAGTACAATACATAAATCCAAAGGATTAGAATTTCCATTAACATTTTTACCATTTGCAGCAAATTTTAATTATAAAAAAAATCCTGTTTTCCATGATAGGGGAACGTACGAAACCCATTTAAATTTTAATACATCAGAATCTGATTTAATATTGTCAGATGAAGAACGTTTATCGGAAGATTTAAGACTATTATATGTAGCAGTAACTCGTAGTATTTATCATTGTTCTATAGGTATTGGTCCAATAGTACGCCGATATAAAAAAAAATCTAATACCAGTGACGTACATCGAAGCGCTTTGGGATATTTAATCCAAAAAAAAACTTCTGGAAATGGAGAAACATTAAGACAACATTTAAAAAAACTAAGCATTAATTCAAATGGTGATATTTCTTTTCGTATTATTCCGAAGTCTAATACACTCTTGTATCCTGATTTATTCATTACATCTAATCAATTTTTATCTGCAAGAAAATGGAATAAAACATCAGTCAATATTACTCCATGGAGTATAACAAGTTTTAGCACGCTAAAACATACTGATATTATAACACGTTTAGATTTCAAAAAACAATTAGACATTAGCGAAAACATTCAGAATCAAGAAAATGATGCCCCATTAACATCACATACTTTCCCTAAAGGAAAAGTATGTGGAAATTTTTTTCACAGTATCTTCCAAGTTTTAGATTTTAGAAAACTTGTAGATATGAAATGGTTATACGCACACATGACAAGATACAACATTGATCCTATTTGGGGGTTTGTCATTCGAGAATGGATATATATAGTACTTAATACACCACTTAACAAGGATAATTTAAGTCTTGCGCAAATAATTCCTAAAAATAAGAAAACTGAGATTAAATTTTATTTACCTATTAAACCCTATTTAAAATCACAAGAATTAAATATTTTATGTAAAAAATATGATCCCCTATCACTTCAATCTTCATCGCTTACTTTTTTGGATATACAAGGCATGTTGCAAGGATTCATTGATTTGGTCTTTCGTTGGAATCATAGATATTATTTGTTAGATTATAAAACCAATTGGCTAGGAAAAAATAATGATTCTTATGTTTATCCCAAGATAGTGCAAGAAATGATTACACATCATTATGCATTGCAATATCAAATTTATACTTTAGCACTGCATCGGTTTTTACGCAATAGACTCATATCCTATAAGTATGAGAAAGACTTTGGGGGAATATATTATTTATTTATACGAGGTATGGATGGAACACCATGTAGTAATGGGATTTATTTCTTTCGTCCATTATCGACATTCGTTAACAAATTAGATAATTTATTTTCTCAAAAATAACCTAAATATCATTAAATATAGAATATGGAGATTATTTTATAAAACAAAAAAATATATTTTTAATACACAACACAAATATGATGTAATGTATTAAAATTAACATACTTATTTATTATTGAATAATACAACACAATAAATTACATACAATGATAATAAAATAAATTACCTATATTGAAAATATATACACATATGCATAAATTATCAAAATGAAATTTAAAAATCATGATTACTTGTTTTCAACTAAAAGTAATGCATGTGTTTCTCATGATTTGAATATATATATATATATATATATATATATATATATATATATATATATAACATTATTAAACTGTAAAAATTTTTTTATATGAAAGATATCGCAAAAAAGATGGTAAAACTAGGACTATGGCATACATTAGATGTACAATTTGCAGATGTAATGACTCTACCTATTTCTGATGATAATCAATATAACATAAAAGAAGCATTAATATTGGCTAGCGCGACCTTAAGTGCTAGTATTAGATCTGGTCACATTTGTTTACCTCTATGTTTACTTACTCCTGATAAATTATTTCAAAGACATTATCCAGAATTAACGTATGCAGTATGTAAAAAAATAGGACAAATATCTGTAGCCGATTGGCAAGAATTATTGATGTCTTGTCCTTCAGTTAGCAATGGGTCGCAGATCACCCCATTAGTATTAGAAAACAAACGTTTGTATTTACGCCACATGTGGGAAGATGAATGTATAGTTGCACAATTTTTTAATCATAAATATCAATCAAATATTTTTCAAAAAGAAAAAATAATTTATGTATTAAATCAATTGTTTCCTATAATTTATACAGAAATTGATTGGCATAAAATAGCTACTGCTATAGGAATAACACACCAAAGAGTATTAATCTCTGGAGGACCTGGTACTGGAAAAACATCGATTATAGCTAAAATAGTAGCGGCACTGCTACTATGTAGCAACAATAGTAACCTAAATATCAAGATCACTGCTCCAACAGGAAAAGCAGCAGCTCTTCTAACTGAATCTTTTAAAACCACAATAAATAATATTCCACAATTAGAAAAGTCTTTTTTATCTAATTTACCAGAAAAAGCAACTACTCTACATAATTTATTGGGAGCACGATTATATAAGAAACACTTTCAATACAATAATTTAAATCTTATACATTTAGACCTCTTGGTAATTGATGAAGCTTCAATGGTCAGTTTGTCTATGTTAGCTCAATTAGCTTTGATACTTTCACCTCAAACAAAAGTTATTCTCTTTGGTGATCAACATCAATTATGTTCGGTAGAACCTGGGTCTATATTTAAAGATGTATGCCAATTTGCTAATTTTAATTATTCTCATAAACGTTACCAAGAACTTATTGATGTTACGGGTTACACATTACCTTTAATATCTCCTTCTAAATCATCTGCGCATTATCATTATAATAACATTATTGACGGCACATGTATACTCAGGAAAAATTATCGATTTCATGAAAGTTCAGGGATTAACCAACTAGCTAATGCTATAAATTCAGGAGATTATAATCGTGCGTTATCATTATTACACTCAAAAGTATACAAAGATTTATGCTATAAATATTTTATAGAAAAGGAAAGCTATATCACTATGATCATTAATTGTGCAATGACATATTCCAACTATTTGCAAAAATTACAACGCGCTAAAATATTGACAACAAAAATTTTAGAAATTTTTAATTATTATCGAGTATTATGTGCGTTACGTGATGGTCCATTCGGAGTAATAAGACTTAATTATTATATTGAGCAAATATTAAGTGAAAAAGGATTGATTCAATTAGATAATTCTGGTAATTATATAGGCAGACCCATTATCATTTTGCGCAATAAAGCATCATTAGGGTTGTATAATGGAGATGTCGGGGTGTTGCTATTAAATGATAAAAATAAACTGTCTGCGCATTTTCTTTTAATGCAAGGTACTATAAAAGTTGTACAAATCTATCAATTACCAGAATATGAAACTTGTTTTGCTATGACTATACACAAAGCGCAAGGGTCTGAATTTCAACATGTCGCGATAGTATTGCCTAATAAACACACACCAATACTAACACGAGAGTTATTCTATACTGCTGTCACTAGAGCTCGTCAATGTCTGTCTCTATACGCCTCAGATCATGTAATAATACGCAGTATCTCCCTTATCACGCAACGTTACAGCGGGTTATATGACAAAATAAAAAAATATGTGTGATAGTGTATTGTATTATATATGGTTCAACGAACTAAAATTTTTTGTGTTGGATACTTTCAATATCTTAATGTGATAATGATATATATCATATATATATTCATATAATTAAAACTTTTTAATGGTTTCAACATTTATTGCTTTTTATATCAAACGTTTTAAATTCTTTACATTATTCTATATTGCATTGCGTTAAAAAAGTAATGTTCTGCAGTTTCAATAATTTTAATAATATTTTCTTCACTTAAATCACATGTAATCAGTTTACGTAGATACGGGTCATGACTCTCTTTGAAAAAAGAATATTTAGTACCTCTCCAAACTTGGACGAGTTTTTGACGTGCTTCTTGTCGACAAAACGGATCTGAGGATATTGTTCTAGTATTCCAGTTAAACACATGATTCATCCAAGCCCCTCCGGACTGATATAATAATAATATGGGCGTATTTATACCAACACAATAACCTAATACTAAAGTTAATAATAACCTTTTTGCATATAGTTTTGGTAAGTTAGGAAAATGCCATATATCATCAATACCAAATAATCGACTATCGCCCTTTCCGCCCATAGAACAATATGTTATATGTTCTAACCATAATAATAATACATCTTTCATAGAAAGATGTTGAGGTTTCCAACGTATCAATCCGTTTTTTTGAACCGTAATTAATTGTCCGGTTAAGTCAATTGTATCAAATACTAAAGAAACATCTAGATTATATGTATCAATACAATGATATGTTTTTATTTGATTCGCTAATATTGTCATTTTTTTTTCTTGTGTAATCCAATATAATTTTCCAAATGCACCATAAGGTAAAATTCCTGAAGCACGTGCATTATGATATAATTCATCAGTTTTTTTATTATGGATTAAATAATCGATCAATTTTATATTTAACTCATAATGATTTAATCCGTCTACAAAAAAAGGTTCATCATTCGATGAACTTAATATATTTAAATCAAAATATACATTTAAACGTTTTTGAAACCACATGCGTACCGGATGGCGATAAAAATTATATAAATCTTGAAATATTATTGTTTTTATAGGATATTGGGACAATGGAGTGTTAAAATTCGGATAGATTGATAGAGAATTATTTATATTAATATTTGTTTTAGGTATCCATTCCTCAGCGAAACTTTGTTTGTTTTTATTACTAGAACTAAAATTCCCAGGAGAAAAAGGAAACGGATGATGCCATTGATACAAACGCTGACGTACATATTTGATGTTAATGTCTATTTCTGCATTTTTATGTTCTTTTAAATAAAAATTAAAAGCAATGTATTCACACAGTTCATTAATTAATCTAGAAGGATAGTTCATGGTGTTATCGTAAATTGATCGCCCAATAAAACTAATGTATATCCGTTCTTGAGCCAATAAGAATGCTAACAAAAATGAATAACAATCTTTTTCCTGTATATCGTCGTCATTTATACGTGGATTTTTAACCATTAAGTTAAAGTCTGGTAATATTCTATAGCGAGGAAATTTATTATCGTTCATACCTAAAAAACACACTATTTTACAAGGAATACATAAAATTGAAGCAATATCACAAAAATTAATTACATTTGGCAAAAATCGGTACACTGTAATATCTTGAGTTAATCTATAACATAATTTATCTCGTAACGCTTTTATACTGATACTCTGAGTATACTGTGATTGTATGCCCGATTCTAATATATCTCTGCAGCAATTTTTTAAAAAAATCAAAATTTTGCTGTTTTCCGAATCTAAATAATCATAATAAAAAAAATCTTCAATTATTTCTTTAAAATAAGATCTCCATTCTGGCAATGTATAAAAGTGATTAAACCGATCTCTCCATTTTTTTAATATTTTTAAAAATTCTCCCAATTGACCCAAAATATTAATATGCTCCCTACTTGTTATGCCATCATACGGCAAAATTTTATACCAGATATCATGTTGATTTTTTATAGCATAACCCACTAGCATACGGTTAAATCCAAAATCCCAAGTATTTTGATTAGTAATAGGTAAATTAAAATTATGCATAGTAACATTATCAAGACCCCATCTAACACCAGATTTAATAGTCCATTGACGTAATAATTCAACTGATTCTTTATTCATGTTAAACCGAGATGCAATAGATGATACTGTCAATAACGATAAAATCTCTTCAGAAGTAAATCGACTAGACGGTATATTCAGTATATTAATAAAAGCTGAAATAATCGGATGCGTACTTTTCTTGTCGTTATCTATTGTAATAGAAAATGGTAAACGACGGCCTTGTATGTTATTAAATATAGTTTGAATAGCTGGTATATAAGGATGTATATCAGCTACCATAACTATAATATCTCCTGGCGACAACAACGGATCATCTTGCATCATTGATAATAAATTATCATGCAATACTTCTACTTCTCGTTGGATACTATGGCAAACATGACAAGTAATTGATTGATCTTCTGGTACTAATACATGTCGTTGATTATTTTTAAACATTACAGTATTGTAATGAACTGTTTCATTTGCTGCATGATTATTAAATTCTAAAATGTTTTTTTGTACAATGTGAAGTACAGAATCATGTTGAGGAATAATAAAAGACTTTAGTTCAATTTTATCTTTTAATTGAGTAAATAAAGATAAAGTATTATAAGCAATATTACCCCATGAATTTAGTAAAGGATGACTTATATTAATGACATTATTATAACCAGTAGGATAAATAACAACAGACGAAGATAATCCCAATACATTATCATTATATGATTGATTTTTTTGTTGTCCAATAACATACGGATTTTGATGAAACATATTACTCAAATTATGATAACAGGGATTTATAAACCATAAATAAATATCAATGTGGTAACTCAACAATTTCAATATATTCCAATACATAGGGGGTATAGATGTCATCCCTACAATAAATATTCTACTTGGTAAATCACAACAGTTTATTTTTTGAATATTTTTTAAAAAATAGATACAACGTTGCAAAGGATTTACACTATTATTATTATTATTTGATTCTTGTAGATGACACCGTGTCTTTTCCAAAAAAATACGCCATATTTTTGATTGCCAAATTTGATGCGTGTCATCTAAATAATTTATCATTTCATTAGATTGCCAGCTATCTAACCAATCTGGTCGATATATTAAATATTGGCTAAATAAATTAGCAAGTTGTTCAGAAAATTGACTTATTTTTTGTTGATTAACATCATTATGTAAATATTTTTTTATAATAGAACAGCTTTCTATTACCTGCGTTTGAGATAATATTTCCATGAATTTCCAATACATAACAGAATGAGAAAAATTGTTCATAATAGAATTATTGGGTTCTATTTTATTAGAAATATGTTGTATGAAAGACATTAAAGTCATAAATCTGATATTGCATGCAATGCCAAAGTGATTGGCTAATTCGATTTGTATCCATTGATCTATAATGCTATGTTCTGTTAATATTATTTCAGATTGCATTGGATCAGGCAGCAACTTATCTGACATAATGCCGATTAACAGTTTTTTAAATGGATTCACTTGATTGGAATGATAAATAGTAAACATTGTTTAATAAAATATTCAAATAAATAAGACATATTTTTATCAATCCAATACATATATTGAATCATGCATAAATTTTAAATTATACTTATCAAATTAAAATGACATACATATCCTAAACATGTAATATTTAACAGAAAAAATAAATAATAATTATTATTTTCCATTGAAATTCTTAATTTAATTTTTAATTATTACCTATTACTATTTTCACTAATTATATACATGAGAAATGATAGACACACATAAATGTAATATTAAAAACAACTATATAGTAGCACATGAAATTATCTATAAGATACATAAACTATAATCATTCCTAATATAATCATAGGACACGATAAAATCTGACCCATAGTAGCTATATTACCAATTAATCCTAAATGACTATCAGGCTGACGAAAAAATTCTACTATAATACGAAATATACCATAACAAATAAGAAATAAACCAGACACGCTACCTACAGGATGTGGTTTACGAATGAACCTACTTATGATAATAGATAATATTATTCCCTCTAAAAACATTTCATATAATTGAGATGGATGACGCGGTAACATACCATAATTATCAAATAATGATTGCCATTGAGGATAATATGGTAAGATTAATAAATCTTGATACACGGAATTAGGAAACAACATAGCCCAGGGAGTATCGATAGCTATTCGACCCCATAGTTCTCCATTAATAAAATTTCCTAATCTACCAAGACCTATTCCAAACGGTACTGCTGGAATAACAAAATCCGATATTTGAAAAAAAGACTGATGTTTTATATAAGAAAACCATTTAATTGATATAATTACACCTATTAATCCACCATGAAATGACATACCTCCTTCCCATATTCTAAAGATCCACAATAAATTTTTAGAAAAAAAAGACCACTGATAAAATAATACATATCCAATACGGCCGCCTAATAAAACACCGAAAAAACATAAACATAATAAATGTTCCACATCTTTATAAGTCCATAAAATACTATTAGAATGACGTACACGATACGATAATGACCACATGGCATACATGAATCCCAATCCATACATCACACCATACCAATGTATCGAAATAGGTCCTATTGAGAAAATTACGGGGTTACATGTATGACAATACATATACTGCATACGGAGATATCATTCTAAAAATATATACATCATTATAATTAATTTATAATCATGACACTATCGCTGCACTAAAACAAATAGTTTAATTTATCGACTACGCTGACATATGATGTCTTCAATGTCAAATCAATTAAATTTTCTGATCAAACATACGTGACATTACCTTGTCTTACCATTTTGTATAATAACACCACCTAGGACATTATCACATCAACAAATTCCTGCATAACTTTTCTATATACATTCCGTTTAAAAAATACAACTCGGCGTATAGGATACCATAAACTAACCCACTGCCAACTATCAAATGTATAAAATTCATTACTTCTCATGTTAATTCGAGTATCTTTAGACAAAAGTTGCAATAAAAACCACTTTTGTTTTTGCCCAAAACAAATTGGTCTAATTTTCCAACGAATTAACTGCTTAGGCAACCTATAATGTATCCAGTATCGTGTTGAAGATAAAACACGTACATCTTGATAATCTAATCCTATTTCTTCAAATAATTCCCTATACATAGCTTGTTCAGGAGTTTCCCCAATGTTAATTCCGCCCTGAGGAAATTGCCAACAGTAATGTTTCTTATATCTCCTAGCCCATAATACTTGTTGACTAGTATTACATAACACGATTCCTACGTTTAATCGGTAACCGTTATTATCAATCACCAAATTTCCTCAGTCTTATTGAAATATTTCATTAAATTGTAAATATTTATAACAAACATAACGATTCCGTTATATGGATATCAAATATAATTGGTATTGCTGCATTGTCATAAAAATATATAACAATTGTATATGTATATATCTACTTATTTATAATCGAATATACATATCACATGTTATATTGTTATTGCACTTAATTCAAGAATTTTTATTCTGATCTTATACATGCAACTAATTAACGACTCGTATAGAAGTACTCAATTAGAATGAAATTCTAATTGAGTACTGTTTCCATTTAAAATAAATATCGATAAAATATTTTATAAAAAACTGTGATCATAATATCGCGATATGTAATTGTTATAAACAATCATTAATATATATTTAAATTAAGATATATTATTCAATTCATAGTCATTTATTTTTTATTGATTAAAAAGCAATACAATAAACAATTATATATCAATAAGATGAAAAACAAAATTAACAACATGTTTAGAGCATTTATTCTATTTAATCAAAAATTTTGAGGCATTGAATATGGGTTATACCTGATCTTATAATTTATATAAAACCACATTTATGCATTTAAATGATATTTAATAATTTTAAAACGCTTTTGTTAACAGAAAATTATTCTGTTGTTTCTAACATAAATAAATCTTCTAATTTCTGTTTTCGACGAATTTGGCGAATTTGTCCATTTTCAAACAAAACCTCCGGTAATAACGGACGAGTATTATAATTAGAAGACATAGAAGCGCCATATGCCCCAGTATCATGGAATATTAAATAATCTCCTACTTTTGCTGAACACGGTAATTTGCGTGTTAATATTGTTCCACTTATATGTTGTGTAAAAACATCCCCAGATTCACATAATGGACCACCAACAACAGTATCGCATAATGTCTCTAAAGTAATGCTTCGATTATCTCCTGGCACTAATGAAATATGATGGTAACTACCATACATTACTGGGCGCATTAAATCATTATATCCTGCATCTATTAATATAAAATGACGACGACCCATGTTTTTTACCGCTCTAATTTGTGTGATTAATATTCCTGACTCAGCTACAAGAAAGCGACCGGGTTCTATTTCTAATCTTACTACATGATCTAAATAATGGCCTATATATTTTCGAGCGTCATTCCACAAGTGAAAATAATGATTAACGTCTAAAATTATATCATTATGTTGATACGGTATTGTTAACCCTCCTCCAGCAGAAATAACCTGTATATCTATCTTGTATTTCAAAATTTGTTGGACCATTGCATTACATACTTTAGATAAGTGATCATACCGTACTCCAGAACCAATATGCATATGTAACCCGATTAATTGTAGACCATAATGACGAACATAAGATAAAGCTGTTGGTATATCTTCATGCCAAATACCATGTTTACTATTTTCTCCTCCGGTATTAGTTTTTTGAGTATATCCGTTTCCAAATCCAGGATTAATACGTAACCATATTTTATGTCCAGGAGAATGAGAACCTAATTGTTCTAACATATCTATCGACCCGGCATTAACAATAATATTTAATTCTGATATTCTTAACAACGTTTCTTCTTCTAAAATATCAGCAGTGAAAACTATTTCATTACTTTGTATTCCTGCTTTAAACCCAGCTAATAATGCTCGTTCAATTTCTCCTAAAGAAACAGCATCTACTTTCACACCATGGTTATGCATTAACCGTAAAATATGAATATTAGAGCAAGATTTTTGAGCGTATCGTATAACATCAAACTGTTGTAATTGTGAAATACGATTAATTATAACCGATGCGTCATATACCCATACTGGACCTTTATATTTTTGATGTAATTGTTTTAAATTTTCGTAGATAAAAGTATGTGTTTGAGTAAAAATATCATGCGTCATACTACATTCCTATTTTTATTAAGATATATCTTAATATCAAAATATTTTAAATATTACCAGTAATATATAATTAAAATTATCAATATAGATTTGTGTTATTTTAAAAATCATCACTAATATTAGTTTTTAATATTTATTAAAGTATCGTAGTAATTTTCCAAGTATACTAAAAAATATAAAAAAATTTTATTTTGGACGAAGTGTAGGAAATAAAATTACGTCACGAATAGTATGTTTGTCAGTTAGCAACATTATTAAACGATCAATTCCTATTCCAACTCCTGCCGTTGGAGGCAGTCCATATTCTAATGCAATTAAATAATCTTCGTCATAATTTATACAAACATTATTATTTTTTTTATCTTTTTTTTCATCTATTTGCTTTAAAAACCGTTCTTTTTGATCTTCTGGATCATTTAATTCCGAAAAACCATTTCCTATTTCTCTCCCAGCAATAAAAAGCTCAAAACGATCAGCGCACTTAAAATTATTATCGCTACGACGTGCTAATGGAGATATTTCAATCGGATAAGAAGTCACACAAGTTGGTTGAATTATTTTTTTTTCCACCGCCTCTTCAAAAATAACCATATGTATTTTGTTCAAAGTCCAACAATTTTTAACTTTAATACCAAGTGATTTTGCAACAGAAATAGCAGTATATATATCGTCTATATTTTGCGATTTAGTTTCTGGTAAATAATAAAAAATAGCCTCTTTTATACTTATTTGAGTAAAAGGATGTTTAAAATTTAATGTATAACTTCCATAACGTATAATACTGCTACCTAATACTCGCTGTGTTACTGAACGTAATAAATCTTGTACTAAAACGATTATGTCACGATAGTCAGCATAAGCCATATATACTTCCATCATTGTAAACTCAGGATTATGATAGGAAGATATTCCTTCATTACGAAAACTACGATTAATTTCAAATATTCGTTCAAAACCACCTATCACTAGTTTTTTTAGATATAATTCTGGAGCGATACGCAAGTACATATTTATTCCCAATTTATTATGATGGGTAATGAAAGGATTCGCTATAGCTCCTCCTGCAATTGTATGCATCATTGGTGTCTCTACTTCTATGAAATTATTATTTTTCATAAATTGACGTATTTCAGAAATAACTAAAGAACGTATTTTAAATGTTTCTCTTGTATGTTCATTGATAATTAAATCCAAATATCTTTGACGATATTTCGTTTCTTGATTATTCAACCCATGAAATTTATCTGGTAATGGGCGTAACGATTTAGTCAATAATCGAATTTCTTTACAATGTATTGATAATTCCTCAGTACGTGTTTTAAATAATGTACCACGCGCTCCTAAGATATCACCTACATCCCATTGTTTTAGACTTTCCTCATATAAATTTGTTGCTAATGAATTAGCAGTAATATATAATTGAATACAACCCTCAATATCTTGTAAAGTTATAAAAGATGCTTTTCCCATAATACGTTGACTTATTATGCGCCCCGCTACGCTTACTTCAATATTTAGTTTTTTTAGTTCTATATTAGATTTATGAGTGTATTTTTTACGCAATTGTTTAGAAATAGAATCACGACGAAAATCATTTGGAAATGCCATACCTTTTTCACGGAGTTGTGATAGTTTTTTGCGTCGAATATGTAAATCATCATCGATGTTAAATTTTTGATATGATTGAACCTTTGAATATGCATATTTAATCATTATAAGTCTCGCTTAAAGTATTTTTTTTGATACTAATTTTTATAAAATCATCCAGATCTCCATCTAACACAGCTTTGATATTACGTTTTTCAAAACCAGTACGTAAATCTTTAACTCTAGAATTATCTAAAATATAAGATCGTATTTGATTACCCCAAGTAATATTTACCTTATTGTTTTCTCTTATTTTTTTTTCATAATTTTTCTTCTGTAATTCAAGTTCATATAATTTAGCTCTTAATTGTTTCATTGCTTGATTTTTGTTTTTATGTTGCGACCTATCACTTTGACATTGAGTAACGATATTTGTTGGTATATGTGTGATACGTACTGCAGACTCTGTACGATTAACATGTTGGCCTCCTGCTCCAGAAGCTCGATAGACATCACAACGTAAATCTTCCGGGCGAATATGAATATTTATACTATCATCTAATTCTGGGTATACAAACACCGAAGCAAATGAAGTATGACGTCTTCTAGCAGAATCAAAAGGACTTTTGCGCACTAATCTGTGTACACCGGATTCAGTACGTAACCAACCATATGCATAAGGTCCAATAACCTGGATAGTGGTAGATTTTATTCCAGTAACTTCTCCTGTCGATTCTTCAGTAATCTCAGTCATAAAACCTTTATGATCCATCCAACGCAAATACATACGCAACAACATACCCGCCCAATCTTGTGCTTCTATACCCCCAGACCCTGACTGAATATCGACATAACAATTGGAATCATCATATTTTCCTACAAACATACGACTACTTTCTAATCGATATAATGTACGTTCTAAATCACCTAATTGATTATGAATTTCAAAACGTAAGACATCGTCATATTCTTCCGTTAGCCCTAATAAATCGTTTAAATCCACCAAGTTTTCATAAAGCTGATCAATAACATTAATAAAAATTTTTAAAGAAGAGGATTTTTGACTAAGAATTTTTGCTATTTTAGGATTTTTCCAAATGTCAGGTGATTTTAGTTCACTGTTAATTATTTTTAAATGCTTTTTTTTAAGATTGTAGTCAAAAATCATCCTTAAACTTAAATATTCTATTTAACATAAATTGAATATGCTGTTTAGTAAAGTTAATATCTATCATAAAATTTTATTCCTCCAAATATATGTTTGTATTCATATTATTTCATATCTTATCTATATTCTATATACGCACAGTATAATCAGATAAAAATTCTTATATAACATACATAAATATGTATTTTTTGATATTAGTGATATAATTTAATTTAATTTTTAATCAAACATTATTCGAATGTGTCATTCGTTACTAACAAATATAAAATGTTTACGCATTTCTTTATGTATTTTATTTAAGGCAATATCGCAAAACAAATTATATATAATAAATAAAATAGTATTTTCATCAGTTATTGTCTTATATCTAATATATATATGTATACATATATATATTAGATATTGATCATTATCTCAATAATCATATAAAGTGATAAAATTGATGAGTTATTTAATTATAAAATTTATGATACTAAATGCTAATAACAATAATATAATCTTGTTGTATCGAAGTATTTAAAAATATTCAATTAATAAGATTACTTAAAATATATTATGCAATATTGATTTAAGGTTATTTTACTTACAAGGAAAAATATGATGTTGCCTCGTATAATTTTTTCAGGACAGTCTCCTATACCTTCACAAGATTTACCACTAACGCTCATCTCCTTAGAGGAATGGACATTAGTCAAATTATATGGTCAGGATGTTATACAATATCTACACGATCAACTTACTTGTGATATTAAAAATTTAGATAAACATAAACATAGTTTTGCAGCACATTGCAATCCAAAAGGAAAAATGCTCAGTAATATGTATGTTTTCCATCTTAACAACCAAGAAATGGGATTCATCGAGCGGAGAAATGTATGTGAAAAACAAATTTTTGAAATGAAAAAATATATGGTGTTTTCTAACGTCACTATCGCTCCTGATTATAATGCAATACTTATTGGAATTGCTGGAATAAATGCAAGAAATTATTTAAGCACGCTTTTTTCAGTTCTACCAAACAAAACGCACACAATAGTTCATGATGAAGAAATCACTTTTCTTCATTTGAACTCTCCAACAGAACGATTTCTGTTAATTATTAATAAAAAATCAACATTAGATCGCTTGTTGATTAAATTACAACCTTATATACAATTTAATGATAGTCGTCAATGGATATTATTAGATATAGAAGCAGGTTATCCGATTATTGAGCCAATAACTAGTGAGGTATTTATCCCTCAAGCTGTCAATATGGATACATTACAAGGTATTAGTTTTGATAAAGGTTGTTATATTGGACAAGAATCTATTGCGCGTATTCAATACCGTGGGCGTAATAAACAAGCATTGTTTCGGTTAATCGGTACCATCATTGATGATAAGCATGATATCAAATTACCTGCAGCTGGCGATCAAGTAGAATTAAAAATCAATAATCAATATTGGAAAAATATTGGTATTGTTTTAAAATCTTGTCAAATTAAAAAAAATAATATATGGATGCAAGTAGTATTAAATAGATCTGTTTTAGAATCTTCGGAGTTAAGAATTACAAATATACAAACCAATAATAGCTTCATTTTTATTGTTATTGATACTTAATAAATTGAAATAATTTTTAAACGTTATAACGTTTCTATTTAATCATAATGATCTTGTAATAACCATTTTGGCATATCATCTAAACCCATAATTCGGTGTAATATATGTATTTTTAAGTTAGGCGCAGTGTTGATAAGATAAAAAATAAAATATTGCACATATTTAAAAAAGTAATTTTTATTATAAAGTAACATATGAATATATGGGATATTCATAGCATTTTTAGTGATTCTATATTTTCTGTTGCGCTCATAATATTTTAAATAAGCATAGCATCCAATATCTTTGTTGTTTTCCTTTAGTTGCCTCAAATGATGTAATAAAACTGCTGCATCTATCAGATCTGAATTGATATTTTGAAAAAATAAAGGACATATGGCATATGCAGCGTTCCCTAGCAATACTAAACGGTGATTTGTAAAATTATGCGCATACTGCATCCTTAATAAAAAAATTTTATACCTTATATTATCACATATAACACAATGACCAAGTATACTGCAGATTTCAATTAAATCTGAATTAATAGATTGGGTGGAAGTAGAAACATATAAATATTTTTTAGCTATATCTGGCGGTAATAACCAAAAAACAACAGAAAGATGTACCATTTTTAATGGCAACAATATTAATAAACCATCGTTATGAATAACACAACGAAGAGTATTTTTATGATTTTGTTCGGTATGAATAATAGTAGCTAATCCATAATATTCAGTGTCTCTAAATATTAAAGAAATATTTGCAGCATCTCTTACCCAAGAATTAATTCCATCAGCGCCTATTACTAATTTAGCTTGAAATGTATAATTATTATTTACTGTAATAAATGCTGCGTCTTCATGATAATTTATTGTATCGAGTGAATGTGAATCTATAAATATAATATTTCTCGACTTCCGTGCACGATCAATTAAAGCTTGATATATTAAACAACTGTCTATAATATATCCTAATTCAGGATATCCTAAATAACCAGAATTAAAAACAGTTTTTTTTGTATTATTCTTTTTAAAAATTTCTAATTTGTGTAATAAAATAGAAAAATGCGATATGTTTTGGTTCCAAATTTTCAAATACTGCAGTATTTTTGAGCTAGTTATATTAATTAAAGATATATCAATATCCCATTGATCTGTTTCAGAAATATTCGAATGTATCTTACGTTCTATGATTGCAATACGGAAACAATCGCTTAATCCACAGGCTAATGCTAGTCCGGAAATTCCTTGATTTACAATTAATAGATCAAAACTTTCCATATCGTTATACATTTAAGTAAAATTTAATCTGTTTTCCAATTTAATATCTCATTTACTAAAAGACGTTGTAAACAGGTACTGTGGCTAACAAAAAATAAACCCATATTACGAACAATACTTAACGGTAAATAATGATTACTAAATAATCGTACTAATCCATCGGTAATTTTAATAGTTCTATATTGATCAAAATCCCTAAGTTTCTGATATGTATTTAACACAGAATACTCTCCAATGTCTAGATTTTGATATAATGCTTGTGTAATTATTTTTGATAACACTACAACATCACGTAATCCAAGATTAAATCCTTGCCCAGCAATAGGATGTAAATTTTGCGCTGCATTTCCAACTAATGCCAATCTATGACTAATGTGGCTCCGCGCGCGTGTTAACCAAAGATTGTAGAAATATCGCTTTTCTATATTTAAAATTTTTCCTAATTTCCATCCAAATATATTTTGTAATTTTTGAGAAAATTTACACTTATTCCATGTAGATACTTCTTTTTGTTGTTCATTAGAAATACACCAAATTAAAAAACTAAAATTATTAGACATGGGCAATATAGCTAATGGTCCATGTTCTGTAAATTTTTCAAAAGCCCTTCCACAATGAGGTATTTCAGTAGTAATTTTAGAAACTACAGCAATTTGTTGATAATCCCATCTAACCCATTGCATACCGCAATGAGTAGCTAGCATTGAATGAGCGCCATCTGCTGCAACCATTAATTTTGAAACTATTTGATGACCATTGTTTAAAATAATTATGTTCTTTTTTTTTTCACGTTTAATTTTTTTTAAAGCTGCAGGGCAATATACAGTTACAGTGGATTTATCATATAATAAATCAAATAACTTCTTTCTAAAAATATTTGATTCAATAACATAACCTAATTCTGACAATTGATAATCTTGAGCATTAATGAATATTTTATTTAACCTATGATATTCGCTAATCTCTACTTGTTTTATAATAGTAGCGCAAGAAGATAAAATTGAATCCATATTAATTCGTATCAATTCATAATAAGCACCTCGGGATAAAGCTATTACATGAGGAGGATATATATCTAAAGATAATCTTTTATCATAACAAACAGGAGAATGTTGTTCTATTAAGGATATTTCTAAATCTCCTTTAGTCAATTTGGATAACATTAACGCTAATATTGCGCCTGTCATCCCTCCGCCATTTATAATAATAGACATAATTTCTTATCTAAATAAATATATAAACACAAAATTTGTATATGAACAAAATTATATAGTATGTAAATCAACATAATCATGTTTAATCTGAGCAATATTAATTGCTATATATATTGTGCATAATCTATAATGTATTTTAGGTATTACACTAAAACACATAATATTACCGTATATAAAAACAAACAACTCTAAACATAAATATCATGTAATATAATTAATACATTGTTTAAATACAAGATATTGTTCAGTTAACTTTACAATATAAACACATCATATATATTTATGTTAAATATTTTGATAAAAAATGCACTATTTATTACTAATATTACACATTAAATTGAATTTAAAATAATACTAATTTAGTGTAATATATCATATATTTAAACCATAAATCGATGATATAAAAATCACATAACATATATTATGATATAAATATATGATATAAGTCTTATGAATAATAAATTTAAATCTACAACAAAGTTCTAATAAATTATTCATAATAACAACAATTACATAGCTCCTTTAATATATTGTAGTATATATATTAAGTGTTTTTCTTGAATTCATCTGTTGAAATAATAATCTAAATAGATGATATCATAATTTATATATAACCTATATAAACTAAACTATTTTATAAAGTTTTTAAAATACTCAATTTTTGAATTTTATTGCGCTTAACACACATTAATTTTTATTTTCTATATAAAAGATTATATTTAAATATTTTTAAAAATTTAATAATCATCATTAGTTACTGAATGCATGTAAAAATTACGTAATTCTTATTATTTTTTAATTAAATATTTATTTACAAAATAAAACTTTTTTCTGTAATATATAATTATATAGTATTTATCATGATGCAGTATAATCACTGAAAATATAAATCATTAAAACACCAGGAAAGAGATATGCCTGAACAACCAATAGATATTCAAATTTTTGGTCGAACGTTACGGATCAATTGTCCGTCTCAACAAAAAGATGCGTTAAATAAAGCAGTAGAAGATTTAACCCAACGTCTACAAGATTTAAAAATCAGAACAAGAGTAACTAATGCTGAACAATTGGTATTTATAGTTGCTTTAAATATATGCCATGAATTAACTCAAGAAAAATTAAAAACACGCGAATACGCAGCTAACATTAAGCAACATATTTTATTATTACAACAAACGATCGACAAAGCTTTAATTGCACACACCCATATTACCGAGCACACTAACAAATCGCTGGAATGTTCTAAACACGTATAGAAGACTTATTATTCTAGCGTATTACATTTAGGATACGTTAAACAATGATAAAATCATTGGCCATAATAATAAGGTATAACCTCATAATTCAATGTTATTTGAGTATTATAATAAAGCACAGATAAGTTATATTAATCCAACGGTATATTGATATGCATATCAATGATAAAAAATCGTACAGAAAATCTATTCGCACGTATATGCGCACTATACGTCGTTCTGTAACATTTCAAGAACAATATATAGCAGCCCAATTAATCACTAATAAAATTATGACTATAAATCATATATATACATCAACACATGTAGCTATATTTATTGCTTTTGACGGAGAAATAAATACCAACTTGCTCATACGAACTTTATTACTTATGAACAAACAAGTATATTTACCAATACTGCCTTATTCTGATTCGGGATCAGAATGTTTATTATTTTCGCAATACACATTTTCAACGCCTCTTATATGTAATCGTCTAAATGTATATGAACCTAAACAGGATGTTAGTTCTATGATCCCCATGGAAAAACTAGATGTTATATTTGTCCCATTAGTTGCATTTGATACCTATGGCAATCGATTAGGTATGGGTAGGGGTTTTTATGATAAAACTTTACAAAATTGGAAACATCAAGGTAGTTATGTACCTATAGGCCTAGCATATGATTTTCAAAAAATACCTACTCAATTACTTCCTATAGAAACATGGGATATAACATTACCAGAAATTATCACCCCATCTTACCATTTGATTGTTTAATATTTTAGTTCTAATGAATAGATCATATCTTTTGATATACAAATAACAATGTTATAATTTTCAAAAACTAATGTTTACTGATTACCATGTAATATCAGACTTTTCTTATAATAATCAGGCTAAAAAAATACACATATTTATATTGATAAACTATAAATTTTAAAAATTTTTTGATTTTTACATGAATTTACATTCAACTTTGTTCGATAACATATTAAAATAATTACTTAATTATTTTAATACCTTCCTTTGTCCCAATTAATACTATATCTGCTCGTCTTTGCGCAAATATACCAACACTTACTACTCCTGGAATATTATTAATTTTTGATTCTAATGACGATGCATGTATAATCTTCATATTATATACATCTAAAATACTGTTACCATTATCAGTAATTACATTCTGCCGATATTCCGGTAAACCACCTAAACGAATTAATTCTCTTGCTACTAACGATCGGGCCATAGGAATTACTTCCACAGGCAATGGTCCTCGTCCTAATATATCTACTTGCTTACTGCTATCAACTATACAAATAAATTTTTTAGCGGCAGCAGCAATAATTTTTTCTTTAGTTAAAGCTCCACCCCCCCCCTTAATCATTTGCATATGCATATCAATTTCATCTGCGCTATCAACATATACATCTAATTCGTGTAAACTATTAAGATTATATAGAGGAATACCTAATTTTTTTAATTGATTGGATGAGTGATTTGAACTAGAAACCACACCTTC
The DNA here is from genome assembly GCF_059934915.1 of Candidatus Blochmannia americanus (nom. nud.). Taxonomy (NCBI): domain Bacteria; kingdom Pseudomonadati; phylum Pseudomonadota; class Gammaproteobacteria; order Enterobacterales; family Enterobacteriaceae; genus Candidatus Blochmanniella; species Candidatus Blochmannia americanus (nom. nud.). Next base: position 298,743 of record NZ_CP011792.1, on the reverse strand, counting down.
TATTTTTTCTTTTATACTGTTTAATGCTTCAATAAAATATGTAACAGTAGAACCCGTTCCGATTCCTATAACTCCGCTAGACTGAACATATTTTAAAGCCGCCCAACCTACTGATTTTTTTAATTCATCCATTACCATATTGCACCTATACACGATATATATAATATATTTAGTGCATATTAATTTTGATCTATCACTGTTGATGCTTGATAATAATTTTTATTTTATATAAATTAAAATAATACCTCATGAAAAATTAAAAGCACACATTAAGATAATTATTATAATTGCATAGCGTAGTACACTATGCTATGCACAACATATTTTACAATACAAATTAAAAATTTAAATTAAATCTATTTACAAATATGATAATAATATCGCATCAAATTTTAGCTTAATATAATTCTGATTTTTTATTGGTATACAAATTTCATCTAAATGTATTAGAAATTATTTTAGGAGAAATAATCATTTTACAAAATATTAACAGCATTTAAGATAGCAAATATATTCTCTAAATACTTAATCATTGACTTTTGACCCGCACGAATCCAGACGCGCGGGTCATAAAATCTTTTATTTGGTTGCTCATTTCCATATGGATTACCTAATTGGCTTTGAAGATAATTTTTATTATTTTGATAATATTTTAAAATTCCTTCCCAAGTCGCCCACTGTATATCAGTGTCAATGTTCATTTTTACGACACCGTAACTAATAGCTTCTTTAATTTCTTCTGCTGTAGATCCAGATCCCCCATGAAATACTAAATTTAAAAAATTATCAGGTAATCCAAATTTATCAGAAACATATTTTTGTGATTTCTGTAGAATCTGAGGATCTAATCGTACATTTCCTGGCTTATATACACCATGTACATTTCCAAATGATGCGGCTATGATGAAACGCGGGCTGATAAGATGAAACTTTTCATAAGCATAAGCTATATCTTCTGGGTTAGTATATAAAAGCGCATGATCTAGATGATAATGATCAATACCATCTTCTTCCCCTCCAGTGCAACCTAACTCTATTTCTAAAGTCATATTTAATTTATCCATACGACTTAAATATTTTGAGCTAATTTCTATATTTTCCTTTAGGGATTCTTCAGATAAATCTATCATATGAGATGAAAACAATGGATTACCAGTTTCAGAAAAATGCTTTGTACCTACATCTAATAAAGCATTGATCCAAGGTAAATTTTTTTTAGTACAATGATCAGTGTGTAAAATAACAGGAATACCATAGTGACTAGAAATATGATGTACATGTAAACTGCCAGAGATAGCTCCTAATACTGCAGCAGAATAACTAGCTCTATCATTAGATAAACCGTATCCTGCCATAAAAGCAGATCCTTTTTCGGAAAACTGTAAAATAATTGGAGACCTCATATTAGCTGCCGCTTCTAATGCGGCATTAATTGAATCCATACCTATACAGTTTACTGCTGGTAAAGCAAAATTGTTTTTTTTTGCAAAAGCAAACATCTTCTGTACATCATTTCCAGTAACCACCCCTGGTTTTATGGAGTTAAGGATCTTATTCATCTATTCTCTTTGATTTATCAATAAATACATTTATTTATATAAAAATTATTTGAATGCATGTCCTATATATCTTCATACACAGTGCTTGTGAATTCATAACGCGCACACTTCTAATGATTCAAAGCACATTTTTCAAGCATTTTTATCGATGGAAAAGTTTTGCCTTCAATAAATTCTAAAAAAGCACCTCCTCCGGTAGAAATATAAGAAATTTGATCAGAAATATTAAATAAATCAATAGCCATTAAAGTATCACCGCCTCCAACAATAGAAAACGCATTACTTTTAGCAATAGCATGAGATATCATCTCTGTACCTTTTCTAAAATTTGGAAATTCAAATACTCCAATAGGACCGTTCCAAAGAATAGTTTTAGCACAATTTAAAATATCTAACATTCGAGCAATTGACTCATCACCTAAATCAAGAATTTGTTCATCATCCTTAATATCGACTACAGCTTTCATAGTTACTTGGGCAGTTTCAGAAAATTCCGTACTTACTCTTACATCAGTAAGAATAGGTATATCACAATCCTCTAAAAGACGCTTTGCTGTAGGTATAAGTTCTTCTTCATACAAAGATCGACCTACTTTTTTGCCTTGAGCTGCTAAAAAAGTATTCGCAATACCTCCTCCTACTATAAGATAATCTGCAATCTTTGACAAGGAATCTAAAACGGTCAATTTAGTGGATACCTTAGATCCGCCAACTATCGCAACCATTGGTCTCATAGGATTATGTAATGCCTTGCCTAAAGCTTCTAATTCCTTTTGTAGCAAGAGTCCAGAACAAGCTGAAGCAACAAATTTACCTATACCATGCGTGGAAGCCTGTGTGCGATGAGCACTACCGAATGCATCCATAATAAATACATCACATAACATAGCATATTTTTTTGATAATATCTCATCATCTTTTTTTTCTCCTTTATTAAACCGTACGTTTTCTAAAACTAATAATTCTCCGTTTGCGCAATTTACTCCTTCTAAATAATCTTTAACCAGTCGTACTGTCTTGATATTGCAATGAATTAATTGTTTTTTTAAATATTCAACCACAGGTTGTAAAGAAAATTTCACATCATAATCGCCTTCCGTTGGTCGACCCAAATGAGAAGTTACCATAACATGTTTGCTTTGTTTCAAAGCTAATTCAATAGTAGGTAATGATGCGTGAATTTTTCTATTAGAAGTAATAATTCCATTTTTAATAGGCACATTTAAATCAGAACGAATTAAAATGCGTTTATCTATTAGGTTCAAATCACTCATTTTGATCATAGTCATATGGACAACCTTTTGCGTGAAACGATATAGAAATTATATATTAATAATTAAGGATATCTTTTATTTTCCTATACATCGTGCTCAATAGTTTATTTTATTAGTTGATAACTAAAACGATAATATATTTTTTAAATAAATTTAAGTTTTTATCAATTAATGAATAATATGAAAAACTCTAAAAAATTAATATACTATAAGCATCTACGACACACCGGTGATATTAACATTTATATAAGAAAATATGTAATGTCTTATAGAAAATATAAGGCTGCTGGTTCAATTAATACAGTCTATATTATAAATCATTTATAAATTTAGTTTTATAATCATATAGTCATTCAAATGAATATTTTCATTATAATATTAACCTGATGCTCGCATCAGGTATTGAAAATACGGCGTCATCCTGCAATTCGATGTAATGCCTTTGTATGATTTATTAAAACATTTAAGTAATAAATAACATATGAAAGCAATTTTTAACTCCTCTTTAAATTTACTTGAGTACAAAGCATTTCTAATCCTAGTGTAGCAGCCACTAAAGCCGTAATTTGCGCGCAATCGTAAACTGGAGCTACCTCTACTAAATCAATACCTATAATGTTTAATTTACAAAACCCTCGTATTAATTGCAACGCACGATAACTGGATAGCCCTCCAACTACTGGTGTGCCAGTACCAGGCGCTATAGATGGATCTAAACAATCAATATCAAAAGTTAAATATATTGGAAGAGATTTAACAATTGACGTTATTTTATTTATAATAATGTCTATGCTAGTTTCATTAACATACTCCATATCTAATACTGTGCATCCAAAATTATTCTTATATTCAGTTCGAATACCAATTTGTATTAAATGCGCAGGATCTATTAATCCTTCGTTAAATGCATGCAATATAATAACACCATGATCATATTTGCTGTTACTATCATAATCATCTGTATGTGCATCAAAATGTATCATTGCCATTCTTCCATAAATTTTCGCATATGCACGTAATATAGGTAAGGTAATATAATGATCACCCCCAAATGATAACATTTTTTTTCCAGAAGCTAATAAATTCTCAGCATGATTTTTTAAAGATCTTATAAAGTCTTGTATATTTCCAGAGTCGTACACTAAATCTCCACAGTCAACTACATGTAAATTTTTGCGTACATCAAACCCCCAAGGCCAACGAAAACGTTCCCAAGCTAAATTAATAGATGCTTGTCGAATAGCAATGGGGCCAAATCTACTTCCTGGTCGCCCAGAAGTAGCCATGTCAAAAGGAACTCCGGTAATGACCCAATCACTATTACTATTATACGGATCAAATTCTAATGGAAATCGCAAAAACCCAAAAGCATTTGAAAATAAAGAGTTATCATTTTTATAATTTAAAGTGTGCATGTAGTTCCCTTGCCAAATTAATATTATAACTCCACCTATTATATATAGAATATAGTTTAAGTAAAAATTAAATAAAACATTTATAGAAATTAATATTTTTAAATTTTTTTATATAGTCTTCATATAACATCTGATATCAAATAAACTTTACAAATTAAAAATTTTAAAATTATACTCTAACTAATCTGCACTAAAATACATGATTAAATCTACACAATAGATTATAATGATTATTTTATAAATAAGATTTGTTTTTACGCATTTTTAATTCAATCTTTTTTAAAAAACATGGATATCTTATTATAAAATAATAAATAAAATGTTAGTTTGCATACGCATTAAATATCTATCAAAATTTGGTGATTTATCTACAAAATAATATTGAAAAAATCATTTTTTAATTATTCTAATAAATCAATGATAACGCATCACAAACAATAAAAATGAATAGATATATAAAAATAAATTAATATGATACTTTTATATAAATAACATATATACTGCATCAACATCTAATATTTGTAAATTTAATAATATTTAAATTATTATTAGATGTAAAAAAGAAATTGTAGTATCTTATCAACCATATAAGATAATTTCATGCATATGGTTAACCAAATATTATGTGCTATATCTATACTAGATATACTAATCACAAGTTTTAAACTTTGTACTACAAAGGATATAACAAATGTCGCAATATTTATTTACATCTGAATCTGTATCAGCAGGGCACCCAGATAAAATTGCAGACCAAATTTCTGATGCTGTATTAGATTCCATTTTATCTCAAGATCCAAGAGCTCGTGTTGCCTGCGAAACTTACATTAAGACAGGTATAGTATTAATGGGTGGAGAAATTACTACTACTGCTTGGGTAAATATGGAAGAAATTGCTAGAAATACCATTCGTGATATTGGTTATATTCATTCAGACATGGGATTTGATGCTAATTCTTGCGCGGTATTGAGTATAATTAACAAACAATCTTCGGAGATTCAACATAGTATTAATCATAGCGACCCGTTAGAGCAAGGAGCTGGCGATCAGGGATTAATGTTCGGATACGCTACTAATGAAACTAATGTTTTAATGCCTGCTCCGATAACATATGCACATCGTTTAATTAAAAGAAAATCCCAAATGAGAAAAAACGGAGCACTGCCTTGGCTAGGATTAGATGCTAAAAGTCAAGTCACTGTTGCGTATGAAAACGGAAAGATAGTTGGCATTACTGCAGTTGTGTTGTCTATTCAACATACTTATGATATAAAATTAACAGATTTAAAAGAAGCTGTTATGGAAGAAATTATTAAACCAGTATTACCTAAAAAATGGTTATCTAATGATACCAAATTTCTTGTTAATCCCGGCGGGCGTTTTGTTATTGGAGGACCCATTAGCGATTGCGGTCTAACTGGAAGAAAAATTATTGTGGATACTTATGGGGGCATGGCTCGGCATGGTGGCGGATCTTTCTCTGGAAAAGATCCATCCAAAGTAGATCGGTCAGCTGCTTACGGGGCAAGATATGTTGCAAAAAACATTGTAGCAGCTGGGTTAGCAGATCGTTGCGAACTTCAAGTATCGTATGCAATTGGCGTACCAACTCCTATTTCTATTAGTATTGACACTTTTGGCACGGAAAAAACCTCACATGATATTTTAATGAAATTAATAAATAACTTTTTTGATTTTCGTCCCTATGCTTTAATCACTATGTTAGATTTATTACAACCAATTTATAAAGAAACGGCTGTTTATGGACATTTTGGTCGAGAATGTTTTCCTTGGGAAAAGGTTGATAAAGCAGAGCTACTTCGTGATGCAGCTGGTTTAAAATTTACATCTGCGTGATATTTTACACGTTTATTTGATAATTAGAATACAATAACATTAGTAATGTGTCATATGCGATCAATTGATGAATGGGTACATAGAAAAACAAAATTATTATAAATCAATAATAAATTGTAAATATACAATATGTATATGTTTTTTATGAAAAAAATAATTGCTATATAAAATATATATAGTTTTTAAATAAAAATAATCAATATGTAATAAATATAAAAAATACGGTTAATAAAATTGGATCGCATATAGTTGACTGACTTTGGAAATTTATATTAGTAATTTGCAATATATCAGTATATTACATGCCATGTGCTTATATGTTGATTATTACTTTAAATATTTTATATATTCATTATAATTAATCAAAATATTTTTAAAATAAAAATATAAACACATGTTACTCTGAAATCTATATTTCAATAAATTATATAATCAATTATTGATTTTTTTGATTTTCAAATATCGTAAACCCAATTAAAAGATAAATAAAATTTATTAATTGTAAATGTTAATTTAATAAGAATATGTAGATCTTTTTATAATGATTTTATAGTATCTTAATACTTAAAGTAAATTGAAGTTTGTGCAAAAAATAATTAGTAATAATAATTACTAATAAAAGTCTGGGTTATTGAAAAAAATAATTCACTATGATTTTCAACTTTGTATTTTTAATAAATAGATTGATAAAATAATTTATGCTAACACATGAGATAACAAATTTACAAAACCATTTTCTAATAGCTATGCCTACGTTACGAGATCCATTGTTTAAGCAATCAGTGGTATATATTTGTGAGCATAACGATACAGGTGCTATGGGTATTGTCATTAACAAATTAATTGAGCAATGTACGGTAGAAACTATATTAAATAACCTGAAAGTTGTATCTCCCATACGAGATCCAGCTATTAAGTTAGACAATCCAGTATTTTCAGGAGGGCCCTTATTGGATGACCGAGGTTTTATTTTACACACCCCCAAAAAAGGTTTTGGATCTAGTGTTAATATTTCTTCAGAAGCTATGATTACCACATCTAAAGACATCTTAGAAACTTTAGGAACCCCTAATCAACCAAAAGATGTATTGGTAGCTCTTGGTTACTCCGGTTGGTCTAAAGGTCAATTGGAGCATGAACTGATGGAAAATACTTGGCTTACTGCTCCTGCTAATGAAACAATTTTATTTCATACTCCTATTATTGCTCGTTGGCGCGCAGCTGCGAAAATATTAGGCATCGATATTTGTAATTGTAATATCACTAATCAGACAGGTCATGCATAATGTCTAATATTAACATTATTATAGGTTTTGATTTTGGTACTAAATACATAGGGGTAGCTGTTGGTCAAAAATTGACCTATACCGTACGTCCTCTCACTGTGTTACAGTCGAGATCTGGTATGCCTAATTGGATCCATATACAGAATATTTATCATATGTGGAAACCAATGATATTGGTAGTGGGGTTACCTTTAAATACAGATGGCAGTGAACAACCTATTACTATTTTAGCAAAAAGATTTGCTAAACAACTAAAAGAACAAATTCCTGCTGTTACAGTTAAAATGCATGATGAACGTTTTAGTACAAGTGAGGCACGTTTAGATTATGTTAAACATTATTATAATTATTCATGCGCTAAACAAAATATCAAAATCGATGCGCTTGCAGCTGGAGTAATTTTAAAAAGTTGGTTAAATCAGGCTTAAATATAAGAAATAATACCTCTATATAAATGCAAATAAAAAAAATAATAATTAAGTATACCGTCATACATTAACTACATTAATAACATCATTTATAAAAATTTTAACAATCATTTTTTTTATTGTACATTATGAAATATATCGTAAATAATAACGTTTAAAAATACAATAAAAATATATTGTATTTTTAAACGAATAGCAGGAATATATATATATATATATAAATTTTTGTAAAAAATATTAACCAGTTTTTAACCATCAATATGGTTAATTAAAGTGATTAAACATAACATATTAATTTTTCGATTCTATGCGCTAATTATCATTTTTAGTAAATGTAATTTTTAAATAATAATAAAATCACAAAATCTAAAAAAATATTCATTACATGAAAATAATAATACATTCGTTTTCATTTAATTTTATTAATTTTTATATAATTTAATTACAACTAAAAAACTATATTGTATTATTTATACAATAAGTTTATATCATATATATAATATGGTAAATTTTAATATTATGAAACAAGTAATATTTAAAGAAATATATTTTTGTTACGTATATTACCCTTCAAATAAATATCAGTATAAATAAAATAAACTAAGAATTATAAAGACTAATATACATCAATCTTTATATTAGTTGCGCATCAATCAACACACGCCACATTAATAAATTTAGTATTTGCGTTCGTTATAATAAATATCTACGATAATAACCAACAATTTTTATAAAAAATATATATAATTATTAACTATCGCTGCACACACATTGATATACGAATACCATGTTTTTAGTAATTATTAAGTAATATGATTATTAAATTTGTCCTAATAGGAATACTGGTTATTAAATTAGATTCAAACTTTATTTTTATTAAAGTGTCTATAATTACTTTTTAAAATACATCGGATGATATTTATCATGAAATTAAATCATTTTTAAATTTTAAAAATTTTTTTAATAAGAATTCAAATTAATAACACAAACATACAAATTACGTTTAATTATATTTTAAATAGTACATAAATCATATGACTAAAGATTTGATTTTTTCAAAAAAAATATTACTTTGGTATCAAAAACATAAAACACAAGATTTACCGTGGCAACTAAATAAAACAATGTATACTACTTGGTTATCTGAAATCATGCTACAACAAACACAAGTAAAAACTGTAGTTGCATATTATAAACGATTTATCGCAAAATTTCCAACAATTCAACAGTTAGCAGAAGCAAAATTAGACGAAGTATTATTTTTATGGAGCGGGCTAGGGTATTATACGCGAGCTATAAATCTACATAAAACAGCTAAAATTATCGTAGATCATTATTTCGGTAGTTTTCCAAAAGATTTTGACATACTTGTTTCTTTTCCTGGTATTGGAAAATCTACTGCAGGAGCCATATTATCATTAACATTAAATCAACGTTATCCTATTCTTGATGGTAATATCAAACGAATACTAATTAGATACTATACTCTTGATTATTATTTATCAGAAAACAAATCTCAAATAAATAACACACTATGGTCGTTAAGCAAACAACTACTTCCTGATGTAAAAATAGCAATTTTTAATCAAGCTATGATGGATCTTGGGAGATTAATATGCACTCACGCATGTCCAGTCTGCAAAAACTGCCCTCTTCAAGAAAGTTGTCGTGCTTTCTTAACTCAACGTGTTCACCAATATCCTAAGAAAAAACCTCAAAAAAAATTATTTACCAAAACTATCTGGTTATTAATTTTATTGCTACAACAATATCAAATGAAAATGATATGGCTTGAAAGACGATCATCTCAAGGAATATGGAAAGGGTTGTTTTGTTTTCCTGAATTTTCCAACCTTAAAATGTTAAATACATGGTTATTATATTACAATATCCATGATAATCCACGTATCAACTTATCTACTTTAAAACATAAATTAAGCAATATTAATTTAGAAATGAAACCCATATTGATTAATGTAAGCAAAAAATTAAATTACAAAAAAAATGGAGTCTGGTATGATTTGATGAATCCCCCAATTATTGGACTGCCTAAACCAATTTCCATAATATTGCAAAGATTACAACCATAACATAATTAAAATATTAAAGAGCTCAAATGCTTATAAAATAATTTTTTTTAATGAGAGATTGCTAATAATGTCCAAAATAATTTATTGTGTTTTTTTAAAAAAATATGCTGAAGGATTAGATGCCCCATGTTATCCAGGAATATTAGGGAAATATATTTATAAAAATATTTCTAAAATTGCATGGATGCTATGGAAAGACAAACAAACTATTTTAATAAATGAAAACAAACTAAATATGATAAATATTGCAGATCGTTCAATTCTTGAAAAAGAAATGAAAATTTTTCTATTCGGAAAAAATTTTAAATACACAGATAATTAATTGCTAGAGTCTTATTCTATTGCAAGAATACATTATTGTAACTTGCAATCTAATAAATAATCACAGTTATATAATGTTTTATCATTGATAATTAACAACTTCACATGTATTTTTTAAAATTCTACATCTACATTCATATAATTAAATGGTTTATTATAAATTATTCTCAATTTACGACAAGTACTACATGCCTTACTAAATAAAATTTTAATCTACTACTACCTAGGATTGAGCTAATTTATGTTTGCTATAGATTAATAGTGGTTTTGAGTATCCAAACACTACTGATTCGTCAATTATGACTCTATCTATATTACTTTGAGAAGGTAATTCATACATTATATCTAATAACATATTCTCTAAAATCGCCCGGAGTCCACGGGCGCCAATTTTTCTTTTTATAGCATTTTTAGCAATAGCGATCAATGATGGTTCAGAAAATTCTAATTTTACTCCATCTATATGGAATAGTATTTCATATTGTTTTATCAAAGCATTTTTTGGTTCTGTTAAGATTTTAATTAATTCTTTCTCCCCCAGTTCATCCAAAGTAGAAATTATTGGGAGTCGACCAACAAACTCAGGAATTAAACCAAATTTAATTAAATCTTCTGGTTCAATTTGTGTTAATAATGAACACGCATCATTTTGTGTTATATTGTTATTTTCTAAAACCCGAAACCCAATTTTACGTTTATTACTACTAATACGTTGTTGTATGAGTTGATTCAAACCAAAAAAAGTACCTCCACAAATAAAAAGAATATTAGTAGTATCCACTTGTATAAACTCTTGCTGCGGGTGTTTACGACCTCCTTGTGGAGGCACAGCAGCTGTAGTACCCTCGATCAACTTCAGTAAAGCTTGTTGCACCCCTTCTCCAGATACATCTCGAGTAATAGAAGGATTTTCTGATTTTCTGGAAATTTTGTCTATCTCATCTATATAAATAATACCATGTTGTGCTTTATTCACGTCATAACTACACCGTTGCAATAATTTTTGCACAATGTTTTCTACATCCTCCCCTACATATCCCGCTTCTGTTAAAGTAGTAGCATCTGATATAGAAAATGGTACATTAAGGAAACGCGCTAATGTTTCTGCTAATAACGTTTTACCACTTCCTGTAGGACCGATCAATAAAATATTACTTTTCAATAATTCTGTACTACCATTGTTTATATATATTTTTTCACTACGTAAACGTTTATAATGATTATATACTGCTACTGCAAGTACTTTTTTAGTATGTTCTTGTCCAATCACATAATCATCCAAATAATTCTTAATTTCATAAGGTGTAGGAAATGCAACTAATTTTTCGTTAATAATTTTATCTTTAAGCTCTTGATTAATTATATCCTTACATAAACCAACACATGTATCGCAAATATGGGCTGATAATCCAGCAATTAATTTTAATACTTGATTCTGGTCTTTTCCACAAAACGAACAATACAACGTATTTTTTGAATGATTTCGATGATTATCGTTCACAGTCTCATATCCTTCCTTTTACGCTTAATCAATACAAAACAAACTACAAAACTCTTTAGAAACAAATCATAAATTCATATATAGATTAGACTACAAATAATGATCATAACAAAAAACAGTGACCTGCATTTATATTCGTTTAGATAATACACAATCTACCAATCCATATTTCATAGCTTCATCAGCAGATAAAAAACAATCTCGTTCTGTATCTTTACTGATTATATCTATAGATTGTCCTGTATGTTGCGCCATAAGTTTATTTATATTGCTTTTAATTTTTAATATTTCCCTGGCATGAATAGCAATATCAGTAGCTTGTCCCTGAAAAAATCCTAATGGTTGATGGATCATTATTCGAGCATTTGGTAAACAAAATCGTTTACCTTTAGCACCAGAGGCTAACAAAAAAGCACTCATAGATGCAGCTTGCCCCATGCAAAATGTACTAACATCAGGTTTTATAAATTGTATAGTATCGTATATCGACATTCCTGCAGTTATCACTCCTCCCGGAGAATTAATGTACAAATGGATGTCTTTTTCTGAATTTTCTGATTCCAAAAACATCATCTGCGCAACGATCAAATTAGCCACATTATCTTCAATCATACCTGTCATAAAAATAATTCTTTCTTTTAGTAATAACGAAAATATATCGTATACACGATCTCCGCGCATTGTCTGCTCTATTACTGTTGGAACCACCACCATACGATGATAATAAGGCGCTTTAAAGTTATTTGAACATTGCATAACGTGCACTATATCCTCTTTAATTATATATCAATCACATAAAAAGTGTGATGTAAACCCTGATATAATACAATTTTTAAAAAATTTCAAACTAAATTTAATAATCATATTTAATTAGTTACAGTAATTACTTGAAGTTATAATCTTCTAGCAATTCATTATCAGTCAGCCATTTAGGAGTCATAATAGAAAGTTTTAATATGAATAACTTATTTTATCATATATAAATATATAAACTGATTGTTGTATGCAATAAATATATGCTAAAAATATTGTAAATTGATAACAATCGTTCAATTGTTAATTGAACAAAATTGAATAAAATAAAAAGTATTTATTATTTATAATAATATTCTTTATAATTTAACATTTCTAATACACAGCAATTTAATTACAATATATTAATTCATCAAATGTAGTTTTTATCAATAATTTTTATTTAATCTAGAATAAAATTAGTGACTGGCTTCTCTAAAATAAGATTTTAAATAAATTCCATAACGATCATATTATTTTTATAATAAAAAATATACCTAATATATTAGATAATTTATAAAATAAAAATCATCAATATCAGTTTATTCTCCAAATAATTACTCTAAATAATAATCAACTTGCACATAATGTTCACTAGTCTGCAAAATCAAATTTTTATTAAAATAAAGGTAATGATTATAATCTGGATGTTATACTGATATTATACGTTTTCTTAACTTGTTGTTGTAAATTTTTGACTACATACGTTATTAACGTAACAAGAAAAGCAACACTATTATTATAATAATATACCATTTATAATGGTATATATGATTTTATTTATAATAATATTATTGTAATTGTATTAAATATATTCATTAATTTTTATGTGCACATTTCTATTGCTGTGTTATTGTGTAAATTAAAGCATTCGATGTAATACTAATTAAATTTTAGAAACCTCAAAATTCTACTTTTTTAAAATAATAGCAATATCTATACACCTTACTTTAAAATATTCTATATGATAATCGCATAAAACACTATCCCCATATGAAAATAATTTCCTACGATCAGCTCTTTTTTTAATTACATAAAATTTAGTTACTTCTAAAAATTATTACAACAACATCCCAATACTAATTGGGACCACTGCTGCATTTCAATTTATGCACATAAATTAAAATTATGTATTGTGTATCTTTTCAAAATCTATTATATCAATATAATTTTCAGTGATCTCTATTACTCATAGTTTTTAATTTATGATATTATTTCCTTTTCAGCGCTATATGTAGATATACCGCTGCCATGATAGTATATATGAAATTTACTATTACGCAGATATATATGTTAGTGTACGGACCAAATTTATTTTTTTGGTAATAAAATTCAAAAAATTGTAATTCAGCAATGTTGTCATTACTTTTGGACAAAGAATCGCTCTACAATTTTAATTGACAAAAAGCAATAAGCACTTTCCAATGCAAAATTCATGAATATATATAGTTTTAGAAAAGTATATCAAGCAATCTGACATAATATGTTGCATGCGAAACATTTTAAAACAGAATGACAACAACACTATCTATATAAACCTTTAACATTTTCAGTAACTACGTGCATCTAATTTATTTCTCTTAATTTTATAGATTAAAACAGCAATAAAATATACAAGATTATATATGTATCTAATAATAATTATTCATATCCTAATCATATTCTATCAATTGTTAATTTGCCGAGTTTTCAATAATGTTGTAAACATTAATATCATGATATTGTATTAATTACATAAGCATACAAATAATACACTAAATCATTCATTTTAAATTATTTAATATAAAAAATCAGAATCAATTACATCTTGCAGCACAAATATGTCAATAAACCATCAAAACAATTATATATTCAATTCTATCCCATATTATGAAATAGAACTGATTTTGACATGAATATACTAACTATATTTAGGATTTATTAAGAAATAATAATTATGAATATTTTTTAGATATATGTTAATCTATTCACACCGATGGAAGTTTGAGATAGGACGCTCAATTCAAAAACTTAAAATTTATACTTGTATTAACATTTGTTGCATGAAATTCAGCGCATGTAAATATAAAAAGATGTATATTTCATTATTACTGTGTGGTGTAGCAACCTTATTAAATGGATGCAGCGATTTGGTTTTGTTACATCCTAAAGGTCAAATTGGAATAGAAGAACGTTCACTGATATTGACCGCATTCAGTCTAATGCTCAGCATAGTTGTTCCAGTAATTTTGATGACAATTTTTTTTGTCATCAAATATAGAGCATCTAACCCGAAAAACATACAATATAGTCCTAATTGGACAAATTCTAAAAAAATAGAATTTATAGTATGGTCTGTTCCTATTGTAATAATTATTTTTTTAGGGACTTTAACTTGGAATTCCACTCATAAATTAGACCCTAAAAAACCTATTGTATCTTCTGTTGCGCAACCAATAATTATTGATGTTATATCATTGGATTGGAAATGGCTATTTATCTATCCAAAACAAAATATAGCAGTTATTAATGAACTTGTTTTTCCAGCATATACGCCAATAAAATTTAACGTCACTTCTAATTCAGTCATGAATTCTTTTTTTATTCCTCAATTAGGCGGACAAATTTATGCAATGGCTGGAATGCGCACAGAACTACATTTAATAGCCAACGTAGCAGGTCAGTACAAAGGTATTTCGTCTAATTTTAGTGGTCAAGGATTCTCTGGCATGAAATTTACTGTTGTTTCTACACACACTGAAAAAGAATTTGAGCAATGGATACAAAAAGCTCAACAATCATCTTATCACCTTAATAATATGTCAATATATGAAGAATTAGCTCAACCCAGTGAACATGACCCAGTAATCTATTTTTCTAGCGTACAACCTAACCTGTTTTATAATGTAATTAGTAAATTTACACATCAAAAAAGAAAACATGTTTAACTTGTAATTTATAGTTTTAATATAAGTATGATTGTTTTTGATAAATATTATAAATATATAAGGATAATAAAGTGATGTTTGGAAAACTAACAACACATTCTATTCCATATGAAGATCCAGTGATTATGTCTACGATCATCGTAATTATTTTTATTGGAATCATGCTTATTGGTATCATTACATATTATAATAAATGGCAATATCTTTGGGATGAATGGTTTACTTCTGTAGATCATAAAAAAATCGGCATCATGTATATTGTAGTCTCATGTATCATGTTTTTACGTGGATTTGCTGATGCAATCATGATGAGAGCGCAACAAGCTTTATCTTCTTCTGGATCATATGAATTCCTTTCAGCTCATCATTATAACCAAGTAATTACTGCTCATGGAGTAATCATGATTATATTTATGGCTACTCCATTTGTGGTGGGATTAATGAATTTAGTGGTTCCATTACAAATTGGAGCAAGAGATGTCGCTTTTCCTTTTTTGAATTCTCTAAGTTTTTGGTTGTTTATGGTAGGTGTAATTTTAATTAATCTTTCGTTAGGAATAGGAGAATTTGCTCAAACAGGGTGGGCGGGGTACCCTCCATTATCCAGTAAAGAATACAGTCCTGGTGTTGGTGTTGATTATTGGATATGGAGTATACAAATATCCGGAATAGGCACTACTTTAACTGGTATAAATTTTTTTACTACAATTTTATATATGCGAGCCCCAGGATTATCAATGATGAAAATGCCAGTTTTTACTTGGACCGCTTTATGTACAAATACATTAATCATTGCAGCGTTTCCGATTTTAACGGTTACTGTTGCCCTATTAACATTAGATCGTTATCTGGGAACCCATTTTTTTACTAACGATTTGGGTGGAAATATGATGATGTACATAAATTTATTCTGGGCTTGGGGCCATCCGGAGGTATATATTTTAGTATTACCTGTATTCGGTGTATTCTCAGAAATTGTTTCCACTTTTTCACAAAAGAAATTATTTGGATATACTTCTTTGGTATGGGCTACTATCGCTATTACCGTATTGTCTTTTTGCGTATGGCTGCATCATTTTTTTACTATGGGAGCGGGTGCCAATGTTAATGCATTTTTTGGTATCATGACTATGATAATCGCTATTCCAACTGGAGTCAAAGTCTTTAACTGGTTATTTACCATGTATCGAGGAAAAATTATTTTTAACTCCTCGATGCTGTGGACCATTGGATTTATCATTACGTTTTCCATCGGAGGGATGACCGGGGTATTATTAGCAGTACCTGGAGCTGACTTCGTATTACATAACAGTTTATTTCTGATCGCTCATTTCCACAATGTTATCATTGGAGGTGTATTATTTGGTTGTTTTGCTGGTGCCACCTATTGGTTTCCTAAAGCTTTTGGTTATGTTTTAAACGAACAATGGGGGAAACGCGCTTTTTGGTTTTGGATCATTGGATTTTATGTGGCATTTATGCCATTGTATATTTTAGGTTTCATGGGCATGACTCGTCGATTAAGCCAAAACATTGATTCGATATTTGCATCAATGTTAATAACAGCTTCGATAGGTACTATCTTAATCGGATTGGGTATCATCTGTCAATGTATCCAAATAACAATCAGTATTATAAATCGCAATGAATATAAAGATTTAACTGGAAATCCATGGAATGGATCTACTTTAGAATGGGCTGTCTTTTCTCCTCCGCCGTTTTACAATTTTGCGATTATTCCTATAATCAGCGATGATCGTGATGTTTTTTGGTATGTAGAAAACAACAAAAATATATACTCTTATCTTAATCAATATCAATCTATACATATGCCTAAAAATACTTATTCTGGCATTTTGATATCTTTTTTCAGTTTAGCATTTGGATTTGGTATGATTTGGTATATATGGTGGCTTGTTATTGTCAGTATGTTTGGAATAATAGCAACTTGGATTATCCACACATTTAATGATGATACAGAATATTATGTACCAGTAGATAAAATTAAAGAAATTGAATATGTTAACAACACATCAACATAATAATTTGAATACAAAAACAATATTTGGTTTTTGGTTATACCTAATGAGTGATTGTATTTTATTTGCAAGTTTATTTGCAATATATTCAGTATTACATAACAATACAGCAGATTTTTCTTCAGGTAAGGACATATTTGAATTACCGTTTGTCTTCATAGAAACTTTTTGTTTATTATTAAGTAGTCTTACTTACGGTAAAGTTATGATATATACAGAAAAATCATGTACAAAACAAGTAAATATTTGGATAGGAATAACTTTCTTATTAGGACTATGTTTTATTGGTATGGAAAGTTATGAATTTTACCATTTAATTAAATCAGGAAATAATCCATGCCAAAGTGCGTTTCTTTCTTCATTTTTTACTTTAGTTGGGACTCACGGTCTACACGTAATAGCGGGTCTCATTTGGATGGCAGTAATGATTATCCACATTGTGTATGAAGGATTAACACACGTCAACCACATACGACTACAATGTTTAAGCTTATTTTGGCATTTTATCGATATTATATGGATATGTGTATTTACCGAGGTATATTTAATAGGAGTATTATGATTAATGAAACGTAGTAATACACATAAGTCATATTTGATTGGATTTGTATTATCTATAATTTTGACAATTATTCCGTTTTTTATGACCGCATACAACACAACAAATGAAAAAATATTAATAAATATTATTATATTTTGTTCAGTAATTCAGATTTTTATTCATTTAATTTTCTTTTTACATTTAGGAAACACATCTCATCAAGCGTGGAACGTGATATCTTTAATATTTACAGTATTTATCGTTTTTATTTTAGTGTTGGGCAGTATATGGATTATGACACATTTACATCATAATTTGATGATTTAAACAAGACAATTGATTTGTATGATAAAATATTTTTTATACCTCATAAAACCAAGAATTGTTGCAGGAAATTTAATGTCCTCTATAGGAGGATTTTTAATAGCATCACGACACTATGTGCATTACCCTATATTCATCAAAATGGCTATAGGGATAACGTTAGTTATGGCTTCTAGCTGTGTATTAAATAATATTATTGATCGGGATATTGATGCAGTTATGGAAAGAACTAAAAATAGAGTATTAGTAAAACACAGTAAATCCTTTTTAAACGCAAGTATATTATATGCAGTAATTTTAGGCATATTTGGTTTTGTATTTTTGATCCTTACAAAAAATTTTTTGACAGTATATTTGGCAGCAGTAGGGCTATTCATATATGTTGGTGTATATAGTTTATGGATGAAACGCATATCTATTTATAGTACAATAGTTGGGAGTATTTCAGGAGCGATGCCGCCAGTAATTGGATATTGCACTGCTACACATCGATTTGATATAGGAGCTGTAATATTATTAATAATTTTTAGTTTATGGCAAATTCCGCATTCTTATTCCATCGCTATCTTGAATTTTCATGACTACAAAGCAGCTTTCGTTCCAACTTTTCCTTTTAAAAAAGGAGTAGAGTTGACTAGAAACCATATAGTTATGTATATTATAGGATTTATTATAGCTACTATATTATTTACCACTATGGGGTATGCTAGTTATATCTTTTTAATAATCATCAGCATTATGAACTTGTGGTGGTTATACATGGGATATTATGGTTATAAAATAATCAATAATGATAGTTTATGGGCAAAGAAAATGTTTTTATTATCTATTATCATCGTGGTATCTTTAAATTTACTTTTATCCTTAGATCATATTTTATTTTCAGTCTAAACAATATCATTATGATTACACTATATTTAGAAATTATCAGATTTAAATGAATAATAATAGTACGAAATTTATAAATATTGAAAAATTTCTATTTAAAATATTCATGTAATCATTACTTGTACGGTAGTACACTCAATATATTTTCAAAATATTTACACATTATAAAGAAATCATGACTAAAAAAGAATTACATTTTATACTGGGGCTCAGCATAATATTCGCATTTCGAATGGCCGGAATATTTATGATTCTACCCGTTTTAACTATTCACGCTACTTCCTTACAAGGAGTAAATGGTAGTTTGCTAGGTATAGCTATTGGAATATATGGTTTAATGCAGATAATTTTTCAATTACCGTTTGGATTAATGTCTGATAAAATTGGTTATAAATTTGTTATTATCATGGGGTTAGTTTTATTTGCTCTCGGCAGTGAGATAGCGGCAACTACCAATAATATTTGGGGGCTTATTATTGGGAGAGCTCTACAAGGATCAGGGGCTATTAGTAGCTCACTGATAGCTTTATTATTAAATTCAGTACAAGAACAACATCACATAAAAGCTATGGCTTCAATTGGAATGAGTTTTGGTGTAACTTTTGCTACTTCTATGATTTTCGGTCCAATTATTACTGATATGTTTGGATTACATGGATTATTTCATAGTATTACTATATTAGCTATATTAGCTATATTTTTAACCTATATTATTATACCGCCGATTCCTTCTAATACTAAAAAAAATAATGAAAATTTATTTATTATATTTCGCAATATTAAACAAATACTAACTCATACGCAACTAATAAAATTAAATGTTGGGATATTTTTTGTACATACTATTTTAATGTTAAATTTTTTTGCCTTACCTAAAGCAATAATTAACTTAGGATTCCCCCTTAGTATACATTGGAAAATTTATAGTATTATTATGATAATATCTGTAATCACAGTATTAATATATATTGTCTACTCCAAGGGTAAAAATTGCGCAAAAAAAACATTAATTGTTTGCATGAATACTTTATTTTTATCTGAATTAATTATGCTAACAAATATGCATTTGTGTATATTTTTATTTGGAATGCAATTATTTTTTATAGCATTCAGTTTAATAGAAACAATATTACCTACTTTGATTAGTAAAGAATCACCAAATAAATACAAAGGCACTACCATTAGTATTTATTCCATTGGTCAATTTTTAGGAGTAGGATTCGGAGGAACTTTAGGCGGATTTTTATTAGAAATAAAAGGAATATGGTTGGTTCTATTTTTTGCGTTAATTATATCTTCATTATGTATGGTTATCACCCATACACTACATTAATCATTTTTAATACGATGGAATTAGATTCATAATCAGAACAGAATCGCATGTACTATTACTAATACAACACATAAAATATTATGATAAATATCAAATAAACTGTGTTATTTCTTTTTACATCATCACCATAAATTTTTTTATGGTTATGTTAACTGTAATTAACAAATTAAAACCTACTTTTAGTATTAAAAATACTAAAAGTAATATTACAATCTCTACTACAAAATAGCATATTTTTATTAATAATTTATTCTTAAACTAAGTTAAACATGCTCACTATTAATTAAAATTTTTCTATTAAAATATTTTTTTATAACATAATAGAACCATAACATTAACGTATTGGTCGATAAATCTTTACATTACGGAATCCTTGTTTATATAAATACATCGCCTGTAATCGACTCATTATGCCATGATCACAATACAACAAATATATTTTGTTTGGATCTAATTCAGCAAATTGATCAATCAACTTATAAAAAGGTATTTTTTTTATTTCTATATCAATTAAATAAAGAGGATTTCTTTTTTGTTCAATTTCTGTACGTATATCTAATACTATATCATTGCAATTTAATATTTTTTTAGTTTCTACTTCATATAAATGTTGATTTATTATTTTTTCTGGAATATCTTGTACGTCTATTACATAAGATTGAGATATTGCTTGATCTAATATATTAAAATCAAAATTACTTTCTTCTAATTCGATGCGTTGTTTTGTTGTTTTTATAGTTGATTTTTTTGATATTATTCCGCAGTATTCCGGAACAGATTTTGAATATATTTCAGTACCTATTTTTCGAGCTAAATCGATAATTTTTTCTTTATCATAAGAAATCAAAGGACGCAATATTACACGATCAGATACGCTATTAATTAATGTTAAATTACTTAAAGTTTGACTAGATACCTGTCCTAGCGCTTCACCTGTTATTAATGCAGTAATTCTCCAACGATTAGCTATCAATGAAGCAGAACGTATCATCATACGTTTTAACACTACTCCTATTTGGTTATCTTTTATTTTAGAGATAATCTCTTTAATTACTTCTGAAAAATCAATAGAAATAAATTTTATTTTATGAGAACTACTAAATTTATTCCATAAAAAATATATCACTCTACATACTTCAATAGTATGCATAGTTCCGCCCAAATTAAAAAAACAATAATTAACTTTACATCCCCGACGGATTAACATATAGCTAGCAACAGCTGAATCAAATCCCCCTGAAATTAAAGATAAAAGCTCTTGTTGCGTACCTATCGGCAATCCTCCTAATCCTGCGCAACGCTTAATAACCACAAAAAGTTTATTATCCTTAATTTCCAAATTCACAGTATTATCAGGTTTTGTTAAATTAACCCTAAGATTACTTATGTTTTGACATAATTTATTCCCTAGATAACGTTCAGCTTCTTGAGAAGTAAAATCATGTTTACCCCGACGTTTAACTCGTACGCAAAAGCTTTTTCCTGATAATTTAAAATCATGATGCAGGCTAAATATAATTCTTTCATAAATATCTTGCAAAGAATTAAATATATTCTCTTTAACCAATAAAAAATGATGAATACCAGGAACATTCATTAAAATAGTATATATTTTTTGGTTATTGCTACATTCTATTTCAAGATAATCCCAATGACGTATAATTGATGCTAATTCATTATTTTTTTTGAAAATAGTTCTAATATTTTTAATAAGAATTTTTATGAAAAAAATTCGCACAGTACGACTTTTTATTGTAATTTCTGGTGAAAATTTAATGATTATTTTCATATACGTGTTTTAAACACTAACAAAACGCATGACAAACCACAATGCATTAAATATCTATTTAGACTAAATAAATATTACTATTTATAGTCAATTTCTTTATGTCAATGCGTGAAAATCATAATAAACTGTTTATATTGTATTATCATACATACATAATCAATATACAAATTTGTAAAATAATTATAATTATAATAGCATATGGATATTTTTATCGTATAATATCATTGATGTGTACGCGTGTCATTCAAATACACACTACTACATAGTACCTTGTTTTTATGGTACAGTAATAAGCCAAATTTATGATTAATTTTGTTAATAAGTTACGTAATAGTCATAAACAAGTGGATAACGCTATCAAACGTTATCTGTTTATGTTTCTCAAACAGGATACGTCTCTTCTTATGAAAGCAATACGTTATAGCGTTTTATTAGGAGGAAAGCGATTGAGGCCTTTTTTAGTTTATCAAACAGGAAAATTATTTGGCATCAGATCGTCCAATCTCAACGCTCCAGCCGCAGCTGTTGAATGCATGCATGCTTATTCTTTAATTCATGACGATTTACCTGTTATGGATAACGATAAATTGCGCAGAGGCCATCCTGCCTGTCATGTAAAGTTTGGTGAAGATATCGCTATTTTAGCAGGAAATGCTCTACATGCATTGGCTTTTACTATTCTTACAGAAGCTCATATGCCAACCATCCCAGATCGGGATCGTTTAAAAATGATAGCTACATTAGCCTCTGCCAGCGGGGCTAACGGAATGTGCTTAGGACAGTCTTTAGATCTGATCAATAAAAATAATAAAAATATATCAGCCACACAATTAGAAACTATATATCAATATAAAACAAGTTCATTAATCCGAGCTGCGGTTCGTATTGGAGCTTTAGCCGCTGGAAATAAAAGCTACGACGTATTAGCACATCTAGATCATTACGCCACAACTATAGGTTTAGCTTTTCAAATACAAGACGACATTATTGACATTTCACATGCATATAATAAAAAAGAAAAAAAAACGCATAGTATACAATCAAAATATGATGATACAAATACTTATCCCAAATCATTAGGATTAAGAACCGCTCGCACTAAAGCTCAAGATTTATATTGTGAGTCACTAACATCTTTAAAATACATTTCAAAATTAGGTTACAACATTAATACTTTATCCGAATTTTCACGTTATATCATTACACATAACAATTAATATTACGCATATAATATTAAATAAATTTAAAATGAACTGTAATTTAAATAAATATCCTCTATTAGGTTTAATCAATACTCCCAAAGAACTACGACAATTATCTGAAGATAATTTAATAGCATTATGTCATGAATTACGTCTATATCTTTTAACTAGTGTTAGCAGATCTAGTGGACATTTTGCGTCGGGATTAGGAACTATCGAACTGACTGTAGCATTGCATTATGTATATAATACTCCATTTGATTATTTAATTTGGGACGTTGGGCATCAAGCATATCCACATAAAATTCTTACGGGGAGACGTGAACGTATTTTTAGTATTAGACAGCGGAATGGATTACATCCATTCCCTTGTCGCGATGAAAGCGAATACGATGTATTATCAGTAGGACATTCTTCTACTTCTATTAGCGCAGGGTTAGGATTAGCAGTAGCCGCAGAACGAGAAATGTTAGGACGTCGAACAGTATGCGTGATAGGAGACGGGGCAATAACTGCTGGTATGGCTTTTGAAGCAATGAATCATGCTGGGTCTATGAAATCTGATTTATTAATTATTTTAAATGATAATGAAATGTCGATTTCAGAAAATGTAGGAGCATTAAATAATCATCATGCACATATTTTTTCAAAAAAAATATATTCCACTGTAAAATTAAATAATAATAACAAAATTGAAAATTTTAGCGCATCAAGTTCATTATTTTCACAACTTGGTTTTAATTATATTGGACCTATCAATGGGCATAATGTATTAGAATTAGTCTATACTTTAAAAAATATGCGCAATATGAAAGGCCCTCAATTTTTACATATTATTACTAAAAAAGGTTATGGATATAAACCTGCGGAAAAAGATCCCATTAAATGGCATGCAGTACCCAAATTTGACCCTAAAATCGGATCGTTACCTATAGAAAACCCTAAAAATACAACTTATTCTGCAATTTTTGGTGATTGGTTATGCCAAATTGCAGCTCATGACAATAAAATTATAGGGATTACGCCCGCGATGCGAGAAGGTTCTGGAATGAGTATGTTTTCTCAGAAAAACCCAAAACAATATTTCGATGTTGCGATTGCTGAACAACATGCTGTGACTTTTGCCGCTGGACTAGCTATAGCAGGTTATAAACCTGTTGTCGCTATTTACTCAACATTTTTACAACGTGCATATGATCAAGTAATTCATGATGTAGCAATTCAAAATTTACCCGTGCTATTTGCTGTCGATCGAGGAGGTATTGTGGGGGCAGATGGACAAACTCATCAAGGTGCTTTTGATTTATCATATTTACGTTGTATCCCAAATATGATTATCATGACTCCAAGCGATGCATATGAATGCAAACTTATGTTGTATACAGGATATCGCTATCGATATGGACCTAGTGTTGTACGTTATCCTAAAGGATATGCTGCGCCTGGCAATTCAAATGTAAACAAATTATATGTATTACCATTAAGTAAAGGTGTGATACGTCGTCAAGGCAATTATATCGCTATTCTTAATTTCGGAACTTTGTTGCAGTCAGCTTATAATGTTGCATCTGAATTAAATGCGACATTAGTAGATATGAGATTTGTTAAGCCATTAGATGAAAAATTAATAAAAAACCTTGCTAAAAATCATCAAGTTCTAATTACATTAGAAGAAAATACAATAATAGGTGGCGCAGGAAGCGGAGTAAATGAATTTGTCATGAAGAATAAGTTATCAATTCCTGTTTTAAATATTGGTTTACCCGATTTTTTTATTTCTCAAGGTTCACAATCAGAAATACTTTCTGATCTTGGATTAGATAGTATAGGCATTTATAGAAAAATTATAAAATGGATGCATTAAAACGCTATGCATAGCGTTTTAATGCTATAAAATCATTAAGATTAAAATAATGCAAGCTGACATAACTCCTGATAATACATCATCAATAATAATTCCAAATCCACCTTTTATTTTACGATCACACCAGGAAATTGGCCAAGGTTTTATTATATCTAATATTCTAAATAAAAAAAATGCGATAATTGTCCATGACCAACTATGTATCGGTACTATAATTAATGTAGTCCACATTCCAACAAATTCATCCCATACAATCGATTTATGATCATGGACGCCAATTATTTGATTAGCTTGATCGCAAAAAAATATACCTATCCCTATTGCAAAAATTAAGAACAAAAAATAAAACTGATATGAAAATAAATACATTAATATCCACCATATTGGTATTGCTAATAATGACGCTGCAGTCCCTACTGGTAACCAAGAAATTGGTCCTAACCCAAAACCAGTAGCAAATAAATACCATATTCGAGATAATTTCACATTTTTAATCATATTTAATCATATTAATATTGGTACACATCTATTAGTTTATTAATTAATGAAAAACAATTATTACACTTTTAAATTTAGTTTTTATTCTATAAAAAACATGTTATTTACTAATAGTATAATGATTTTTTTGAACACAAATTTGAGCAGCTACTTTATCTAGTACTCCATTAATAAACGTATGGCTTTTCTCAGCCCCAAAAATTTTTACAAGCTCAATTGCCTCATTAATAGCAACTTTATATGGTATATCACTACATTTAGTAAGCTCAAATAATGCAATGCGCAACACCGAATGTTCAATATAACCTAATTTTTCCAAACTTCTGGACAAATATGGTATCATTAATTTGTCCAGTTCTTCAGCACAACTTATTACTCCAACATATAATTCATGAAAATAGGAAATATTGAAACCTTGAATCTTTTGTTCTGTTATAATATAATTCTCTATTTCTTTAGCATTATTTTTAGATAATTGCCAGGAATACAACGCTTGTAATGCACACTCCCGAGCACGTCTTCTACTAATTTCTTTCACATCATTCCTTTTATAAACCTATATAAGACAACTATTTTTCAATCATTTTCAATAAATTAATCATTTCTAAAACAGCCAAAGCAGCATCTGATCCCTTATTGTTAGATTTAATACCTGAACGTTCTATAGCTTGACTAATATTATCTGTAGTAAGTAATCCGAATCCAATAGGTAAGGTATTTTCCATAGAAACATTAGATAAACCAGAGCTGCATTCTTTTGAGATAAATTCAAAATGAGCAGTAAGCCCACGAATAACTGTGCCTAAGGCTATTATTCCGTCATATTTACGACTCACAGCTAATGCCTTTGCGATTAATGGCAATTCATAAGCACCTGGGACCCAAATTATAGTTATATTTTCATCGTGTACATGCCCGATTCTCTTTAAAATATCTAAAGCCCCTTCAAGTAAATTATTATTAACAAAACGATTAAACCGAACAACAGCAATAGCAATTTTCGCTGTATTTGCAGTAATATCACTCTCAATAACTTTCATGATAATCCTTATTATTTAGCTACTATATAATTATACTATTCATATTTACAGATAAACATATTGTAATATACCATTAATACACTGAATAAATAAAATAATATCACATATCCTTTGGTATTAATCTTAAACGAATGTCTGGTCCAATATTTTTTATATCAATTAACTTAAAAGATTTACTATCATTAAGACATTTGATATTTGGTAAGAAACATAAAGGTCGTGCATCAGACCCTAAAAATTTTATAGCTTGGTATAAAACAAGTTCATCTACCAATCCAATATCTAGTAATATTCCTGAAAAAGTAGCTCCTGCTTCTACCCAAATATTATTAATTTCACGACATGCAAGATGCTGCATAAGTTCTTTTAAGTTAATTTGATAATGGCCATGGTAATTAATTGATGATAATAATAATTGTTCTACTGATGGGGGCCAATTTCGATGGTCTTTTTTTAAACGAGCAAGCAGAATTCTTCCTTCGCATCGTACTGTACGATGCGAAGGAAGAATTCTATTTGTACTATCAATAATAACACGCAATGGTTGTCTAATTTGATGATTAGCATAAATACGTTTCATCTTCTTTGAAAAACATGCCCGACGTACATTTAATTTTGGATTATCCGCTAAAACAGTACTAGCAGTAGAAAGAATAACATCACTTTCTGCGCGGAAATGTTGTACATCTTGACGTGATTGAATAGACGTAATCCATTTACTTTCTCCAGAAGACATAGCTGTTCTACCATCGAGAGATGCTGCTAATTTTAATTTAACCCATGGCAATCCAGTGCGTATGCGTTTAAGGAACCCTTGATTTATCAATTCAGCCTCAGGTAACATCAAGTTATGATGATGCACTTCAATACCTGCTTGCCTCAGCACATATAACCCGCGCCCTCTTGCGTAAAAATGAGGATCTAACATAGCTACAACAACGCGTCTAATTCCCGCATTAATCAATGCAGTAGTACAAGGAGGAGTACGCCCATAATGACTGCATGGTTCTAAAGTAATATAAGCAGTTGCTCCTTGTGATAAATTTCCAGCAACACGCAAAGCATTTATCTCAGCATGCGCTTCTCCAGCTCGTATATGATATCCTTCTCCTACGATTTTACTATTATGCACTATAACACACCCTACATTAGGATTCGGCATTGTGGTAAAACGTCCTTTCCGTGCTAATTGCAAAGCTCGTGTCAAAAATATTTTGTCGTGTGATATGATATTATCTGTCATAGCATCATGAAGTAGTGAAACTAAATATATTTTTATATGAACTGACTTTTATTATTAAAAACAACAATAATTTAATTCAATATTAAGAAAGTACTATTCTTTTAATCTATTAATCACATCATGATACTATAATTTATTTAGTGAATATTAAGATTACAATCATACATGCGATACTTATATAATATAAAATAATCACAGCTAATTCTTGATCGCAAGATAATATATTAAAGAACACTTGTTTATATGTTGTGATAATAATTTTTATTGATGATTATATTTATATATATTTAGCGTAATGCATGTATAACATTATTACGGATACAATTTATATTTATATTTAAAATATAATCATACATGTATTATAAACTGTATTTTGAAACACACTTATATAAGCAACAGCACCTACCAATTGCTACTATAACTGCAAAATGTTATTATACTTTCAGTGTTCATTAACTAAATATATAAATATTAGTAATAATATATTTTGTTTGGTTTATTTATTTTTATAAAATGATCACGTGCAGTACCAAATTGAAACGCTAAGATAGAGGCTATATATATAGAAGATACTGTGCCAATAATAGTACCAAATAATAAAGTTACTGCAAATCCGCGTAACATAGCCCCCCCGAAAATCAGTAATATTAACAATACTATAACAGTTGTCACCGAAGTTATGACAGTTCTGCTTAGTACTTGACTCAATGAAATATTAAATATATCTACAGATTTTACTCCGGATATACGACAAAAATTTTCTCGAATTCTATCAAAAATAACAATTTTATCATTAATAGAGTAACCGATTGCCGACATTAAAGCAGCGATAATAGTCGAATCTATTTTTGTAGAAAGTAAAGATAATACACCTATAATGATTATTATATCATGTATTAAAGATATAACCACTCCAGTTGCTAACCTCCATTCAAAACGAAGCGTTATATAGATTAAAATACATATTAATGCAACTAATAAAGCTATTACTCCTGTATTTATTAATTTACTACTAACACTCGGACCAATCCAATTCACTTGTTTAATAAAAAAATTTTGAACAATTCCTTGTCTTAAGACATGTATGATATTATTAATGATATTTTGATTGCCCTTGTTTTCATTAGGATCTAATGGTAATTGAATCATTATATTTTGAGAAGAACCAAAATGGTGTACTATAGGTTTTTTGAATCCTGATTGAACTAAAATATTGTAAATATTAGTAAGATCAATATCTTTTTCTACAACAATTTCAACTAACATACCTCCGGTAAATTCTAATCCCCAGTTAAAACCACGAGTTATTACAGTACAGCATGAGATCAAAAATAAAAATACAGACAAAAATAATACTGCGCGTTTCCATGCAAGAAAATCATAAATTTTATAACAAGTGTTATGCATTTTAAGAAATTTAATTAAAATGTATTAATTAATATATAGTTTAAAAACTTAAATAATTAAATAGATAACTTACTCATGCGTCTTTTTCCATAAACTAAATTAACAATAGCGCGAGTTCCAACAACAGATGTAAACATTGACGTCCCCACTCCAATAATAGTAGTAATAGAGAACCCTTTAATTGGTCCTGTACCAATTAAATATAATATAATAGAAGTAATAATAGTCGTAATATTTGCGTCTACAATACTAGTAAGTGCTTTGCGATATCCTGTATATATCGCATATTGTACTGGTTTACCTTGTTTTATTTCCTCTTTAATTCTTTCGTTGATTAATACGTTTGCATCTACAGCTACAGATAAAGTTAATATTATCCCTGCTATACTTGGCATAGTCAATACTATTCCTGGAATTACAGACATTGCACTGATTATAAGTACTAAATTAGCAATGAGGGCAACACTAGCGATTAATCCAAAATAACGATACCATAAAATCATAAAACATACAGAAGTTAATATCCCTAAAGCACATGCGGTAAATCCTTGCTCAATATTTTGTTTACCGAGCACAGGACCAATGACTCGTTCTTCTTCAACATAAATAGGTGTCACTAAAGTTCCCATACGTAATAACAACGCAAGATGACGCGCTTCATTAAAATTGCTAATACCAATAATACGAAAATTATTACTTAATTGAGATTGAATAGTAGCAATATTAATAACTTGTTCATATTTAGTGAATATAGTATGGCCTTTAAAATCCTTTTTTCCACTATCTTTGTATTCGACAAATAAAGTAGCTATTGATTTGCCAATATTATCTTTAGTAAAATTAGAAATTATGGTGCTACCTGTTTTATCTAAAGTAATATTTACCTGAGGACGATTGTATTCATCTAAACTAATACTAGAATTAACAATGTTATCTCCAGATAAAATTATCCGTTTATATAACGGCACCAAATATCCATTGTTACTTAATTTTATTTCAGAATCTTCTGGAATTAAATTATTATTTATTTCAAATTCGCTTATTGCTGAATTAATTAATCGAAATTCCAGACTTGCAGTTGTACCAAGTATCCCTTTAACTTTTTCAATATCTTGAAAGCCAGGCAATTCTATAATAATATGATCAGTTCCATGACGTTGTACTAATGGATCGGCAATTCCTAACTGGTGTATACGATGACGTAAAATAGTAGAGTTTTGCTGCATTGCATATTCACACATTGTGTATTTTTTTCTTTCAGAAAAAATCACATGTAGTTTGTTAGTTTCTATCTTATGTAAAATTAAATCATTATCTATTTTAGATAATGGTGCAATTGCTTTATTTCTATAATTAGAGTTTTGAAAATTAATTTCAATTCCGTGATTTTCAATTTTACATACTGTCATATAAGGAATTTTTTTTTCAAATAAAGTCGTTCTTAAAGAATCAATATATTGTGATTGTAATTTATCCAATATAGTTTCCGTATTTACGTGTATTATAAAATATATCCCACCGCACAAATCTAATCCTAATTTTATAGGCTTAGCTTTTATTACAGACAACCAATGCGGTATAGCCGGAGTAGTACAAAGGAAAATCTGATATTTTTTTGAAAAAATAGTTGATAATTTTTGATACGCCTGAAGTTGATCTTGTTCATACAAAAATTGTATCAAAATTTTATCTGATTGTAACGCAATAGACTTATTAATTATCTCTGCGCTTTCCAATATTTTTTTAATTTGACATAACACAATATTATCAAATTTTTGATGGACTGTTTCTGGAACACATTGAGTAATGTATATTGTAGGGTGATATCTATATAAACTTGGCAAAGCATAAATCATGCTAATAATAAATATTAACATAACTACAAGATACTTCCATAACGGATAATTATTTAACACCAGATTTGATCTCAAACTAGATAAAAATTATAAATTATAATACTTTCATAGTACCTTTAGGTAAAATAGCAGTAACGCAATCACGCTTAATTAATACTTCATTACCACTGCCATCATTCTTTTCATTCAGAATAATAAATATATAACCTGTTTCTGTAACTTTAACTACAAGACCCACTAATCCCCCATTAGTTAAAACTTCATCTCCTTTAGAGATAGAACTTAATAATTCTTTATGAATTTTATTACGTTTTTGTTGCGGTCTAAAAATCATAAAATAAAAAATTCCAGCAAATACTGTTAACATGATTACTAAGGAATATGGATTACCTTGAGAATTGGAATTGACGCTTGCCCAAGCAGCATTAATAAATATATTCATTTCTATTTCCCATTTATAGAATAGTTTTGTTGCTAGTATAATATAAAAATATTAAATTTATAAATTAGTGTTACATACAATCAACACGCTTATAAAAGACATCAATAAAATTTTGTAACGATTTCATTTTTATAGCTTGACGCAATGCCTCCATTAAACGTTGGTAATATCTTAAATTATGAATAGTATTTAAACGCACACCAAGAATTTCTTTACAACGATCTAAATGATGTAAATACGAACGACTATAATTCTGACAAGTATAACAATCACAGTTTTTATCTACTGGAGAAATGTCTTGTTTGTATTGTGCATTACGAATTTTAATTATTCCATCAGAAACAAACAAATATCCATTACGAGCATTGCGAGTTGGTATAACACAATCAAACATATCAACGCCCTGCCGCACAGCCTCTAACAAATCTTCTGGTTTTCCGGCACCCATTAAATAACGTGGTTTATTTTTAGGAATTATTTTACATATATGAGATAAAATACGATACATTTCTTTTTTTGGTTCACCTACTGATAATCCCCCTATCGCATATCCATCAAAACCAATATTGATTAATTCTTTTGCTGATATATCTCTTAAATCTTCATACATACCTCCTTGAATGATAGCAAACAACATATTTGAATTATATAATGTATTAAAATGTAAACGACTACGCTCAGCCCAATTTAAGGATATATTTACTGATTTTTTTACATCATTCCAAGTGGAAGGATAAGATATACATTCATCAAATATCATAACTATATCAGATTGAAAACCATGTTGAATTTCTATGGATTTCTCCGGGGTTAAAAACACAATCTGACCATCGATAGGACTTTTAAAGTATACTCCCTCTCTTGTAACCGTACACATTTTACTTAAACTAAATATCTGAAATCCCCCAGAATCTGTAATTATAGGACCCGTCCAATTCATGAATTTATGTAAGCTACCATGTAATTTTATGATATTTAAACCAGGACGTAACCATAAATGAAAAGTATTACTTAAAATAATTTGCGTTCCACTTCCCTCAATATCTTCTGAGGTTAACGCTTTTATCGATCCATAGGTTCCTACTGGCATAAAAGTAGGTGTCTCTACTATTCCTCGGTTACAAATAAGTTTACCAAGGCGAGCGTCGCCATCTGTTTGTAATAATTGAAATGGCATAACTTTATCCCAATTTAATAAATATGTTTATCATCAAATACAAATATAATAAGGAGCAACTATAAGTTTGCTATCATTTTAATTTGTGTTTATACATATTATGAATGAAAAATAATTTTCATAACTGTAAATCTATATCTATATAATATAGATTGTTATCTTGAATAAATACATGACAATATCTATATTTTTTATGACATAATTAATATTGATATAAAAAAATTAATAACCATATCGTTAAGGATATTTAATATACATTAATAAAATACAGATTTTTATACGCATCTAAAAAACAATTTGCAATAATTATGCTATTTTGATGCATATATATGCATTGATGCAATATTTAATAATTTTATAATAGTTGTTACAAATCAATTATTTGGTCGTATATTTTTTATATTTTCATGAATATTGTCTATAATTAAGATAAATATTTATATATATTTAGTTCATGTAATATGATATTTTTATTTTGATAATTTACATTAATTTAAAGTTAGTAAATCTATATGTAAAGTTACAAAAATCATTATTTTTTACATTACATAATTTACCCAATAAAATATTACCCAAAATATCATTCAGCTGTTAAAATATTTATTTGCATCTGGATACGAGCTGTAATTATCTAATATATATATGTTGTGTTTTATTATCTAATAATAATATATCAGATACTAATCCTATTGATTTATCAATTATATATATAAATACTTACCGATAACATTAAACTACATGGGTACTTATATATCAATATAACCAATATTTACATGAATAATATTCATTGATATCATTTTAATATCATTAAAAATACCATAAATCTTCTGGCTCTAATTTTTTTAGAAGATCTAAAGAATTGAATACATATATATCCATTTCCTTTACATCACATTGTCGTAATTGACACAAATTTATTTAACTCTAAATATCAAAAATTTCATCTTTGATCAAGATCAGTAAAAATATTAAATTTTTTAATCTATAATTTTATTCTGAAAACAAACACCCAAATAAATTGCATACAATACAACTCATGACAATTGGAATGCTAATAATAAAAAATGAAATTTTATTTTCGAAGTATACTATGTATAGGTATAATACTTGCACAAAATATACAATAAATTATTAAACTATTAACTTAGATAAAATAATTAAAATTTTATAATCATCCTATTTAAACAGGTAGTTATTTTCATTTAAAAAAAATTTAACATAGTATTTATTTGCATAAACTTGATTTCAGCAGTAAGATAAAAATATTGATCATTAATATGACTGTTTATATATGGAATATGTTAATATTTTAAATATATTACAAAAAAATGAGGAACCAAATATGGTGTTAGTCAGTCGTTATGCTCCAGATTTTACTTCTTCTGCCGTATTAGGAAGCGGTGAAATTGTGGATAATTTTAATTTATTAAGTTATATTAATAAAAAAGAAGCAATAATATTTTTTTGGCCTATGGATTTTACTTTTGTTTGCCCATCAGAATTGATTGCTTGTGATAAACGTTATGTTGAATTTCAGAAACGAAATGTAGAAGTTATTGGAATTTCCATAGATTCAGTGTTCGTGCACAACGCTTGGAGACAAATTTCTATAAATCAAGGTGGCGTTGGGTTGTTGAAGTATGTTATGGTTTCTGACATAAAACGTGAAATTATTAAAAAATATGGCATTGAACACTCAAATAAAGGAGTTGCTTTACGAGCTTCTTTTTTAATAGACAAATTAGGAATTATACGACATCAAGTAGTTAATGATCTACCTTTTGGTAGAAATTTTGATGAGATGATTCGTATGGTAGACGCATTGCAGTTTCATGAAGCGCATGGTCTTCTTTGTCCCGCGCAATGGAACAAAAACAAAAAAGGACTAGAAGCATCTCAGACAGGAGTGATGAATTATCTAAAAGATCATGCATCGCAATTATAAAATAAAATATTATAAGGATGAGTCTTACTGGCTGACTAACTCATTTACGTAAATTCTATCTTAAATAGAAAATAAATGTCTTCTTCAATCGCATATTGTTGCCGATAATAGGATTTGAACCTATATCCTTCGCATTACGAATGCGCTGCTCTACCCATATGAGCTATATCGGCATAGTTAGTTACAATATTTTCAATATATCTTTACATATTTTAAAGATATTTTTATCTTGGTCGTTATTACACACTAATGATCTTAAGCCCATTTAGATTATAATAAAAAACAAATAACAAATTTCGTTTTCTATTTATATACCATATATATTCAGTATTACATATTATTATTAGTTTGCATTATTTTCTCGGGGATAGATGCCATTTCTTTCTCTATGAGCAGAATAAGTACATGGATTATTTTAATATGAATTTCTTGAATATGATCAAGATAACTTGAATATGGCGTACAAATTTCTATATCTATGTAATTAGAAAATTCATTTTCTTTTTTTGCTCCAGTTAAAAAAATTATTTTCATACTTCGTTTGTACGCTGCTTCTATAGCATATAAAATATTAGTCGATTGCCCAGAAGTAGATATAGCAAAAAGCAAATCTTTCTCGTTTCCGATAGACTCAATATAACGGGAGAAAACATATTCATATCCAAAATCATTACTGACACATGATAGATATGACGGATCAGAAATAGCAATTGCTGCATAACCTACGCGGTTCTTTCTATAACGTCCAGTTAATTCTTCCGATAAGTGCATAGCATTACAATGCGAACCACCATTGCCACAAGACAACACTTTTCCTCCTATTTTGAAAATATTAGCAATGATCTTTGCAGAGGATTCAACTACATGAATATTGTGCTTTTCTCGAGAAAAAATCTCCATCATTTTTACAGTTTCATTAAATTCATTACAAATTAAATCATGATACATGATCACTCCTGCAAAATAACAAAAAATATATACAGAATATGGGATATCATCATGGTGATGACACAATATGAATATATAAATCTATTTAACAATTATTCATAATAAATACATTTATTACAGATCTTAACTGATCTGTAATATAACATATTTATATAAATAAACGCATAACCATATCATTTTTTATAAAAAATAACTTAAAAAAAATCATCACCCGATATATCATTACTTCCGCCATATATAATGTTTATTTATCTGTTGTATATGATCTAAACATTCTTCATGAGCTAATCTTTCTTGTTCATTGGCGTAAATGATTTTCAACGATGTTGAATTTATACATTTCATACTATTCAAGCGTATTACATTATTAATTTTATTATCTGCCATATTTCTATTCGTTATTTCCATGAATTCCATTTTTGTCTGTCCTCCACTCATAGACAAAAATACATTAGCCAAAAGTTGCGCATCAATTAAAGCGCTATGTAGATTTCGTCGTTTATCATTATTAATAAAATAACGTTCGCATAATGCATCTAAATTATTACGTTGTCCTGGAAATGTTTTGCGAGCTAATCTTAAACTATCAATTATAGTACAACAAGATTCTATTTTTTTTGAATTTACATTATACATCCGTAATTCTTGGTTAAGAAAACCTAAATCAAACGGAGCGTTGTGAATAATTAAATCACTATCACGAATAAATGTTAAAAATTCATTTACTACTTCTGAAAAAGCTGGTTGGTTTTTTAAAAATTGATCGCTAATTCCATGAACCTGGAAAGCCTCAATATCAACTGTGCGATTTGGTTTCAGATAAACATGGAAGTTCTTGCCAGTTAAATGACGGTTTATTATTTCTACCGCACCAATTTCAATAACCCTATGTCCCTCATAATGAATTCCAAATTTGTTCATACCAGTAGTTTCAGTATCTAAAGCAATTTGCCGTACAATATTAGTGCTCATAACTTCTCATTTGTGTCACACTACTTGTTTTAATTGACATTATAATATACCTGATAATATGTATAAAAAAATAGAAATTTTCACGGATGGCTCATGTCTTGGCAACCCAGGTCCAGGTGGTTGTGCTGCAATATTACGATATAAACAACATAAGAAAGAATTCAGTCTCGGATACCGATTAACTACTAATAATCGTATGGAATTGATGGCCGCCATTATTGCCTTAGAATCACTTAAAAATCCATGTCAAATTACTTTGAATACTGATAGCCAATATTTATTACACGGAATCACTCAATGGATTCATATATGGAAAAAACATCATTGGAAAACCTCTGAAGAAAAATTAGTAAAAAATATTGATTTATGGCAACGTCTAGACACAGCAATACAAATTCATAATATTATGCATTGGAATTGGCTAAAAAGCCATACTGGCCATCCAGATAATGAACGATGCGATCAATTAGCTCGACTAGCTGCCAAACATCCTATAAATGAAGATTTTTACTAATGACAATAATATTGTCACAATCAATATTAATATTTTATTATATGAAAAAATATATATATATTATCAATATAAGTAATGTCAGTATATAAAACCTTTATATCAAATTTTTATAAATCAAGCTACATCTAACATTTTGCTATGTAGTAATGCTAATACTAGTCACAACAATTATTTGAACCCCCCTCTAATCTATATGTATATCTAAAAAAAAATAATTTTAGTACTAAATAATAATTTTTATCCATTGCATATTATTAAGAAAATTTTAAAATAAACACTTTAAACTATTACAAAATGACGATATTAATCATGAATATCATTAGAATTCCAGCATTAAATACTAATTATATTTGGCTGCTATATAATCACAGCAATGAATGTATAATTATCGATCCAGGAGAAACAATAAAAATAATGAATGTTTTAAAGAGATTTCAATTGACATTACGATCAATTTTATTGACTCATAATCATGCTGATCATGTTAACGGAGTGAGCGCATTGGTTCAACATTTTCCAAAAACAATTGTTTATGGTCCTATGGAAACTAAAAACAACGGCTCTAACTGCTTAATATCAGAAGGAGATGATTTTACATTATTACAGAAAAAATTTAAAGTTCTTAATTTACCTGGCCATACACCAGGACATATTGGCTTTTATAGCAAGCCTTGGTTGTTTTGTGGAGACACAGTATTTTCTGCAGGTTGCGGTAAAATCCACTCAGGGCTTTCTCAGCATATGTATGCGTCTTTTATAAAAATTAAGCATCTTCCTTATAATACTTTAATTTTTGGAGGACACGAATATACCTTATCTAATCTTAATTTCGCTATTTCTATTTTTCCTCAAGATCAGTTTATTATCAACTATCGTAATAATGTTATTAAATTACGTAAACACAACCAACCTACTGTACCAACAACATTAAATTTGGAACTACAAGTTAACCCTTTCTTTCGTTGCAATAATTTAAATGTAAAAAAATCACTAAATTTATCTCCTGACATAAAAGAAGAATGGCAATTCTTTTCTGAATTACGCAAAAAAAAAGATTCGTTTTAATTTTTCTGTTCTAACATATATTATATAATTACTAACCCCCTGTTGCTCAGGGAGCCAGGCAATAGTCATTACCTGAATGATATTTTTACTTTAATAAAACTTATCTCATTAACCATCAAAAATTCCAATTTATATTCTATATTTATATAAATATTAATTTTAATTACAATCGTAATTACTTTTATAATTCTGTAATTATATCATAAGAGACGCTTTATCGTATATTTAGACCGAACATAATATGTTTTTATATATACATAATACTCATTATAACTACAATGATCAATTAAATTAGTAATAAAAAAAATTAATTCATCCGTATTGTTTATTTTAATTATTTTTTAATTTTAGTTATTAAAATTAATTAAAAGTAAAATACCTGGCAGCCCCCTACTCTCGCATGAGGAAACCCCACACTACCATCGGTACTACGACATTTCACTTCTGAGTTCGAAATGGAATCAGGTGGTTCTATCGCGCTAACGCCGCCAAGTATAGCGCTATATACTAGCACTATAGTATTAAATAATCAATTTAATATTTTATATTATTTTAATTTTTTACAAATTTAAATAGATTTAAACAACATCAAACTCATCTATCTATATATATATATATTACAGATAATAATGTCTAAAAATTTAGTATTATGTAATAATCTACATTTACTATTTTAAAAACAATCAAAATAATTTTACACATATAGTACAGATCTTAAATGATCTAATACAGGATCAATAGAAGGTAATAAATTATGCCACAAAAAAAATGCATAAGCCGCTTGCCCTACTAACATACCTAATCCGTCTGAACAATAATCTGATCCGTTTTCTTTACACCATGTTATGAATGATGTGTCCTGCTTTTGGTAAAATAAATCATAACATTTAGTTATAGGAGCAATAAAAGATGATGGTATTTCTGGAATAGCATGGCACATGCTACTATTTGTAGCATTAATAATTAAACTATATGTATTGGTATCACCATATAATCTATTCCAAGGCATACATGATATATTTTTATATCCTATCTTATGATAATAAGAAGTTAACTCTTGTGCTTTAGAGAATGTTCTATTCACTATGTGAATAGAACATTTTGCTATAGTAGTGGATAAAATAGGAACAATTCCCTTTGCAGCACCCCCGGCGCCAATTAATAAAACATTTGCTATCATAGATTTATTATCGGTGATATTATTATTGCTGTCTAACCAATTAAGACGTTTTAAATCACTAATCAATCCCATACCATCAGTATTATCTCCTAGCAAAATACCATTTTTTAGTTTTTTTATCGTATTAACTGAACGAGCTATTTCAGCTCGTTCAGTTAATTGATTGCATAATAAATATGCATTCTCTTTAAACGGGGAGGTGACATTTGCTCCCAATCCACCTAATTCAAAAAAATTATATAATAAATAATTAAAGTTATCTTGTAATGCCAATTTTAGATCATATTTTTTTGATATTCCAATTTCATTTGCAAATAATGCGTAAATTTCTGCCGATTTACTATGTTTGATTGGATTACCAAAAACAGCAAAAGAACTCATCTATTTATCTCTCTTAATAACAAAAATCATCCACGAATTAATTTTCCAGTCATAACATCTCTAATTTCTGAAGGATTAGGTCTTCCGAGTACATCTTCTTTCATGATGGGTATACTATATCCAAATTGTTGATATACTTCTGTAACAGTACGCGCAGGGGGTTGTCCAGATACGTTTGCGCTAGTAGACACTAAAGGTTTTCCAAAAGCCAAGCAAAGACGCTGAACTGGTTCAAAATGACTAATTCGTACTGCTATGGAACAAAATCGCCCTGTTAACCAATATGGGCTATTAGCTCTTACTGGGAACACCCACGTTACCGGTCCAGGCCAAGTAGAAAAAACTTGTGATTGTTGTTTTTTATTTAAGCAACTATCATCAATATACTTCAGCAATTGTGTATAGCTAGCAGCAATTAAAATTAAACCTTTTTTCCATGATCTATTTTTGATTTTTAACAAAGTTAATATCGCATTTTTACTATCAGGATCACATCCTAATCCAAACACTGATTCCGTTGGATAACCAATCACCTTACCTTGATATAATTGTGTCAGTAGATTTTTCATGCTTATCAAATGATATATCCTGATCATAAACCATTATCTAATCAATTATCTGATGAAACATCATACAATATTATTTTACTGAAATCGATATTTAAAACTAACATTTTTTACATTATTGATTATATGACTTTTAAGTCATATATGAAATATACGATATTTCAAGTTTTGATATATCAATTATTTTTATCAAAAAATGTGATTAAATTATCATATCAAAAATATTTTGTAAGATAATCCTTGCAATACTTTGTGTGTGTTGAAAACGCACCAAATATTTATCTAATCATTCCATTAGACAATACATTCCAAAAAAAAAAATCAAAGATAATCAAAAATATCATCTAATTCAAATAATTTTTCCAATACCTTTTTGATATGAAGATAAAATATCCGTGTTTTATCTTAACTATTTCCATAAATCATCAAATAATATATAATTTTTTTAAATTTAATTAAATAATTTTTTATTTTATGTCAATATTAGAAATATTACTTTATCCTGATAAACGTCTTAGAATAATTGCTGATCCTGTTATTGCGGTATCTGATGATACGAGACAAATCATAAGTGATATGTTTGATACTATGTATTTTAAAAAAGGTATTGGACTAGCTGCAACACAGGTTAATGTTCATCAACAAATTGTTGTTGTAGACCTATGTATGAAAAACAAACAACGTTTAGTTTTTATTAATCCTGTTATTACAAAAAAAATAGGTACTATCAGTATCTCTGAAAGTTGTCTATCTATTCCCCAAAT
This sequence comes from Candidatus Blochmannia americanus (nom. nud.), assembly GCF_059934915.1. Classification (NCBI taxonomy): domain Bacteria; kingdom Pseudomonadati; phylum Pseudomonadota; class Gammaproteobacteria; order Enterobacterales; family Enterobacteriaceae; genus Candidatus Blochmanniella; species Candidatus Blochmannia americanus (nom. nud.). Next base: position 257,314 of record NZ_CP011792.1, on the reverse strand, counting down.
ACATGAGATTATTCCGCGTTCAGAAAGGATCATTATTCAATCGTTAGACCAAAATGGTAATAGATTCGAAATGGAGGCAAACAATCTATTATCAATTTGCATTCAACACGAAATAGATCACTTATTTGGTAAACTTTTTATTGATTATTTATCTCCATTAAAAATTAAAAAAATTCACAAAAAAATAAAAAAACTATCTAAAATATTTTAAAAATACCCAATTTCTTCTTCAATATATATATTATGGTACACTTGAAATCATTACGTATCGCTTTTTTTGGAACTACAAGTTTCTCAGCATGGCATTTACATGCATTGACTCACTTGTCTACCCATAAGATAACAGCAATTTTTTCTCAAGAAATGAAACTATCTCGGTATAACTCCTCTTTATCTTTATATGAGATATCAAAAAAGCACAATATATCTTTTTTCCAGTCCAATATTTTATCCGTTGCGGATATTATTGATATTATAAAAAAACTTAATGTGGATCTAATAGTAGTTGTATCCTACGGATTTATTCTACCACAAGAAATATTAAATATTCCACGATTAGGTTGTATTAACGTACATGGTTCATTATTACCTCGTTGGCGCGGTCCAGCGCCAATTCAACGTGCATTAGAACATGGTGATTCCATTACGGGAATAACCATCATTCAAATGGATGTAGGTATCGATACTGGAGATATTCTGCATATTATGCCTTGCAAAATTTTTCCAAAAGATACCAGTTATACCCTTTCTAATAGATTATCAAATATTGGATCGGCTATGCTATCCCAAGTACTTGATCAACTTACATTAGGAATAAACACTGCAATATCTCAAGACTCAACTTATGCTACATATGCATATAAATTAGATAAACAAGAAGCACGCATTAATTGGAATTTATCAGCTATCCAACTAGAACGATGTATCCGGGCTTTTAATCCATGGCCAATTAGTTATTTTCAAATAAAAAATCATCGTATTAAAGTATGGGATGCTGAAGTTAGTAATCCAGATATGCCTAATTATTTGACATTACCCGTACTGCCAGGCACCATATTGACAATTAATTCAAATGGTATTTATGTGAGTACTGGTTCTGGAATATTAATACTTACTATACTACAAATTGCAGGAAAAAAGAAAACATCCATACGAGATATTATCAATGGGCATAAGGAATGGTTCAGGCCCTACTCTGTACTAAAATAAAATACACTCAATATTTTATCTAACTAAGTTTAATTATTCTTCCCTATAATAACCTCTCCTATACTAGAAATATTATTATATTTCTTATTCTATTTTAATTTTAGATCGTTCTACTAATTCTATATATGCCATAGGAGCGCTATCTCCTTTACGTAACCCACATTTTAGTATGCGAGTATATCCTCCAGGACGATTACAGAAATGTGGGCTAATTTGTGTAAATAATTTTGTAACAATATTATTGTTTCTGATTTTAGAAAAAACTAAACGACGATTCGCAATCGTATCCACTTTACAACACGTAATCAACGGTTCAATAACGAGACGCAGTGCTTTAGCTTTAGACAACGTAGTTTTTATAATATGATGAGTGGTCAATGATACAACCATATTTCTAAACATAGATCTACGATGAGCACTGGTTCGATTTAATTTAAAACCACTTTTTCTATGACGCATAATAAATTACCTGAATTTATAATACTAAGTTAGTTATAAATATATTAACTATCTAAAATACTTTCCGGAGGCCAATTTTCTAACCGTGTTCCCAAAGATAATCCACGAGATGCTAATACATCCTTTATTTCTGTCAAAGATTTTTTTCCTAAATTAGGGGTCTTTAATAATTCTACTTCTGTTCGTTGTACTAAATCTCCAATATAATGAATAGATTCTGCTTTTAGACAATTAGCAGAACGCACAGTAAGTTCCAAATCATCAACAAGACGTAACAAAATTGGATCAAATTCCGGTTTTTCTTCTTTATGTTCTGGTTGACGTATATCTCTTAAATCAATGAACGCTTCAAGTTGTTCAGACAAAATTGTTGCGGCACGCCTAATTGCTTCTTCTGGTTCTATAGTGCCATCAGTTTCCATATCAATAATTAATTTATCTAAATCTGTGCGTTGTTCAACACGAGCAGCTTCTACATTATAAGAAATTCTTTCTACCGGGCTATAGCATGCATCTAATAATAATCGACCAATTGGCAAGACATCTGATTCAGGATTAAACCTAGAAGAAGCCGGCACATAACCTCTTCCACGCTGTACTTTAATACGCATATTAATAGATGTATTCTTATCAGTTATATGGCATATAATATGTTCTGGCGTAATAATTTTTACACTGTTACTATCACGTGATATATCATTTGCAACTACAGGCCCGATACCAGATTTTTTTAAAATTAAAGTAATATGATCTTTTCCTTCAATTCTGATAGCTAATTTCTTTAAGTTGAGTAAAATTTCTAAAATATCTTCTTGTATGCCTTCTTTCGTGCTATACTCATGCAATACTCCATCAATTTCGACCTCCGTTATAGCATACCCGGGCATTGAAGAAAGTAAGATACGACGCAGGGCATTCCCCAATGTATGACCAAATCCTCGTTCCAATGGCTCTAAAGTAACTTTAGCATGTGTTTTAGTAATTTGTTCAATATCTACTAAACGGGGCTTTAAAAATTCTATTACAGAGCTCTGCATTATTGCCTCTCTTTTCATGATTTTACAATTTTACTTACTTTGAATATAACTCAACGATTAAGTGTTCATCGATATTTGCAGATAATTCATTACGCTCTGGATAACGTTTAAATAAACCTTGTAGCCTAATAGGATCAACTTCAATCCACCCTAATTTTTCTTTTTGTTGCTCAGCGAGTTCTAAAGAAGCACGAATCCTGGATTGCTTATGTGATCCGCTATGTATCTTAATAACAGTATTAGGAACAACTTGATATGAAGCTATATTCACAATATGGTTACCAACAACAACAGACTTATGGCTAACTAACTGTCGTGCCTCAGCGCGTGTTGCCCCAAACCCCATACGATATACAATATTATCTAATCTACTTTCTAGCAATTTTAATAAATTTTCGCCCGTATTACCTTTAATACGGGTAGCTTTCTTATAATAATTAGAGAATTGACGTTCTAAAATTCCATATATGCGTCTAACTTTTTGTTTTTCTCGTAGCTGTACTCCATAATCTGAAAACCGAGATTTACGCATACTATGCTGTCCTGGAGGTTGTTCAAGTTTACATTTAGAATCGATTGAACGAATTCCGGATTTTAAAAAAAGGTCCGTACCTTCTCGACGACTGAGTTTAAGTTTAGGTCCTAAATATTTTGCCATATACTTTATTTCCTTAAAAATAACCAATACATATTCTTTAGACACGGCGTTTTTTGGAAGGACGACACCCATTATGAGGAATCGGAGTAACATCAGTAATGCTAGTAATGTGGAATCCTACTGCGTTTAACGCTCGCACTGCAGATTCTCGTCCTGGTCCCGGCCCTTTCACCATAACTTCTAAATTTTTTATTCCATATTCTTGCACTATTTCAGCGCAACGTTCTGCCGCTATTTGAGCAGCAAATGGTGTAGATTTACGAGACCCTCGAAACCCAGAGCCTCCTGCTGTAGCCCATCCTAAAGTATTACCTTGCCTATCGCTAATGGTAATAATAGTATTATTAAAAGATGCATGTATGTGCGCCACACCATCTAAAATTTGTTTTTTAAGCCGCCTGCGCGCTCTAAGATTGGATGATTTAATCATTTTATATTTTATACACTTTCTTTTTTTATTTATTACTTAAGTTATTTATGTATAGATTTACGAGGCCCCTTACGGGTTCTTGCATTTGTTCGCGTTCTTTGTCCACGTACTGGTAAATTACGGCGATGACGTAATCCTCGGTAAGTACCAAGATCTATCAAACGTTTGATGTTTAAAGTTACTTCACGACGTAAATCCCCTTCTACAATATATTTACCAACCGCATCACGTAATTTATCTATGTGTATTTCAGATAACTTACAAAGTTGTATATGTTCATTTATGCCTATATGCAAACAAATCAAACGAGCACGAGATTTCCCAATGCCATAAATTGACGTTAAAGCAACAAAGGCATGTTTTCGATCAGGTACATTAACACCTGCTATACGTACCACTATTTTTATACTCCTAAAAATTAATTATTCTACGTTTAATAACAATCATCCTTGTCTCTGTTTATGTTTCGGATCTACACGACAAACTACACGAATAACATTGTGTCTCTTCACAATTTCACAATAACGACATAATTTTTTCACTGACGTACGTACTTTCATAATTTTCCCTATATGCAAAATATAATATTTTTAATCAACGATTAAAATGTTTTAAATTTGCTTTTTTTCAACACAGATTCATATTGACTAGACATCATTAAAGTTTGTATTTGGGCCATGAAATCCATAATTACTACAACTACAATGAGTAAAGATGTTCCCCCAAAATAAAAAGGGACTTTCATTGCAATTCTCATAAACTCTGGTACTAAGCAAATGAATGTAACATATATTGCGCCAATAAAAGTCAAACGAATCATAATTTTATTAATATATTTAGCAGTCTGATCCCCCGGTCTAATTCCAGGAACAAACGCTCCGGATTTTTTTAAATTTTCAGCTGTTTCTCTCGGATTAAAAACTAAAGATGTATAAAAAAAACAGAAAAAAATAACTGCTGCTGCATACAGCAAAATATATAGTGGTTGACCTGGTTGTAGATACAAAGAAATCATAATTAGCCATTGCCAACTGGTGCTACTGCTAAACCAAGAAACAACAGTGCCTGGGAACAGGATTACACTAGAAGCAAAAATAGCAGGAATAACACCAGCCATATTTACTTTCAGTGGTAAGTGTGTACTTTGGGCAGCATAAATACGACGACCTTGCTGACGTTGAGCATAATGCACTAAAATACGACGTTGTCCTCTCTCCATAAATACAACGAAAAAAGTAATACTAAATACTAGGCAAATAACTAAAATTAATATAAAGAAATGTAATTCATCTTGTCGCACTTGTTCTATGGTATGTCCTATGGCAAGTGGCAACCCAGCAACTATCCCTGAAAAAATAATAATTGAAATACCATTTCCTATACCTCTATTAGTAATTTGATCACCTAACCACATTAAAAAAACAGTGCCACAAACAAGACTAATAATTGCTATGCAATAAAAAGTAAATCCTGGATTAATCACTAACCCCGACACACTAGGTAAACTAGTAACAATGCCTACCGACTGCAATATTCCCAGTATTAAAGTTCCATAGCGAATGTATTGATTAATCACTCTCCTTCCGCTTTCTCCTTCTTTTTTAATTTCTATTAAAACAGGGTGTACTGCGGTTAATAATTGCACAATAATTGAAGCTGAAATATATGGCATGATTCCTAAACTAAAGATAGAAGCACGACTTAAGGACCCTCCAGAAAACATATTAAACATTTCAATAATAGTACCCTGTTGTTGTTCAAGAATTTTTGCTAAAATAATTAAATCCACCCCCGGGATTGGGATAAATGATCCTATACGGAAAATAATTAAGGCACCAATCACAAACATAATCCTACGTTTTAATTCGTTCAACCCACCTTTTACGCTTTGAAAAGTAGATGTAGATCGTCGTCGTATATTAGTAATTGTCATCATTTTAATTTAATTATCCTCTACTATTTGACCACCTATCGCTCGAATTGCAGTTCGCGCGCCTTTGCTTATGCCTAATAAGCTACTTATTGTGATAGGACATTTAATTTCTCCAGACATTATAATTTTAACAAACTTAATTTTATGTTTAATAATATTATATGTTTTTAAAATATTTAAATCTATTACTTTATCTGAAACACAAGATAGATCAGATAATCTAATTTCTTGAGTAACCATAGCTTTTCGAGATACAAATCCAAATTTTGGTAATCTACGATATAAAGGAGTCTGACCTCCTTCAAATCCAAGACGAATCTTCCCTCCAGAACGAGATTTTTGTCCTTTATGCCCACGACCCCCTGTTTTACCTAATCCAGATCCTATACCTCGACCCACTCGTTTACTTAAATGCTTAGCTCCTCTAGACGGAGAAATAGTATTAAGATACATGATTTACTGCTCCACTTTGATCATGTAATTGATTAATCTAATCATACCACGAATGGCAGGCGTATCAATTCTTTCAACAGTATTTCTGATATGACGCAAACCTAACCCATGCAAAGTTGCCTTATGTTTTGGTTTACACCCAATAGAACTTTTAATCTGAGTAAGTTTAATAATTTTTAACATAATTATAACAACCTAAAATTTCTTTAATAGATTTTCCTCGTTTTTCTGCAATCATTGCAGGAGATTTCATATTCTGCAACGCATGCATAGTCGCACGTACTATATTGATCGGATTTGTAGAACCATAAGCCTTTGCTAATACATTATGTATTCCAACTACTTCTAAAATCGCACGCATTGTAGTTCCAGCAATGATTCCAGTCCCTTCGGAAGCGGGTTGCATATAAATACGAGAACCTGTATATACCCCTTGAACTGCGTGCTGTAAAGTACCTTTATATAAAGAAATAACTACCATATTACGACGCGCTTTTTCCATAGATTTTTGAATTGCTGAAGGAACTTCACGAGCCTTACCGTAACCAAATCCTACACGACCATTTGCATCTCCTACCACAGTTAGAGCTGTAAAACTAAACACACGACCACCTTTTACCGTCTTGGATACTCGATTTACCGTAATCAATTTTTCTTGCAATTCACCAGGCTGTTTGTCGATATATTTCATGTCATTTACCTTGCTTTAAAAGCTTAACCCAGCTTGTCTAGCACAATCAGCTAAAATCTTTACCCTACCATGATATTTAAATCCAGAACGATCAAAGGACACATCTATGATACCTTTTTTTATTGCACGTTCTGCAACAATTTTTCCTACTATGGCTGCAGCTTGTTTATTACTAGTTGTTTTCAATTGACTAGAAATTAATTTTTCCGTCGTAGAAGCTGTAACTAAAACATCAGAATTATTCTTTGCAATTACTTGAGCATAAATATGCCGGCAAGTCCGATGCACCACTAATCTAATAACACCTAATTTACATAACTTTTTTCGTGTTTTCATAGCTCTTCTGATACGAGCATCTTTTTTATTCATATTATATTATTCTCTATATGATTGATAATCATCATCATCTTTTCTTAGCATTTTTACTATGTACTATCTCATTTATATAACGAATACCTTTGCCCTTAAAAGGCTCGGGAGGACGCAGTGCCCTTAAATCTGCTGCAACCTGACCAACAAGTTGTTTATTCATGCCTGTTAAAACAATCTCGGTATAACTTGGACATGTTGCTGTAATTCCTACAGGTAATATATAATTAATAGAATGAGATAACCCTATGATTAAGTTGATAATATTACCTTGAATAGACACACGATAACCAATTCCTATGAGTTGTAATTTCTTAGTGAAACCAATCGTAACACCAGTAATCATACCATGAATTAATGCTCGTGTTGTTCCTATTAAAGCTTTGTTTTTAACATTAATACTATCGGTATATACTAACAGTTTTGATGTCTCATATAATTGAACATCAACCAATTTGTGTAATATGCAAGTCAACGTACCAAGCTCACCTGTAATACGAATGCAATGGTCTTTAATTTTTATTGTTATTTTATTAGGGATAAAAATCATTGTTTTACATACATGGTGTGGTGATATTTTGGTATTAAGACACATAACATATGATCTCCCCACCAACATTAAGCTTCCGAGCTTTATTATCTGTAATGACACCTTTAGAGGTAGAAACTATAACAACACCCATACCAGACATTACCTGAGGTAATTCCTTCGTCTTTTTATAGATACGTAGTCCGGGTCGACTAATGCGCTGTATAGTATCTATGACAGGCTTTCTTTTTTGATAATATTTTAAAAATACTTCTAAAATAGGTTTAATGCTATCTTTAATGTTATATCTTTTTATGAATCCCTCTTCTAGTAATACATGAACAATTGCCACCTTCATTGTAGAAGAAGGAATACAAATTTTTTCTTTTTTAGCAATTTGTCCATTACGTATAGTTGTTAACATCTCTGCGATCGAATCTTGCATACTCATTATAACTCCAGCAATAAAAATATTATTACAATTACCAACTAGCTTTTCTTAAACCAGGTATTTCGCCTCGCATAGCAGCTTCGCGTACCTTCATACGGCTCAATCCAAATTTTCTTAAAAAAGCGTGAGGACGTCCAGTATGACGACACCGATTACGTCGTCTAGATGGACTAGAATCACGTGGTAAAGTTTGTAATTTTAAAACAGCATTCCAACGCTCCTCTTTAGGAATACGTTGATTAATAATAATTTTTTTAAGAGAAATACGTTGCGCATAATACTTATTCACTAACTTTAAACGCTTTGTTTCACGTGCTTTTATAGATTCTTTAGTCATGATCAACGCTCCTTCTACTTGAAGTAATACAATTATTTTCTAAATGGAAAGCGAAAATCACTTAATAAAGCATATGCTTCATCGTCAGAAATAGCGCTAGTAGTGATAGTAATGTCCATTCCTCGCATATCATCAACAGTATCGTAATCAATTTCTGGAAAAATAATTTGTTCACGAATTCCAATAGTATAATTACCATGGCCATCAAAAGAGTTAACAGATAATCCGCGAAAATCGCGAATACGAGGCATAGCAATAGAGAGAAATCTTTCAAGAAATTCCCACATGCGCATGCTTCGTAAAGTTACCTTGCAACCAATAGGTTGACCCTGACGAATTTTAAAACTAGAAATAGATTTACGTGCTTTAGTAATTACTGGTTTTTGCCCTGAAATTACCATTAAATCTCCCGCTGCTTTTTCCAAAAGCTTTTTATTAATAACAGATTTACCAACTCCCATATTAATAGTAATTTTTTTAATTATAGGAACTTGCATAATAGATTGATACTGAAATTTATGCATTAAATTCTTTATTATATGATTTTTATAATAATTATATAAGTTAGCCATATACTATTCCGATCATTTGATAATATCCCCACTAGACTTAAAAATACGTACTTTTTTTCCATTTTGTATTTTAAATCCTACACGATCTACTTTATTTAAAGTAGTATTAAATATCGCAACGTTGGATACATCAATAGATGCTTCTTTTTCAATAACACCTCCTGGTTGATTTTTATTAGGAATAGGTTTTTGGTGTTTTTTTACCAAATTTATTCCTGTCACTATAACTCTACCGGTATCGTAAAAAACACGCTGTACTATACCTTTCTTCCCTTTATCTTTTCCACTTAATACCATAACTTCATCGTTACGCTTAATTTTCGCTGCTGCCATATATAATCATCTCCATTAAAGTACTTCAGGAGCTAAAGAAATAATTTTCATAAATTTTTCATTGCGTAATTCACGAGTTACTGGACCAAAAATACGAGTACCAACGGGTTGGATATTCGCATCATTTAACAATACGCAGGCATTATTATCAAATCTAATAACAGATCCATCTGAGCGACGTACACCTTTTTTTGTACGGACTACAACAGCTTTTAATACATCGCCTTTTTTCACTTTAGCACGTGGTACTGCTTCTTTAATAGCAACTTTAATGACGTCTCCTATAGCTGCATAACGACGACCAGAACCCCCTAATACCTTAATACACATTGCGTACCGCGCTCCAGAATTATCAGCAACATTTAAAATAGTGCGTTCTTGAATCACACAACACCCCATAATAGTAATTAATTTAAATTTTAATATATTACATGCATGTAATATATTTTAATTTATTAGTTATTTTTAATAAAATCTGTTATTAATTCATACAATTATTATTTTTTTTAAAAATCTGATTTTTTGATAATAGAAGTTAATATCCAAGATTTTGTTTTAGACATAGGACGACATTCTTGTACTTCAACAAGATCCCCAACATCGGACTCATTATTAGGATCATGCACATGCAGTTTAGTGGTACGTTTAATAAATTTTTTATATGTTGAATGTTTAATCAATCGTTCTATGGATATAATAACAGATTTGTTCATTTTTTTGCTAACTATATGACCTAATTGGATATGAATCCTATCACCCATGGAATACTCTCCTTTATATTTTTTTATTTTTAGATATATAATTTTTGATAGATGCTATATTACGACGCACCTTTTTTAATAAATGCAACTGCTTTAACTGACCTAATTTTGCTTGCACACGTAAATTAAAATGTTCACGTAACACATTTATTAATTCTGATGGGAACGACGTAACAATATTATTTTTTTTTTGATTTGATGATTTCATAATGTTATTCATTATCTTCCTATTAAAGTAGTTTTTACAGGTAACTTTGATGCGCCTAATTTAAAAGCATTGTATGCCAACTCTTGCGATACTCCGTTTATTTCATATAATATTTTTCCCGGTTGAATTAATGCAACCCAATATTCCACGTTACCTTTTCCTTTCCCCATGCGTACCTCGAGAGGTTTTTTAGTAATAGGTTTATCTGGAAATACACGAATCCATATTTTTCCTTGACGCTTTACAGCACGACTTATGGCGCGCCGTGCTGCTTCTATTTGACAAGATTTTAGTCGTCCGCGACTAACAGCTTTTAAAGCAAATTCACCAAAACTAATATTGTCGTTTACTTTTATTCCTCGGTTACGCCCTTTATGCATTTTACGAAACTTTGTGCGCTTTGGTTGCAGCAACATCGTATTATCCTTTATGTGCGAGTTTTATGTTTTTTTTTGACAACATTATTAATCGATTGATCCAATAAATACCCTGCATTAAGTAATACATCTCCTAAAATTTCACCTTTAAATATCCATACTTTAATGCCAATCACACCATATGTAGTATGTGCTTCTGCAAAACTATAATCAATATCAGCACGCAAAGTATGTAATGGAACACGTCCTTCTCTATACCATTCAGTACGAGCGATCTCAGCTCCGCTTAATCTTCCGCTTACTTCTACTTTAATTCCTTTAGCACCTAAGCGCATAGCGCTTTGAACGACACGTTTCATTGCTCGCCTGAAAATTACTCTACGTTCTAATTGAGATGCAATATTATCAGCTAACAACTTAGCATCTAATTCTGGCTTACGAACCTCAGCAATATTAAGTTGCGTTGGAACACCAGAAATCTTTGCTATATTTTTACGTAATTTTTCAATATCCTCCCCTTTCTTTCCAATTATAAGACCAGGCCTAGCTGTATAAACAGTTACTCTTATGCTCTTGGCAGGACGTTCAATAATTATACGAGATACTAAAGCTTTTGAAAGTTTCTGCATCAAAAACTGACGTACCTTAAAATCACTATCTAAATTATCAGAAAAATCTTTGTTATTTGCATACCAAGTAGAATGCCACGCCTTGGTAATACCCAAACGCACACCATTTGGATGTACCTTTTGACCCATTTTAAACACTCCGTCCATTTAAATCTAATTTTTTTAATTAGATACTACTATAGTAAGATGACTTGTTCGTTTCATAATTTTATCTGATCTTCCTTTAGCACGTGGCATAACTCTTTTAATAGTAGGACCATTATCTACAAAAATTTTAATAACTTTTAAGTTATTAATATTCGAACCATCGTTATGTTCCGCATTAGCAATAGCAGACTCTAAAGTCTTTTTTACTAATTCAGCGGATTTTTTATTGGTATACTTTAAAATATTCAATGCCTGTGATACTTTTTTTCCTCGTACCGTATTAATTACTAAACGAAGTTTTTGAGCGGAAGAACGAATATAACAACATCTCGCAATTGTTTGCATACCAGAAAATCCTTTATAGTACATCTTATTTTAAGATGACAATCTTATATTATTTAATAATGTTTTTTTATTTTCTTATCAACCGAATGACCACGATACGTGCGAGTTGGAGCGAATTCACCTAATTTATGCCCAACCATTTCATCTAATATGAATATAGGTATGTGTTGACGTCCGTTATGCACTGACACAGTTAACCCGATCATTCTTGGAAATATCGTTGATCGCCGTGACCAAGTTTTAATAGGTTTTTTATCGCCTGTTTCTATTGCTTTCTCCACTTTTTTTAGAAGATGCAGGTCAATAAACGGTCCTTTCTTAATAGAACGCGACATAAACTTCCTTCCTAATCTTTCAAATTTTATTTACTACGATGAGACAATATAAACCTATTTGTACGCTTGTTACTACGTGTTTTTTTTCCTTTAGTTTGCATTCCCCAAGGAGATACGGGATGTTTCCCGAAATTTTTACCTTCTCCACCTCCATGAGGATGATCAATTGGATTCATGGCTGTGCCACGAACAGTAGGACGAGTACCGCGCCATCTATTAGCACCAGCTTTACCTAACATACGCAACATATGCTCAGAATTACCAACTTCTCCCACGGTTGCTCGGCATTCACAACGAATCTTTCTTATTTCACCAGACCGCAAACGAAGTATCATATATCCTCCATCCCGAGCCACAATTTGTACGTAAGATCCTGCAGAGCGCGCTAATTGCCCCCCTTTTCCTAATTTCATTTCTACATTATGAATAATAGATCCTATTGGAATATTACTCATAGGCAAAGCATTTCCTGGTTTTATTGGAACGTTTACTCCAGAACTGATGACATCTCCTATTTTTATATCTTTTGGAGCTAAAATATAACGATACTCCCCATCTCTGTATGACAGCAATGCTATATTTGCCGAACGATTGGGATCATATTCTAAACGTTTTATTACAGCTGGAATCCCGTCTTTATTGCGTTTAAAATCAAGTATTCGATAACGTTTTTTATGCCCCCCCCCGATATGACGCACAGTAATACGACCGTAATTATTACGCCCTCCTGATTTATTATTTTTATTAGATAACAATGAGGAATAGGGATGTCCTTTATATAATCCAAAGTTAACTAATTTATTCGCATGTCGTCTACCCGGAGAAGTCGGATCACATTTAATAATAGGCATCTCTTTTGATTTTCCGTATTTATCTATTCTACTTTATCAATAAAATCTATTTTTTGGCCTTTTTCTAAAACAACATATGCTTTTTTCCAGTTACTACGACGACCAATCTTATTAGCCTTACCTTTAGATTTTCCTGAGACTACTATAGTGTTTATAGTATCTACTTTTACAGAAAACAACATATTTACAGCATTTTTAATATCTGTTTTAGTTGCGTCTTTTGCTACTTTAAAAACAACAGTATTATGCCGATCTGATTTGATAGATGTTTTTTCAGAAATATGCGTAGATCGCAATATCTTTAATAAACGCTCTTGATAAATCATACCAATTGATGCTCAATTTTTTTGATAACACTATCATCAAATAAAGTAATATTAAAATTTATTAAACTTACTGGATCTATATGTGTTGCAGTACGTACTTCTATTTTGTAAATATTACGTGATGCTAAAAACAAATTTTTATCCAAAACATCGGTAAAAATCAATATACTTCTTTTTGATGTTATTGTATGCAATCTTTTTAATAATAATTTAGTTTTTGGTTCTTCTATAAATAAATTTCTTATCAAAAACAGACGATTATCATTGACTAATTTAGATAAAATACTTTTTATTGCCCCTCTATACATTTTTTTATTTATTTTTTGTTTATATAATTTAGGCTTAGCTGCAAATGTTACCCCCCCAGAACGCCAAATAGGGCTGTTCACTGATCCAGAACGTGCACGCCCAGTACCTTTTTGACGCCAAGGTTTTTTATTAGAACCTGAAACTTCAGATCGACTTTTTTGAGACCGAGTACCTTGACGAGAATTAGTCAAATAAGAAGAAACAACTTGATGTATCAATTCCGGATTAAAAGGGCACCTAAAAATTTCATCAGATACAGAAATCTTAATTAACTCTGACACACTAATTTCTGTCGAAAAATCCTTCACTTCTAATTCCATTTATATTTTCTCTCTAATGTTGTATTTTAATAGATTTTTTAATAATTAAATTACCACCAATTGTTCCTGGAACAGCGCCTTTAATTAATAATAAATTACGTTTTATATCGACGTTAATAACGTCTAAATTTTGTACTGTAACCTTATAATTGCCTAATTGACCCGCCATTTTCTTACCTTTGAAGACTTTACCAGGAGTCTGATTCTGACCAATAGACCCAGGAGCTCTATGAGATAGAGAATTACCATGACTTGCATCTTGCATATGAAAGTTCCAACGTTTTACTGTACCTGAAAAACCTTTTCCTTTGGAAATTCCTGTAATATCGACTTTTCTGATATTCTCAAAAACTTGTATAGTAATAATATCCCCCACTAATACCTTAGTTCCAATCGCACAACGAAACTCCCACAGCCCACGCCCAGCATCAGTTCCTGATTTTATCATATGCCCTGCTGTTGGTCTGTTAATACGATTAAAATTTTTGACACCAGTAGTGACTTGAATAGCACAATATCTATCACTTTCGACATTCTTTATTTGTGTTACACGATTCGGTATGATTTCAATCATAGTTACAGGAATAGATACACCATCTTTATCAAACAATCGAGTCATGCCCAATTTGCGACCAATTAGACCTTGCATGATTACAGATATAACCCCTCTTGTTTTTACTTAAAAATTTCTTTTTTATCTCTATGTGTATATTAAAGTCTACGTACTACTACATTAACCAAGACTAATTTGTACATCTACTCCCGCCGCTAAATCTAATCGCATTAAAGCATCTACTGTTTTATCAGTAGGTTCCACGATATCTATTAAACGTTTATGAGTTCTTATCTCATATTGATCTCTTGCGTCTTTATTGACATGCGGAGAAATTAAAACAGTAAATCGTTCTTTTTTAGTTGGCAATGGAATGGGCCCATGTACTTGCGCCCCAGTACGCTTGGCAGTCTCCACAATCTCTACGGTTGACTTATCTATCAACCGATGATCAAATGCTTTTAAACGAATACGGATCCTTTGATTCTGCATATTTGAATATAGAACTCCAAAATTAATAATTCATAAATAACTTTACATATAATCTTCATGTTATTTTTTTAATAATTGAATAATACAAAATTAATAGATAAAACACTCCTATTTTGGGTACTTTATAACATGTAAAAATCTTTTTCTTTCCGTAATCGAATATGCCAATCAACTTTTCTTATTTTCTGTAAAAAAATATCACTATACTAGAGTGTATCAGTAAACAAATAAAAAACAAGATCAATTTGAAATAAAATTTACACGCTTAGCAGAAAAATTCTCAACATCAAAACCATACAAATAACGTATAATATTCAGATGATATCAAGATTATTTTTTCAGCTGAGATTGTATATAATTATGCATACCAATCTTTATCATGAGATTTAGTTCTGTTTCTAAAAAATCAATATGTTTTTCTTCGTCTTTAAGAATTTGTATCATTATATCTTTAGATATATAGTCTTGTATTGAATCGGCATATTTAATACCTTTTCGTAAATTGTCAATGCTATGATATTCTAAACTAAGATCAGTGCGGAAAATATCTTCAATATTTTTTTTAATATTTAATGGATCAAATTTTCTTAAGGTAGGCATGCCTTCTAAAAATAAAATACGTTTTGCGTACAAATCCGCATGATCTAATTCATCCATACATTCTTGATACTCTATATTGTCAAGACGTTCTAATCCCCAATTTTTAAAAATTTTGGCATGTAAAAAATATTGGTTTACAGCGATCAACTCATCGCTCAACAAATTATTAAGATGAATAATAATATGATCATCTCCTTTCATAAAATCTCCTAAATTATGTTGTACATATTTATATGTATTAATTTTTTTAATTAAAAATTAAATTGTTATCAAAATCAGTATCGCTGTAAACATACTTGCTTTTCGCCCTTTATAAAAATCGGTTATATGTTGTGCTGATAAGCAGATTCGAACTGCTGGCCTCACCCTTACCAAGGATGTGCTCTACCGTCTGAGCTATATCAGCATAGCCCAGCATACCCTGCTGTATAAGCGGACAGCGGGAATTGAACCCACATCATCAACTTGGAAGGTTGAGGTAATAGCCATTATACGATGCCCGCTATATAATAAAAATTGCATAATACCTATGTTTTAAAACAATAGGTCGCTTATTTCGCATGATTAAAAATGATGGGGGAAGGATTTGAACCTTCGAAGTCTACGACGACAGATTTACAGTCTGCTCCCTTTAGCCACTCGGGAACCCCATCAAAAAATTATAGATGCCGGCAAAAGGATTCGAACCTTTGATCTACTGATTACAAATCAGTTGCTCTTCCTATTGAGCTACACCGGCACACATCAACGTTATGTAAAAAATAATGCCGACTTAACTTATATTAATAATATATATGTTTAAACGCAACTTCTATTACACTATTGTATTTGAGATAATAAAATTATTCAAAACATTTATATGAAAAAATTAATATTATTTTTTAATAACACAGAAATTATTATTCATTTAATAACGCTACTACTATAATGCATAATTATTATTTATAATAATTAAATCCTTTTTTTGATCCAGTATTTATATGGAAATTTGTTCTATAAAATAAACGTTTATCTATGATAGTAAAACAATATGTTACATGCTTCATCTCCGCCATTTTTAACTTTTAATCGTAAAGAATGGGCATCTCTCCGAGATAATGTACCATTAACATTATCTCGGAGAGAAATTCTAAATTTAAGAGAAATAAATAATAATCTTTCTATGAATGAAGTAATAGAAATTTACTTACCCTTATCTAAATTAATTAACCTATATATTTGTGCAAATATAAGACGGCAAAATATTTTAAAACAATTTTTAAGCACTCAAGCGCAACACATACCATATGTTATAGGTATTGCTGGTAGTGTTGCCGTAGGAAAAAGCACTACGGCAAGAGTATTGCAAGCACTACTTAGTAGATGGCCTGAACACCGTATTGTAGAATTAGTCACAACTGATGGTTTCTTACATTCTAATAAAATACTAAAGAAACGCCATTTAATGAAAAAAAAAGGTTTTCCCCAATCTTATGATATCACTAGTCTAGTGAATTTTATTTCTAAAATTAAATCTGGAGTTCAATCAACAACAATTCCTGTGTATTCCCACATGATATATGATATTGTTCCTAATGTTCATCAGATAATTTACAAACCAGATATTCTTATTTTAGAAGGATTAAATATCCTACAAACTCATCACGATTATTGTTATCGTTCACCTTGTATTTTTATCTCTGATTTTGTTGATTTTTCTATTTATGTTGATGCTCCAGAATATTTACTACAAGAATGGTATATCGATAGATTTTTAAAATTTTGTTACACTACTTTTTCTTACCCTAATTCTTATTTTTATCGTTATGCTCAATTATCTAAAAACAAAGTAATGTCCATAGCTTCACAATTATGGACTAAAATAAATGGACTCAATTTGCAAGAAAACATTTTACCTACTCGGGAACGCGCAAATTTAATTTTAAAAAAAGGCGTGAATCACACAATAAATAACGTTCAATTAAGAAAATAACAATGATTCATCTATCCAAAATATTTTTCTAAAATTTAACAAATTTATGTGTTTCAAGACACATAAACAGAAATATTATCACCTAAATAATAACATATTGAACCTGCCTGCTCTACTATTAACGCTCCATGCATGTTTACTCCAATAACTGTACCATCATATATTTCACGGTCATCAATTAATAATGTGACCCGTTTATGACATAAACAATCAAAAATCTTCCAATAATAAATAAACGGTGCAAATCCTAAAATCATAAAATCTTTTAATTCCTTACGCAATACATTAACAAGTGTTGCCACCAAAATATTTCGATCCAGCATGACTCCAATATCTTTTAGATCAATCCAGTTTCTACCAATTTTAGCATTTAATGTGGTATGAGTACGCATAGATAAATTAATACCAATACCTATTATTATATGAGTCATGCTATTAGTTCTTGTTATAATTTCAATTAAAATTCCTGCTAATTTTCGTCCATGAATATATAAATCATTAGGCCATTTAACTTTAATCTGAGATACACCGAAATTCTTTAATATTCTCGCTACAACCACACTTACCATTAAACTAAATGCAATAATTGTTGGGGGAGTCTGATTTAATTGCCAATAAATAGATAAACAAATACCTTCTCCAAAAGGCGTGACCCAAATTTTATCACGTCTTCCTCTGCCTCGTGTTTGATATTCTGTAACGCAAGCATCACCGGGTCTTATATATGGAATGTTATCTAT
Organism: Candidatus Blochmannia americanus (nom. nud.); assembly: GCF_059934915.1. Classification (NCBI taxonomy): domain Bacteria; kingdom Pseudomonadati; phylum Pseudomonadota; class Gammaproteobacteria; order Enterobacterales; family Enterobacteriaceae; genus Candidatus Blochmanniella; species Candidatus Blochmannia americanus (nom. nud.). Next base: position 238,888 of record NZ_CP011792.1, on the reverse strand, counting down.
TATATATTGATTAGTTGAATTAATTTCACGTAGCACAATTATCCGAGGACAGGATAATTGTGCTAAAATCTGAGATTCATTTAAGCCAGAAGAACATCTGGTAAAATTAAAATTTTTATTATACCTTAACAAAATTTTCAAATCTCCAAAAATAAATCAATATTTATGTTTTGATTCCTATCAAATCCTTATAATCCCAGATTAATTTATAAATTACGTTAAATATAACAAGCGCTCAAAATGCATCCGACTTAATTTTTTCAAATAAAATACACATATTTAACTGTTTATGTATGTAGTAAACAGTTTTTGTGGATCTATTTCTCCGTAATTACCAATTAATCTCACTTCAGGTTCTAAATAAATATTGAACTGATCTGCAACCTTATTATATATATACAGAGCTAGCGCTGCAATTTCAGTTCCAGTAGCTATTTTCCTGCTATTTATCAATACTAGTGCCTGCTGAGAATGCACCGATGCCTCCCCAAAAACACAACCTTTTAATTGACAATATTCTATTAACCACCCCGCTGACAATTTTATTCTTCCATCTTTTTGATAAAAATAAGGCATGTTTGGGTAAATTTTCAATAAACAATGCGCTATTTTAGCATCTATTATTGGATTTTTAAAAAAACTACCAGCATTCCCTACTAAAATAGGATCTGGTAATTTTTTACGTCTAATCATATTAATGAAATTAAAAACTTGACGAGGGGTAATATAACGTTTATTTAAATGAGTTAATTCATGATAATCTAATATAGGTTTCCACTGTTTGCGTAATCTCAATCCCACAAACACAATAGCATATCTCTCTAAACAATTTCTAAAAATACTATCTCTATATTTGAAATCACACTCAGCACAAGTGAAGCGAATTTTTTTTCCATTATATAAGTCTATAGCATCTACGTACTCACATACCTGAGATAACTCAATCCCATAAGCCCCAATGTTTTGAATTGGAGCAGCCCCTACATATCCTGGAATACATGCTAAATTTTCTAATCCCGGTATATTTTTTTTAATAGTATAAGCCACCAATTTATCCCATTTTTCTCCAGCTCCAACATGGAGTTGCCATGCCATTTTATTTTCAGTAATAAAAATACCTTTTATCCTGTTTAATAATATTGTACCAGTATAATTTGCTAAAAATAAAATATTACTACCCTCTCCTAAAATGAGAACAGAGTTACCTTTATTATAAGTTTCTCTCCAAAATTTTAACAATGTACGTTCATTATGTACTGTGGCTATACGGTTAGCAAATACATTCACTGAAAAAGTATTTAACGATTTTAATCGAATATGATGCTTCATATATTTATTTATTTTTAATAAAAAATATTAGATATATATCCCTATAACAAATGTTGAATTCTATCTTTCCATATCATTAGAAATTCAAATTATAGGAATAAAATACATATGCGCGCTATTTTATTTTTTTCAAATATTATATAATATCGGTACCTATCTTTTTATGATGATAAAAAAATAATTATTTAATGCATAAACCTTTGATATGAAGCACCCACTTCAGATATATACTGAATCAATCAGTAACATAAAAACAACAAGTATAATCAATCGTAACACGCATAGCATATTGAGTATGAATGAAGCTTTCAATGCTAATATTCAAGATATTAGCATTGAAAGCTTTAAATAATTTAATTTTCAGCAATTTTTGCTATTCATTTCATTGAACAAAGACGATAGTATTATTTGCAATATCTAAAGTAATTTTCTTACCTGGCAACAATTGTCCAGATATTATCTTTTGAGATAACGGATTTTCAATATATTGTTGTATAGCACGTTTTAATGGTCGCGCACCATACATCGGGTCGAAACCAACTTTTGATAAAAATACTAAGACTTTGTTAGTAACATGAGTATTAAGATATCCTTTTTCTGCTAAACGATCGCACAAATACTGTAATTGAATATTAGCAATTTTAATAAGATTTTCAGGGCTCAGAGGATGAAATACCACTATTTCATCTATTCTATTAACAAATTCTGGACGAAAATGTTGATGCACTATATCTAATACTACAATTTTAACTTCTTGATAATCTATGACTCCGAAGCGTTTTTGAATCAAATCTGACCCCAAATTAGATGTCATAATAATAACAGTATTATTGAAATTTACCGTACGGCCATGCCCATCTGTTAATCTCCCATCATCCAAGACTTGTAATAATACATTAAAAATTTCCGCATGCGCTTTTTCTATTTCGTCTAATAAAATAACAGAATATGGTCGACGACGTATTGATTCGGTCAAATATCCACCTGATTCATACCCAATGTAACCAGGAGGAGCTCCTAATAATCTTGATATAGAATGTTTCTCCATAAATTCAGACATATCAATACGAACTATTGCGTTATTAGTATCAAATAAAAATACAGATAATGCCTTGCATAATTCAGTTTTACCTACCCCAGTGGGCCCTAAAAACATAAAAGAACCAATTGGACGTTTAAGATCGGATAACCCAGAGCGACTCCGACGAATAGCATTAGATATTGCTTTTACTGCTTCATGTTGCCCAACAACTAATTGATGTAAAGTATCTTCCATATGTAATAATTTATCTTTTTCACTAGCTAGCATTCGAGAAACAGGAATACCAGTCCACCGAGACAATACTGAGGCAATTTCTATATCAGTAACACAATTTCGTAAAAGACGTATTTTTTTGTTAGATTCTAATATTATAGCAAGCTTTTTTTCTAGTTCTGGAATCCTACCATATTGCAATTCAGACATATAAGCTAAATCTCCAATACGACGCGCTTGATCAATAGAAATTTTTGCTTGTTCTAAATCAGACTTAATACTTTGAGTATTAGATAACGAAACTTTTTCATTTTTCCATTCTTTTTCAAGACAAATATAATCTTGTTCTTTTTTCATTAATTCAGTAGTTAATACTTCTAACCGTTTCACACTAGCATTATCTGATTCCTTTTTTAATGCTTGCTGTTCCGATTTCAACTGCATAATACGTCGTTCTAATCTATCTAATTCTTCTGGTTTAGAATCTATTTGTATACGAATGCTAGAAGCAGCCTCATCAATCAAATCAATCGCTTTGTCTGGTAATTGACGATCAGAAACATACCGATGTGATAAAATTGCGGAAGCTACTATTGCTGGATCAGTAATATGAACATTGTGGTGTAATTCATAACGTTCTTTCAATCCACGCAGAATAGCTATAGTATCCTCAACGCTAGGTTCAGCAACAAATATTTTTTGAAAACGTCTTTCTAAAGCCGCATCCTTTTCAATATATTTACTATATTCGTCAAATGTAGTTGCTCCTACGCAATGTAATTCACCCCTAGCTAATCTTGGTTTTAACATATTGCTTGCATCCATTGCTCCATCCGATTTACCAGCTCCGACCATAATATGTAATTCATCAATAAACAAAATGACATTATTATTCTCTTTAGATACATCATTTAATACACTTTTTAAACGCTCTTCAAACTCCCCTCTATATTTCGATCCCGCTAATAATGACCCTATATCTAAAGCTAATATACGACTATTTTTCAATCCTTCCGGAACTTCACCATTAATAATACGTTGAGCTAATCCTTCTACGATAGCAGTCTTTCCCACGCCAGGTTGTCCTATAAGAACAGGATTATTTTTAGTACGCCTCTGTAATACTTGAATGGTGCGACGAATTTCTTCATCACGACCAATAACAGGATCAAGATTACCTTGTTCTGCAAATTTAGTTATATCCACAGTAAATTTTTGCAATGCTTGTCGTTGGGATTCTGATTTTTGATCATTAACTGAACGATCATTACGTACGTAGTCTATTGACTTTTTTATGTTTTCTAGAGTTAATCCAAATTTTTTTAATAAATCATTCAATTCTCCACGAGATTCCATAGCTGCTAAAATAAACATTTCTGATGCAATAAAAGTATCATTATATTTTTGCGCTAATTTATCACATAAATTCAACATTCTAATTAAATCGTAAGAACATTGAATATCTCCACCAACACCTTCTACTTTTGGCAAACAATCACATGCCTGTTCAACCAATATAGTCAGCCGAGAAACATTAAATCCAGCATGCATCAATATCTGATATACCGATCCACTGTTTTCTTTTAAAAAAGCAAGCATCACATGAATAGGTTCAAGAAACTGATTATCTTTTCTAAGTGCTATAGACTGAGCATCAGAAATAACCAATTGAAAATTATGAGTAAAACGATCTAATCGCATAATATTCATTTTCCTATTATAATAGTAAAATAAGATATTAATCAGCACACATAATCAATATGTATCCGATGATAATGGATATTAAATACTCAAAATTCAACATCTAAAACTATTGAAATATAAAGCATATTTTAATACACCTAAATACATAACACATTATGGCTTATAAACAATATATATTATTCGAAGTCAATTTATAACATTACATGCATAACAAAATATATGATAATAATCGGCTATATTTCATAATAATTATTATCAAAACATACAATATTCGTTATAACAATATTCTATTTAAAACATCTTTCATTTTTTCTCAATACACTTATTAAGTGTAATATATCTTGTGGCAAAGGTATATCCCATTTCATTTTTATTTTAGTAATAGGATGATATAATTGTAATGTAGCCGCATGTAATGCTTGGCGATTAAAAACATGCAAATAATCATTTAGTTCATCAGATGCGCCTTTAATAGAGTCAATTAATTTGCCGTATTTCTGGTCCCCTAATAATGGATGATGAATATAAGCCATATGCACACGAATTTGATGAGTCCTCCCAGTTTCAAGGCGCACACGAATTCTGGTATGCATTTTAAATGATTCTGTGACGAAATAATGAGTTACGGCCGATTTGCCCATAGGGTTTACTGTCATGCGGGTGCGATGAATAGTATGCCTTCGAATTGGTTGATTTATTGTTCCCTCATTATGAAATAAATTTCCGAGAACTACCGCTTCATATTCCCTAACAATTTTTCTTTCTTTAAATAATTGTAATAAACTATGATATGCAATAACATTTTTAGCGACAACCATTAACCCGGTAGTATCTTTATCTAAACGTTGAACAATACCGGCTCGCAATACTTCTATAATAGATGGATATCTATATAACAAAGCATTTAGTATAGTACCTGAATAATTACCAGCACCAGGATGAACTACCATATTCTTCGCTTTATTTATCACCACGATATCAGTGTCTTCATATACAATCTCAAGAGGAATATCTTGAGGAATCATGCTATTATTAATATTAACAATATCTTTTATTTCAATAAATTCACCGCCTATCATTTTTTTTTTAGGAATAATAACTATTTGATTATTAACGTTTACTTTTTTAGAAAGAATCCAACATTTTATTTTAGACCGTGAATAATTGGGCAATAATTCAGAAAGCACACAATCTAGCCTTTTTCCAGATTGAGAGATCGGCACAATCATAGGCTTTATAACATAACATTCAGGTGTTATCATATTAATATACAGTGAGATACTAAAAACTCAAATAATATTTATAATATATTTATATGCTGCGCGGAGTATTAATAAAAGTTTTATGAAATATATTCAACACTATATAACAACTACATTAATCATGAGTATCATTATTTTTTCCTATGCCAATGCTTCTATTAATACTTTAGATTATTCTACTTATAATCTTTATAAATCCGCTCAAAACAAACTATATAACTCTGATTATAAAGGAGCTACTCAAGATTTAATAAATTTAAAAAATTTACATTTATTTGACCCTTTCCCGCAACAAATTTATTTAGATTTAATTTATGCCTATTACAAATTAAATGATTTAAAATTAGCAAACAATTATATAAAACATTTTTTTAAATTGTATCCTAATCATAAGCATTGCGATTATGTATTATATATGCATGGTATAATCAACATGCGTTTAGACGAAGATAATAAAACATTAATAAAATATCTAAACATACACTGGTTTGATCGTAATCCAATGTATGCACGCATAGCGTTTCATAGTTTTGTGAAACTTATACGTAAATACCCGAATAGCCAATTTTCTGCAGATTCTTACAAACGTTTAATTTTTTTAAAAAATAGAATAGCCGAATATGAACTTTCTATTATAAAATTTTATTCTAATAAAGATGCTTACATATCCGTAATAAATCGTGTAGAAAAAATGTTATATCAATTTCCAGATACTCAAGCAACTCGTAAAGCGCTATATCATATGAAACATGCTTATCAAAATATACACTTGACGGACCAAACTGAAAAAGTAACACACATTATCGCTACTAATCCAATATATTAATTCAATATACTTTATAAATATGTAACTACGTTGCAAACTTCATATTAGATGCAATGATTAAAAGCATATTAATACGAAGTATCATATAGTATACATAAAAATTATGATATATATTCATACAAATAAATATTAATTTCAATAAAGCTATCAAAATTACAGTAACTGCAATTATCATGCGAATATTATATTAAATATTAAAATATTATGGCAATGAATTTCATTACAATTTATAAATCTATAGTTCATATGGCATTTTTGGGTCCTAAAGGTTCATATTCTCATATTGCTGCTATACGGTATGCTAATATTCGTCATTTTGATCGAATAATTGAATATAGTTGTCAAAAATTTAACGATATTTTCACTTTAGTGGAATGTCATCGCGCAGAATATGGCGTAGTTCCCATTGAAAATTCCAATTCTGGATTAATTGACGAAGTATGCGATTTATTACTAAATACCCGATTGCTGTTAGTAGACGAGATTACTATTCCCATAAAACATTGTATTTTAGTTAATAATTGTACTGATATAAATCAAATTCAGATTATATATAGTCACCCTCAACCTGTCCAACAATGCAGTAAATTTTTAAAAAATTTTTCAACATGGAAAATCATATTATGCGAAAGCAGCGCAGTTGCTATGGAAACAGTATCTAAATTGAATCAATCCAATTTAGCAGCTTTAGGAAGTATACAAGGAGGTAAATGCTATGGGTTACGCTCATTATTGAGATACAATTTATCTAATTCTCATAACAACACGACCAGATTTATTGTGTTAAAAAATAAAAATATCGAAATTATCAATAACTCCGTAGCCATAAAAACTATACTTATTCTTTCAATTAAGCAACGATCAGAAAAATTATATGAAATATTAAAAATATTACAATTTTACAATATTAAAACAACTTATTTAAAACCACGTTACTTATCATATAGTACATCAAAAAACATGGTTATTATTATTATTGAAATGATGGCACATATCAACGATACATACATACAACAGATTCTGATAGAATTACAAAATATTGCTCACTCATTCAAAATATTAGGTTGTTATCAGATTAAACCAACTGCTAATATAATTAAAAATTATAATAAAAACGATCTATATCGTTATCTTAATAATATTTAATTAAATATTATTTGAATTATGATAGTACATGTATCGCTTTTAAGTTAAATATATCAAATAACAGATAATTATGATCGCATATATGCTGAGTAGCATATATCAAATAAAACAAATTTTGTATATACACAACAATATGAAAAATTTAAAAAACATTAATATTATATAAGACGCTCTTTAATCTAAATAAACATAATTTTGTAAAAATGATCGGATTAACCCTGAATACTATTCAGGCCATGATTCATACTATATATTATTTTTATAATTATTAATTTGACGTAATATTTTACGACTTTCTTTAAAAAAAAGATCGGTGTATAAACCAAACCAATTTTGAATTTTTTTAAAATGATCGATAAATTCTTGTTTTTTATTTCGTTCTAATAACATCAGAATCCTACCTAATCTTCTATAATAACGTTTAATTAATATAAGATTATTTTTAGAAGTCATAATAATATCTGCATATAATTGAGGATCTTGAGCAAATAATCTCCCTATTGTTATTAATTTCAATCTAAATGTTGGCGAAGCAAGAGATAACATTTTCTTTAAATTAATGTTTTCTTGTGATAAATGATATCCGGTTGCAAAGGTAATAAAATGACATAATCCTTGCATAATACTCATATATTGATCATGTTCTATTGTATTACAGCAATGTAACTTTGCGCCCCATAATTGTATTTGTTCTAATAACCATTGATACGCTTCTGGATAACGTCCCTCGCAATAAATCACTACTTGTTTTACCATATTTCCATGATCTGGATTAAACATGGGATGCAACCCTAATACTGGGCCGCTATGCACAGCTAATATAGCATTTAAAGATATTTTTTTTACAGATGATAAATCTACTACAATACAATGACTAGGTAAATATAGCAATTTTCCAACCACATCAATAACCGAATGAATAGGAACACTAATTACGACCATACCAACACCTATTAATATTGATTCTGCATGAGCCCAATCATTTTTATCTAAAATTCGCACTTTATATCCCGATAAAGTTAACATTTTACAAAAAAATTGACCCATTTTTCCTTTTCCTCCAATTATAACAACCGGACCTAAATTTGGATGCAACGTTTTAAATCCTTTTTCATTCTCATTACAATAAGATTCCGTGATAATACGACGCAATATATCTTCTACTAAATCTGGAGAAATACCTAATGCTACTGCTTCTCGTCTCCGACAAGCTACTAATATTTCTTCTCTATCTGGTGCATAAATAAATAATCCATAGCGACTTTTTATTTCTCCTACCTTAGAAACTAAAGACAGTCGTTTAGATAACAACTTTAATAAATTCTGATCTATTTTATCAATTTTTTTTCGTAAATCATTTAGTTCCTCCGTCATTCTATTCCAGCTCCTGATATACGATTAACAAGAAATGGTTTTAGTTCTTTATGCAAAGCATATAGTAAATATTTAGTTGTTTTCCAATCTACACATGCATCGGTGACTGATACTCCGTATTGAGTTGTTGAGGACGATAAATTTATAGATTGATTACCAGGATAAATATAACTTTCAATCATTAAACCAATAATGGAACGGTTTCCATATTTAATTTGATGTAAAATAGATTGTGCTACATCAATTTGACGACGATAATCTTTACTAGCATTACCATGACTGCAATCCACCATTAAAGCTAACGGCAACCCTGCTTCTACTATTTTTTTTTCACAACAAATAATATCTTTCGGATAATAATTAGGACTTTCTCCCCCCCGTAAAATTATATGAGCATTAAAATTACCTTTAGTGTGTAGCGCGCATACTTGACCTAATTGATTGATGCCAATATAACAATGGGGCTTCATCGCGGCATATATTGCGTTAATTGCATTATAAAAATTACCATTAGTACTATTCTTAAAACCTATAGGTGTATACAAACCAGAAGCTATCTCTCGATGTATTTGAGATTCTGTTGTTCGTGCTCCAATGGATGACCAACTAAAAAGTTCTCCAATATACTGCGGAATATATGGATTTAGTACTTCAGTAGCAAGCGGTAATCCAATTTTTATTAATTCTACCAACATATTTCGAGCGGTTTTTAAACCCAATTCAATATCATTAGAACCATTCATATGTGGATCGTTAATTAATCCTTTCCAACCAATACTAGTGCGAGGTTTTTCTAAATATACACGCATAACAATATATAATTGATCCTGTAATTCTATCGACAAGATTTTCAATCTATTAGCATAATCAAAAGCAGCATTAACATCATGAATAGAACAAGGTCCACATATCACCAGCAGACGTGGATCGCGTTTATGAATAATATTCGCAATTATATTTTGTGAATCTGCAATAGTTTGTTGTTCTAAATGTGTTACAGGAAATTGAGCTTTTAATTGCTCAGGAGTAATGATTGGGTATGTATTATAAATATGGATATTATTACGCTCATTTTTCTGCATATTATTAGCCTTAATATAATTAATTATTATGTAATAAAATATATGAGACATTAATGATCATTAAATATGATAATATATAATCATATTATGATACACATATAAAACTAATGTAAATATAGTTTTATATTATTATTGTCAATAAATTATTATTAAATTGATTAACTGAGTTATATTTAATTTCTTTAATTTATATAGATGTTATTAACAATAACTATCATGCCTACATGAAGTATTTACTATTTCATTGATACACAGTGTGAGATATAGTTTTGTTAAAATTTTAATACCATATATATTTATAAAGTATATAACACATTACTTTCACATTCAATTATATTAAATGAATTTTGGGAAAAAATGAAAACATACATTAATATCTTCTAAATTAATTAAGTATATACTATGACATATGTTTTTAAAAATAGATATTTTTTAATGACCACAATAGAATATCACAAGACAAAATGGATGTAAAATTCCGAATAATACGACGCATATGCATATATTAAACCTGCATAATTATATTGTAATTATAAAAACATTTTATGAATTTATACGTACTTTAATGCGCGCAGATTTTCCGCTGAGACCGCGTAAATAATATAGTTTAGCACGACGAACAAACCCAAACCGTTTAATTTTAATTTCTTCAATGATAGGGGAGTGTGTTTGAAACACACGTTCTACACCCTCTCCACTAGCAATTTTCCTTACAGTAAACGCAGAATGTAACCCTCTGTTTTTAATAGAAATAACTACACCTTCAAAAATTTGTAGACGTTTTTTATTACCTTCAATTACCCATGTTTTAACCTCTATTGTATCACCTGAATGTAAATGCGGTATATTTTTTTTCATTTGTTTTTTTTCAAAATTATTTATTAATTCATACATGTGCGTTATTTCCTTAATTTTTTTTTCTTTAATGCAAACAAGTATTCGCTTTGAAATTCAGTAAGCAACTGCTTTTCTTCATCAGTTAATTGTATATCTTTAAGCAAATCCGGTCTTTTAATCCAAGTATAACCCAAAGCTTGTTTTTGCCTCCAACTATTAATATTTTTATGATTTCCTGATAATAATACTGATGGTACTTTTATTCCTGCAAAAATTTCTGGTCGTGTATAATGCGGACAATCTAATCTCCCTGTAGAAAAAGAATCTAATTCTTTCGAATTTTTATTACCTAGCACCCCCGGAAGTACTCTGGATATAGTATCTATCAATACCATTGCTGCTAATTCTCCTCCGCTAATTATATAATCTCCTATAGACCACTCTTCATCAATTTCTGTTTGAATTAACCTTTCATCGATACCTAAATATCTACCACAAACTAAAATTAATTTCTGATGATTATATGCAAACTTACATACATATTTTTGATTCAACTTTTTTCCCTGAGGAGAAAGATAAATTACTTTAATATTATTTCCTAATTCATTTTTTGCTTGATTAATTGCATTTTTCAAAGGTTCAATCATCATTAACATACCAGGACCCCCTCCATAAGGAGGGGCATCTACGCTATGATGTTGATCATGTGTAAATTCACGAGGATTCCATAATTTTATGGAAATAATACCATGTCGAATTGACCGCCCTACTATTCCGTAACGAACAATAGCCTGAAACATTTCAGGGAATAAGGTAATGACACCTAACCGCATATATTTTTATATAATTCTATTTTACTACAAACAGTTAAAAATTAGGATCCCAATCTACTGTAACAGTATGTGTGACAAGATTAATATTTTTTATAACTCTCTTGATAAGAAAAGGAATAAGACATTCCTTAATTCTATATACATTAAATTGCCTGATTTTTACTACTAACACATCATTTGCTGTAGTTTCTATTATACTTACAACATCTCCTAAAAAAGATCCTTGTTCAGTAATTACCGAACACCCTATTAAATCTTTCCAATAATATTCATTATCATTTATAGGCGGCAATTGTGTTTCATCTATAATCATCTCACAATGATTTAATGTTTGAGCAGTATCTCTATTAGATATACCTTTCATTTTAACAAAATAACGCTTCCCAATCAATCGCCATTTATCTAAATAAACTAATTTCCATTGAGATCGTACATAAATATAATACGGACTATAATTAAATATATCCTCATGTTGTTCGGTAAATGATATTATTCGTATCCATCCTAGTACACCATATGCGCCTACTATCCTTCCTATCTTTATAGGATAAAGAGGTGGACTTATGGCATCTTTTGAATCATCAAATTGCATACTTTATAACGTTTCATAAATTCTTTATCAATTTTACAACACGTTCAGATGGACTTGCTCCTTTATGTAACCAATACTTTACACGTTCTGAATTTATATATAGTTCTTCTTTATTATTTCTAAACGGCATTGGACTAAAAAATCCAATACGTTCAATAAAACGACCATCGCGTGCATTTCTACTATCAGTAACAACTATATGATAAAAAGGAGTTTTTTTATGACCTCCTCGTGCTAATCTAATTCTCACCATAAATATATACCTTAAATTAAAACTAAAAAGCATGTAAATTCATAACGAATAATATGAATATAAATACTATTAATTTAGTAAAAAAATATTTTTAACCAATTGTAAATTTAGATGATATTTTATTTTTTAATGTACGCACCATTCGGAACACTTCATTTTTATTTATTTTCTGCATTGTAATACGCATATGATTAAATGTATTCAATAACTTAGTAACATCTTGTATATGTACTCCAGATCCATTGGCGATACGTTTTTTTCTAGATCCCTTAATTATATCTGGGTTCATACGTTCTTCAAGAGTCATAGAGTTAATTATAGCCTCCATATGCACAAATGCACGATCAGTAGTATATGACCGTACATTATCCAAATTTACTCCTAAACTAAGAGGCAATCTACTGATTACTTTATTAAGTCCTCCCATGCTACGTATTTGTTTGATATAACCTAAAAAATCACATAAATTGAAGCACTCACTACTTTTGCTAAAATATTTTTTTTCCTTAACCCATTCTGCTTTATTATCAATATCCTCAATTAATGAAAGTATATCGCCCATCCCAAGTATACGTCCAGCTATTCTATATGCATTGAAAGACTCTAATGCATCAATTTTTTCTCCTGTTCCTATAAATTTTATAGATTTACCAGTAAGATATTTTATAGATAAAGCCACGCCTCCTCGTGCATCCCCGTCCAATTTAGTCAAAACAATTCCGGTTAATGATAAAGTTTTATTAAACGCATTTATACTATTAATAGACACCTGTCCAATCATAGAATCTATAACGAATAAAGTTTCTACTGGATTAACAACATTATGAATATCAGCTAATTCTGAAAGTAAAACATCATCTGTATCTAAACAACCAGCGGTATCTATTAATAAAACATCATAACACAGTGATCTTGATGTAATAACTGCCGTTTTTACTATATCAATTGGTTTATCAGTAATATTATAATCTGAAAAAAAATTGATATCTTCAGAACTAATCAACGATTTCAATTGTTGTGCCCCTGCCGGTCTATATACATCAGTTGATGCTACCAATATTTTTTTATTTTTTTTAATTTTCAAAAATTTAGCAAGTTTTCCAGTGGTGGTAGTTTTACCAGAACCTTGTGCGCCTACAATCAGTATTATTGCCGGTATTTGAGTATTTAAATTCAAATCATTAGATCCCTCTCCCATAACTTGTACCAAAGAAGAATGCATTATTTTAATAAATTCTTGACCAGGAGTTAAATGTTTGTTTATATCTTTTCCCAGTATTCCTTCTTTAACTTTATTAACAAAACTATGAACTACAGGTAATGCTACATCTCCTTCTAATAAAGAAATCTTAACTGTATTTAAAGTCTCTTTAATATTGTTTTCTGTTAAACGTCCAGAACCAATAATGTTACGTATTGATTGTGATATTTTATTGGATAGGTTTTTAAACATTTTTATCGCTCAAAATAAAAATAAACATTATAATAAATTTATTACAAAACTCTAATAAATAATTAGAAACACAATCTTTAATATTCTATATTGTGTTATTGTAGTGAAATAAAGAAACCACATATAATTAAATCAAATTTTATTACTATTTGATAATTTAAAACAATACACAATACACCCGAGAGGATTCGAACCTCCGATCGCTCGGTTCGTAGCCGAGTGCTCTATCCAATTGAGCTACGGGTGCATCGCCGGCACTAAACAGTGAGGGAGGGATTCGAACCCTCGACACAGCGTTAAAACTATATACTCCCTTAGCAGGGGAGTGCCTTCAGCCACTCGGCCACCTCACTGAATATTTTGTTCATTTTAATTATTTATATATATCCTTTCATTTCTTTTATAATTAACAAAAACCTTTATTACATTACGTTGTTTTTACATAACTTACAACTAAATCTTTTTATCATAACACCACTACTCTTCAGAAATCTATTTTTGAAAATAATAAATTTAGCACAAAGTCTGTTGTGCTTTTTCAGCTTTAATACGTTGATAAATTTCTTCTCGGTGTATAGATATTTCCTTGGGAGCATTTACACCAATACGGATCTGGTTCCCTTTAATACCTAATACAGTTACTGTAATCTCATCTCCAATGATAAGAGTTTCACCAACTCGTCGAGTCAGAATAAGCATTCTTTGCTCCTTGAAAAATTCAAATAACCGGACTTTTTAAAATTTTACCGTTTTTTTTGTGAAACCTTGAATAATATAAAATATATATACTCATATGATACTTTGACTCTTTTATATATTTTTAATGTACCACTTTTAAAACATATGAATAATTTTTATTTAAAAAAACTCCTAGTATACTTATTTATAGTTATTTATAATATATCTTGTAATAAAGAATCTACCGCAGTAGACACTGTAGATGTAGTTGTAATATTATTAATACCAGCTTGAGCAAAATCGAGTTGACCCCCCCCTTTTCCACCAAGAGTACTCGTTATACAACGCACTAGATCTAGGGCATTTATACGATTATGCTCTATTAAATCTTTAGTTACAGATACTACTAAATTAATTTTATTATTTTTGTTGATATTAATAAGAACAATGACTCCTGATTTTAGTTGTACTTTAATGCAATCTACTATATTACGTAATATCTTTGGTGTCATGTCAATAACTTGTTTTACTAAAACCCGTACATCTTTAATATAATAAATTTCCTTAATAAAAGATAAACTTTGTCGTGCAATTGCTTTATTTTTTAAATGCTCTATTTCTTTTTCAAATTTTATACAACGGAGTTTCAATTCATATATTTTACTTAATATATTCGTATGATCACTATGTGTCGATTTACAAATATTTTGAAGCAATATTTTATGTTGATGTATCACAGATAATGCTGCATTATTAGTCACTGCCTCAATTCGTTTAACACCGGAAGCAATACTAAATTCCTTAGTAATTAAAAACACACCAATTTCTCCAGTACGCAAAGCATGAGTGCCTCCGCATAATTCGGCAGAAAAATTTCCTATTCTTAAAACACGAACTTTTTTATCGTATTGTGTATTTAACAACATTACAACTCCGCTATTTTTAGCTACTTCTATCGGCATAACATCAACTATAATTGGAATATTCTCCCAAATTTGTTTATTTACAATATTTTCTATTGTATTCATCTGTATTTCTGTTATAGTATCATGGTGATAAAAATCAAAACGTAAGTATCGATTGTGTACCAATGATCCCTTTTGTATTACATGGGAACCAAGAACCTGAAACAATGCGGCGTGTAGCAAGTGCGTAGCGGAATGATTTAAAGAAATACATTTCCTTTGATATTGATTTACTTGAGCAACTATTTCCTCTCCAACACTAATAGTTCCATTATTCATAATTCCTATATGACCTATTGTTTGTCCATATTTTTTTGTATTAGTAACTTTAAAACAACCAGATATAGTATTTAGTTGCCCGCAATCTCCAACTTGACCTCCCGCTTCCCCATAAAAAGGAGTACTGTTCAAAATAACTATTCCTTCCTCTTCTGCATAAATTTTATTTATTGATTTATTTCTTTGAAATAATGCCATTACCTGAGCTTTACAAGTAAGTTCATTATATCCAACAAATATATTTGATTTATTATAAAATGATATATTTTCATCAGTTATATTAAATTTATTTGATTTTTTTGAGTATTTTCTTTGTACTAACATAGCTTGATCAAATCCTACTTGATCTATATGTATATTACGTTTTGAACAAACGTCCTTAATTAATTCAAATGGGAACCCATAAGTGTCATATAAATGAAATGCTATTTCACCATTTAAAACATTTCCCTGTAATCGTACTAATTGTTTTTCCAGTAACTCTAAACCTCGTTTTAAAGTATCTTTAAATAATTTTTCTTCACTAAATAAAATTTTTTCTATAAGGGCTTTTTTTTCATATAATGTACCCGCTATATGTCTCATATATTTCATGAGAGGGGAGACTAATTTATAAAAAAAAATATCATTTATACCTAACCTATTCCCATGAAGAATAGCTCTACGGATAATACGCCGCAATACATAGCCACGCCCTTCATTAGAGGGCATGACTCCGTCTTGAATTAAAAATGAACATGCACGAATATGATCAGCTATTACATACAAAAACCTATTCGTATTGATATCATTAACATGAATAATTTGAGATATAGAAAATATCAATTTTTTAAATATATCAATAGAATAATTACTATGTACTCCCTGTAATATTGAAGTAATACGTTCTAAACCCATACCAGTATCTACTGATAACATAGGAAGCGATACAAGATGACCATTTTTTTGACGATTAAATTGTATAAATACCAAATTCCAAATTTCAACATATCTTTCTCCTAACGCCTTTGAGCTACCGGGAGCTCTTCCTTGAAACTGATCTCCACGATCATAGAATATCTCTGAACAAGGCCCGCAAGGCCCAACATTTCCCATTTGCCAAAAATTATCAGAATCACAAAAATCATTTGTATTATTACCAATTCTAACAATATGTTCATTAGGAATATCTATTTGTTTTGACCAAATATTGTAGGATTCGTTATCGTAAATATGCACTGTTACCCACAATTTATCTTTAGACAAATTGAACCAATTAGCATCAGTTAGTAACTCCCAAGCAAACTGAATGGCTTCACGTTTAAAATAATCTCCAAAACTAAAATTACCTAACATCTCAAAAAACGTTAAATGCCATTCAGTATATCCAACATTATCTAAATCATTATGTTTACCCCCCGCACGTAGACAACGCTGCACGGTAGCAACACGCTTAAACAATGGTTTATCGATTCCTAAAAATACATTTTTAAATTGATTCATACCAGAATTAGTAAACAATAATGTTTGATCATTATCAGGTACTAAAGTGCTGCCTGAAACAATTTTATGTTCTTTTTTTTTAAAAAAATTAAGAAATTCTTGACGAATATCATCAATGTCTTTATACATACAGATTCCATCATAGAATATGAATATCACACATACATAGCTCGCACAATTACATATTATAAACAATTTTAAAAAGATAGAAACTAAAAATCACAGAATATTACATATATTTAAAATATATATAATTCATTTTATTCATATAAAATTATTAATTATTACTAACCGCACAATAATTAATTATTTGAAAAATAAACATAAAATGTAAAATGTATCAATAATTTTATATCATTCACAATAATAATCAGTATTTAAATAGTTCATAAAAATTATTTGCGTACGAAGAATTTATTGATAAAACAGATGTAAAATTTATAATTAATAATACATATTTATGCATTTATATATATGCACAACCCATCAAAAAACTATATTTATTCAATAAAGTCCTTGACCTCCGCTGGAAGTCATTATCTTCATTAGCAATGCTTGCTAATGAAGATAAATTTATAATTATAGTACTAATATTAATTTATTTCTATAAACCTACATGCTTATGTATTTAGCATTATTATCAATTCTACTTCATTAGAATATGCATAGACACCTCATATTCAAATTGGCTATTTTTAATAAATAAACAATAACACCCCACAAGTATATTTGGACTATAAATACAATATATCTTCAAATATTTTATTCATTTAAATATCTTTTTTGCATGTAGTATAAAATAAACATCATGTAACTCCTTTTAAATTAAATATCATTCACTGACTATGATCAAGGTATCATAAAATTATTATTCTGATTATATTCGTCAAAAACTAGTACTTTCATTAAGGTAATATTACTATGTATGCATAGTGCTACATTTAATAAAATTAAACAAAGATTATCTTACATACTTACCCATAACATAAACAGCAATATCTAACTAATACACAAAATAAAACACAACATTACGTACATACATACTTGGCGTTAATCACTGAGCAAAATTATTAAAATTAAGATATTAAAATAACAATTAATACAAATTAAAAAACATATATACAGTATTTATTGTATAACAAATACATATTTTTTTATACTTAAAATGAAATATTCATTCATAATTAAGTAAAATTATCTATTTTTGGAGATAATATAAAGGATCTACAGATTTTCCTTTATATCTAATTTCAAAATGTAATTTTACTTTATTAGTCCCGCTATTACCCATAGTAGCAATCTTATCACCGATTTTAACTTTTTGTTGTTCAGTAACCAATATTACATCGTTATGCGCATAAGCACTAAGATAGCAATTATCATGTTTGATGATAATTAAATTACCATATCCTTGCAACGTGTTACCAACATATACCACCTTTCCATTAGAAGCAGCTAATATGGGTTGACCTAAAACTCCAGATATATCAATTCCTTTGTTACCCCTTTCAGAATCAGAAAAAGTGTTAATAATTGTCCCATTTGTTGGCCAATGCCAATTTTTAACTGGTACTAATTCTGACGCTTTTGAGTAAGAAATAACATCATGGGATATATTCATATCAGGATAATCAGTTTTATTCGTTCTAAAAAAAAACAACTGATTTATAAAAAAAAATAATCTTTTATTTATAGTATTGTCACCATTATTAAAAGAAACAAAAATTTTTCCTGATATTTTTGAAAAATACGACCATATTGTATTATGGTATACTTGCAAGATTTGTCCTACTTTTAATACATTTATATCTTTAATATTATTTATTTTTGCCAAATTTAAACAATTGGTCCCTGTAATCCAAGCAATATAAAATAAAGTATCACCAGATTTTACTATGTATACAGACTTATGGTAAGAACCGTGATTCATGCTATTATATCGATGGGAACCATCAGTAATGGAATTTTTTTGTGAATACCATGCATTTATTTCTTTATTTTGAGGCATGTAGACAATCGCATCAGAATTCATAGATCGAGATTCGCGTTTATCATGACATCTATAGATATTATTATAAGAACATCCCTCTAAAAACACAATCATCACTATTATATAAATTATCGATGTGCCATCTACTAGCATAATAGATATACTAAACTCCTTTGCTCCCTGCTTATTTCTATTGATAATTCATTTATTTAAAAAATCACAAACTATAACCATATACATAAAATATATAAATCCAATACTAATATTAAATGTGTATCATATTTTTTAATATTAAATAAATAGCTTATATATTTATATATATATCATATATACTACATATGATAGTCGGTGTATCATATTTATTATGTAAATACAACAATAGAATTATTTTAGCAATTATTAGATATTCTAATAATATTTAAATTACTATGTATGTACATGCATTGTGGTTTTACAAAAAAAAGAGCGATACAACCATATTATTTACTGCAACAATAAAAATAAATAAATATTCTTATAAAATTTAATAATTTCATGTGCATTTATAAATCGTTGATATTAATCCTCATAAACAAAAAATCAAAATAAATAAAATACACATCGTACACACTTATGTATACGATTTAATCCCATTAAAATGAATAACATATTAATAATGATTAATATCACAATTATTATGTATATATATATTTAATCCTATCAAACTAATTAGAATTAATTATAATGTTATACTATTATAATAATAGTAGTATTTTTTTGAGATACGAAATATCATGCTTCAAATGTATATGGACATATCTACCAAAATAAATATGTTTCTTCTTCTATGATTCGATCAATATTAATATTAATGCATTAACAACACTACTGCTATGCAAGCAATGCCTTCAGAACGACCGATATATCCCAGTGTATCAGTAGTAGTAGCTTTTATATTAATACTATTCACTGAACAATTTAAGTCATTGGATAAATGATATCGCATTTGATGAATATATGTATTTATCCTGGGAATTTGCAATACTATAGTAATATCTACATTCTCTAATAAGTATTCTTGCGCGCCAATTTTTCCCCAAGTGATTCGTAATAATTTTCGACTATCTATATTATTATATTTAGCGTCAGTCTCTGGAAACATTGATCCAATATCACCATAACAAGCAGCTCCTAATAAAGCATCAATTAACGCATGAGCTACCACGTCACCATCAGAATGAGCCTTTATTCCTTTCGTATAGGGAATACGCACTCCTCCAACAATAAATGGTCGACATCCTCCAAATTGGTGCACATCAAAACCATAACCAATACGTAACATGATTATAAACCTGTTAATAATTTTTATTATATAATTTAGATAAATAAAAACTTGCCAACTTTAAATCATCTTGATGAGTGATTTTTATGTTATCTGCACGACCTTCTATTAAAATAGATGTATACCCACAATATTCTATAGCTGATGCTTCATCGGTAATAATAACTTTATTATTTAAAGCTTTTTTAAGACAAAATTTTAAAAGATTACAATTAAACAACTGTGGGGTTAAAGCATTCCATAAATTTTCACGATTTACAGTATACCTTATAAAATTAGTCCTATAATAAGTACGTTTAATAGTATTATAGATTGGTATTGCCAAAATTCCACCTACTTGAGATAATCTTGTGATTTCAAAGAGTCTTAATAAATCTTCATGATGCAAACACGGACGCACCGCGTCATGTACAACAACCCAAATTGATTTCTTTACATGTTTCAACCCAGCCATAACTGAATCAGCGCGCGTTTGTCCTCCAATAACCACGGTAATTCTAGGGTCATAAGAAATAGATAATTGGCGAAACCAACGATCACATGCATTAACTACCACTATACAATGACGTATACACGGCTGGGATAACAAGACACACATGGAATGTTCAAGCACAGTTTTACTGCCTATTATACAATACTGTTTCGGCAATACACTTTTCATACGCTTCCCAGTACCTGCAGCTGGGAAAATAGCAGTGATATCTGGAAATTTTTTTTCAATAGATTTAGTATGCAAAACCATATATACCAATATTATTATATTATCATCGATGGTTATCTAATAAAATTGTTATTACAATTTTATTAGATAAAAAGTTTCATCGATTTTAATCATACCAAGATCATATCTTGATCGTTCCTCAATGGCTTCATATCCATGAAGCAATTCATAAATTTCATATAATAATTGACTGTTACGAGCCCTCATTTGATCAATGTTATTAATATTCTTATACGTTTTAATGGTATTACGGATACATACTAAATCATAAATACCATTTTTTCCTAACCATAATGAATATTGTAACCAAATAAACAATGCTAATAAAAGACAACTTAACTTATTCATATTTTTACGTAGTCAATTCATTGTATTCTGTAATAAACATCAATTACATTTATAATGTAGTCAACTTGCTGTCACTGACAATAAATGAAACATTTATTAAATAAGCAATGATAACCTTTAAATATATATATCGTTAATATGACGTATCATACATGCTAGAATAAATTAATTCAAAATTATTATAAATTATTTATATTATTGTTTTTATAAAAAGTATCCTTTTTAACAAATTTATTGCAATTTAATATTGTAAATATAATTTCTATTAAAACAGAATAAGAATAATCTTCTGCAACACATTATTTATTCATTATAGAGGTAACTATTCATGGTATCATTAAGCATATAAACTTCTGTTATGTATTATTTAACATGATGATCTATTTTAAACAAAAATTCCAAAAATGATGATCGCAATATTTGTTCAATTAATTCTGTTATCGACTTTTTACCATCTAAATATATATCTGGTTTAGTTGGTCTTTCGTAAGAAGAACTTATTCCAGTAAAATTTTTTATTTCACCAGATCTAGCTTTTTGATATAATCCTTTTGGATCACGTTGTTCACAGACATGCAGCGGGGTATCAACGAATATTTCAATAAAATAATTAATAGGAAACATACTACGCACCATTTGGCGCTCAGAATGATAAGGAGAAATAAAAGTTGCTAATACCACCACCCCCGCGTCGACCATCAATCGTGCTGTTTCCCCTACTCGACGTATATTTTCATATCGATCATCATTACTAAATCCTAAATCTCGACATAATCCATGTCGTATATTATCTCCGTCCAATATATATGTACTGATATTTCTATCATGTAACTTCTTTTCTAAAATACTAGCTAAAATCGATTTACCAGATCCGGATAACCCTGTAAACCATAATAACATAGCACGATGTTTATGTAAAAACTCACGATCACGTTGTTTTATGCAATGAGTATACCAAAAAATATTTTTGTGAGAGATACATTTAATGTTTTTATTAATCATTATATAACAATCATTATGATAAATCTTGGATCTTCCAATGTGGCAAATGTAAGCGAATAAATTCATGTAATGCTAATTCTAATTGATTATAATTTTTATTGCGTTTACAGTGATGGCGCGCGATAGGAGTACGAACCATTCCAGCTCCTACAGTTTCATTAGTGAATAAATCAATAAATATCATGCTACCAGTTATTGGATAACGAGAATACCGATCCAATATCAATGGCTCATCAAATAATAATTTGATTAAACCAATTCCATTGAGCGGTATTGTGTTCGCTTGTTGGGATTGCAAAGTATGTATATCTATTTGATATTCTATATCTTCTATTTGAGCTCTTATAATTTTAGTAGCAATCTTAACATTAAAATATTGATTTTCTTTTAACGCTTCTTTTCTCATCCATACTACATCTACCAATGCATGCTGAACAGGTATAACAGTTGCTTGAGAATCAATTATCATATCTCCTCGACTAATATCCAGATCATCCTCTAAAATTATCACCACTGCTTCTCCAGCCCGAGCATGTTTCCTATCTGTTTTAAACACAATGATTCGTTTAATAATAGAAGTAGCATTTGATGGAAAAATATTAATATGCTGTCCGATATACATACTACCAGAAGCAATAGTGCCAGAGTAACCTCTAAAATTTAAATTATGACGAATTACATATTGTACCGGGAAACGCAATTCTTGCTCTTCGAGACGCGCAGAACTATCTATATGAATATCTTCTAATATTTCCAACAAAGTAGGACCATCGTACCATTTCATATTTGTTGATAAAGCCGCAATATTATCTCCATCTAAAGCAGATATTGGAATAAATTTAGTATTTATCTCAATCGACAATTGCTTAGTAAACTCTAAATATTCTTTACTAATTTTTTGAAATATCTTTTGATTGTAATTTATCAAATCCATTTTATTAATTGCTACTATAAGATATCGAATACCTAACAACACAGCGATAAACCAATGTCTCCTAGTTTGATTCTGTATTCCCTTACAAGCATCAACTAATAAAATGGCCAATTCGCTAGTAGAAGCTCCAGTAACCATATTTTTTGTATGTTCTGCATGTCCTGGGGTATCAGCAATAATAAATTTACGTTTTTTAGTGAAAAAATAACGATAAGCAACATCTATAGTGATACCTTGCTCACGCTCTGATTGTAGCCCATCTACCAACAATGCTAAATCTAATTTATTTTTTTGAGTACCAATTTTCTTGCTATCCGTATGAAGAATAGATAATTGATCATCATAAATTTGACAAGAATCATGTAATAATCGTCCTATCAAAGTGCTTTTCCCGTCATCTACGCTCCCGCATGTAATAAAACGTAACAACATTTTATGTTGTTGTGCATATAAATAATTTTCAATCCCTCCATGATTAATAATTTCTTGTTCTATGGTACTAATCATAACATTTCCTTAGAAATAACCTTGACGTTTTTTGTTTTCCATAGATCCAGATTGATCAAAGTCGATAAATCGACCTTGACGCTCACTTTTTTTAGATATTAGCATTTCTTCAATCATTTCAGGTAATGTCTCTGCATAAGATTCTATTGCTCCAGTCAATGGCCAACACCCCAATGTACGAAACCGTATCATACGTTGTTCTATATTTTCCCCAGTCTGAATTTTAATACGGTTGTCATCCACCATAATTAAATTACCATCTCTGCATATCACTGGACGATTTTTCGCTAGGTATAAAGGCACTATATCAATTTTTTCAAAAAAAATATACTGCCAAATATCCAACTCTGTCCAATTGGATAATGGAAATACACGAATACTTTCTCCTTTATTAATTTTCCCATTGTAAATGGACCATAATTCCGGGCGTTGCTGTCTAGGATTCCAGCAATGAAATCTATCTCGAAACGAATAAATCCTCTCTTTAGCTCTAACTTTCTCTTCATCACGACGAGCACCTCCGAAAGCTGCATCAAACCCATACTGATTTAATGCTTGCTTTAATCCCTCTGTTTTCATGATATCTGTATATATAGCACTACCATGAACAAATGGATCAATTCCCATAGATATGCCTTCTAAATTTTTATGAACTAACAATTCAAAACCATAGGATTTAGCGGTATTGTCGCGAAATATATACATTTCATGAAATTTCCAACCAGTATCTATATGTAATAAAGGAAAAGGCAATTTACTAGGATAAAATGCTTTTCGAGCTAAATGTAACATCACCGAAGAATCTTTGCCAATAGAATATAACATTACTGGTTTGCAGAACTCAGCAACTACTTCACGGATAATATAGATACTTTCTGACTCTAATCTATGTAAATAAGTGATATACTTTCTATTTTGCATCATATATTATCCTTTCTTAATTTATATCGAATTAATAACGGAATTAATAGGATAGTAATTCAGTGTTTTTTCACCAAACCAATTTATTTTATCATGCAGTAACACAACATCACCAATCACAAACAAGGTTGGATAATCGGCTATCTGTGCTAATTTTTCTAATTCAATTAAGGTACCAATCAAAATTTTTTGATTTTGGTATGTTCCTCGACTGATTACAGCTATCGGGGTATCTGTGTTACGTCCATGAATAATTAAATTATTACTAATATTTATAGCATTATTTTTACCCATGTAAATTACCAATGTCTGTTTATTATTTGATAAAGCGTTCCAATTAAATTGATCATCGTTATTTGTATTATGACCAGTTATAAACATAACGCTATGGGCATACTTTCTATGAGTTAAAGGAATACCTGCATAAGCTGCAACACCAATACCGGCTGTAATACCAGGAACTACTTGGAAAGGAATACCTGCTTCTGATACTATTTGTAATTCCTCTCCACCCCGCCCAAAAATAAATGCATCCCCTCCCTTAAGTCTGACAACTTTGTTTCCTTTTTGTGCTAACTGCACTATAAATTGATTAAGTTCTTTTTGAGAAATCGAATGGTTTCCAACACGTTTTCCGACACAAATTTTATCAGCATCCCGGCGGGCTACATCTAAAATGTCTGAACTTACCAAGTAATCGTATAGTATGACATCTGCTTGTTGCATTGCTTGCAACCCTTTAATAGTTAATAATCCTATATCTCCAGGGCCTGCTCCTACTAACGTTACATTACCTTTATGATTATTATTATTATTATTGACTTGATTAAGCTCATATTTAAAAACTTTATTAGCTTCTTTAGGACGACCTTGCGCAATTAAAGCAGCAATGTGATCATTATAAAATATTTTCTCCCAAAAACGACGCCTACGTACTATATCTACAATACGCCGTCTTACTCGATTACGCCATGTTCCGGCCAATTTTGCTACAAATCCGAGAGATTTCGGTAATAATGATTCAAGTTTTTCACGTAAAATACGCACTAATATAGGTGCTTTACCGCAAGAAGAAATTCCTATTAAAATAGGATCTCGATCAACAATAGCAGGGAAAATACATGAACATTTATTCTTATCATCCACAGTATTTATCAAAATATGGCGTTTTTCAGCATTCTGGTATATTAAAGTATTTAATTTAGAATCATTAGTAGCTACAATTACTAAAATTATTTTATCTAACATAATCGGTTGAAAATTTTTATTGATCCAACTAATATTTTTTTTGAGTAAAATTTTTTTTAATTCTGGACAAAGAGTGGGAGCTACTATTGTAATAGTAGCTCCCACTCTTTGTAACATTTGTATTTTTCGTGCCGCAACGCTACCTCCTCCAACTACTAACACTGGCCTATTTTTGAGATCAACAAATAACGGTAAATATTCCACAGAATTATATTTATGCTCAAATATATAAATATTAACAAATCCTTAATACATATATAATATAGTTATAAAGATTCTCAAAATTATAAGCATTAAAATATATATATTTTAATGCTTATAATTTATTTCATTTTTAAAAAATTTAATTTTCTATATCTATAAATAATAGAAATGCTCATACTTTAAACAGCTATTTATTAAAAATAATACAGGATTTTATTGCATTACCTATCATATAGTAATATATATAAAGTATATCATATAATCATTTCATGTAAATAATAAATCTCAATCAATTACATGTAAACCACATTCACGTTGTAACCCAAAAAAACGTGTATCTTCTTCTTTCATACCAGGTTCCCATTTTCTACTAGTGTGTACATCTCCTACTGATACGTACCCTTGTTCCCACAATGGATGATATTCCAAGGAATGCTGTTTCATGTATCTGTGAACCTGAAAAGTATCCCAATCAATGATTGGTAGGAATTTAAAAATTCCATTATAAATAGTTATTATTGGCAACTTTTTACGACTAACTGATTGATTCCTTCTTAATCCTGCAAACCATGTTTTCACTTTCAGTGTGCTTAAGGCGCGATGCATAGGTTCAACTTTATTGATCATATTGTATTGTTTAATGCCTTTTACCCCCTGTTCCCACAATTTCCCATATCGCGCTTCTTGCCATGCTGCAGATTTCTTTGGAGAAAATACATGTAAATTTAATTGCATTCTTTCCGTCAGTCGATCAATAAATCGATATGTTTCTGGAAATAAATAACCAGTATCAATTAAAATAATCGGGATATTAGAATAATAATGAGTAATTAAATGTAAACTGACCGCTGACTGCACACCAAAACTTGAAGACAATATTGCTTGATTGGGTAAATATTTTATAGCCCACATGAACCTCTCTTCTGTTTTTAAAGATGCTAAATATTGATTTATTTCCATTAATATCAATTGTTGTTCCTTTACATCCAGTGAGTTAAGTTCTGAAACAGTCCAACAATGATTAATAATATTTAATAATTTATTCATAAAAATCTTTTTCAGAATTTATAACAGCATTAATTATTCCAGACCTTACTACATAATCTCCATACGATTCTTGATTATTTCTTTCTTGGGCCCAGCGACCAATAGTCATATCAAGGATATTTAAAATATCAACTTCTGTGATATTTTCTTTGTATAATCTAGGAATACGCGTGCCGATATCATTACCTCCTAAATAAAGATTATAACGCCCGATAGATCTTCCTATTAATCCAATTTCTGATAACATTGCACGAGCACAACTATTTGGACACCCTGTTACCCGTAAAATAATAGCATCTTTTTCTAATTTGTACTTCAACATGATATTTTCTATTTTAGTAACAAATTCTGGCAAAAATCGTTCTGCTTCTGCCATCGCTAATGGACAAGTAGGAAACGCTACGCATGCCATAGATGCTTTTCGTTGGGGAGTAATATACTTGTTAAGTATGCCATATTTTTTTAATATATTTTCTACTATTAATTTATTATCCTCAGATATTCCGGCAATAATCAAATTTTGATTTGCAGTTAATCTAAAAGAGCCTGAATGTATTCGAGCAACTTCTGCAATTCCACGTTTCAATAATTTATTGGGATCATTATTTGATATCCTTCCGTTTTCGATAAATACAGTAAGATGCCAATAACCATCAATACCCTTTACCCACCCAAATCGATCTCCTCTATCTGTAAATATGTAAGAATGAACTGGATGAAATTTTACTCCAGCCCGGCGTTCAACTTCTGACTTAAATGTAGCTACTCCGACTCGATCTAAAGTATACTTTGTTTTAGCATGCTTACGATCAAATCTATTCCCCCAATCTCTTTGTATTGTAACCACTGCTTCTGTAATATTTAAAATATCTTTTGTAGCAACATACCCAAATTCACTAGCTTTACGGGGATATGTAGTGATATCTCCATGAGTCGTTGCTAATCCTCCACCCACTAATACATTAAAACCAATTATCTGATCAGTTTTATTGCCCTTGATAGCAATAAAACTGAGATCATTAGCATGAACATCCACATCATTGATAGGCGGTATCGCGATTGCTATTTTAAATTTACGAGGTAAATAAGTAGCACTTAAAATTGGCTCATAATCTGTAGATTCTATTTTTTTTTCATCTAACCAAATTTCTGCATATGCACGAGATTTTGGTAATAAATATGCAGAAATATTTTTTGCTAATTCCCATACCTGATAATGTAAGGTTGATTCCATTGGATTAGCTGTACATATCACATTACGATTGACATCTCCAGCAGTAGCTATAGAATCTAATCCCGATTTATTTAATAAACGATGCACATTTTTTAAGTTAGGTTTTAACAAACCATGTAGTTGAAAAGTTTGTCGAGTAGTAAGACGTATTGTTCCGTATAAAGTATATTTGTTAGAAAAATCATCGATAGCCAGCCATTGTGCTGGCGTAATCACGCCACCCGGTAAACGACAACGCAGCATCATATTAATCAATGGTTCTAATTTTTGATTTACTCGCTCCACACGTACATCGCGGTCATCTTGTTGATACATGCCATGAAATCTAATTAATTGAGCATCTTCTGTATTAAACCCACCCGTTAAATTATTGTCTAAATTTTGAGCAATAGTACCCCGTAAAAAATTACTTGCTTTCTTTATTCGTTCATTATCGGATAATCTCATATTGTTATTATCATCATTATGATGATGATTATTTTTTTTATTCATTAGTAAATATCTCTCTGATAACGATGTTGTATTCGCATGTCGTGCCAAAACTCATTCGCTTTATCTAAATTCATGCCGCCATGTTTAGATGCTAATACAACTAAAGACTTATCTACATCTCGAGCCATATATTTAGCATCACCACATACATAAATATGAGCTCCGTCTTGAATCCATGACCAAAGTTCAACGCTATTTTTTAGTAATTTATTTTGTACATAAATCTTATCAGCTTGATCTCTAGACCAAGCTGTATCAATTTTAGTTAAAAACCCATCCCTAAAATAGCGTTGCCACTCAATTTGATAAAGAAAATCATCTATAAATCTTAAATTCCCAAAAAATAGCCAATTTTTTCCTGATGCACCATCTGCAACTCTTTGCTGCATAAAGGCCCGAAATGGAGCAATACCTGTTCCCGCTCCGATCATAATTATTGGAGCATTAAGATTTTTTGGTAATCTAAAATTATTATTAGATTCAACAAAAACACGTATTTTTTCATTTTCTTTTACGCGATCTACTAAATAACTACTAGCTCCGCCCGTTCTAAAACGTTCATTTATTTTATAACGTATCACACTTACAGTAATATGTACCTCCTCTCCCACTTCTGATTGAGCGGAAGAAATAGAATAAAATCGGGGTTTCATAGGGCATAATATTTGTAATAACTCTTGGGGAGTAATCGTGATTGATACATGATGCATCATTTCAATAATAGGTGTAGTTAAAATAAATTTATTTAATTTTTCTTGATTATCAAATAAATCAAGCAACGCTCTATCCTGAGCGATAGTAGCTATATTTTTCACAACAATGGAAGTATTATGTGTTAATTCGTAATGTTTTTTCAATGCTTCAGCAAGAGGCATCGACTGTGATTCAATTTTTACTTGCTCAGTCCCTTGTAATCCCAACAATTCTAATAATTCATCAATAAGATTTGGATCATTTTCATACCATACTCCTAACGCATCTCCTGGCTGGTAACACAAATTAGAATCAGTAATATCAATTTCTAAATGATGCACATCCTTCAATGAATTACGACTAGTAACTTTGTATCGTGTTGACAAATGAGCAACCAATGGATATTTTTTATTATATACGGTATGATTTACTTGTTCAACGCCACAAATTTTATTGTTTTGGTGACATATAGAAGTAGATTGCATCTTGTTTTTTAGCAAAAGAACTACTTTTTTTCTCCACGCATTAGCTTTCTCTTTAAAATCAGTATCAACGTCAACTCGATCACATAACCGTCGTGCTCCAAGTTCTTCTAATCGATGATCAAAATCTTTTCCAGCCTTAGCGAAATGTTCATATGATCGATCTCCAAAACTGAATACAGCAAAATAAGTATTTTCCATTCTAGCTACTTTATTAGAAAATAAATATCTGTGTAACCCAATCGCCTCTTCTGGAGGTTCTCCCTCTCCGTATGTAGAAATAATAATAATTAATAATGTTTCTTTAGAAATTTGTTTAAATTTATAATCTCCGGCGTTGAATAATACAACACCCAAATTAGCCTCAGTAATATCACCATGTAATTGCTCAGCTAATTGACGTGCATTGCCAGTTTGAGAAGCAGATATTAAAGTAATTTTTTTATTAAGATAAATATCTGTAATTTTAGTTTTTTCAGAAATATCAGAAATGTTATCAGATTTTATCGCACTTGTTAATCCCCATAAATACCCAGATATCCAAATCAATTGATCACTAGACAAAGTGACAAAAAATGATTGAATGTAATCTAATTGTTCTGAAGTTAACGGTGTTATTTTGTTATGTGCGATTTTTTTCATTACTAAACCAAACTACTTAATATTATTTTATAGAAAACTATGCTTATAAGTTAGCATACATGATATTTATCTGATAAAATATTTGCATCTACATGCTCCAATTACGCTATATATCAAATATATACAGATTACTAACATGCACAAATAAATTTAATATAAATAAAATTTAGATCTAATTAATAATTATTATCTCAAAATTATTTATTATTATTATTATATTTTAAATAATATAAACCCAAACAAAACATAATACCCACTAAATTATTACTATAATATTGTATCATAGTAATAATACAAATGAATTTACATCGTAATATATCAATTTTTTAAAACTAATAAGAAATAATTTATTATATAAATAATACATACACATTAAAAAGCAACCGAATTATTATTCGTGCATATTTAAATATTTAATACAATTAACACCTACATCTGAGTTTACAATAATTATTGTATATATTCATTTAGATCATATATCACTTAAATTAATTATTTTTCTGGCTAACATTCTATTTTCAAGTAATCGACAAACTATCTCATTCTGATTTCTTTATAGAAATATTCGTTTATCTAGTTTTTTTATATGCTTTATTTTAAACATACCTGATTACGTTTAAGCCAAACATGATTTTTAGATTTTAAATCTGTGAAATACTCCTTTTTTACCTAACATTTCTTCTATACGTATAAGTTGATTGTATTTAGCTACACGTTCAGAACAACGAACAGGTCCTGTTTTTATCTGTCCTGCAGAAGTGCCTACTGCTATATCAGCAATACTTGTATCTTCAGTTTCTCCGGAACGATGTGAAATAATTGTAGCGTATCCTGCGCTTTTAGCCATTCTAATTGTTTCTAGTGTTTCAGTTAATGATCCTATTTGATTACATTTAATCAAAATAGAATTTGCAATATTTCGATTAATCCCTATCTGCAGCAAATTTGAGTTAGTTACAAACAAGTCATCTCCTACTAATTGCATTTTATCACCAAGCGCTTTGGTTTGATAAGCAAAACCATCCCAATCATATTCACTCTGACCATCTTCAATAGAAATTATTGAATGTTCTTGCGCCAATGATGATAAGTAATGAGTAAACTCCTCAGAAGTAAAAAATTTTTTTTCACTTTTTATATTATATTTAGAAGTAGATATATCAAATAATTCAGATGAAGCACAATCTATCGCTAACCCAATATCTTCTCCTAAAATATAATCAGACTGCTCTATAGACTCTTTAATTAATTCCAACGCAACAGTATGAGAATAAATATTAGGAGCATATCCACCTTCGTCACCTCGTTGGGTAGATATTCCTTTTTTCTTTAATATTTTTCCTAAAATATGTGATATTTCAGATCCCATCTGAATTGCTTCCTTAATTGTTTTTGCTCCAACTGGTACGATCATAAACTCCTGAATATCTAAATCATTATCAGCATGTCTGCCGCCATTAATAATATTCATCATAGGAACCGGCATGATGAATGTATTGGTTGACGCATCATATATATCAGCAATATGTTGATATAATGGAACATTTTTAAATGCCGAAGCTGCCTTTGCTACTGCTAAAGACACACTCAATATAGCATTAGCACCAAGTTTCGATTTATTACGAGTGCCATCTAAATCAATCATAATCGAATCAATAACATGTTGTTGTGTCACATCCATACCTACTAATGCCTTATAAATTGGTCCATTTACAGCATTGACAGCTTTTGTTACTCCTTTTCCAAAAAAACGATTATCATTATCCCGCAATTCTACAGCTTCCTGAGACCCAACAGATGATCCGGATGGTACAGATGCTAATCTAGACCCACTGTTAATATATACTTCAGCTTCCACTGTTGGATTACCACGAGAATCAATAACCTCACGTCCAACAATATGCAAAATCTTAGGCATGTATATTTCCTTTATTAATTAATTTATATTTTTAATTGCAAACTAATAACATAATACCATAAACATTGATTGTTATACACTAAATTAATTTATTATGACGATGTTGATATTCTATTGCAGCTTTTATAAAACCTATGAATAAAGGATGACCTTCACGAGGTGTAGAATTGAATTCAGGATGAAACTGACTACCTATAAACCATGGATGTTTTGAATACTCAATTACTTCTACTAAATGATTCTTTTCAGAAAAACCAACACAACTTAATCCAGCATGTTTTATATCTTTTAATAACATATTATTCACTTCATAACGATGTCTATGACGTTCATATATAGTGCTTTTACCATATATTTGATGCGTTAAACTCCCTTGAATTAAATAACAAACTTGATTGCCTAAACGCATAGTCCCACCTAAATTATTATTATCATGCGTCATCGCAATACCATTTTCATCTCTACACTCAGTTATTAATGCTATTACTGGGCATGTGCAATTAGTTATAAATTCTGTAGAATTGGCGTCCGGCATCCCAGCAACATGGCGAGCAAATTCAATCAACGCTACCTGCATACCCAAACAAATTCCAAAATAAGGTATATTATTTTCTCTAGCATATTGTGCAGACAAAATCTTTCCCTCTACTCCACGATAACCGAATCCTCCAGGCACCAAGATAGCATCTACACCTTTCAATGTTTTTTCTATGCCTAATTTTTCTACATCCTGGGAATTAATAAGACGAATATTAACGACAAAACGATTTTTTATTCCAGCATGTTTTAATGCTTCTGTTACTGATTTGTAAGCATCTACTAGTTTAATATATTTACCTACTATGCCCACAGTCACTTCTCCTCTCGGATGTTCTTGACAATAAATTACTTCTTCCCAATCCAATAAATTTGCCTCAGGACAATTTAAATTAAAACGTTTGCAAATATAATCATCTAAACCTTGCGATTTGAGTAAAGCAGGTATTTTATAAATTGAATCTACATCCTGAAGAGAAATTATTGCTTGTTTAGGTACATTACAAAATAAAGAAATTTTTTTTCGTTCTATATTGCTTATTACTCGATCAGATCTACAAATTAAAATATCAGGTTGAATACCAATAGAAAGTAATTCTTTTACTGAATGTTGTGTTGGTTTTGTTTTTAATTCTCCAGACACTGCAATAAAAGGCACTAATGTTAAATGTATATATAAAGTTTGCTCCCTATTAATTTCAACTACCATTTGCCTAATAGCTTCTAAAAAAGGTAATGATTCGATATCACCTACTGTTCCGCCTATTTCTACTAATAATACATCGTGGCCTAAAGCACCTGCTACGAGCCATTTTTTTATGGTATCGGTAACATGAGGAATAATTTGTATCGTAGCGCCTAAATAATCCCCCCGACGTTCTTTCCGTAAAACATGGGCATAAATTCTACCAGCAGTAAAATTATTTTGATGCCTCATTTTAATGCGGATGAAACGTTCATAATGTCCTAAATCTAAATCTGTCTCTGCTCCATCTTCAGTAATAAATACCTCTCCATGTTGCACAGGGCTAATTGTGCCAGGATCTACATTGATATAAGGGTCTAATTTAATTATAGTTACACTGAGCCCACGCGCCTCTAAAACTGCAGCCAAAGACGCTGTAGTAATACCTTTTCCTAAAGATGAAACCACTCCACCAGTTACAAAAATATAATTACTTCTCACATATCAACCCAAATTATACATTTAATTTTACTATTTAATTATTGCTATGAATCATGACAAATTATTTAATTAAATGTCGATTATTACATATTTGCCCTGATTTCATCGAAAAATCCTGATTATTCCTAGATATTTCTTAATTTTTCATAATTAATAATAAATTATTTCACTACGAAGAAAACATCTAATATTATATTACTAATTATCTTAAAATAAATAATATTCCCTATTAAGTATAACTACATTATTTAATTGTTTAATTAAACAATTAAATTACTCTATCTTTATGTACAGTAGTTAAATCAACAATTTTTAATAACTAAAATTGATACTATAAAAAACAAGATGTATACATGACACAATTAATATAATGATATTCAATATATACAATTATAGACAACCATATCACCTTTATCTATTTTGATAGATATATTATTATACATAATATATATTTATACGCTGAAAGAAGAACCACAACTACAAGTATTCTTAGCATTTGGATTGATTACCACAAATCGGGATCCTTCTAATCCCTCGTAATAATCTACAATACCTCCAAATAAATATTGTAAACTCATAGGATCTATCACTAGAGCAGCGCCATTATTTTCTATAATACAATCATCATTAGAAATTTGATCATCTAAAATAAAGCCATATTGAAATCCACCACAACCACCTCCTATAATATATACACGCAATTTTAAATTTAAGTTTTTTTTTATTTCATTTTTAATAAAAAACCTTACTTTACTGGCTGCAAAATCAGTCAATTGTACAGGGAATTTTAGATCATCATTCATAATGATTAGCCTTTTACATCATAAAAAAAATACTATAGTCTGCAATAATTAATTAATCAACGTATAATTTTGCTGTTTAATTGTGTTAAAAGTAATTAACTCACAAAAAATCAATATCATTATATATGTACATATATATAATTTTTCTATTCTATAAGGAAATATGTAAATATTATATTATTGATTAATCGCATCAAAAAAAATAAAAAATCACTTAAAGACAATTAGTATAATTTCATACTATTATTTAAATCACACTGATATTTTAACAAATAAACAACTGACAATAATTCATAATTAAAAATTGTTTATTTATTAATTTACATTATGAATCTCTTGTTCTTCTACGATATTTGTTGATTGCTGATTATATGAGATTATTTTTGATTGTCTATATGACTGAAATAATAATTGCGCATCGTTTGTCCATACTGGTAATACCTGACAACAAGTATTTTTTTCATTATCATGTAATATAAAATTACCACAATTATCTATAGGCACATTCTTAATACCACTAGGCGGTATCAAGTATAAAGGAGTAGGTTTTTTATGATCTAAATACAGAGCATATAAAGTTAATGCACCATTAGTGCCTGTCAATTTAGCCGACTCGTTATTATCACGTCCTATCCAAATCACAGTTACTTCTGTACCATCAATGCCAACAAACCAACTATCACGAAGATCATTAGTAGTTCCAGTTTTAGCAGCTAACTGAGAACCAGGAAATTGCACAGATAAAATACAAGAAGTTCCACGTACTACTACTTGTTGCATTGCATATAACGTTAAATAAGCTGCTTGAGGAAAAATAACACGCTCTATCTTAGGAAAATATTGATATAATACTTCATTTTCTTCATTCATAAGATAACGAACAGATGATAAAGCAGAATATTGACCACCACTAGCAATAGTTTGAAATCCTTGCGCAACTTCCATAGGAGTTAAACTAATGGATCCTAACAGGATAGATGGAAAAGAAGGAATAAAATCAGGCGAGATACCCAACTTTATTAAAACATCAGAAATAATATCCAATCCTATTGTCATTCCTAAATTCACAGTAGGTACATTAAGAGACTTAATAAAAGCATCGATAAGTGTGACCTTACCCCGAAATTTTCGATCATAATTTTTAGGTGACCAAATTGCTCCATTCGGTTGTTGCAAATTAATGGGTTCGTCGGCAATCCATGTATTTAGGTGATATTTATCGGGATCACTCAAAGCTGCTAAATAAGTTGCCGGCTTTGCTAACGAACCAATAGAACGACGAGCATGCATGGCACGATTAAACCCATAAAAATAAGGATCAGATCCACCTACCATAGCACGTATTTTCCCATTAAATCGATCCACTACGACTATGGCTCCTTCTAAATCTTTTACGTGATAATAACGTCTTAATTTATGAATACCTAATTCCATAGCCTTTTCTGCTGCTTGTTGAGAAATAGGATCTAATGTAGTAAATATTTTTATTCCAGAAAAATTATTAATTTGATTAATATTTTGTATTTCTTCATTTACCATTTGTGTAAAAGCAGGCTGTACAATCAATACCCCATCTTTTGACTGCGTTCCTAAGGGACGTGCGCTAAGAATGGCGCATATTTTTTTATCAATAATATTTCTATGTTCTAACAATTTGAGTATTAAATTTCGACGCTCCAGTGTTGTTTGTGGATTTTTCCAAGGATTATATAAAGATGCGCCTTTTATCATCCCAACTAACGTTGCTTGTTGATCTATACTTAACTCATTTATTGGGCGACCAAAATAATAAAAACTAGCCAAAGGAAATCCGCGAATCTGATCATTGCCATTTTGTCCAAAATATATTTCGTTCAAATATAATTCAAGAATATGATCTTTGCTATATCGATAATCCATAATTAAAGCCATATAAGCTTCGTTAAATTTACGCCACCATGATCGTGCATTATTTAAAAATAAATTTTTTACTAATTGTTGCGTTAAAGTACTCCCACCTTGTACAGTACGTCCAGAAACAATATTAGCTAAAAAAGCGCGTCCAATAGAAGATATTTGAATACCATCATGCCGATAAAAATAACGATCTTCAACAGCTAATAACATATCTATTAACATATCTGGAAACCCCGATCTGGGTATAAATAACCTTTGTTGTCCATTAGGGGCATATATAATAGATATGATTTTAGGATCCAATCGAAATAATCCAAAATTATTCTTTGTATCTCGATTACAAATACTAATTAAATTTTCCTGACTAAAAAAAAAGGATACATGTCTTTCTCCTTCCTCTCCGCTTGGAAAATTAAAAGATCTGCGTAATAACTCAATATCATTATTATGCACAACAAACTCTCCTGAATGCGTAATTTTAGATACTTGACGATACCTCAATGCTTTCAATAAATGAATTATATCATTTTTACGATAAGACATATTAGGTTCTATATTCATCATACGACCATAAATAACAGTAGGTAATCTCCAAACTTTTCCGTTAATACGACTTTGTACTTTCTTATCTAAAAATATCCCATACACTACAATTAAAATTATAATAAATAAAAACACAAACCCTGCAGCATACAAAAAAAATAAAGTTCGTTGCATAATGACAGAATGATACTTATATGATGATGATAGATTCATAAAAAAATATATTGTTTATATACGTTGCGACATCCAGGTAGGCTATCAAGCAGTTGATGAAGACAATATTCTTTATATTATATGCAATAGCGCCCAGGTAATAATTACTCGCGCTAATTACAGTAATTTATATCTATTTGAAATAAAAAATTGCATCTGTTAAAACAGATAAAATATCACTCTCAATTTTAAGTAATTAATCCACCTAAATAAATACACGGACATAATATATTTCCTATAAAAATTACATTGCACTAATAATCAATAATTGAAAAATTTTAAATAAAATAATATTAACTAAAAATAATTAAAAAAATTTTAAGCACCATAACTTATAATATTGATAATACCAATATTGGTATTATCAATATTATAAGTTATTAAGATATAACAATACTTATACTTACATTTCTATAATAAATTTTATTCTTATAAAATATGATTAGTTTTTAGTTACATTAATGTAAATATACTACTAAATTAATTAATATAATTTAATTACTCATTAATTAAGATTTATTCATAAAAATTTTTAATATAAAAATAACTTAACAATATTTACATATCCAATAACATTTGATTAAAAAATATCAAATAATTTTCTGTAATATTTTATATGTATTTATTATAGAAGAAAAATCCACTAAAAATATTTTCAATATATCAAAATAACCTCAAATATATGCGCTAGATACCGAGTATACTTGCATCTAAGTACTGCGGCAACATTAATGTCTTAACAATTTTTATATTTAATTTAATTAGACAACATATTATTAAAAAAATTATAAAATCGTTACGATAAGTAACAGTACAAATTGTATATAAATATATTATTAAAAATATTATAAATTTTCCATTTTTACTATAAAAAATTAATTATTAATAGGATATTAATACTAAATTATACATAAAACTACACAAAAAAATTAATATCTATAATTAAATAATTTTAGTATATACAATACAAATTTTTATAATTGTAACGTAATAAATATAATATATTGATATTATCCGTACTTTATCAGATCAATATAAATATAATTTTTGGATTGTTTTTGACATACATCAAACAGCCACAATACGACAATATATATATTTATTGAAAAATAAAATTAAAAATCCATAACTATATTTTAATTTATCTGCATTCTTACACCTACTTTATGCCTATACCAATATTAAAATTGTAGTTAACATTGAACAAAACACCTATCATATATAAACCACATAATTTTCACATGATACTATATAATAATCTATATTTATCAGTGATAAATGCATAATAGGAGGTGATGTAATACTATTCCTACCATATCATTATTACTATTTTGATACCATATTAAAAAATTAAATACATCATATACACAATATATCTGAAACACTGCCGAACTCATCATTATCAAACGTTGATATATCACATAATTTTCACTTATCATATTTGAATATATCATCAAAATATTGATGTCATATATAAACTATATTACGATTAAGAAACAATATAACTCAAATTAATATGTGCTTTTAATGTATCATTATTAAAAATATGAAATATTATTCAATTTTATGATGATATGCTATTAAACTGTCCAACAAAACAACATTATTAATTATGTATGTATAATACAACATATAAAATAAGCACTGATATAAAAAAATAAGTCTCTTATCATGTTGCAACGATCACTTAAATAAATGATATCTTATAAAAAAAGAAGTACGAAAAATTAATAAATAATATTTTGACATTATATTTTTATGATTTAACTTCACTGTTAATTACTCTTAGAGAGAAGATCATAAAATGTTATAGAAACATCATGTATTCGTTGAATTACTAAATATTATTTTCTGTAGTAAATATTTTAATTTTTAAAACGGTAAAACCAACGTATTTTCAAAATCATTTTATTCGTTATAAATACAAACACACATAAATATTTTATACAACAAAAATATAAATACTTACAAAATCAACATAAACAACGCATATTTTAAATAAATTAAGGAAACGCTACAATGTTAGAACGTTTATCTAATGATGTGGATCCAATAGAAACACAAGATTGGTTACAATCTATTTCTTCGGTTATTCAAAGAGAAGGTATTGAACGCGCCCAATTTTTAATAAATCAAATCATACATAAAGCCCATAGTAACGGTGTTATAATTTCTCATAATGGCACAACAAACGATTATGTGAATACTATCCCGGTTAAAGATGAACCGAAATATCCCGGAAATTTAGAAATAGAACAACACATATGCGCTGTCGTTCGATGGAATGCCATTATGATAGTATTACATGCATCAAAAAAAAACTTGGATTTAGGAGGGCATATTGCCTCTTTTCAATCTTCAGCTACATTGTATGAAGTATGCTTTAATCATTTTTTTCGCGCGCGTAATAAACATGATGGAGGGGATTTAGTATATTTTCAGGGTCATATTTCACCTGGTATATACGCTCGTGCTTTTCTTGAAGGCCGATTACATGAAGATCAAATAAATAATTTTCGTCAAGAAGTAAAAAATTTAGGGCTTTCTTCATATCCTCATCCGAAATTAATGCCAGAATTTTGGCAATTTCCTACGGTTTCTATGGGACTTGCTTCAATTAGCGCAATTTATCAAGCAAAATTCTTAAAATACCTAAAACACAGAAATTTAAAAAACACCACTTTACAAACAGTCTACGCTTTTTTAGGAGACGGAGAAATGGATGAACCCGAATCCAAAGGAGCGCTAAATATCGCTGCTAGAGAAAAATTGGACAATCTAATTTTTATTATAAATTGCAATTTACAACGATTAGATGGGCCAGTAGTAGGAAATGGAAAAATTATCAATGACTTAGAAAATATATTTAAAGGATCAGGTTGGGAAGTGATTAAAGTAATTTGGGGAAGCAAATGGGATACACTGCTACACAAAGATACTAGTGGTAAACTAATTCAACTTATGAATGAAACTGTCGATGGAGACTATCAAACATTTAAATCTAAAAATGGAGCCTACATACGTAAACACTTTTTTGGTAAATATCCAGAAACTAGCGCACTGGTAAATGATATGAGTGACTCTGAAATTTGGGCATTAGATCGCGGCGGGCATGACCCTAAAAAAATATTTGCTGCTTTAGAAAAAGCTAAAAATACTTCTGAAAAACCTGTTGTAATATTAGCACATACTGTTAAAGGTTATGGCATGGGTGCTAGCGCAGAAGGGATGAATATTGCGCATCAAATAAAAAACATCAACATCAAAGAAATATGTTATTTTAGAGATAGATTTAATTTAAATCTCATCAAAGATGACCAAATTGAATCTTTACCTTATTTAACATTTAAAAAAGGCTCTAAAGAACACATATACTTGCATGAGCGACGAAAAACATTATTTGGATATATTCCCAGTAGATTACAGAATTCTACTGATTCGCTAGAACTACCAACATTAGAATATTTTTATCCATTGCTAAGACAACAAAATAAGGATATCTCTACTACCCTTGCGTTTATACGTGTGTTGAATATATTATTAAAACATACATCAATTAAAAATAGATTAGTCCCCATAATTGCTGATGAAGCCCGAACTTTTGGGATGGAGGGTCTATTTCGTCAAATTGGTATTTATAGTTCCAATGGACAACAATACACTCCTCAGGATCATGATCTACTTGCGTATTATCGTGAGGATAAACAGGGCCAAATTCTACAAGAAGGTATCAACGAATTAGGCGCGGCAGCATCATGGTTAGCGGCTGCTACTTCATATAGTACTAATGACTTTCCCATGGTACCATTTTATGTTTACTATTCAATATTTGGTTTTCAAAGAATCGGAGACTTTTTTTGGGCCGCTGCTGATCAACAAGCTCGTGGATTTCTAATCGGAGGAACATCTGGACGAACTACTTTAAACGGCGAAGGATTACAACATGCTGATGGACACAGTCACATTCAGTCATTAACCATTCCTAATTGCATTTCTTATGATCCAGCATATGCATACGAAATCGCTGTGATTATACAAGATGGTCTGATGCGTATGTATGGAAATAATCCAGAAAATATATATTATTATATCACTATATTAAACGAAAAATATCATATGCCGGCCATGCCAGAGGGAGCCGAAGAAGGTATTCGAAAAGGAATTTATAAATTAGAATCTTTGTCTGGAAAAAATGGGAAAGTTCAATTAATGGGATCTGGTGCTATCCTGCGTCTTGTTCGTGAAGCAGCACAAATATTATCTCAACAATATAATGTAAGTTCTGATGTATACAGTGTTACATCTTTTACTGAATTAGCGCGAGATGGGCAGGACTGTGAACGTTGGAATATGTTACATCCTATAGATGTACCAAAAATACCGTATGTTACTACCATATTAAATAATTTTCCTACTATAGCTGCTACTGATTATATGAAATTATTTGCAGAACAAATTCGATGTTTTATTCCAGGTAATCATTTTTTTGTTTTAGGTACAGATGGATTTGGTCGTTCCGACAGTCGAGAAAATTTGAGATATCATTTTGAGGTAAGCACAGGTTATGTAGTTACTGCTGCATTAGCCCAATTAGTAAAACAAGGCTATATTAGTACCGACGTTGTTTTAAACGCTATCAAAATGTTTGACATTGATCCCAATAAAATTAATCCACGCCTAATATAAGAGATAACATATGACAATCGAAATTAATGTGCCAAATATTGGTGAGGATGAATTAGAAGTTACAGAAATAATGGTTAAAATTGGAGATAAAATTAATACTAATCAGTCACTTATCATAATTGAAGGTGATAAATCATCTATGGAAATACCAGCTCCCTGTTCTGGGATTGTTATTAAAATTAATGTCCATGTTGGAGATAAAATACATACAGGATCTTTAATTTTATTACTTGATACACAAAATCATACTGATACTCTTACTCTTAAAGATCAAAAGGATATTATCCCTGATTCTTTTATTTCAACAAACAATGATATAAAATCACGAGCGATATGTGACGATGATATACATCACAGCACTCATACCACATTCGATGTCACGATGCATCACGCTACACCGTTAGTGCGTCATATGGCTCGTACGTTCGGAATAGATTTATCACAAGTAAAAGGTAGCGGGCGTAAGGGACGTATTTTAAAAGAAGATATTCAAAACTATATAAACGATATTTCAATGTATCATACAACTCGTATGTCATCTATTCAATCTCATCAACTACTACCTATATTATCTTGGCCGAAAGTAGATTTTAGCAAATTTGGCAATATTACAACTGTAACGTTAAGTAAAA
Organism: Candidatus Blochmannia americanus (nom. nud.); assembly: GCF_059934915.1. Classification (NCBI taxonomy): domain Bacteria; kingdom Pseudomonadati; phylum Pseudomonadota; class Gammaproteobacteria; order Enterobacterales; family Enterobacteriaceae; genus Candidatus Blochmanniella; species Candidatus Blochmannia americanus (nom. nud.). The sequence continues at coordinate 195,338 of NZ_CP011792.1, read as the reverse complement.
TACAAAAAACCGCTGGTGCGAATTTACAAAGAAATTGGATAATGCTTCCACATGTAACACAATTTGATGAAGCTGATATTACCGATTTGGAAAGTTTTAGAAAACAACAAAATATTGATATTGAAAAGAAAAAGAAGAATTGTAAAATTACGCTTTTAGTTTTCGTTATAAAAGCAGTTGCAAAAGCATTAGAAGAGTTGCCACGGTTTAATAGTTCTTTGTCTCAAGATGGTCAAACACTAATTTTAAAAAATTACATTAATATTGGCGTAGCAGTAGATACCCCTAAAGGTTTATTAGTACCTGTTCTTAACAATGTAAATACAAAAGGTATTATTTTACTGTCACAAGAATTAGCGGAGCTTTCAAAGAAAGCTCGTTCTGGAAATCGATTAACTCCTTCCAATATGCAAGGAGGAAGCTTCACTATATCTAATTTAGGGGGTATTGGAGGTACGGCTTTTACTCCAATTGTTAATGTTCCAGAAGTAGCTATTTTAGGCATGTCTAAATCTTTTATAAAACCGATTTGGACTGGAAAAGAATTTACTCCACGTTTAATGCTACCTTTATCATTATCATACGACCATCGTGTTATTGATGGAGCTGATGGCGCTCGATTTATAACGCTTATTAACAAAATAATTTCTGATACACGACTATTATCTATGTAAACTTATTAATTATATAAGATAAATTTGAAAATTTTTCGTTTTTTTTTAAAATTATTTTGTGCTATTAACTATAAAAATAGTTATCACCTAAATCATAAACATATATGTTATCATCAAACATAAGTTATATATAATACAGCAATACAGATCTAATTAAATTAGATACAATCATTAACAGTTCTAATCAGAATATAAGAGGTATCATATATTATGCATATACAAACAAAAACTCAAGTTCTTGTTTTAGGCGCAGGACCAGGAGGTTATTCTGCTGCTTTTCGCTGCGCTGATTTAGGTATGGATACTACAATAATAGAACGTTTTCCTTCTTTAGGTGGAGTATGTCTTAATGTTGGTTGCATTCCTTCGAAAACATTATTACACATTGCCAAATTAATTGAAACAAAAAAGAAATTAAATAATTATGGTATTATTTTAGGAGAAACACATATTGATATCGACAAGACACGATCTTGGAAGGATAAGATTATCACTCAACTGTCAAATGGTTTAAGTGCTATGGCAAAAGCAAGGAACGTTAAAGTAGTTGATGGGGTTGGAAAATTTATTGATAGCAATACTATTCAAGTTGAAAATCATCAGATGACTTTAAAAATAACCTTTAATCACGCTATTATAGCAGCAGGATCCCATGCTGTATCTCTACCACATATTCCGAATGATCCGCGTATTTGGAATTCAACCGATGCTCTATCTTTAAAATCAATACCTAAGCGTCTTTTAATTATAGGTTCTGGAGCTATAGGATTAGAAATGGCAACAATATACCATGCTTTTGGCTCAAAAATTGATATAGTAGAAATGTATAATCAAATTATGCCTATTTTAGATGAAGATACCATTAATTTTTTTACTAAAATAATTAGTAAAAATATTAATTTAATTCTAGATACTAAAGTTAATATAATAGAGGCTAAACAAGATGGGATTCATGTAACTGTGGAAAATAAAAAAACTTCCCTAAAAAATACTCAACGTTATGATGCATTATTAGTAGCAATTGGGCGAGCTCCAAATGGGAATATATTAAATATTGAACATACAGGAGTAAATGTAGACAAATATGGTTTTATTCCTGTAGATCAGCAAATGCGCACTAATATACAACACATTTTTGCCATTGGAGATATTATCGGGCATCCAATGTTAGCTCATAAAAGTATTCATGAAGGACATATAGCGGCAGAAATTATTTCTGGTAAAAAACGTTGTTTCAATCCAATCGTAATCCCATCCATTATATATACTGATCCAGAAATAGCATGGGTTGGATATACCGAGAAAGATGCTCAAGAAAGAAATATAGATTACGAAGTTACAATTTTTCCTTGGATGGCTTCAGGTAGAGCAATCACCGAAGATTGTCAAGAAGGTATAACCAAATTAATTTTTGACAAAAAAACAAACAGAATTATCGGGGGGGCAATCGTAGGAACCCATGCTAGTGAAATACTAGGAGAAATTGCATTAGCTATTGAAATGGGGTGTGATGTAGAAGATATTACTTTAACTATTCACGCTCATCCGACCTTGTATGAATCAATAGCATCATCAGCATCTATTTATGATGGATCAATTACTGATTTACCTAATATAAAAAAAAGACATAATAAATTGCAATAATTCTTAAAATTTTAAACAAATTAATTGCAAAAAAAATACTGCTATATGCAGTTATGTTCTTTTATAACTTATAAAATATGAAAATATACTAACATTAATTAACGTATAATTAATAAATCAATACATGGTTATTTTATTTATTCAGAAACTGAAAATATATATTTTCTCTAAGATATACCTGTAAAGTTACAATTTATATTGTTAATATATAACATAGCAATCACATGTTAGTATTAATAATATAAATAATATCTTGATAATATTAGCATCTCTTGAAGAAAAAATATTTCATAATTTACTTAAATATCAATAAACAAATAACACGTGTTATGATTTACATGTTATAAATCCATTATTAATAATGAACGATATTTATCATTAACCTAAAAAATAATTTATATAATCATAGAATAGAGTTATAGATAAATATAATATATATATGATATATATCATTAGTATTAATTATTTGGTAAGATAATTAATATTATATCCTTAATTGATGAGTATTAAAAAATTTTTAACATTTTTATTGTTTAAAATATTTAATTCAATGCATTATAAATAAAGATTTATTTCTCTAAAATTAAAATCAATCACAATTAATACTACAATATCCCGTTAAAAATTGATTATGATAATATTATTTACTGTATCCATTAAAAATTTACAATGAAAAAATGCTAAAACTCCACTAAATTAGAACAACAAAAATAAATTAAAATTTAATAAACCTAAATTTTTACGAACTTTTTTAATAATCAAATTCACACTTAAAATGATTCTAAATTTTAAATAAAATAAATAAATATTAACTATTTTTTTATTTCATTAAAATAAAAAACTAATTCATCTTAACGTAAGACTTACTCAATATTTTCTATTCTGCCGTTTCAAGTAAAATACCTCATAGGACGCTGACTGTTTGTTATTCCCTTGATCTTTTATATTGAATGTTGTGCTGCCTGTGCTGCGAACATTTTCCGATCATAGCCAAATAAATAACATTATTGACACCTCTGACTTCCAGAACTTAACGATCACCTATATTAACAATATAAACTTGTATAAAACAAAAAAACTCTATTAATAATCATATAAATTAAGTCACAAAAATTAGCCTACTATTTGTTCTTAACTCTATTGCATTCCCATTATATAATCAAAACACTGGTGCTCTTTATAAAACCCTAACTTTTAACATAAAACTTTCTTAATTAAGGTTTCAAAAATATAAAATATTATACACCAATAATATAACAACCATTTAAATGATCAAATACATCGCAATAATTTTAAAATTTGATGAAATATTATTTTATTCACACTATCAACATTTATTGTTTTAATGAATAACAGAATAATGTATTATGATAAATTTTTATCTACCAATTACTAATAATTATATATTCAAACGCAAATATTATAATATTTAATATATACATACTAAACTATAAAATCACTATTCATAAATAATCAATCAAATCCACAATAAAGCATAAATTATTTATGCATCAAATAAACTTGTTGTATATATTATCTTTTTATCAAAAAACTCATCTAGTATTCAACATTTAGTTGGACATATATTTGTAATACATGACCAACTAAATGTTGAAACTTTTCATAGTTACAAAAATTTTTCTCATTAAATATATTAATTATAATTGGGGGATCAAATTATGGAAATATGTACTTCAAGTACCACGCTAATTTAAAAATAAAACAAACAAATATTATTATATATTTTTATAAACACAACGATTATTTATAAATAATTCATACTAAAAAATACTATTTTTATTATTTATACTGTGACTTAAAATTTTTTAACTAACTAATTTCTTAATAATATGCAATTTTTACTAAAAACTACAGAAATTTCTATAAATTACAACAATTCTTAAATATTGATAAAAAACGCACTTATAACACAAATTTACATCATAATAATAAAAAACCAATAATAAAAAATCTGTTATTAATTAAATTTACAACAACTATATTAATATAATTTTAAAATTAAATACAAACATATACCATATAATTTAATATCACTTGATTAAATGAAATAGATACTATATCATATTTTTTTTAGAATACAAAATAATGCATACAACATGTTAGTATAACTAACGTATATTTTTTATTCCCTCCAAAAATCTAAACCATTCCTAGGTATAGTTTTCACGATATCCATTATAATCTCCCCCCTGGGGAGAACAAAGTGATTATCTAATTCAAACAAAGGATGGATCACAAATTCTCTATTAAGAATACCATGATGGGGTATTCTTAATAGAGAATTATATATAACATGTTTGCCGAACAATAAAATATCTAAATCTAATGTGCGTGACTGCCATGAAAGTGAATTATGTAACCGTATACGCCCTTGTTTTTTTTCAATATATTGAATGTGACTTAACAATGCTCTCGGGGATAAATTAGTATCCAATATTATTATTGCATTTAAAAAATCAGGTTGATTTTTATGTCCTAAAGGCCTACTACGATAATAGGAAGAAAAAGCTATAAACTCAGTCATCGGAAGCTCAGCAAGAGAACATATAGCTCGATCTGCTTGTTTTTTTGGATTTAACATATTACTACCAAGTCCTATCCAAACTCGTTCCATTTTATTACACATCCTAATTAATTATCAATTTATCGGTCTTTTATTTTTATAAAAAATTTAAATAATTACCAAAATTAAAAAATTAATAAATTTTATATAAACAAATTTTTATATAAAACATAATCAAAAATATCAACTAATATTTACAGTAAACTATATGTACAACTTTAAAAAATGACTTTTTTTAAAATTATATTCAATATATAGCATATATATATATATTAAATTAATTTTGACCATGAAAATTTATCCGGTCATTTGTTTTTCTTTAATTTCTTCTAAAGTTTTACAATCAATACATAAATCAGCTGTTGGGCGAGCCTCTAATCTTCGAATCCCAATTTCTACATCACATGATGCGCAAAATCCAAATTCATTTGTATCTATTTTTTTTAATGTTTTTTCAATTTTTTCAACAAGTTTATATTCTCTATCACGATTACGCAATTGAATATTAAATTCTTCCTCTTGCACTGCTCTATCCACTGGATCTGGGAAATTAACTGACGCTTGACCTTGCGTACATAATGTGGAATATCCTAAATCATCTGTAATCTGATTTTTCCACGCCTCAAGAATACGCTTAAAATGTAAAAGTTGATCATAACTCATATATTCCTCATTAGGCTTCCGTTGATATGGTGTAACTCCAGCAATTATTAATACATTCAAAGAAGAATGCTTACGACTACTTGGTGACTTTGTTGACATATGTTTATTCCTGTTTATATATAATTAAAAACAACTCATATCAATATTTTATTAGATTTAATTATTCATACATCAAATCTGATTTTTGATATCATAAACACGTAATGAATTCTAATTTTTTATAATAATTATTCTATTGAAATAAATGCAATAAAACAAACACAATTAACCTCATCAATTATATATATCACCTATGTAATAATGATTAAACATATATTTATAATCAAGGCTTATAATAACTTTGATGTCATTAAAATATTTTTAATAAAACGTTTTGATAATGACAAAAAATATTTTGCTGCCTATAATGACATCATCAATTTTATTGATCCTTAAAATGTTAAAATCGTACAATGGTGTGATTTAAATATTTATAAAATACCGTATCTTCATTACAAAATAGTGATACTATTATACATAGTTTGTAAAATATTGTTCTAAAAATTTTTGATATTAGTTTTTCAGTCTTTAGGAATACACATTGTACAAAAACATGTTGTTATTTAATAACAAATAAAATTATGTCTTATATTGTTGCTCTCACTGGTGGTATTTGTTCTGGAAAGAGCGTTGTTGCTAAAAAATTCTCTAGTTTATCAAAAAAAATCTCTATAATAGATGCTGATGTGATTTCTAGAAAAGTCACACAGCCAGGAAGCATTGCGTTGTATATGATAATCAAATATTTTGGCTCCTGCATATTACTTCCTAACGGCTCATTAAATAGATCTATGTTAAAGAAAATAATTTTTTTTAATCCTAAAGACAAAGAATGGCTTGAAAAATTATTACATCCCCTTATTAGAAAAGAAACACAAAAAACCATCAACATATTGTCTAATCGATCATCTTATATTCTATGGATTACTCCATTATTAATAGAAAATAATTTACAAAAATTTGCAGATCACATACTGATGATAGACGTACATATTGACATTCAATTAGCTCGAATCATTAATAGAGATAAAATAAGCAAAAAATATGCTGAAAATATTTTATTATCCCAAGTATCCCGTCAAGATAGATTTAATTTTGCTGATAAAATAATTGAAAATAATAATAGTCCTGATGACATAACAGAATATATTCATCAGTTACATCAATCTTATCTCAAAATAAAAAATAATAATTACTAAAAACACTATTTTTAACAACAAACATAAAAATTTCAAAGTTTTCTTTATCCTACTACAATACTCAAACTAATTTTCATAATGGCGTAAAAATGATTTAGTGAAATTATATTTTTTTCATATCATCACGATAATCATTCATATCTACCACGTAGCCACCTTAGATAACATCAAACGCTGATTACATACTATAATAAGAAGCATTGTTGGTATTTAAGGGTATCAGTCAGTTTACCTAAAAACTTCAAATAAACTACGCATAAAACAATAATTTTATCTAAATTTATGTTTATAAATATTTATCACTTACAAACTAACAGTCAAAGATGACACTGTAAAAATACTATACATCACATTACTATAATATAAATAACTACAATAACATCAAATATTAAACACATATCAATGATTCTTATATGTAATTTTGCCGTGACATTCTTTAAATTTCTTATTGGATCCACAAGGGCAGAAATCATTATAACCTACTGTTTTATTCTTAGTTAACGTATGTTTACGTAAAAAATAATCTATCGATAAAAATTTAGCATTAATTGCTGGAATATTTATAGACTGAATATCATTACACTCATTAGTTTCATTTAAACCAGATTCTTTTTTATCAAATAATTCTACTACCAACTTACTAATTTCGCTTATTACTTCATATTTTAAATGATCTAACATTTTAGTAAACATAGCAAATGACTCTCTTTTATATTCCTGCTTAGGGTCTTTTTGTGCATATCCTCTTAAATGAATCCCTTGACGCAAATACTCCATTGATGCTAAATGCTCTTTCCATAGAGCATCTAACGTTCTTAACATAATTCCCTTTTCAAAAAAACACATAATCTTTATCCCGATTATTTTCCTAATGTGTTCATATTGTTGTACCATTTTTTCTAATATACGCTGACGTAATCTTTCTTTTTCTTCATATAATCTAGAATCTATCTCTATCCATTGTACGAGAGGTAATGCTAAACAAAAATCATTTTTTAAACACTCTTCCAATTTTATTAGATCTTTTTTATCCTCTATAACATGCAATGGAATATAAGTATTAAATAATTTATCAACAACGTCACAACGAATATTATTAATAACATCGCTGATATCTGACATATTTAATAAATTATCACGTTGTTCATAAATAACATGACGCTGATCATTCGCTACATCATCATATTCTAACAATTGCTTTCTAATATCAAAATTACGATTTTCTACCTTTTTTTGAGCATGAGCAATAGCTTTAGTAATCCATGGATGTTCTATCGATTCCCCCGATTGCATACCCAATTTTTTCATCATGTTTATCAATCTATTAGAAGCAAAAATACGTATTAGTGCATCTTCCATTGACAAATAAAATCTAGATGAACCTATATCTCCTTGTCGCCCCGATCGTCCGCGAAGTTGATTGTCAATACGACGAGATTCATGTCGTTCAGTACCGATGACATGTAATCCTCCTGATTTTAACACTGCATCATGACGTTTTTTCCAATCAGATTGAATTTTTAAAATTTTACACTTACTTGATTTATGTAGCGCTGCAATTTCTGCGCGCCAATTTCCTCCTAACATAATATCAGTTCCACGACCAGCCATATTTGTAGCAATAGTTACTGCACCGGGATATCCTGCTTGCGCTATAATATCTGCTTCCGCAGCATGGAATTTAGCATTCAAAATTTTATGAGTAATTCCGATTCGACTTAAAGCACGAGAAATAATTTCAGATTTATCAATTGATATAGTCCCCACTAATACGGGTTGATTCCGATTAACACAATCTTTAATATCATTAATGATAGCATCAATTTTTTCATGTTCTGTCATATAAATCACATCCGGAAAATCATTACGAATCATAGGGCGATTAGTTGGTATCACTACAGTATCTAATTTATAAATAGAGCGAAATTCAAATGCTTCAGTATTCGCTGTACCTGTCATGCCAGACAACTTTTCATATAAACGGAAGTAATTTTGAAATGTAATTGAAGCTAATGTTTGATTTTCATTTTGAATAGTTACACGTTCTTTAGCTTCTATTGCTTGATGCAGCCCATCTGACCATCGACGCCCGGGCATAACACGTCCTGTGTGTTCGTCAATAATAAGTATTTCGTCATTTTTGACAAGATAATCCACTTCACACGCAAATAAAATATGCGCACGAAATGCTACATTAACATGATGCATTAATATAATATTATCTGATGAATACAACGATTCACCTGGATTCATAATTCCAGATTTAATTAATAATTGTTCTATTAATATTAATCCATTCTCACTTAATATAACTTGTCTGGATTTTTCATCGATAGTGAAATATTCTTCCTTTAAATCATGTATATTTTTTGAATTTTGTTTAATTATACTTAAAACTAATTCGTTGATTTTTAAATATAATACAGAAGTATTATCTGAAGACCCAGAAATAACCAATGGAGTACGAGCCTCATCGATTAAAATAGAATCTACTTCATCTACCAACGCATAATGTAACCCTCGCTGTACCCGTTCTTCCGGAACAAAAACCATATTATCACGTAAATAATCAAAACCATATTCATTATTTGTTCCATAGGTAATATCTGCTGTATAAGCAGAACGTTTCACAGATGCCGATACCCCCGGTAAATTAATTCCAACAGTTAACCCCAAAAATTCAAATAACGGTCTATTATTTACTGCATCTCTATGTGCTAAATAATTATTAACTGTAACGATGTGCACTCCTTGCCCACTTAATGCGTTTAAATAAGCAGGTAAAGTAGCTGTTAAAGTTTTTCCTTCTCCAGTTTTCATTTCCGCAATACAACGACCATTGAGAACTATCCCTCCCAATAATTGAGCATCAAACAAACGTATATTAAATATTCTCTTAATAGCTTCACGCACCACAGCAAACGCTTGTGGTAATAATTCCTCGATCTTTATACCTGATTGAATCAATGCACGAAACTCATTAGTTTTAGAAGCAAGTTGGCTATCATTTAATTTTTCTATATCTTTTTCCATATAATTTATAATATTCACCACTTTTTTCATACGATGCAATACACGTTCATTTCTATTTTTAAAAATTTTAGTAAATAATTTAAAAAATGGTGTTATCATGACAATTCATATCTCATTACAATGAGAGCACATTATTGGAATCACAATACAACAATCATATATTTTCTGTTTATAATACACTCGATATGCATATATCGAGCAACTTTGATAATTATTATCAAAACCACATTCATTACAATTTATTAAAATAAATGGTAATGAATTAAATAAATATAATATAATTTTGTATCATAAATTATATAAAGATATATATATATTTTATATTAAACATCTTATATAATATAGATATATTATTAATTGTTAATCAGCACATATTTATTATTCTAAAACTGCAATGCTTTAAGTAAATTTAAAAAATTTTAAAATAACTACTCACTAACCTCAAAAATATCATGTATCATGCAAAAGCATGAAGATAAATTTCATATATACACAGAATATATCTTAATTTGATGATACCGAAAATTTCTATAAGTATGAATAAAAGAAATAAAACATTAAAGATGTTAATTTTTATTAAATAATTAATAAGTCTAATGATATGTGGAATATGATATATCCTGATATTTATCAAAACCTTATAGAAGGTATAATATACAACAATTATTGTTAATATATCTAAATAATTTTCAATGTTTTTAAGCTAAAATAACTATAAACTACAGATACAATTTTATAACCCAAACACATAAATGACTATGTATTGTTTGTTTTTTTCAATAAATACATAACAATAATAAGATTATCATAAATAAATTTAATTAAATTTAGCTCTAAAACTTACTATGATATTATCGTCTTCTATATTCGAACATGTGAGGAGATGTAAGAAATCTTAAAATCTAAAGGTAAATCAGATGTATTAGAAAAGGTAGTCATTTCCCATGCTTCTTGGCACGATAAAACAGTTTTTAGTAACTTATTATTTAAGGTATGTCCAGACTTGAAAGCAGTAAAAGAACCAATAAGATTATGTCCGCACATAAATAAATCCCCAATAGCATCAAGCATTTTGTGGCGAACAAACTCATCATCAAAACGCAACCCATCTTTATTAAGTACACGATAATCATCAATTATTATAGCAGAATTAAAACTTCCTCCTAAAGCAAACCCTCGCGATTGCAAATCTTTTATATCACGCATAAAACCAAAAGTACGTGCACGACTAATATTATTAATAAATGATACTGAAGAAAAATCAAAAAAACAATGTTGTGTTTTAACATTGATAGCTGGATGATTAAAATCAATAGTAAAATCAAGCGTAAAACCATTAAATGGTTTCAATTCAGCCCATTTTTCTCCATCCTCAACACGTACGGTTCTTTTTAATCGAAGAAATTTTTTTGCACTATTAAGTTCTTCTATCCCAGCATCTAATAATAAGCATACAAAAGGACTAGCGCTACCATCCATTATTGGCACTTCAGGTGCATTAAGTTCTATAATAATATTGTCAATACCCAGTCCTGCCTGAGCAGCGCTTAAGTGTTCAACAGTAAAAATCTGAGCCCCATATTCATTAATCAAACATGTGCATAATACAGTGTTTCCTACTGATCTAATATTAACCTGAAAATCTACAGGAGGATGCAAGTCAGTACGACGATAAATAATTCCAGTATTTTCTGAAGTGGGGCGCAAAGTTAAAGTAACTTTTTTACCAGTATGCAAACCTACGCCAGTAGTTTGCACAACACGTTTCAATGTTCGCTGTTTTATCATTATACCACATCTCGTGCAACTATCGCATTATTTACTTTATTAGCAAATTACTACATATAACCATTTTATTCTGAATTAATCATTTAAATTATCCTTAATTCAGTCTGCTTGTTGTCTTAGAAAAGCGGGAATGTCTAAATAATCTATATCTTTATCAAGAGCTGTGTTTTGATGATCTACCGTGTTAGACGACACATGTCTTGATTCCTTAAAAAACGTAGATACTCTTTGAGGAGAATGATTGTGATAATGCTTATCCCGTGCTATCTTTTTTTCCTCTTTAGTACTAGATAAAATAACATCTGAACGTTTATCGGCACCAATTCCTGTAGCTACTACAGTAACGCGTAATTCATTATTTATGTCTGGATCTAAAGCAGTGCCAATTACTACTGTCGCATTATCGGAAGCAAAAGAACGTATAGTATTACCTACAGTCTCAAATTCATCTAATCGTAGATCTAAACCAGAAGTAATATTTACTAAAACACCACGAGCACCAGACAAATCAATATCCTCTAATAAAGGACTGGCAATTGCTAACTCCGATGCTTCTTCTGCTCTATCATCACCACAGCCCACTCCGGCTCCCATCATGGCATACCCCATTTCCGACATGACTGTGCGTACATCTGCAAAATCTACATTCATTAAACCTGGTCGAGTAATCAATTCCGCGATACCTTGTACCGCTCCCTTGAGTACATCATTAGCAGCACTAAAAGCATCTAATAATGACACACCACGCCCTAAAACTTTCAATAATTTATCATTTGGAATTGTTATTAATGAATCTACATATTTAGATAATTCAGAAATACCTTGTTCAGCAAATGTCATACGTTTTTTCCCTTCAAAATTAAAAGGTTTAGTAACTACAGCTACAGTTAAAATTCCTAGATCTTTAGCTACTTCTGCTATTATCGGGGCAGCTCCTGTACCGGTTCCCCCGCCCATTCCTGCAGCAATAAATACCATATCTGCACCCTCTATAGTAGCCTTCAATACATCGCGATCTTCTTCTGCAGAATTACGACCAATTTCTGGATTAGCACCCGCTCCTAATCCTTTAGTAATAGAACTGCCAATTTGAATAGTTTGAGCTACTGTCATCTTTCTTAACGCTTGGGCATCAGTATTAACAGCAAAAAAATCTACACCTTCAATACGTTCACGCAACATATGCTCGATTGCATTGCTGCCGCCTCCGCCAATTCCAATAACTTTAATTACTGCATCACTAGTTAATTCCATTGGTTCAAACATAATGTTCTCCATATTCCTCAATTATCTTAAAAAAATTAATTATTTCGCACGGATTTAGCATATTTTATACTCATAAAAACTCAAAATTCTTTTTTTAACCAATTATTCATTTTTCTTATCCAACCTTTAATTGTTACTCCTTTTTCTATATCTATTTCATTGTTTAAATGAGATTCTTTTCCGTAATGTAATAACCCAATAACAGTAGAATACTGAGGCCTTTTTATATCATCTATTATCCCATTTGTATTTATAGAAGATGCAATACGAACTTGTGTATGAAATACTTTTTGTGCACAAGCCGATAATCCCTCCATAAGAGATGCTCCTCCAGTTAACACGATACCTGCTGCAAGATGATGTTTAATATTAAGTTGATGCAGTTGTGATTGTAACTGTAATATTTCTTTATGAACCAACATCATTAATTCAATGTATCGAGGCTCAATAATCTCTGCTAACATATGACGTTGTAAAATACGAGGTGGTCTCCCTCCGACACTTGGAACTTCTATATTTTCTCCCTTACTAATTAAAGATTCTAAAGCACAACCATAGCGTACTTTAATTATTTCTGCATCAGACAATGGCGTTCCGAAAGCGTAAGCAATATCACTAGTCACTACATTTCCAGCATACGGGATAACTTTGGTATGGCGCAAAGCTCCGGCAGTATATATTGCTATATCCATAGTCCCGCCACCAAGATCTACAACACAAACACCTAACTCACGTTCATCTTCTGTTAAAACAGCATAACTTGAAGCTAATCCAGAAAATATCAATTGATCCACCTGCAATCCACATCGCTCTACTGCCTTAACAATATTCTTGGCCATATCATTATGACAAGTAATTAAATGAACTTTAGCTTGCATTCTAACCCCAGATAATCCGACCGGATTTTTTATACCTTCTTGATAATCAATAGCATAATCCTGTGGAATTACATGTAATATTCGATGTTCATCACGTACTTTAACTGACTTGGCTATATGTACTACATTATCCACATCTGATTGCGTCACCTCTTCTTCTGAAATAGGTACCATACCTATTTCATTTTTACAACTAATATGTTTTCCGGACAAAGAAAGATAAACAGATGAAATTTGACAACCTGCCATTAATTCCGCTTGATTAATAGAATATTGCACACATTTTATTACTGACTCTAAATTATTCACCCCCCCTTTATCCATACCCCGTGATGGACAATATCCTAACCCGATAATATTTACTATTCCATCAGGCAAAATCTCACCTACCATCGTAGCGACCTTAGCTGTTCCAATTTCTAATCCTACTAGTAATTTTTTATCTGAAGCTTTGATCATATTTGCGATTGCCTTTATTTATTTTCTTTTATTTATTAGAAATACAGGAGTGATTGGGCTATGAGACCCATCTCACAGCAAATCCTGAGTGATAACGTAAATCTATATAATCAATACATCTATTATTATTGTTGATTTTCTGAAGAAGAATAGGATAAATTCTAATAAAATAATATAATCGTTCGATTATATTATTTCTACCTAATTTTAAATGAATATTATTTTGTAAAATCAGTTGCCACGAATAACGTGTATCCATTCGTACTGATTTTATTTGAAATTTGATAGATTTTAATATCTCATTAAACACATAATAATTGGTTAATACGGCCTGTTCGCTACCTTCTGGTCCATACAAATATGGAATTAATTCAACATTACTATCTTGATCTTCTTTGGGTATACTAAATATATCCCCTGTTGTACTAATTGCGCATAAATCATTCCAATATGCTACTGGTATATATTCTACTATATGAATTTTTAACGTATCTGGCCATTGTTTCCTAACGCTAACCTGCTGAATCCATGGTAAACATTCAATTTTTTTTTGAATAACATTTACATCTTGTGTTATAAATGCGCCTAACTCACCTAATTTTACTATTATCTGATTAATCTCAGTGTTAGTAGTATACTGACGTTTACCAGTTACTATCATATAAGATGCAGGACAAGAAAAAAAAATATGTATCCATTCTCTTATTTTATAAGAACTCCAAATGCTACCAATTGCAGCAATCAATATTAGTATCCAATTTAATAACTGATGACGAAGTTTATATCTTCTTAACTTTAATAAAATATATTCAACTATCGCTCTGATGCACCTACCCAGTGTTATTGTAGGTATATTAACAATCCACTCCTTGCGCATTTTTATTTTCACAAAAACTCATTACTGTACTGTGTTCATGCCTATATTTTGATTACTCCGTATCATTCAAAGTTATAATGATCACATGATGCCTATACTATAACATTATTTCTAATAATCAATCCACGTACAACTGTTCCTATTGTACCAGCTCCTTGAATCAGGAGTAAATCGTTATTTTTTAAGAATCGGGCTAATGTTTCTAATAACACCTGAGTATCCGATATAAATACTGGATTAATCTTACCATATTCACGAATTGTATGACATAAGGATTGACTATCTGCTCCACAAATAGGTGATTCTCCGGCAGAATCAACACTTAATATTAAGAGAATATCCACAGTAGAAAGCACATCGACAAAATCACGATATAACTCTTTTATACGCGTATACCGATGCGGTTGAAATACCATAATTAACCGTCTATCAGGCCATCCGGTTCGAACTGTCGTAATGGTAGCATATAATTCAGCAGGGTGATGCCCATAATCATCTATTAATAAAAATTTTCCTGTTTGACCATTGATTCTATTTAAAGAATAATGACCTAAATTTTCAAAACGCCTATGAGTTCCTTGAAAGTTTAACATAGTTTTTAGAATGTTTTTATCACTAATGCCTCCCATAGTCGCTACCGCAATAGCAGCTGTAGCGTTAAGAGCATTATGACAACCAGGGGCATTTAAAGTTACCTGTAATTTTGTTTTATTTGGACGTAATACAGTAAAACTACTTTTTTCTATATGCTGATGATAATTAAAAATATGTAAATCTGCACTTGTACTAAAACCATAAGTTATCACTTTTCTGTTAATTCTAGGTAGAATCTCACAAATTATCGGATCATCAATACATACTATAGCATATCCATAAAATGGTAGATTATGCAAAAAACTAACAAATGCTTTTTTAAGGCATTCAAAATTTCCTTGATATAAACTTATATGATCGGTATCAATATTAGTAATTACTTCTACTATAGGATGTAAATGCAAAAATGAACCATCACTTTCATCTGCTTCTACAATTAAATAACGACTATACCCATGGCGAGCATACACTCCTTCTGATTTTACTAGACCACCATTTATAAATGTTGGGTCTAATCCTGCCTCAGTATAAATATTAGCTATCATTGTTGTGGTAGTAGTTTTCCCATGCGTCCCAGAAATAGCTATTCCATATCTAAATCTCATTAATTCAGACAACATTTCTGCTCGTTTAATAACAGGAATTCGAGCTCGTTTAGCAGCTAAAATTTCAGGGTTATTTGAGGTTATAGCACTAGATACAACTACAACATTAGCATTATCTATATTGCTATATCTATGGCCTACATAAACCTTCACTCCCAACTCAAGCAAATGACATATCGCATTATTATAAATAATATCAGAACCAGTAATACGATAACCTTCATGAGCCAATATTTCTGCAATACCACACATACCAGTTCCACCTATACCAACAAAATGTATTTGTCTGATACGCTCACCCATCATTGGTATGACATCCCGCAATTTAGATAACAGTATATTTGGTATATTTGTTCAATATACTTTCAATATTTGTCTATAGATTAAAAAATTAAATTATTAATATATTTATTTTTTTAAATATTCAATTATGGTTTGAGAAACCTGTTGAGTTGCATTAGGTATAGCTATACTTCTAGCGCGTTGAGCCATACTATATAATGTTTTTCGATCCCAAGATTCTAACACTGTACTCACAGAATCACTTGTAAAATTTTGTTGTTCAATAATTTTTGCTGCTCCTACTTGCACTAACGGCACAGCATTCCAATATTGCTGACGATCTCTATGATGTATAAAAGGTACAAATATTGCCGGTAATCCTACAACTGATACTTCGCTTACTGTCAATGCTCCAGCACGAGATATGAGTATATCTGCCCAAGCATACGCTTGGGCTATATCATCAATAAATCTCACAATTCTATGGTAGCTTTGTTTTATTTTTTGATAAGCCCATATTACTTGTCTGAAATCTTGTTCTCCAACTTGGTGCCATATAATCAATTTATTAGATAATTTTTCAGCCATATTTGGAATAATTTTATTTAATATATGCGCTCCTTGACTCCCTCCAATTACTAAAACACGAATAGGACCAACGCGGCCTTGCCATCGTTTCGTTGGATTTGGCACAGCTAATATTGTGCGTCTTATTGGATTTCCCACCATTTTGGCGTTAGGAAAAGTACTGGGAAATCCTTGCAATATTTTTTTAGCAAACATTGACAAATACTGATTGGTTAAACCAATAATTCTATTTTGTTCATGTATGATTAATGGAATTCCACACGTCCATGCTGCTAATCCACTAGGTCCAGATATATATCCGCCCATACCTAATACTATATCAGGTTTCCAATATTTTATAATTTTTCGCGCTTGATATATTGCTAAACAAATAAACAATGGCATTATGCACTTAATATGTAATTTTTCACCATACCACCTTTTAATATGAATAAATTTAATATCAATTCCATATTTTGGAACCAAATTAGCTTCAATACGATCTGCAGTGCCTAACCAAACAACTTGATATCCATTATTGATTAAATAATGGGCCACCGATAATCCTGGAAAGACATGACCCCCGCTACCACCTGCTGCGATCATAATTCTCTTTTTTTGATTCATTTTTTAGTTCGCTTTAAAAAAGCTTGATCTTTTGACAAACGTGTTTCGAAATCTATTCTTAACAACAGTACACTTGCCACGACTGTAATTAAAAAACTAGATCCTCCATAACTAATCAATGGTAATGTTAACCCTTTTGTAGGTAATATTCCGCTAACAGCTCCTATATTAATAAATATTTGCAACCCAAACCAAATACTCACAGAACAAGCTAAAATACCGGAAAATCTTTGATTAACATTCAAAGCACGATAACCAATAGTCATAGCACGAAATACGATTATAAATAACATGAATAATACCAAAATTGCTCCAAAATATCCTAATTCTTCCGCAAGAATGGAAAAAATAAAATCAGTATGAGCTTCAGGCAAATATTCTAATTTCAGTACAGAATTCCCTAATCCTTCTCCAAAACATTTTCCACGACCAAAAGCTATCAATGATTGAGTTAATTGATAACCATTACCAAATGGATCTTGCCATGGATTCCAAAAAGTAAGTATACGTTGTATACGATAAGGTTTAATCGCAATTGATAGCGCAATTAAAAATATATTAAACATAAAAATCAATATTAACTGCCATAATTTAGCGCCAAAAAGAAATAATATAGATAAAGTAATGATAAAAAGAATAATAATACTGCCAAAATCAGGTTGCGCTAACAATAACATAGCTAATAACATCATTATCCCTATAGGTTTACATATACCCCAAAAATTGGTACATACTTCTTTTGGTTTACGCACTAAATAATTAGCAAGATAACAAATAAAAGATAATTTCGATAATTCCGAAGGCTGAATACACAATGAACCCCACATTATCCAACGTGATGCCCCATTAGCAGAATTGTTTAATATTAACGCAGCTATTAACAACATAAAACTACATAACAACATGATAACACTATAATTCTTCCAAATCATTATAGGTATTCTTAAAATTATTAAAGACAATAAGAATGTTATGCCATAATAAATAATCACGCGCTTTATGAAATAACATGGATCATTCGCTAATCGTATTCCAATAGGAATTGATCCTGAACTAATGATAATAAAACCAACACTAATTAATCCTAACAACAACCAAAAAAACATACGATCATATAGTATGATAGTATTTAATGATCTTTTTTTACACAACTTTAACGACTGATTGATAATGTTTGTTATAAAAATCCTCATTATCCAAATTCTCGTGCAAAATAAGTAAATACAAACCCACGCATTTCAAATGATTTAAATTGATCTAAACTAGAACAAGCGGGAGATAACAAAACGACGTCCTTTTCTTTTGTGCGACGACTCACAATGCGCATGGCTTGTATCATTGTATTTGTAAAAATAACATTACTACATCCTAATTCTGTCAATAATAATCCATCTTTTCCAAAACAATATAAATGTATATCATATTGTTTAATCAAATGTTTCAATGAAGAAAAATCAGCTAATTTTCCATCGCCTCCTAACATTAAATGTAATGTACCAGATAACATTAAATTATTAATGGCTTCTTTAGTAGCATTAACATTAGTAGCTTTAGAATCATTAATCCAACTTACCCCATGATTTTTATAAATTAATTGACAACGATGTACTAATCCAGAAAATTGACATAATACTTTTAAAGAAACAGAACGAGGAATATTGACGATATCTGATAATACTAAAGCAGATAATGCATTTACATAATTAATACGATTATTAATCTTCATCATAGAACAATTGAATACATATTCATTATATGCAACTATCCAAGTATGTCCTTTATAAAATTTCAAATAATAATCTGCAGAATCTGCTTTATTTTTTAAACCAAAACTCACTCGATGATCATAATCATCTGATATAGGCACTGTTAAAGGATCTGAAGCATTCATCACACAAATTTTAGCATTTCTATAAATCTTTTGTTTAGAAAAACAATATTGTTTTAACCCACCAGAATAACGATCCATATGATCTTCACTAATATTTAAGATCACAGCTGCTAATGCTCGTAAACTATAGATTGTATCTAGTTGAAAACTTGAAATCTCTAATATATATAACTGATACGATTTACTTAATAAAGAAAGCGCAGGTACACCTATGTTTCCTGCAACACCAACATGCCAACCACCACTTTTAGCCATACTAGAAACTAATTGGGTTACTGTGCTCTTTCCATTAGATCCAGTAATAGCTATTATTGGAGCAGTTACCTCACGAACAAATAATTCAATATCACCAATAATCTCTACTCCTAATTTTAAAGCTTCAATTAAAATTGGATGGTCCAGACGAACTCCAGGACTAACTACAATTAACGTAGCACTTAATAACCATACATCATTGAATGCACCTAAATAGCACTTTACGACATGTGGTATTTTTTTTATACCTGGAGGCCGCAAGCGAGTATCTATTACTTTTGGTATTACACCACGAGCTAAAAAAAAATTTACACAAGATAAACCTGTCATCCCTAAACCAATAATTACAACTCGTGATCCTTGGTAATTAATCATATTTTTATTACCGTATCTTTAAAGTAATTAATCCCAAAAAAACTAATATTAATGATATTATCCAAAATCGTACTACAATACGCGGTTCTGGATATCCTTTTAATTCAAAATGATGATGAATCGGTGCCATTTTAAATATCCGTTGTTTAAATAATTTAAAATAGCTGACTTGTAAGATCACAGATAAAGTTTCTATTACAAACATACCACCCATAATTAATAATAAACATTCTTGACGTAATAATACTGCTATCACCCCCAGCACGCCTCCAAGTGATAAAGAACCCACATCACCCATAAATATTTGCGCTGGATAAGTATTAAACCATAAAAACCCAAGACCAGCTCCAATAATAGCTACACATATAATGATTAATTCTCCAGAAAAACAAAGATAAGGAATATGTAGATAATTAGAAAAATGAATGTTACTGGTTAACCATGCAACTACAGCTAACCCGGCCGAAACAAATATTACAGGCATAATCACTAATCCATCTAAACCATCAGATAAATTAATCGAATTGCTTGTACCGACAACAACAACATATGCTAATATGATATACCAAATACCCAATTTCGGCATAAAATTTTTAAAAAATGGCACTACTAATTGTGTGAGTGTAGGACTATGATCTGACATAAAAATAAACATAATCAACATTAAAGCAATGAATGATTGCCAAACATATTTATGCAACGCGCTTAAACCTACAGAACTTTTTCTTTTTATTTTTAAAAGATCATCAATTAAACCTAATAATCCATATGTTATCAGTATAAATAATGCATACCATACATATAAATTTGACAAATCAGCCCACATCACTACTGACACAACGATAGATAAAAGAATCACAATTCCGCCCATAGTTGGCGTGCTCTGTTTTTGAATATGTGATTTTGGTCCGTCACAGCGTACTATTTGAAAAACACATAAATTACGAAACCACGTAATTACATAGTAACCTATCCCCAAAGAGATAAATAATGCTGATATAAAACTAATGATTACTCTGAAAGTCAAATAATAAACAATATTAAATCTGGATGAATATAGTACTAATACATTTTCTGCTAACCAAAATAACATTTTGATCCATCCTGAATAGCATTTATTATTCGTTCCATTTTAAAACTACGAGATCCTTTCACTAACACACTAATTGTTTTATGACTGAATAAAATCTGTTTGATATAAATAATTAATTTATTTTTATCTTGAAAATGTTCCCCTTTTCTAGACAGTTTAGAAATAAAATAACTATCACTACCTATGCTAAGAACTTTATCAATATTTTGTGTTGCAATTAATTTCCCAATATAACAATGATATTGAATTGATTTATATTTGCCTAACTCTAACATATCACTAACTACTAATACACGATAACCAGGCATTGTAATTAGCACATGAATAGCAGATATCATAGAACCAACGTTTGAATTATAAGTATCATCTAGTAATAACCTACCTTCACCTAAAATAATCGGAAACAATCTACCAGGTAACATTTTCATATTTTCTAATCCAGAAACCACTTCTGATAAATTTGCTCCTACAGCAAATGAAAGAGCACTGGCAGCTAAAGCATTTGATACATTATGTCTACCTAACATCGATAAAAACACCGGAGAAGTTCCGTATGGACTATGCAAAATAAACCTTGTTCCATTTTTTTCGGCAACAATATTACTTGCAAAAAAATCTACATCTACATTAGTACAAACAGAAAAAAACCATGTAAATTTTCCTTCTAATGTTTTACGCCATAACGACAAAGTATGACTGTCAGCATTTATAATAGCTTTTCCTCCTAAATTTAATTCAGAAAAAATTTTTCCCTTCTCTTTTCCTATTTGAGCTAATGATCCAAAACCTGATAAATGGGATGGAAAAATATTATTTACTAAAGCTACATTAGCAGCTACAATCTTACTTAATTGAGTAAGTTCTCCTGGAGAACTGGTGCCCAATTCAATAATTGCAAAATTGTTTTGTTTTGTTAAACGTAATAAAGTAATTGGCACTCCAATCATATTATTAAAGTTACCTTGTGTTGCTATTATATGCCCGCAACTCTTTAATATAGAAGCAGTCATTTCTTTTACTGATGTTTTGCCACTTGATCCGGTGATAGCAATAACCTTAGATGATACTTGTTGACGTACCCAATGAGCTAACATTATTAAAGCATCACAAGTATCAGTCACTATTAACTGAGGCACATTTAATAACAAATAATGATTAACTAACAATGCTTGAGCACCAGCAGTAACCGCTTGAATTGCAAAATCATGCCCATCAAAACGTTTACCGATTAACGCTATGAATATACATTGTTTATAAATAATATTTGAGTCAATAGTAATGGCATGAATCACCAAATCTATACCAATATGTTTGGCATTTAAAATCGGCGCTATTTCATGCAAACTAAATGAAATCATGATATATTGTTTTCTAAAATTTTTTTTACTATATCTTGATCAGAATTGTATATACGATCATTCCCAATCATTTGATATCTCTCATGACCTTTTCCAGAAATCAATACTACATCTTCTGAGCATGCCTTGATAATAGCCGTTTTTATTGCACAATAACGATTTGTAATAATTTTAATATTTTTTTTTGAATATGTTATACCACGCATAATATCATTTATAATTAATCTTGGCTCTTCAGTACGTGGATTATCATTGGTAATGATTATGCAATCAGCGTATCGTTTTGCTATACAACCCATTAAAGCACGTTTACTTGGATCTCTATCACCCCCGCAACCAAAAACACACCACAGTTGACCAGCGCAATATCGTCTAATTGAAATCAATACTTTCTCTAATGCATCAGGAGTATGAGCATAATCTACTATAATCGTAGGACGTCCATAAGAATGAAATACTTCCATTCTACCAATTACCGGTTGTAATTGAGATGATATATTTACCAATAACGATAAAGGATATCCTAGAACTAATAATGCACCTAAGGCTAATAATAAATTACTAACATTAAATTCTCCTAATAACTGACTATGAATAACTCCCCCCCCCCAACTTGAATCAAAAAAGATATCTGTACTGGCAACATGATAATTAATCTTAACCACACATATCCATTTACCCTTCCAAAAACACGGTAAATTGCCCGTTATTGTCACTGCAACCGCTTGAGGTAAATAATATAACCATTTAGAACCAATATAGTCATCAGCATTAATTACATATTTTTCTACACGTAATTCATCAAATAATCGCCATTTAGACATAGAATATTGCGTAATATTTCCATGATAATCTAAATGATCATGACTTAAATTAGTAAATATAGCTACTTTAAAATATAAATCATCTACGCGATACTGACTTAATCCATGTGATGACACCTCCATAGCAACAAACGTAATCCTATTTTGGATAAATTGAGCTAATATTCTTTGAGTATCAACAGAAGAGCATGTTGTATTATGGGATAAAGACATATCACCTAGCATTCCATTACCTAAAGTCCCCATCACGGCACTTTTTTCTCCTAACAATTGGGCCCAACGAGCTAATAAATGCGTTATAGTAGTTTTTCCGTTAGTCCCAGTAACACCAATCAAAATCAAAAACCGTGATGGATGATTATAAAAACTCCCTGCTATATTAGATAAATATTGTGGTAAATGATTGATGTATATCACAGGTACTTCATTGAAAGTATGCCTATATTTTTTATATCCTGTGATATCATTCCAAGATTCCGACAAAACTGCCACAGCTCCCTTTTCGATCGCATAATCAATATACAATCTCCCATCAGTCTTATACCCTTTCACCGCTACGAATAAATTGCCTAATATAATTTTACGACTATCCAACTGTATTCCCGTCAACGGAAGACTAACAGTATCATTACCAACATATGGTTCGAGTAATTTATATAAATTATGTAAATCACACATATAATTTTATTAAAAAGATCTTATTACTTTTAAAATTACTGTAAAAAATCTGGCGTCACATTCATTATTTTTAATGTATTACCCATAACTGCTCTGAACACCGGTGTTGATACCATACTGCCATAATAATGACCATTTTTAGGATCATTTATTACTACCGCTAAAGCAAATCGGGGATTGCTCGCTGGGGCTACTCCAGCAGTACAAGCAATATACTTATTTATATATTTTCCATGTGACCCAACCTTCTTAACAGTACCAGTTTTTACTGCAACCCGATATCCTTTAATCGATGCTTGAGAACCACCATTTGGCAATGACACATTTTCCATCATATCTAAAACAGTGCGCACTACAGATCTTGGAAATACTTGATTTCCTAATATCGAGGGAGAATCAACCCGTGTAATAGAAAGCGGCTTAGACATTCCTATTCCGCCAATAGTAGCATAAACTTTAGCTAATTGTAACGGAGTAATCATTAAACCATATCCATAAGAAAAAGCAGCACGCTCCATATCTGACCAACATCTATTATATGGGTATACCCCTCTACTTTCTCCTATTAAACCTATATTTGTTGCGGTACCCATTCCAAAATTCAAATACGCATTCACTAAAACTGCTGCAGGCATAGCTAGTGCTAATTTAGAAACACCAACATTACTAGATTTTTGTAATATCTCTCTAATAGTCAATTTACTACGATATAGTACATCCTTAATTTTATGTCCATTGATTATATAGGGTGATGTATTGATAACAGTATCGGTTGTAATGATCTTGTGTTTTAACGCAGCCATAATCACAATAGGTTTTACTGTTGAACCTGGTTCAAATGCATCAGTAATAGCACGATTACGCATCACAGATTTATTAATAATAGATAAAAAATTGTTTGGATTATATGATGGACTATTCGTCATAGCTAAAATTTCTCCAGTATTAATATCTATCAATACTATGCTGCCAGATTCTGCATTATTTATATGTATAGCATTATTTAACTCGTGATATGCTAAGTATTGCAGGCGTTCGTCGATGCTGAGAATAATGTTTTGAGCAGCTTGACCGTTATCCAAAGTAATTTCTTCAACTATTCGACCAAATCTATCTTTTCGTATCGCCCTTGTTTCAGCTTGGCCAGTCAACCAAGCATCAAAACTTTTTTCGATACCTTCAATACCTTGGCTATCTATATCTGTTACTCCCACCAAATGGGCAGTTGTATATCCAGCGGGGTAGTATCTTTTTAATTCTTGCTTAAAATGTACTCCCGGCAATTTAAGTTGACTGATGTATTTAGCAAGAGAAGGATCAATCTGGCGTGCTAAATACACAAAATGCCCTGTGGTCTCATTATTAATAAGAGATGATAATTTATCTGATGATATAGACAATATTTCAGATAACTTCTCCCAACGCTGTATATCAGCAGCAATACCCCCTTTCTTATTAATTTCCTGAGGATCAACCCAAACAGAATCAGTTGGTATACTAATTGCTAACAACCTACCCATCCTATCGGTAATGATGCCACGAGTAGGCGGGGTGCTTTGTACACGCAACGAACGCATGTTACCTTCATCAATTAATTGATCAGAATAAATAATTTGCAGATAAGTTAATCTTAATAGCAAAATAATTAATATAAAGAAAATACAATAATATAATAAATTAAAACGTTTTCTATATAAAATTATTTGAAAATTATAAGGTTTAAACATCATATAACATATATTATGTCATCATATGACTAAGTATAAACATTGATTTATATTTTTATATATACGATACATAAAAATATAAATCAATGCAACGCACTATCCTGAGTTAACTCCACATAACACATTTGTAACTTATCTATAGCAATACGTTCAATACGATTATGGTGAGATAATATTTTTTCTTCAAGAATTAAACTTCTCCATTCAGTATCCAAAGCATTTTTTTTTAATATAAGATCTTCTCGATCCATAATCATAGATCTAGTGTGATGTGTTACTACAATAATCAATATTGCTGACGTTAAGACCAACAATAATAAAATCAATTGAAACTTACCATAAATACACAAATCATTATAAATAATACTAATAAGGCTATATTGTTTATTTTTTATCATGTTTAAAGAATTAATTTTTCAGCACAACGTAATATCGCGCTACGAGCACGCGAATTTCTTTTAATTTCTTGTTTTGAAGGCATCAATTTTCCCACATTTTTTAGCTGACACTTATTTTTATATTTCTCAAATATTTGATGGTCTGTTAATGGAAACTTAGGAGGTATAGACAAAAAGCGACTATGCTCACGAATGAAGTATTTTACTAAACGATCCTCTAAAGAATTAAAACTAATTACTACCAATCTACCTCGGGGAGATAACATGACCAATGCATCTTTTAATACTTTCTCTATTTCTTTTAATTCATTATTAATGTGCATTCTAATTGCTAGAAAACTTCTAGTCGCAGGATGCTTACGCATACTATGATGATATGGTACGGTATTACAGATCAATTGAGATAACGCAATTGAACGCATAATAGGTTTACACTGCCTTTCAGCTACTATAGCTTTAGCGATATGTTTAGAAAATCGTTCTTCTCCAAAAGTCCTCAAAACCCAAGCAATATTTTCTTGAGATGCTTTTAACAACCATGCAGCAGCAGATTGTCCGCTGCTAATATCCATACGCATATCCAATAGACCATCTCGCATAAACGAAAATCCTCTGTTAATATCATTTAATTGCAATGCGCTCATACCTAAGTCTAATAAAATACCATTTACTAATCCGATCATCCCCATATTTTCAATATGTGCATTTATTTGAGAAAACGAACTATGTATCATTGTAAATCTATTATCTTGTTCAGCAATAAACCTTCCAATTTTTACAGCTGATAAATCTCTATCCATTGCTAATAAACGACCTTGTTTATTTAATTTGGATAAAATCAACTTAGAATGACCCCCCAAACCAAATGTGCCATCAATATATATTCCCGTTGCATTAATATTTAATGCCTGTATCGCTTCATATAGCAATACGCTTTCATGATTGTAGTTAATATAAAACATGTACACAGTAATTAAAAAATACAGATGAACCGCACATAGGTATGCGACACAACTAAAACACTTAATAATAAAAAACTATTAGATATATAACATTCTATATTTCATTATACTAGGCCTTCATAGAAATATTAAAATTAAGTATATTCTTTTATATTCTACATTTAAAACATTAAAGATTGATATCTTTATAATTTAAAACACTCATACAGCATGTTATCATTATTAATAATGATAACACAAATATTGATCCTAAAAGATATTATGATACTTTTACTGCATATCTTACTTCTGATAATATTAATAGTTGACAAATGATATTTAATAGACTTAGAATAAATTTAATGTAATAAATTATCATTTATCTCTAATATTATTGGGTATCAACTAATATCCCATTAATAAAATACTATATAAATATCTGTTCTTAACATTCATGAGACATGGATAATCTATGAGTCAACGAATCATTATTTTTGACACAACCTTAAGAGACGGCGAACAAGCTCTTCAAACAAGTTTAAACGTAAAAGAAAAATTACAAATTGCTTTTGCTTTAGAACGATTGGGAGTTGATGTTATGGAAGTTGGTTTTCCAATATCCTCTCCAGGAGATTTTGAATCAGTGCATACGATAGCTCAACAAATAAAAGATAGTCTAGTATGCGCCTTGGCCAGATGTATTGAGAAAGATATTGACGCTGCAGTAAAAGCATTAAAAATTGCAAAAAACTTTCGTATTCATATATTCTTACCTACTTCCGCTATACATATTCAATCTAAATTGAAAAAAAACTTTGATCAAATTATAGAAATGACCGTTCATGCAATACGTTATGCAAGAAAATACACTGATGATATAGAATTTTCTTGTGAAGACGCTGGACGCACCAATATAGATAACTTATGTCGTATTGTTGAAATTGCTATTCAATCTGGAGCAAGTACGATTAATATTCCCGATACAGTGGGTTACACAACCCCATATCAATTCGGTGAAATTATTACTGCCTTATATAATCGTGTTCCTACTATTGATAAAGCTATCATTTCTGTTCATTGTCATGATGATTTAGGAATGGCAGTTGGTAACTCTATTTCAGCTATACAAGCGGGAGCTCGTCAAATTGAAGGCACTATCAATGGTATTGGTGAACGAGCAGGAAATACCGCGTTAGAAGAAATAATTATGGCTATTAAAGTAAGGGAAGATCTGCTGAATGTATACACTAATGTCCGTTGTCGAGAAATTTATAGAACTAGTCAAGTAGTAAGTCAATTGTGTAATATGCCTATTCCAGCGAATAAAGCAATAATTGGAGCAAATGCTTTCTCTCATTCCTCAGGTATTCACCAAGATGGCGTATTAAAGAATCGAAACAACTATGAAATTATGACACCAGAAAGCATTGGTTTAAAAGATGTTAAATTAAATCTTACATCCCGATCTGGAAGAGCAGCAGTAAAACATCATATGAAAGAAATGGGTTATCAAGAAAGTGATTACGACATGGATAAATTATATGACGTTTTTTTAGAATTAGCAGATAAAAAAGGACAAGTATTTGATTACGATCTAGAAGCATTAGCGTTTATTAATAATCAGCAAGAACAATCAGATTTCTTCAGATTAAAATGTTTTCATGTACATTCTAGTTCTTCTGGAATTGCCAATGCTTCAGTAAAATTATATTGCGGCAAAAACACATGTACTTATTCAACAACTGGTAATGGGCCAATAGATGCAATTTATGAAGCATTAACTTACATCACTAAGTTATCCATAAATTTAGAAAAATATCAACTTAATGCAAAAGGACATGGTCGTAATGCATTAGGACAAGTGGATATTGTCGTATCATATGAGGGACGCAATTTTCATGGAGTTGGATTAGATACAGATGTCATAGAATCTTCAGTAAAAGCTATGATTCATGTTTTAAATAATATTTGGCGCGCAAAACAAGTGATAATCCAGCGATTATATATACAAAAGGATAATAATCAATAATTTGGAAACATAAATATTTATGCACAATAATTATCATATTGCAGTATTACCGGGCGATGGCATTGGACCGGAAACTACAAGACAAGTTTATAAAATTTTAAATGTGATAAGAAAACAATTCCAAATCGATATTGTTACTACAGAGCATAAAATAGGAGGAGATGCGATTAATAATGAAGGCACTCCTTTACCTAATAATACTTTAAAATACTGTGAACAATCAGATGCTATATTGCTTGGAGCAGTAGGAGGACCACAGTGGATCCACTTAAAAGGATCCAAAAGACCAGAACAAGGCGCATTATTAGCGTTACGAAAACACTTTAATTTATTTGCTAACTTAAGACCTATACATCTTTCCAAAACATTAAAAACACTTTCTCCTTTAAATACAAAAATCATTCCAAATGGAATCGATATTATATTCGTTCGAGAATTAACCGGAGGCATTTATTTTGGTGAACCACAAGGACGTTCCGGTTTAGGTTTAAATGAATATGCTTTCGATACTGCAATTTATTATCGCTTTGAAATAGAACGGATTGCTCACATTGCTTTTAAATTAGCTCAAAAAAGACGTAAACTTGTATCTTCTATAGATAAAGCTAATGTACTGCATACTTCTATGTTATGGAGAGAAGTAGTATCACAACTTTCAAAAAAGTATCCGGACGTTGAATTAGAACACTTATATGTGGATAATGCTAGTATGCAATTAATCAAAAATCCGTCTAAATTTGATATTATTCTATGTTCAAATCTATTTGGAGATATTTTATCTGATGAATGCGCTATGATAAGCGGATCAATTGGAACACTACCTTCTGCTAGTATTAATGCACATAACTTTGGTCTATATGAACCCGCCGGGGGATCAGCTCCGGATATTGCAGGAAAAAATATTGCCAATCCCATAGCACATATCCTCTCTACTGCGTTATTATTTAGATATAGTTTAAAATTGAATCATATTGCTATTGCAATTGAAAAAGCAGTATCTCAAACATTAAATTTAGGATATCGAACAATTGATATAGCAAAAAAACACGAAAAAAGCATAGGCACTAATGAAATGGGCAATATTATAGCGTCATTCATTCAAAACACAAGAGAAAAATGATATGGGAAAATCCTTATACCAAAAATTATACGATATACATATCGTTTACGAAGATAAAAATGATGTTCCAATATTATATATTGATCGACATCTACTGCACGAAGTTACGTCACCTCAAGCTTTTGAAGCACTACGTTTAAAAAAACGTATAGTTAGACAACCAAATAAAACATTTGCCACCATGGACCATAATGTCTCGACTACCACACAAAATATCAATGCTTCTGGAAACATGGCTAAATTACAATTAAATAAATTGACTAAAAATTGTAAAGATTTTGGAATTACATTGTTCGATTTAAATCATCCTTATCAAGGAATAGTACATGTTTTAGCTCCAGAACAAGGCATTACACTGCCAGGTATGACTATCGTGTGCGGAGATTCTCATACCGCTACCCATGGGGCTTTTGGCGCTTTAGCTTTTGGAATAGGGACATCGGAGATAGAACATGTATTAGCAACACAAACTTTAAAACAAATTCGATATAAATCAATGAAAGTTAACCTTTCAGGTGTTATCGCTCCTCAAATTACAGCTAAAGATATAATCCTAGCAATTATTGGAAAAATTGGACATGGAGGAGCCTCTGGTTATGTAGTAGAATTTTGTGGGACTGTTATAACTCGTTTGAGTATGGAAGAACGCATGACCCTGTGTAATATGGCTATTGAAATGGGAGCAACTTCTGCTTTAATAGCACCAGATAAAACTACTTATGATTATTTAAAAAATCGTAAATTTTCTCCAACTGGAAACAATTGGAATCAAGCATTATTATATTGGAAAACTTTATATTCCGACCACGATGCTCACTTTGATAAAATATTTGATTTCGATATATCTAACGTTAAACCACAAGTAACTTGGGGAACCAATCCTAGCCAAGTAATCTCTATTGATCAACCGATCCCGTTTCCAGAATCCTTTATAGATCCCGTGGAACGTATTTCTGCTAAACGGGCTTTAATATATATGCAACTTCAATCAAATACTTATTTAACAGATATTTCTGTTGATAAAGTATTCATAGGCTCATGTACTAACTCGCGCATTGAAGATTTACGCATAGCGGCAACAGTAATTAAGGGGCATCATATCTCCAATAATACACAAGCAATTGTGGTGCCTGGATCTAAATTAGTAAAAAATCAAGCAGAATTAGAAGGATTAGATAAAATATTTATACAAGCAGGATTTGAGTGGCGTTTACCTGGATGCTCTATGTGTTTAGCTATGAACAATGATCGACTCAATACCGGCGAACGTTGTGCTTCTACTAGCAATCGGAATTTTGAAGGTCGCCAAGGTCGTGGGAGTCGGACTCATTTAGTAAGCCCGGCAATGGCGGCGGCGGCCGCCATTGCCGGGCACTTTATCGATATCCGAAAATTAAAATAATATAAAGGATACATGCATATGACTCGATTTATTCAGCATACCGGTGTAGTTCTACCACTTGATATTGCCGATGTCGACACAGATAATATAATCCCAAAACAATTTTTAAAAGCTATCACTCGCGCTGATTTTGGGTTATACTTATTTTTTAATTGGCGTTTTCTTGAAAATACAACTAAAATTTTAAATCCAAATTTTATATTAAACAAACCACAGTATAAAAAAGCTAGTATCTTATTAAGCCAAAGAAATTTTGGATGTGGTTCATCTCGTGAACATGCAGTATGGGCGCTCATGGATTATGGATTCAGAGTTATCATAGCTCCAAGTTTTGCAGATATTTTCCATAAAAACAGCTTTAATAATCGATTATTACTTATTACCATATCAGAACTACAAGTAAATGATTTATTTAAAGAAATTTCAACAGAAAACAAAAGCATATCATTTACTGTAAATTTATACGAACAAATTATTTATACACATAATAAAAAAAAATATTTCTTTAAAATAAATGACTTTTATAAACGTTGCATGCTTAACGATCTTGATAATATTAACTTAACTTTACAGCATGATTATGCTATTAAAAAATACGAAGACAATCAGCTGCCATATTTAAAATAAATACAAACAAAACAACAAAAATATAAACATATTAGTATTACCTTTATAAAAATTGTAATAACAATAAACGCTAAAAATCATTGCATATAGATTGCAATAATAAAAATATGTAGTAAAAACTACATCAAATGTTATGTACCTTTATATTAATCATTTAAATTAGAACAATATAAAAAAATAAATATAAACATTAAAATTTTTATTTATATATATAAATAAAAATTCATAAACCAATGATATTTAATGTTGTCATAACAGATAAATATCTGTATCTTTCTCATATACAAATACAAACAACATCTGTATACCGTAACAAAATTAAAACAACTGAACATGCAGATGCGCAGATATATGTTATATATTTTTAAATTTTAATGTTTTTATATACGTCATATACTATTTATTAATTCAATCATAAATAATTCGTCATTCTTTGACAAAATATGCATCAAAATCGTTCAAACCATAATATTAGGTTTTTTTATCAAAACACCATTATTAATTCGATTTTGTTGATATTCTATACTCAATTTTATCTTTCAGCTTATGCATCTAATTACGCACCAATTTCAATTTCTATAACCGACAATCTTTTTTCTACTGATCACCCTATCTACGTGCAATCTGACGAACTAGAAATTTATTATCCTAAAAAAATTCAGTTTTCTGGACACGTCAATATGAAACATAATAACAATATTTTAACATCTGACAAATTAATAATATCACATAATAAACAAAATGAGCTCTTATATAATACATTATATGCCTGTGGTCATATTAACTATAATAACAACTATATTGTGTTAACCGGAACTCACGCTTGGATTAATCTTTATAATAAAAATATAGATATTCATAAAGGCACATATTATGTATTAGAACCACATATTCACGGAACAGCTCGTTCCATAATGCAACGAGAAAAAAATCGTTATACTATTATTAAACAAGGAGAATGTACTACTTGTGTTTCAAATGAAAATCATTGGATTATAACAGGATCAGAAATGATTTATGATCACCATAAACATAATATTGATATCTGGAACGCTTGCCTAAAAATAAAAAAAATACCAATATTTTATAGCCCCTATTTATCATTATCTCTGCATCAAAACAATATCTTGAGGCACTATATACCTAGTATTAAATACAGTAGTAAACATGGATTAAAATTTAAAATACCCTGTCCCATTAATTTATCAAAACATTACTCAGGTAGCATCTCTCCATGTTACGCATCCAATCTAGGAACAAAATTAGAAACTGAAATACATTATACAATTAATCCAGGTACTGGATTGTTGATCTTAGATTTTATAGAAAACAATAAAATATACAATAAAAAAATGTCCAATAATTGCTATAACAGATATTGGCAGATATATTGGAAACACAATGGTATCATACATAAAAAATGGCATTTCAATTCTAATTATCTCTTAAATACAGGTTCTAACGATTATGTTGAAAACGCCAGTATACCAACCCATACACACTCTAATAATGATTATTTAAACCAAAAAATTTTATGCAATTACAGTGATAAAAATTGGAACGCCAGTGTAGCTTATTTTGGCATTGCAAATACCAAAAACACAATGATACAACATCTTGGTAGTTATAGTGCAGCACCTCAATTAGAATTAAATTCATATTACTATGACATCAAACACAAATCATTTAACTTAAAATTATTTAGTCAACTCACCCAATTTATTCCTATAAATTATGATTATCCAAAAACAATTAGAATACACACAGAACCAACTTTAAATATCTCAATAAACAATCATTGGATTAATTTTAATACTGAAGCAAAATTAAGAATAACACATTATCGACAAAAAAATATAAACCACTACAACAAAACACAACACACGAATTATCATTTAGATGATATAGTTAATCGTATTATTCCGCAATTTAAAATCAACGGAAAAATGATTTTGAAAGAAAACACATATACTTCAAAAAAATATAAACATTTCTTAGAACCAAAACTACAATATTTATATGTACCATATTATTTTCAGGAAAACATCGGTATGTACGATACCGATTTGATTCATATAGATCATAAAAATTTATTTCATGACACCATATACAGTGGATTGGATCGTATCATGCCCGTTAATCAAATTACCGGAAATATAGCTATACGATACTTTAAGAAAAAACACGAATTATTTTACACATCCATAGGTCATATTTTTAACTTAAGCCAACCTAATTCCAAACATAACATAAACACAACTAAATACATACACGAAAAAAACTACAATTTCCTCCTGTTTTCAGGAATAAGTCGTTGTAATATTAACAGATATTGTAACATGAACACCGAAATACAATATGATATGCAACACCACACACTATCTTTTGGAACTGTAATATTAGAATATATAGGAAAAAACAACCAAATTTTACAAACACATTATCGATACACTAACAAACAATATCTCGAAAAAATACTACCACAAATCAATGAATCAATTTACCATAATACAATTGCTCAATTGGGTATTCTTGCTTGCTACCCTTTATTTGATAATTGGAGAGTAAGTTGTTCGCATTACCACAATATAAAAACTCATCAACTCATTGATCAAACAATTGGGATACAGTACTATACTCCATGTTGGAGAATAAATGCATCTTGCGAACGAAAAGTGATCGATTGGCATAAACAGCTACATCATAATATGTATGACAACAAAATACGATTAGATATTAAAATATATAGTTCCACAGCAGATTTTAAATCAAACCCATATCAAATGATGAATATAGGTATATTACCATATCAACATATATTTTAACCTCGTGTACTACATCAGGTTAAATTCACAATTACAACATTATCAATTATATGAAATTTTGGAACACACTAATTCTTATATTTGCATTAAAAACAAATATTGTTCTTGGAGCCTTAGAAAAGGTAGATAAAATTGTAGCATTAACGAATCACCATATTATATTAGATAGCGACGTCAGAAATAATATTTATATGATTCAAGATACCATTTCTAATTCTGATAACAATGACGCAACATTACAGAACATTGTACATTATCCAATAATATTAGATCAATTAATCACAGACAACCTTATTTTTCAATTCGCTACGCAACAAAATATCACCATCAACTACGACCAAATTAATCAGATGATTAATTGTATTTTAAATCTACATGATATGACATTAGATCAGTTTCGT
Source organism: Candidatus Blochmannia americanus (nom. nud.) (assembly GCF_059934915.1). NCBI lineage: Bacteria > Pseudomonadati > Pseudomonadota > Gammaproteobacteria > Enterobacterales > Enterobacteriaceae > Candidatus Blochmanniella > Candidatus Blochmannia americanus (nom. nud.). The sequence continues at coordinate 159,615 of NZ_CP011792.1, read as the reverse complement.
ATGCACTTATATAATATTGGTTTAAGTTATGAAAAATATTATTGGCAACAATACCAAAACATGCTTAAAAAGCACATATGTGATCATATCGTTTATCATCGTGCTAATATATTGACAACTGAAATAAAAAAAATTGCTAATAAATCAAATATTATTGATTTTAATAAACAATTTAAGTTAAAGCATATTATATTCACATTACCAATACAACCAACAAAAACCCAAATAAATAAAATAGAATATTTTGCAAAATTATTAATTAAAAAAAAAGAATTTAATAACAATATTAAAGAACTAATGCACACACATGCATATAAAAATATTATTCAAATAATTAAAACACAAGAAACAGAATGGATTGGATGGAAAGACATACCAATTATTTTTGATAAACATTTAGAAAAAGCAAACAAAGGTGATATTATCGGTCCAATTTTATCTTATGATGGGATATATATTATAGAGGTACAAGATATACGTTATAAACAAATTATATTACCTGTAACTAAAGTTAAAGCAAAAATATTTAGTATAAAAAATTCGTGTGAAAATATAAACGTAATAAAACAACTGTTACAAATTAAAGAAAGAATTGAAAAAAGTAATACCACGTTTAGTATGATTATTAAAGAAAAATCACAAGATACATGTTTAAATTATTATGAAGAAGATATAGTATATAAGGATTTAGACGATTTTGAATCATCAATTCGAAAAATTTTGATGTACTTAAAGAGAAATGAGATTAGTATACCAGTATATACCTCTTATGGATGGAGTTTAATACAATTGATAGATATATCTATGTTAGATTACAATGAAATGATACAAGAACGTGTTTACTTATACTTATTAAACAAAAAATTTGATGAAATTATGAAAAATTGGATTCAAGAATTGCGATCAACGGCTTACATTAAAATCATTCAATAAAATGATTAAAAAAAACACAAAATTCCGACGAATTATCATTACTATAGGAGAACCAGCTGGAATAGGGCCTGATATAGTCATAATGAGTGCTCAGAAAAAGTGGCCTGTAGAATTAGTTGTCTGCGCTGATCCTGATTTACTGCTCGATAGAGCAAATAAAATCAATCTGCCTCTAAAATTACGTTCCTATCATGAAAAAAAAATATCGTCTCCTTGTGTACCTGGAGAATTATCCATATTAAAAATATCACTTCCAAAAAAATCTGTCCCCGGTCAATTAGATGTTACTAATAACGATTATGTTATCAATACTTTAACTCGGGCATCGCAAGGATGTTTAAACGGGGAATTTGCAGCTTTAGTGACTGGTCCTATACATAAAGCTATTCTTAATAAAGGCAACATTTCATTCTGTGGGCACACTGAATTTTTATCCCAACTCAACAAATGCAAAAAAACTGTAATGATGTTGAGTAACAAAAAATTACGTGTTGCTTTAGTCACTACTCATATCCCTATATTATCTGTTCCAAAAATGATTACTCAACAGTCTCTTTGCGATACTATTTCCGTTCTCGTAAAAGGATTAAAAAAATACTTTGGCATTCCATATCCTAAAATTTATGTATGTGGGTTAAATCCACATACTGGAGAATCCGGTTATATAGGACAAGAAGAAATTAATATTATTATACCTACTTTAAATATTTTAAAAGAAAAAATTAATTGTAAACTAATTGGACCGTTATCAGCTGATACAATATTTCAATCAAAATATCTTCAAGATGCAGATGTAATACTAGCTATGTATCATGATCAAGGATTACCTGTATTAAAATATTCTGGATTTGGACAGTCAGTCAATGTTACCTTTGGATTGCCTTTTATTAGAACTTCTGTAGACCATGGTACCGCTCTTGATTTATCTGGTAAGGGAACAGCTTTGCCTAATAGTATGATCATGGCTATTACAGTTGCAATTAACATGATAAATAATCTTCATGAAAAAAACATACTATAAAAATCATCTTATAAAAAAAAAATGGAGCCAAGTATTTCTCAACGACCAAAATACTATTAATACTATTATTAAAACTATTAATCTTAAAAAAAATCAAAAAATAATAGAAATTGGACCCGGTTTAGGTGCGTTAACCAAACAAATTTTAAATACTGTAGATCTCGATTCACTAATACTAATAGAACGTGATTTCGATTTGGCCATGCGACTAATACAAATGTTTAATAAAAAAATTAATATTTTTTGTCAAGATATCTTAACGATAAATTTTTTTGATTTATCACACCAAGTTGGCCAAAAACTACGATTAGTCGGAAATTTACCTTATAATATAGCCACAGAATTAATCATATATTTGTTTAAATACACTAATGTAATTTATGATATGCATTTTATGTTTCAGCAAGAAGTAGCCAGGCGACTCTGCGCAATGCCTAATAATAAGGAATACGGAAGATTAAGTATAATAACGCAATATCATTATAAAGTTATTCCATTATTGTCAATACCAGCTACTGCTTTTATTCCTATTCCAAAAGTAAAATCTGTAGTAATACGTTTACTCCCTCACACACTTACTCCTTATCCAATAATTAATATAAAACAACTATCTTCACTTACAAAATTGGCCTTTAGCCAAAGACGAAAAACCATTCGAAATAGCCTATCTACATTTTTTAAAGAAACAGAAATCACACAACAAGGAATCAATCCAAAACTACGAGCAGAAAATATTACTATTGATCAATACTGTATGCTAACGAACATATTAAAAAATAAATAGACTTACTATGCAATATTTTAATTATACTCTTTATAATTGTATTTCAATTGATTCAATGCTATCATTCGCATGTATTAATTATATGTTTTAATTCTTTATATATTTTGCAAACATATCAATAATTACATATCAAATGAGGGAGATTAAAACTTTTAAATTAAAACAAAAACATTTAAAATAAAACAGCAAACGTTATAATTGACAACCCTTAAATTAAAAGAGCATATTTTCATAAATATAATTATATTTATGAAAATATGCTTCTCAAAAAGAGAAAATTTTTTTAAGATAAAAAAATAAAAATATTTTGATATGTGATTAATCAATTTTTCTGGAAATAAAATCTATAATAAAAATGTCTACTTATTTCATTGGAGATGTCCATGGATGCTACAAAAACTTAAGAACTATATTAGATCGCGTATGCTTTAATCCTGACTTTGATACCCTACATTTCACCGGAGATTTAATAGCTAGAGGGCCAAATTCATTAGAAGTATTGCGTCTAATCCGTACATTTAAAAAAAGTGCTTGTCTAGTATTAGGCAACCACGAATTACATCTGTTAAAAATATACTTTGGAATAAACCGAAAAAAAAATACAGATTACTTTGATGCTATATTAAATGCTCCAGATCTAGAAGAACTAATTTATTGGTTACGTCATCAACCTATACTATATATAGATAAAAACAAAAAAATATTAATGACTCATGCAGGTATTAGTCCTAATTGGGATATTAATGATGTGAAAAAACATGCTCAAGAAATAGAAGACATTTTAGTTAGCGACTATTCTTTTCTACTTTTTAAAAAAGATATACCTGAAAATATATCTAATATAAATCACATAGACATTAAAAAATTAAAAAAAATACAAAAAAACATTAATATATTTACAAGAATGCGTTACATTTATTTAAATGGTCAGTTAAATTTAAAATATAAAGGAGTTCCTAAATACGCCCCAAAAAATATATATCCATGGTTTTGTTTAACTAGATTAATTGATCCTACATATAATATAATTTTTGGCCACTGGGCATCATTAACAGATATACAAATTCCATCGGGTATTTATGGATTGGATTCTGGTTGTTGTTGGGGAGGAACACTTACTTTATTACGATGGGAAGATAAAAAAATTATACATGTACCTTGCACACCACCTGCTTAATCCTTTAAAAAATCACAAAATTTAACAATTACCACATACCCCCCGTATCATATAAGTTACAAATAAATTATCATCACATTTTAATGAATCCCTCTTACAAAAAAAAAGACACAAATTATTGATTTAAAATATTGATGACAAAATACCATATATTTTATAATTCACTATAATATAATTATTCACAACGCTCAATAATTTCAAAGTTTAAATAATCAAAACAACCTTCATTAATTTTATAAAAACTATTAAAAATAAGTTTCCATTCTTTTATATCATACTCAGGAAACCAAGTATCTCCATCAACATCAACAAGATTATGAATATGTGTTAAATATAATCGCTGTGCATAAGGTAAAAAAATTTTGTATACTTCACCTCCTCCAATTACCATAACTTCTTCATATTTATCTTGGATACAAGATAAAGCATCATCTATATTATCTACTACAAAAACACCATTATAATTATTTAATAAATTACGACTTAAAACAATATTCAGTCTATTTAATAATGGTTTATTATCTATAGACTCAAACGTTTTACGTCCCATAATAATTGGTTTATATAAGGTATGATATCTAAACCACTGTTTATCTACAGGTAAACTCCAAGGAATAACATTTTTTTTTCCAATTACATGATTGGTAGTTAATGCAACAATTAAGCTAATAATCATTTATACATAACATTTAAACACGCATTAAATTAAATAAAAATATGTTTTATAAAAAATCCCCAATTGTATTAATTTTAATACCAACTTAACTAAAAAGATATAAATGATTATAACTATATAAATATATCTCTAATTATAGTCGGTCATCATTTTAGAATGCATATCTTGAATTGATATCACGTGGTCCGTAGTATCAACAGTTAATGACATAGCTACAGCAAAACTTCCATTTATTGTAGTAACATAACGAATATTATGTTGTAATGCAATACTACATAACAATGTAGTATGATTATTACAATAATTATTGTTATTATTATTAATTTTTTCTGTCAAAGTAGTATCAATAATATAACTATATTCACCATTCTTAATCTTTTCATGAATATATGCATGAGTTACACGCACTGATCTAATCATTTGAGAATCAATACCAGCACTCTTTAACATCTTCGCTGTTTTATGTGTAACATCTAACATATAACCGTTTTGAATGAACTTAGTAACTAAATCCAACGCTTTATCCATATCGCTTTCAGATAATGATAATAATATATCGCCATGTTTTTTTATACAAAACTGACTACCCAATGTTGCTTTAGCAAACGCTTCCTCGAAAGTACGTCCAATACCCATTACTTCACCTGTAGATCGCATTTCTGGACCTAATTTTGGATTCATATCAATAAATTTATTAAACGGTAATACTACCTCTTTCACTGCAAAATAAGGAGGAATCACTTCCTTTAAAATACCTTGTTTAGATAAAGATTGCCCGATCATTACACGAGTCCCGATTTTTGCTAAAGCCATCCCAGTAGCTTTAGATACAAAAGGAACTGTACGTGATGCTCTTGGATTAATCTCAATGATATAAATCTCATCTTTTTGTATCGCAAATTGTATATTTACCAAACCTTTTACATTAAATTTAAACGCTAATTCTTTTACTTGACAACGTATCCTATCTTGAATACATTTACTTAATGTATGAACAGGCAAAGAACACGCTGAATCTCCAGAATGCACTCCTGCATACTCAATATGCTCCATAATTCCCCCAATAAACACCTGCTCTCCGTCGCATACAGCGTCTACATCTACTTCGATCGCATTTTCTAAAAAACGATCTAGCAAGACTGGCGCATTATTGGATACTTTAATAGCGTTTTTAAAATAAAATAACAATTCTTTTTCATTATATACTATCTCCATAGCCCTCCCTCCTAAAACATAAGAAGGCCTTACCACTATGGGATACCCTATATTTTTAGCTTTTTTTAAAGCTGATCGTATAGATATTACAGTAGCATTATTAGGCTGCTGCAATCCTAAACACTTTATTGAGCGCTGAAACCGTTCTCTATTTTCTGCTTGATCAATTGCATCAGGACTAGTACCTATAATAAATATTCCGGCTTCTTCTATCGCTTTAGCCAATTTTAATGGAGTTTGACCTCCATATTGCACAATCACACCTATTGGTTTATTAATACGTGTAATTTCTAAAATATCCTCTAATGTAATTGGCTCAAAATAAAGAATATCTGATATATCATAATCAGTGGAAACAGTCTCAGGATTACAATTTACCATGATTACGTCATATCCGCTTTCACGTAAAGTTATTGCTGCATGCACACAACAATAATCAAATTCAATGCCTTGGCCAATACGATTAGGCCCCCCTCCTAATATCATGATAGTTTCACTTTTTTTATTCAACTGAAATTCACATTCACCATCATAAGTAGAATACATATAAGAAGTATCAGTAGAAAATTCTGCCGCACATGCATCTACATGTTTATATACAGGATGTATGTCGTACATCGCCCTTAATGTGCGAATCTTATTTTCTGATACACCTGTTAATTGCCCCAATCTTGCGTCAGAAAATCCTTTCTTTTTAAGACAATGCAACCGATTTCTGTCAAGACATGATATACCTGCTGATATTATATCGTTTTCTAATTGTACTAATTCTTCAATTTGAGCTAAAAACCAACGATCAATATTGGTTAGCTGAAAAACTTGTTCCAAAGATATACCATAACGAAAAGCATCAGCAATATACCATATTCGATTACTGCTAGCATTTTTTAATTCATATACAATAATATTAAAGGCTTTAGGGTCATCTAAATTAATCTTAGGATCTAATCCCGTTACTCCTATTTCTAATCCACGTATTGCTTTTTGTAAAGATTCTTGCTGACTGCGTCCAATCGCCATCACTTCGCCCACTGATTTCATTTGAGTTGTCAATTTATTATGTTGTTCCGGAAATTTTTCAAAATTAAAACGTGGAATTTTAGTGACTACATAATCAATTGATGGCTCAAAAGATGCTGGAATACAACCACTCATAATGTCATTTGATAATTCGTCTAAACTATATCCTACTGCTAATTTAGCAGCTATTTTTGCTATAGGAAATCCAGTTGCTTTAGAAGCTAATGCTGACGATCGTGATACTCTCGGATTCATTTCCACAACAACAAGTCTACCATTATTTGGATTTACCGCGAATTGTACATTAGCCCCGCCAGTATCTACACCAATTTCACGTAATACCATTATTGCAGCATTTCTCATAATTTGATATTCTTTATCAGTCAAAGTTTGAGCTGGCGCCACAGTAATAGAATCACCGGTATGAATCCCCATAGGATCAACGTTCTCTATAGAGCATACAATGATACAATTGTCTTTAATATCACGTATAACTTCCATTTCATATTCTTTCCAACCAATTAAAGATTCATCAATTAAAAGTTCATGATGAGCAGATAAATCTAACCCATATCTACAAAGTTTTTCAAATTCCTCTGTAGTATACGCAATACCTCCTCCGCTGCCTCCCAAAGTAAAAGAAGGACGAATAATACAAGGTAACCCTATTTTTTCCAAAACCATCATAGATTCATCTATATCGCGCGCTATACCAGATCGGGCTGTTTCTAATCCTATTCTTTTCATAGACTCTCGAAATTTTTGACGATCTTCTGCCTTATAAATAGAATCTATCGTCGCTCCAATTGTTATGATATTAAATTGTCTTAAAATTCCATGGCGCTCTAAATCTAAAGCGCAATTCAAAGCAGTTTGCCCGCCCATAGTGGATAACAATGCGTCTGGATGTTCTTTTTCTATAATCTTAGATATTATTTCCCATTGAACCGCTTCAATATAAGTAGCATCAGCCATATCAGGATCCGTCATAATTGTAGCAGGGTTGGAATTAACTAAAATTATACGATATCCTTCTTCCCGTAATGCTTTACAAGCTTGCGCTCCGGAATAATCAAATTCGCAGGCTTGACCGATAACAATTGGTCCAGCTCCCAATAACAAGATGCTGTGTATATCGGTTCTTTTCGGCATATTACACTCCCCAACTTATTGTTGATTACGATAATGTTTAATCAATTTAATGAAATGACTAAACAACGATGATGTAGCATCATGAGGCCCAGGACTAGCTTCCGGGTGTCCTTGAAAGCTAAAAGCAGGTTTATCGACATGATGGATACCTTGTATCGTGCCATCAAACAATGAAATATGCGTTATTTTTAATGTATCAGGTAAAGTTTTTTTATCTACTACAAAATTATGATTTTGCGTGGTAATTATAACTTTGTTCGTCGCTATGTCTTTAACAGGATGATTAGAACCATGATGACCAAATTTCATTTTTATTGTTTTTGCTCCACTGGCTAATGCCAGTAATTGATGACCCAAACAAATTCCAAACAGGGGAATTTTAGTTGTATTTAAAAAAATTTGAACAGAATTAATTGCATATTCATATGCATTAGGATCTCCAGGGCCATTAGCTAAAAAGATGCCATCTGGTCTCATATCTATTATTTCTTGCGCTGTAGTATGTGCCGGAACTACAGTTAATACACAACCATAATCCACTAATATGCGCATGATGTTTCGTTTAATACCAAAATCATATACTACAACACGATAAGGTAAACTTAATGGGGTAACAAATATTCCAGATTTAATATTCCAAGTACCTTGATTCCAAATATACTGTTTATCAGTACTTACTTTATGAGCAAGATTAAGTCCATGTAACCCAGGAAATTCACGAGCTTTACGCAATGCATATGCAGCGTCAGGCATATCATGAGCAATAATACAACCATGTAGTATTCCCTTTTCTCGTATTAGCCGCGTTAATTTACGAGTATCTACTCCAGCAATCCCAACAATATTTTGCTGTACTAAATAATCTGAAAGAGTCAATGTATGACGAAAATTACTAACAATAACCGATAAATTACGAATAATCAGTCCTCTTACTTGTACACAAGAAGATTCATTATCCAATTCATTAGCACCAACATTGCCAATATGAGGGCAAGTTAATATTACTATCTGATATGCGTAAGAAGGATCAGTGATTATTTCTTGATATCCGGTCATTGATGTGTTAAACACCACTTCTCCTACCGTTTCTCCTTCTGCTCCTATTGCATGCCCATAAAATTGATTACCATCTTCTAATACTAACAACGCCGGTTTCATCAAAGTACCTCTATTTTAGCAAGTAAATTAATCATTAAATATATAATTTATATTTAATTTATTAGGGGAAATTGATGAGTCAAATATTAAATTATAATTACTATTATTTTAGATTAAAATAAAACATGTGTAAATAAAATTTACACATGTTTTATTTATTAAAATCAATCTTAAAATTTTTTAAAACCATTAAACAATATCATCTAATTAATCACAATAACATATACATCTATAAAATATCACTCATATCAAACAAACCTGTTTTATCACGCCCTAACCAAATAGCGGCACGTAATGCTCCAATAGCAAATATTATACGATCCGATGCTTTATGTATTATTTCTAGACGTTCCCCTGATCCGGTAAATAGAACAGTGTGTTCCCCTACAACATCTCCGGCACGTATCGAATGGATTAATATATCATGATAATAAGATTCTTCTGACGAATGCTTTATAGAATCAACATTACTATTCATACTGCTACCAGATCGGTTAGATCGCAATGCATTTGCAATAATATTTCGCATCATTAAAGAAGTGCCAGACGGCATATCATGTTTTTTATTATGATGCATTTCAATAATACTGATATCTGAAGTACTACCTATAACTTGTGTAATTTTATGTAACAATTTAGATATTAATGCAACTCCTACACTAAAATTAGAAGAATACACGATGCCTATTTTTTGGGATGTATTTATAATAAAATTTTTATGTATCTGATTCAATCCAGTGGTGCCAATGACTATGTTTTTATTGTTATTAGCACAGAATTTTAAATATTCCATAGATATATCAGGGGCAGTGAAATCAACCAAAACATCAAAATCATCTTTAATTGATTCAAGATTATCAGTAACTATCACACCCAAATCATCATTGTTTATTAACATTCCAACATCCTTACCACAAATGTTAGTATTTAAACGTGCTATAGCAGCTCCCAAAACAATTTCTTGACTATATTGTTTTTTTGCTTCTCCCTGCACAATACATGTTATTATTTCTTTACCCATACGCCCAGTTGCCCCCGTAACGGCAACACGAAGAGGCACATCGTTCATAATTTTTATACCTATACAATATTTATTACATATAGAATAATTTATGACTCTAATTAATTTTCATATCAAAAATTTTATATACAACAATATATGAAATTTTTTATCAAATTTTAATAAAAATTATTATGCTATTCGATACAGCTAAACAACATATAACATCGTTATATGATTTATATTATACCGTTTTCTTTAACTCGTTATTTTATTATTACAATAAAATTAATGAATATATGATAATTATAAACATACTAAATTTTAGGTGCATCAAAAAAGACATTCTCTTCCTGTCCTATCATTTCTTCAACAACAATACAATCTGTACTTAATATACGTAATTTTTCAATAACTTGATGCACTAAAATATCCGGGGCTGATGCCCCGGCAGTAATACCAATATTATTTATCCCGTGCAACCAATTTCTTTGAATATCATTGGCGTGATCAATCAAATATGCAATTTTCCCAATACGACGTGCCAACTCCATTAATCTAACAGAATTAGATGATATTCTTGATCCTACAACAAATATAATCTCTACTGTTAGAGCTAATTTTTTAAGAGCATTTTGTCTATTAAATGTTGCATAACAAATATCATTTTTTCTAGGACCCATAATCTTGGGAAATCTTTGATGTAAAATTGCTATAATCTCTGCAGCATCATCTACCGACAAAGTTGTTTGTGTTACAAAAAATAAATTATTTGGATACTTCACCTGAAGTGACCAAGCGTCTGATGGAGATTCAACCAAATATATTTTTCCTCCAGAATCTGAAGTAATATACTGCCCCATAGTCCCTTCAACTTCTGGATGGCCAGCATGGCCTATTAAAATAACTTCCATATTATTACGATTAGCTTGAGAAACCTCTTTATGTACCTTAGTTACTAAAGGACAAGTAGCATCGAGTATTATTAAATTTTTAATTTTTGCTTGTTCCCGTATCTTTTTTGAAACCCCATGAGCAGAAAAAATCAGAACGGATCTATTAGGTACCTCATCTAATCGTTCAATAAAAATAATACCTTTATTCGATAATTGCGTTACCACATAACTGTTGTGCACTAACTCATGTCTCACATAAATCGGAGCGCCGTATGTTTGTATAGCATTCTCTGCGATATTAATTGCTCTATTTACTCCTGCACAGAACCCGCGCGGATTGGCCAACACAACTCTAATATTTAAACCTCTTTATTATATGATTAATAAATAAATTCACTATATTTAACACTTATATGCACATAATACAACTGATTTTCTAATCAATTGTTTAATTAACTGATAAACACAACACCATGATGTATTATGCGCGTAACGAATCTTGATATACAATAAAATTCTCTAATTTAAATTATTTTTAAACCATCATAGTAGTATTTGACTATTAAAATAGTAATTCCTACACAAATTGACATATCAGCAACATTAAAAGTGGGCCAATGCCAACTTTTAATATATACATCAATAAAATCAACTACTGTTCCGTGTAATACTCTATCAAATAAATTCCCTAAAGCTCCTCCAATAATCATAGAATAAGATACACTACAACACTTAGAACGCTCGGTCAATTTATACAAAGTTATAATAAATGCTACAATTACCCATATTATTATCCACATAAATATCCAACGATAATGTAAATTAACATTAGTAAAAAACCCAAAAGCTAATCCTGCGTTACAAATATAATAACAATTAATACCGGGGAATACTGACGATACCTCACCAATCACAAAATGTGTCTTTATCCAATATTTAGTTCCTATATCCAACAACATTAAGAATATAGATAACCACAACCATTTTAAATTTTTATAATTAAATTCTCTATCCATTAAAAGAACCTACGATTTTCTCCTGGTCCCACTATATTATCAATGCAACGAGCACAAATATTGACATAATTTTTATATCGATCAATGTCTAATCTATAATGCCAACAACGCAAACACTTCTTTCCCTTAGCTTTTTCTAAAACAATCTTCAAACCTGGAATCTCTTCTTTTTTATGTTGCGTTGTATTACATTCATCATAATAATCTAAAACTATAGCTGAAGACGTAATCAATCCAAAAGAAAGTTCATTATCTAAGATACGTAATTTACTTGCTAATTTTGGAACAGCATATAAAACGACACTGGCATCTAAAGACCCGCCAATCATACCACTAAGACGCGCTTGTTCAATTATTTTATTTACCTCGTTTCTAACATCTAAAAAAATATTCCAATCATTACTGTTCATAGTTTTTTTTGAATTGATACTAAATAATCCACTATACCATTCTTCAGTAAATACATATTTTGATCTATTTCCTGGAATATACTTCCAAATTTCATCAGCAGTAAAAGATAGAATTGGAGCGATCCAACGTACCATAGATTCAATAATATGATATAATGCAGTCTGACAGCTACGACGCGCAGTACTAGTTTTTTTTGTAGTATATTGTCGATCTTTAATAACATCTAAATAAAATGAACCCATTTCCACTGAACAAAACTGCATAATTCGTTGGATTACATTATGAAAATTATACTTATTATAATTTGATATTACTTCTGATTGTACAGATAAAGCACGATCTACCGCCCAACAATCCAATTCGATCATATTTTCTGGATGTATACAATCTTGTTTTGGGTTAAAATCACTAATATTAGCCAAACAAAACCGAGCAGTATTACGAATGCGCCGATACACATCAGTTGTATGTTTTAAAATAGCATTTGAAATAGTCATGTCTTTAGAATAATCAGAAGAAGCTATCCATAATCGTAAAATATCTGCTCCAAAATTCTTTATTATCTCCTGAGGACTAATGACATTACCAAGAGATTTAGACATTTTACGCCCCTGAGCATCTACAGCAAACCCGTGAGTCAGTACTTCTTTATAGGGTGCTTTACCTGTGATCACGGTTGATATAATTAAAGAAGACATAAACCAACCCCTATACTGATCTGAACCCTCCAAATATAAATCTGGTAACTTTTTACTCAGTTCTAATCGTTCTGGTATCACCGAATCATGAGTAGAACCAGAGTCAAACCACACATCAAGTGTATCTAGCACTTTTTCATATTGATCTGATTCATCTCCTATAATGTCTTCAACTTTTAAATCCCACCACGCTTGTATTCCACATTGTTCTACGTATTGCGCAACTATTTCCATTAATTCAAACGTACGTGGATGTAAAATTGCAGTTTTTTTATGAACGAAGAGAGGTATGGGTACACCCCAAACACGTTGTCTTGAAAGACACCAATCGGGTCTATTAATCAGCATCGTTTCAATACTAGACCTACCCTTATCTGGAATCCAATGTACTGTATGTATTGTTTTCAGTAATTTATCTCTTAAATTATATTTATCCATACTTAAAAACCACTGTGAAGTAGATTTAAAAATAACAGGAATTGCATGACGCCAACAGTATGGATAACTATGTGAGTAATTATAGTTTACATGTAATAAAGCACCCGATTGATTTAATAAATTTATTATTATGTCATTTGATCTCAATACTTGTACCCCATCTAACATAGGATGTGTATTGGGTATATAATGACCTGTATCATTTATTATATTAATAATTTTAAAATTATATTTTTGAGCCACAATATAATCATCAATACCATGATTAGGGGCTATATGTACCACCCCTGTTCCAGAATTCAGTGATACATGACAACTTAATACAACAGGGATATCAAAAGGCATGAATGGGTGATGAAATCTTAATAATTCTAAAGAATTACCTGAAGTCTCACCTAAAATCTTCCAAGAAAAACATTGTATACGTTGCATCACAACATCTACCAAATTAGTTGCAATGATTATATATTTATTATTATTTATCACAATTAACTGATAACTGTAATCCGGATGCACAGAAATAGCTTGATTAGCAGGTAATGTCCAAGGAGTAGTAGTCCAAATCACCAATTCGATGGTATGTTGAGATAAATCTAGATTAAATATTTTAGAAATACGAATATTATCCACCGAAGCAAAAGCAACATCAATAGCAGGAGAAAAATGGGTATTATTATACTCCACTTCTGATTCAGCTAATACAGAACAACATTGAAAACACCAATGCACAGGTTTAACACCTTTATATAAATAACCGTTAGATATAACTTTACTTAAAGTACGAATAATATTTGATTCAGTCTTAAAATCCATCGTCAAATAAGGTCGCTTCCAATCCCCTAACACACCTAACCTTATGAAATCTCTCTTTTGTATTTCTATTTGTTCCAATACATAATTACGACAGATACTACGAAATTCATTTGGATTAATACTAACACCCGGTTGTCCTATTAATCGTTCTACTTGTAATTCAATAGGTAATCCATGACAATCCCAACCAGGGATATAAGGAGCATTATAACCCATAAAACTTTTATATTTCAGAATAATATCTTTCAGCACTTTGTTTACTGCATGACCTAAATGAATACTACCGTTTACATAAGGCGGGCCATCATGCAATAAAAATAATTTTTTTTTATTTTTTTTATAACGAATTAATTCATATAAATTATCTTTATACCAACGTTCTAATACAGCAGGCTCGCATATAGCTAAGTTAGCACGCATAGAAAATGGTGTATGTGGTAAATTCAAAGTATTTTTATAATCAGTCATTTATAAATTATTCCGTTTTTATAAATTTTATTCATATTATTTTTTTTATTAAAATAACTACGTACCTTTATTATATCGTTCTTGATTTGATGCTGTAATGTTTTCAGAGAAGTGAAGCATTGTTCATCACGAATTTTAGCTAAAAAAACTACTTTAATGTGATAAGTATATAAATTTGTAGATATATTCAACAAATGTACTTCTAATTTCTGTTGATTTTTTCCGATAATTGTTGGGCATATCCCCACATTAGCTATTCCCGGTAATGGAAGGTTAGAAATGCCATATACTTCCACCGCGTATACACCATGCATGGGTAATCGTTTGCCCTGTAACGCTATATTAGCTGTAGGAAACCCAAGCCTACGGCCTAATTCCTCTCCATGTACTACCCGACCAGAAATACAATAAGAATGCCCAAGTAACAATTCAGCATCTAAAATTCTATTTTCTATTAAAGCCACACGTATCGCGCTGCTACTTATTCTTTGATTATTCGCATCGAGATAAGTCGCAATGCGTATCACTTTAAAACCTTCATTTTTACCTATTTTTTTCAAAAAAACAAAATCTCCCTTCCTAAAAGCACCAAACCTAAAATCGTCTCCGACATAAACAAACTGCGCTCCTAATTTACATATTAATATATTTTTAACAAAATTATATGCTTCAATAGAAGCAAATTTCTTATTAAAAGTAATGCATAAAATAACATCCACTCCTGCTGTATATAAATAATCAACTTTGTCTCTTAATCTTGTTAACCGTATTGCTATTATATCAGATAAATATTCCCTAGGTTGAGGTTCAAAAATCATAACCACAACAGGTAATTTCAACTTGCTCCTTTCTTTTTGCAATTTTGAAATTAATGCTTGATGCCCACGATGAAATCCATCAAAATTACCGATAGTAAGTATACATCCTTTATGATGAGACTTTATATTATGTAATCCTCTAACAAATTCCATGTTAAATATCAACAAACTTTTAAAAAATATTCATACTATTCATATTTTTAAAATTACTGACTCATTTTTTATGAAATTACAAAAAAATAATATTTATAACATATCTTAAAGTAAATCAATAACACAAATATTATGCTCAACAACATATTAATCCTATTCGAATTAGAAATAACAATTGTAATATACAATACAACAATATAATATAGATATGCAATGTAATTAAAATTTAATATTTAGGAGTATTATATATTGGCTAACACTAAATCGGCTAAAAAATCTCTCACACAATCGAGGAAGAAACGTAAACACAATATAAGTCGCAAGTCTATGTTACGTACCTTTGTAAAAAAGGTATACATAGCGATTGAAACGAAAGATAAAATAGCTGCAATGACCGCATTTACTTCTATGCAAAAAATAATAGACCGACAAGCTTGTAAAGGTTTAATTCATAAGAACAAAGCTGCTAGATGTAAATCTAGAGTATATGCTCGCATCAAGTCTATGCTGTCTTATCAGACAGAACAGAAAATAAACAAACAAATAGAAAATAATCTCGTAAAATAATAAAAACACTATTTTTATCAATTAACGAGTAAGATCATCAAAGAATTTCTTTACGCCATCAAAAAAACTTTTAGACCTAGGACTATTTCGGTTTCCATGAGGCCCCTCAAAACTATCTGATAAGTCCTGCAGTAGTTGTTTTTGCGTATCATTCAATTTCACTGGAGTTTCTACTACAACTCTACACAACAAATCGCCACTCCCCCCACTTCGCACTGATTTTACACCTTTTCCTCTCATACGAAATAATTTGCCAGTTTGTGTTTCAGAAGGAATTTTTAATTTAACTCTTCCATCCAAAGTGGGAACCTCAATTTCTCCTCCTAACGCTGCCATAGAAAAACTAATTGGCACTTCGCAATAAAGATTTTTTTCTTCTCTATCAAAAATTGGGTGCTTTCTAACCTGTATTTGAACATATAAATCCCCCGCTGGCCCTCTATTACTGCCTGATTCGCCTTCACCCGATAAACGTATACGATCTCCTGTATTTACACCTGCTGGAATCTTAACAGAAAGAGTTTTAGATCGTTCCACCCGACCATTTCCATGGCATCTATTACAAATTTCTTTAATAATTTTCCCATGACCATGACATGCGGGACAAGATTGCTGTACAGAAAAAAAACCTTGTCGTATCTGTACTTGTCCTTGCCCATGACACGTCATGCAAGTAATTATTGCCGAATTAGATCTCGCACCGCTTCCACAACACTTCTCACACGTTGATAGAGTCGGTATACATATCTCTTTAATTATCCCACGTACCGCATCCTCCAAACTTAACTCTACATTATAACGTAAGTCTGATCCTCTACCCGCACGATTCCTTCTATTTCCTCCAAAAATATCTCCAAACACATCGCCAAAAATATCGCTGAAATCTGTTCCTCCTGAGTTTACTGTTGATCCCATATTTCCTTGTTCAAACGCCGCATGACCATACTGATCATAAGCTACACGTTTTTCTGGACTACTTAATACTTCATATGCTTCTTTGATTTCTTTAAACTTTGTTTCAGCTGCAGTATTTCCGGGATTTCGATCTGGATGAAACTTCATTGCCAAGCGTTTATAGGACTTTTTGATTTCACGCTCATCCGCATTTTTGGAAACGCCCAAAATCTCATAATAGTCTGACTTAGCCATGGTTTTCTTTATATCCCTCCTCCATATACCTATTCATTAGGTATATAACATATTTATCGATTCACAATATTTTGATTTGATATTTTAATATTATTCTTGCCCCCACTCTAAGTTTAATTCTTTTAAAAAATATTATTTTTTATTCTTTATTTCCTCAAATTCTGCATCTACTACTTCTCCATTTGGATCAGCAGTATTATTAGAAGTTTGAGATTTAGACTGTTCTTGATGCTTTTGACTTGCTTCTAATAATTTTCCAGAAACTTTAATTAAAGACTGAATTTTAGACTCAATTTCATTTTTATCTTCATTTTTTATGACTGATTCTAACTCTTTTAATGCATCCTCTACAGAAGATTTATCATCTGATGATAAATTGTCACCGATTTCTTTTAATTGTTTCTTTGTGCTATGTAATAAATGATCGGCTTGATTACGAATTTGTACCAACTCTTCAAATTTTCGATCTGATTCAGCATTAGCTTCTGCTTCTTGAACCATTTTATTAATTTCTTCTTCATTTAAACCAGAAGAAGCCTTAATAGTAATTTTTTGTTCACGCCCACTATTTTTATCTTTAGCAGACACATGTAAAATTCCATCAGCATCAATATCAAAAGTTACCTCAATCTGAGGTATACCACGCATCGCTGCTGCTATTCCGTCTAAATTAAATTGTCCTAATGATTTATTATCATTTGCTCTTTTCCTTTCCCCTTGTAAAACATGAATAGTGACAGCAGATTGATTATCTTCAGCTGTAGAAAAAACCTGGCTGTGCTTAGTAGGGATAGTAGTATTTTTAGCGATTAATGAGGTCATAACTCCGCCCATCGTTTCAATCCCTAAAGATAATGGCGTCACATCTAGTAACAATACGTCTTTTACATCTCCAGACAATACCCCTCCTTGTACTGCTGCTCCAATAGCAACTGCTTCATCAGGATTAACGTCTCTGCGCGGTTCCTTTTGAAAAAATTCAGACACTTTTTTTTGAACAAGAGGCATGCGAGTCTGGCCGCCTACTAAAATAACATCATTTATATTAGAAGCAGATAAATTAGCATCCTTTAACGCTACTTTAAGTGGCTCCATAGTACGATTAACTAAATCCTCTACTAAAGATTCTAATTTAGCACGAGTTACTCTTAAATTCATATGCTTCGGTCCAGTATTATCCGCTGTAATATATGGTAAATTCACATCAGTTTGATGCGAAGCAGATAACTCTATTTTTGCTTTTTCTGCTGCTTCTTTCAATCGTTGCATTGCTAAAGGATCATTGTATAAATTAATACGTTGATCTTTTTTAAATTCATCTGCTAAATAATTTATTAGAAGACTATCAAAATCTTCTCCTCCTAAATGAGTATCTCCGTTAGTAGAAAGAACTTCAAAAGTTTTTTCTCCATCAACATCATCAATTTCAATGATCGAAATATCAAAAGTTCCTCCACCTAAATCGTATACCGCAATAGTACGATTACCTCTAGTTTCTTTATCTAAACCATAAGCTAATGCTGCAGCAGTCGGTTCATTTATAATACGTTTAACTTCTAAACCAGCAATACGTCCAGCATCCTTAGTGGCTTGACGTTGAGCATCATTAAAATAAGCCGGAACCGTAATAACTGCTTCAGAAATTTGCTCTCCAAGATAATCTTCTGCGGTTTTCTTCATCTTTTTTAAAATTTCAGCGGAAACCTGAGGAGGCGCCATTTTTTGATCTTTAACATCTAACCAAGCATCTCCGTTGTTAGCAGAAATTATTTTATACGGCATGATATTAACATCACGCTGCACCTCTTCATCTTTAAACCGGCGACCAATCAGTCGCTTAATAGCAAACAAAGTATTTTTAGGATTAGTAACAGACTGGCGCTTCGCTGGTTGACCAACCAAAATCTCGCCGTCTTGTGTATAAGCGATAATGGAAGGGGTGGTACGATCACCTTCACTATTCTCTAATACACGAGGTTTATTTCCTTCAATAATTGCAACACAAGAATTGGTTGTGCCCAAATCTATGCCAATAATTTTTCCCATCTAAACATCTCCACTGAAATCGATTTAATCACACTATGCACCTGATATGCGGTCAAAACTGTACTTTTCAACCTCAAAACAAGTTTGTTTTCAAAACTTTTCAAAAAGATTATACAAATTAAATACAATTCATGTTTTATTAATAACACGCCATAAGGTAATGACATAACTTCTACTAATAATTATTCATTTTCATAAAATATATCAATCATACACACAAATATAAACATATTAAATTTTAATATAACATATACAATTTATACATAATATTTTAAGATGTTATTCTTAAAATTAAATTACGTAACGAAGAAAAACATTTAGAAATTTCATACGATAAAACAGGTAGTTTCATACGTTCTTTTAATAAATCTGGTAATATTATTTGTATCTCTTTTTTTAAAAAAGACTCTACTAATCCTTTAAATTTCACAGGGTGAGCAGTGCCAAGACATATCCCAAATTCATCAGCATGCAATTTATCATATAATAATCGATATGCTACAGCAGTATGAGGTTCAGAAAGATATCCTAAATCTGCAATTTCGCGGACCGTTTTTTCAGTAAAAGCATCATTAACACAACCATATTCTAATTCTTTAATAGATCTGTTTTCTCTACGAAATAACTCTTCTATTCTAGGCCAATTGTTTGGAGAACTTATATCCATTGCATTAGAAAACGTTGAAACAGCAGGATGAGGTTCCCAGCAACCATTCCTCAAAAATCTAGGCACAGTATCATTAATATTAGTAGCAGCAATAAATTTTTTTACTGGTAATCCGCAAGATTGAGCTAATAATCCTGCGGTTAAATTTCCAAAATTCCCACTAGGAACCGCAATCACTAATTGATCACGCATTTGATGCGGTAACTGCGATATTCCTTCAAAATAATAACAAATTTGGGCTAATAATCGACCAATATTAATAGAATTAGCAGAATTTAAATCTAATGTCCTTCTTAATTTACTATCATCAAAAGCTTGTTTAACTAAACATTGGCATGCATCAAAATCTCCATCTACAGATATAGTAGATACATTACTCCCTAAAGTACAAAATAATTTTTCTTGTAATACGCTAATTTTACCTCTAGGATAAAGAATTATAACATGTATATTACTTAACCCAAAAAAAGCATGGGCTACAGCTGCTCCTGTATCTCCAGAAGTAGCAGTAAGAATGACCATAGGCTTATCAAAGCGATGGTTAATCTGGTTTAACATTTGAGCCATTAATCTACTTCCAAAATCTTTAAAAGCTAACGTTGGGCCATGAAAAAGTTCTAAAATCGAAATGTTATTATTTACAAATACTAATGGTACTGGAAAATTAAAAGCATTTTTAACACAACTCAATATATTATTCTTTGGTAGTTCAGGTCCAATATATATAGATAAAATATGCGCACTACGTTCAATAAAATTCATTTCTAACAAAGAATTTATTTCAAATATAGAAAATTTTGGAAGATCTAATGGGAAAAATAACCCCTGCTCTTTTCCTAATCCTTGCAAAAGAGCTTGAGAAAACGTGACTTGTTCACTATGTTGATTAATGTTATATAATTTCATTAATTATTCCACCATAATACGAGCTCCGAGCCTATCTACAGAACAGGTTTGAATAAAACCAGAATCATTTTGCAAATAAAAATATGACAACCAATTAGAAATATCCTCTATTACATCATGAGTATTGCATAAGACAAAAACCGTTGGACCAGATCCTGATATACCACAAGATATAGCGCCTTTTTTTATAACATTATGACGTATATAAGATAGTTCAACTGGAAATAACCTTGAACGATAAGGTTCTGCAATAATATCTTGCATACATTTAATTGCTAAATATTCCTGTTTAGTATGACAAGCATGTATAAATCCAGATAAATATCGACTATGATTAATACAATCTTCACGATCATATTGATTTGGCAAAACCGATCGAGATACCGCAGTAGATATTTTTATACCTGGATATGCTACAATCCATAGCCAATTACTAAAACTAGGTATTATCTGATCAACAGAATCACAATTCTGTAAAATCAAACGCATACCTCCTAAAAAACAAGGAGACACATTATCAAAATGAATTGCACCAGAAATTTTACCTTCTATTTCTCCCATTAATGTAATCAATTGATCTTTATTAAGAGGACATCCACAATGATGATTCATTGCCACTAATGCAGCTACTATAGAACAAGCACTAGAACCTAAACCAGAAGAAACGGGAATACTTTTTTCTAACTTAATACTGACAGAATATGTTCGTCCTAAAATTTCACAAAATTTCTCCCAACATTGGAATACGATATTTTCTTCTAATTGTGTTGGTAACTGACTGTGAAAACACCCTGTATTTTTTAAACTAAATGTATTAGCATCTTCAATACTTATACAATCTCCAAGTAATCTACCATTTATTGGGGCAATTGCCATCCCTAACGTATCAAATCCTACTCCAATATTACCGATAGATGCTGGAGCATAAACTCTGACCATATCTACATATCCTTACTATTTTTACGACAAAGTACGTAACAAATCTGCAAATACTCCTGCTGCTGTTACATCATTTCCTGCTCCATACCCACGTAATACTAATGGTAACGGTTGATAATATCGGGTAAAAAATGCAAGAGCATTTTCTCCATCTTTTACTTTAAATAACGGATGATTATTATCTATAGATTCAATTTGAACAGAACATCGTCCTTGCTGTATATTCCCCACATAACGCAATACGCATCCTAGTTCACATGCCCTTTGAATCTTGGTAAAAATAATATCATCTAATAAAGATAATTTTTTAAAAAAGTCGCTCGGATCATTTTTACTTATAAAATTATGTGGTATTACCGGATCAATTTGAATATCCCTCAACTCTAATTCATATCCAACTTCTCGTGCTAAAATTAATAACTTTCTAGCTACATCTATACCGGATAGATCATCTCTAGGATCTGGTTCAGTATAACCTTTCTTCTTAGCTAATAAAGTTGCAGCAGATAACGATAATCCCTCATCTAATTTCCCAAAAATAAATGATAAAGATCCAGATAAAATACCTGAAAAACTAATTAATTCATCTCCAGCATTTAATAAATTTTGCAAATTTTCTATAACTGGTAATCCAGCTCCAACATTAGTATCGTATAAAAATTTCCTTCGTGATTTTATCACAACGTCTCTAAGTATTCTATACTGTTTCATAGATCCAGTATTAGCTTTTTTATTTGGTGTAATTACGTGACAACCATTCAACAAAAAATCTACATAACAATTAACTACATCCATACTACTAGTACAATCAACAATCACTGGATTTAACAAATGATTTTCTTTTATAGTTTCTATTAATTTTTTTAAATTACAAGATTCATGTGTTTTTTTCAGAGATACTTTCCAATAATTTAAATCTATCCCATGTATATCGATACACATCACCTGTGAGTTAGTAATACCACATACTCGTAAGTCAATATGTTTGTTTTTTAACCAATGTCTCTGACGTCGAATTTGTTCTATTAAAGCAGAACCAACACCTCCAGATCCGATAACAAATACTTCTATTAATTGATCAGTGCTAAATAACAGTTGATGCGCTACTCTAATTCCAATAGCAGTAACATTATTTTTTACCACTACCGAAATAGACCGTTCTGAAGATCCCTGAGCAATTGCAATAATATTAATATTAGCGCGCGCTAATGCCTCAAATAATTTATTAGATAAACCAAGTTGGGTACGCATACCATCGCCCACAACTGAAATAATTGCAAGATCTTGTATCACATCTATTGGTTCTAAAAGTCCATTTTTTAATTCTAAATTAAATTCCTCACTTAATGAAGCACAAGCTTTCGATAATTCTTGATGAGGCACGCAAAAACTTATACTATACTCAGAAGATGATTGAGTAATTAACACTACTGAGCACGTAGCTTTAGACATTGCAGAAAATACACGAGCAGCCATACCAATCATACCTTTCATTCCTGGTCCAGAAACATTTAACATAACCATATTATTTAAATTCGTAATTCCTTTAACTATATTAGTAATATCATTATTAATCGGACCAATTAATGTACCAGGAGCATTAGGTTTAAAAACATTTTTTATTAAACAAGGTATATGAAATTGAGCAATCGGCACAATAGTACGTGGATGTAAAATTTCAGCGCCAAAATAAGACAGTTCCATAGCCTCTTGATAAGATAATGAATGTAACAATTTTGCATTAGGGACTTGATGTGGATCACACGTATAAATACCATCCACATCTGTCCAAATTTCACATCGACTAGCACCTAAACAAGCTGCTAAAATTGCGGCCGAATAATCAGAACCATTACGCCCTAAAGCAACTAATTCACCTTGCTCATTACCTGCAGTAAACCCAGCCATTAATATAATATCTACATGAGAAATAGGTATATTTTTAATACGCCGTGCAGATTCTTCAATATTTACCATAGAAGTAAGATATTCCCCTCCCTGTGCTATAAGATTATCTACTGGATTAATAACAGTTATTTGGAGATTTCTTGCGATTAAAAGACCTTCCATTAAAACAATAGACAATTTTTCCCCCAAACAAATAATATTAGCATTTACATTATCCGGGCAAAATTTTAGTAACGAAATTCCGTGCAATAAATTTTTCAAACAAACAAACTCTTTTTCTAGCATAGTGCGTAAAATCACATGACTAAATCCTGATTGAATCTGAGCTATATCTTCTAACAAAGTATTAAAAATAGTTTCTATATTATGAATATGTTCTAATACAGAATTACCATTTAATGCGCAATCAATAACTGATACTAAATAATTAGTAATCATTGCAGGGGCTGATAACACTGCTGCTATACGTTCTTCTTGAGCGTTTTTTTCAAGAATATTAGCTACATGAATAAACTGATTTGCATTAGAAAGTGAAGTTCCACCAAATTTCAATACTCGCATGTTTTGTCTCCTAAATATACCTTCTAATATTCTGAATCTTCATTAAAAATAGATACACAAAGATCACATAATATTTTTCCAAATTACTACTGTACTTTATAGATAAATATTATAATTAATAATTAAAAATTAGAACAAACACAAATTATAATCAATAATATCATTATATCAATAATATAATACTACCTATAATAAAAATTTTTTCTAAAAGATAATTAATTATTATTGAAATATATAAAAATTTTAATAATGTAAAAACATTATTTTTAATATGAAAATTATTATATATATATAAATACTTTTATAAAATACGTATATTTATTAACAAATGATTATCTATGTAATCACATAATTTCTGCAATATTCATGTATTTAAGTGCTCAAATATTTTTATATCGCACATAAAATATAACAATATTTTTTAATAAAACAGCAATAAAAAATAATATTACAGTTATTAATAACATATATTTTTCAGCATAAAAAATACTCTTAAGTTATCGGACATAATAACTTTTTTATTAATACAAAAATTAAAATTAGTAAGACTAATAATTAATTAAAATAATTATAATTTATATTTTTTTTAATATCGTCTTAATTATGTTTAACTAGGCTAATATCAGTTTAGTTATGAATAATTCTGAACATTTTTTAGTAGAAATGATGCATGTAGATTCATATTGAAATTATCAATACCTTTAATTTATTAAAAATAATTATTAATAAAAAATTTGTATCATTTAACGTGACAATGTTACATACATAAACTTCATTTATATAATATAATTCTTGTTTGTACAAATAAACCAACATAATTTAAAAAATTAAAATATACAAAAAAATTAGTAATATCACTAATGTACTACGTAATACTTTGTTTCTTTTTTTGTTTCTGATAAAAAATATTACTAAATAATTTTAAACTGTCACGTCAGCATAGTACGCCCAATTTGGTACCATAAATCACACTTAGCTTGAATATTGCATTTCAATATCGGTAATGCTGGGGTTTTTATAGATATACCATGAAAATCTCTAAATACCTCAGTATCAATCCACCAACAATAACAAGAAAACTTTACTGGAATGATCAAAGTTTTAATTTGATTGATAGTCAATACACACACTGCTCTCAGATTAATCTGCATAGCATGTATGACATCCTTGACAAAAGGATCATCTAATGATACCGGAAGATCCGACGATATCAATAATAAACGCAGATATGGGTATAACTCAATTGAATTGTTATTATCTAAAACTACGGGATATCGTAACTTCCAAAATGTAATACCCAACGCCTGTAAAATACGATTATATTCTTTATGTTTATTATTATAGATACATGTACTCATTTAAATTTAAAATATTCATTCTCACGCAATACATCATTATTCACAAAACTTAATGCAAATAATTCATTTAAACAATATATATATATATATATTGAACAATGATTAAATTAACATGATCTTCTTTTATCTGATATATATGTATTTTTAACAAATGTTTTTTGATAATTCGTAACATTGCATGCAGACATATTACTTAAAAATTTAATATTTATTGGTTTATTTAAAATACACACATGAGACAACTGAGTTAATATGTTATTACTGACTAATCCTTTGGCTAACTCAATAATAGCATAATAAGAAAATAATCGAATATGACCTATATCATGATAACGAATATTACTAATTTTATTCACAAACACCTGAATAATATGACGTATTTTAACTCCATCATTACGCCCTACCGATATATGATAGACATCCATATTATCAGAAATTTTAGATTGTGATTTAGTTTTTACCGATTTATCATCAATATGATAATCATTTTGACGCTTATTATTTATACGTATCTTACAAATTGATTTTTTTTTAATAATTGGATCGGGTGGCAATACCAATGGACGATTCCCTTGTGCTATTTTTAATAAAACAGCTGCTAAATTTTCTGTTGTTAAATCTTGTCTAGGTTTTATCTGAGACAATAAAGATTTATATATATCCAAATCATTATCAATGTTTAATCGATGTTCTATTTTGTTGGTAAATTTAGCTAAACGACAAGTAAGTACAGTTTTAGCAGTAGGATACCGAACCTCTGGAATATGTAAGTTTATTTTACGTTCAATATTACGTAGCAACCGATATTCCCTAGGATCTACGAACAACAAAGACTTTCCAATACGCCCTGCTCTACCAGTTCTCCCTATGCGATGTATGTAAGCATCAGAATTTATTGGTATATCATAATTTATGACTAAACTAATGCGATGCACGTCCAATCCCCGAGCAGCAACATCAGTAGCTATAAGAATATCTAATTTTCCGTTCCTTAATCGATCTAACGTCTGATGTCGTGCTGTTTGATTCATATCTCCGTTCAAAGCTGCACTATTATACCCAAATTTCTCTAATATTTCAGAAATTTCTAATGTTGCACATTTAGTTCGAACAAAAACAATAGCAGCATCAAAATCTTCTGTTTCTAAAAAACGCATTAACGCTTCATGTTTAGCCATTCCATGTACTAACCAATAACTTTGTCTAATATCAGCACACATATTAGTATTAGATTGAATATATACCTCTTTTGGATTATTCATAAATCGATAACTTATACGGCGAATACCCATGGGGAAAGTAGCAGAAAACAACGCTGTTTGACGTTTAATTGGGATATTTTTAATAATACGCTCTACATCTTCAATAAATCCCATACGCAACATCTCGTCGGCTTCATCTATCACTAAAGTTTTCAATTGAGATAAATCAGCAGTACCACGATGCAAATGATCTATTAATCTACCCGGGGTACTTACTATAATATGAGGTCTTTTATTTAAAGCGCTTAACTGTATATCATAACTTTGACCTCCATATAAAGTAACGACATTAATTTTTTTCATATATCTTGCAAAATTAGCACATACTTTCCCAATTTGAATCGCTAACTCTCTAGTAGGTGTTACAATCAAGCCTTGAGAAAAAAAATTATTAATATCAACATTATGTAATAATGGTAATACAAATGCCGCAGTTTTTCCACTACCTGTATGCGCCATTCCTAATACGTCACGCCCAGCTAATAAATACGGAATACATTGGATTTGAATAGGTAGAGGCTTTTCGTAACCAATATCATGCAAAACATTAAGTATATGATAATTTAATCCTAAATCCACAAAAGAGTCTACGGGTTTCAACATCTATTATTACCTCATTTTTAATAAATAAGCAACTGAGCAAGATCAACATCACAATCCTATATTAAGAAATAATATTTCTTAATATAAAAATACGCATATACATTAACAACAGTTATTTCAATAATATGTCTATATATATAGACATATTATGGTTATATAACAACTATGACTATAAAAAATCGCCAATACTTATTGGATCTTGCATTAATACAAGTATAAATATCGCTACTATAAAGGAGAAAAATATTAATTTTTGAAGCGTTATTAAATATTAAGCACACAATAACGTATTTTTAACGATGTATCACTAATTAAATTTACTTATTTCCCTGTACCTGTTTATATCATATGCTATTATTCATTCGATCGTACAACTATCCACATATTACCCCTTTTATAATTACAATATAGATTGTACTTTTATATACATATATATGCTATGTATATTATATACAATCAAAATACAACCAACTTATTATAAGTTTCAATATAAACACTCAAGAATATAAGATAATTGCCCATCTATAAAAAATCCATAGACCACATATTATTATTCATACTCAAATATACTAAATCAGAGTTATCTTCATAGTAAAATACTACAAGTTTATTCCCCTCATACTTAAACGGATTCGTCCCTGACGATCTATTTCTAATACTTTTACTAATACTTCTTGTCCTAATGTCAAATAATCACCCACTTTATTTATTCTTCTTTCAGCAATCTGAGAAATATGAACCAATCCTTCTTTTCCAGAAAGGATGCTAACAAATGCCCCAAATTCAACAATATGAGTAACTTTTCCAGTATAAATAGCTCCTATTTCAACATTTGCGGTAATATCGTTAATTCTACGCATAGCTTGTTTTGCTTGCTCATAATCTAAAGAAACTATTTTTATGGTACCGTCATCTGCAATATCAATAATAGTATTAGTTTCTTCAGTCAATGAACGAATAACTGACCCTCCTTTTCCTATCACATCTTTAATTTTATCTGGATTAACTTTAATGCTATATATCCGTGGGGCAAATTTGGAAATTTCTTTTCTAGGAAACTGAATAACCTGTTCCATAGTATCTAATATTTGAAATCGAGCATACTTTGCTTTTTTTAAAGCGATGCTTATAATATCATAAGTAATACCGTTTGTCTTAGTCTTAATATCCATTTGCAACGCCGTGATGCCTTGACGACTACCAGATACTTTAAAATCCATATCTCCAATACGGTCCTCGTCGCTGCCAATATCAGACAATACCACGAAATCCTCTCCTTCCTTAATTAATCCCATAGCAACACCAGCAATTGCTGTTTTAATTGGCACTCCGGCATCCATTAGTGCCAGAGATGCTCCACAAATAGACGCCATGGAAGAAGATCCATTAGATTCAGTAATTTCTGATACTACACGTATTGTATAAGGAAACTCATTAGCATTAGGCATGACCGCTAACATACCACGTTTTGCTAAACGTCCATGTCCTATCTCTCTTCTTTTTGGAACTCCTATAATACCTATTTCACCTACACAATATGATGGAAAATTATAATGCAATAAAAATCTATCAACACGGGTCCCAGTCAATCCATCAATATTCTGCGCATCCCGTTCTGTACCAAGTGTAACCGTAACTAATGCTTGAGTATCGCCTCTAGTAAACAATGCTGATCCATGAGTACGCGGTAATATACCTGTTTTTATATCTATTTTTCTAATTGTGTCTTTCGAGCGTCCATCAACACGTAATTTATTTGTTAAAATACGATAGCGAATTGATTGATCTTCTAAATAATTTAGAAGATGCATTATTTCTTTTTCGTCCACAGCAGTATTATCATAATTGGTCAGGACGGTTTTTGCTATATCCTGCTTAATACTATCAATTTGAATACGACGCTCCTGCTTACCGCAACAATAATGTATATCTTTAAAACGAGACTCATATAATTCGGATAAATACGTTTTCAAAGAAAAATTAACTTCTTTTTCTTGCCAAGAACGCTTAGGTTTTCCAGATTTTTTAACTAATTTATTAATATTATGAATCACCGTTTGTTGTTGTTCGTGTCCAAATACAATAGCATCTAACATTTCTTTTTCACTTAATAAACACGATTCTGATTCCACCATCAAAATATTAGATTCAGTTCCTGAAATAACCAGATCTAACTGACTATTAGATAACTCTGTCATTGTTGGATTCAATACGTATTTATTTTTAATATAACCAACTCTAGCAGCGCCAATTGGGCCAGAAAATGGGATATCAGACAAACTCAACGCAGCAGATACCCCTATTATTGCTACAATATCTGGATGCACTTGCGGATTAACTGATACTACTGTAGCAACCACTTGCACATCATTAAAAAACCCTTTAGGAAATAACGGCCGAATAGGACGATCAATCAAACGAGACGTTAATATTTCGTTTTCGCTTGGACGACCTTCTCGACGAAAAAAACCTCCTGGAAATTTTCCAGCAGCATAAGTACGTTCTTGATAATGCACAACAAGAGGAAAAAAATCTTGTTCTAATTTTATTTGATTAGAGCTAACTACTGTAACTAGTACTGTAGTATCGCCCATACTCGCCATAACTGCAGCATTTGCTTGACGAGCTATAGTTCCAACATCTAAAATTACAGTATGCTTTCCATATTTGAATTCATGAATAATCGGATTTAACAAAATTATATCCTTTTTATTTATATTGAAAATATAAGTTTCGATGTATTAATTAATCATATATGATTAATTAATACACATTCTTCATTGTACCTTTTCTATTATGAATTTATAGTCCATAAACAAATCATGATCTTAAGTATAAAAATTAAAAAATTTCATTTTTTTAAACTTATGCTTAATAATGTCTTTATCAAACAAAAAGGTATCAAATAAAATATTTTAATCTAATCACAAATTTATATTAATGACGTAACCCTAAATTCCTTATTAAATTAGTATAACGTAACACATTATTTTCTTTTAAATATTTCAATAGTTTTCGTCGATGCGCAACTATTTTGAGTAATCCACGGCGACTATGATGATCTTTTTTATGTTTTAAAAAATGATGTTTCAAGTGATCAATACGCTCAGTTAATAAAGCAACTTGTACCTCAGTAGAACCAGTATCTTTAAAATCACGACCAAATTTAGAAATTATTTCTATTTTTTTTTCAGCACTCCAAGACATGAAACGCACCTTTTATTTAAAAAACCTATGTTTAATTTGAAGATAAATTATCTTGAATACTTCAATTAAATCAAACCTAAATCAATATTCAATTTTTTATTTTATCCTTCTATCTAATTACAAAAATAAATTCAATAACAATTGAAACTTATTTCTTAAGCATTATCTATATCTGTTAAAAATTCACAATACCTTTTATTATTCTTATAAACATATCAAACAATATATATAACAATACTATATGTTCATGTGATTTTATTTATAAATTCACCAAATATATTCATTCAACATTTTTGTTACAGCTCAGAACATATATGAATGATTTCAATATTTTTTATCGGATATCTTGTTCAACCTAATCCTAATTTCACGCATTGATATCAATAATGCATCTAATTTTAAAAACGCTTCTAAATCGTCAAAAGAATCATTATAAAAAATATCTTCCAAAGTTGTTAACTTTATCATTGAAGAAGAAATATATTGTCCTACTGATAAACGACGCAATTCTATAACATGCGCTCCACATCCTAAATACCCCCCAATATCATTAATCATACTACGAATATAAGTTCCTTTAGAACAATAAACATCTAATTCAATAATATTTTCTACCCTTTTAATAAGATTCAAATTATATATTTTAACTATCCTGGGTTTCCTAGAAATACATATTCCTTTTCTAGCATACTTATATAAAGGTAATCCACGATATTTTAATGATGAAAACATAGGAGGAATCTGATCTTTTATTCCTCTAAAAGATTCTAAACATTCCTCTAATTTATTATCATTAAACTGTACAGGTGATACACGAATAATTCTCCCATCTGCATCAAAAGTATCAGTACTTATTCCTAATTGAGCAATTACTCTATATCTTTTATCAGAATATAATAAATATTTAGCAAACTTAGTTGCTTGTCCTAAACAAATAGGAAGCATTCCTGTAGCCAATGGATCTAATGTACCAGTATGTCCTATTTTATTAGCACCAAACAATTTTCTGATCTTATTTAATAATAAGCTAGAAGATACTCCCTTAGGTTTATCTAATAATAGAATACCACTGATATCTCGATTTATTTCATGCTTATATCTATTCATAAGAACTGTAATTTATTCAATTGAATTTTTCTACCGCAACTTTTCCATAGCAGCAATTAGCCTGCCTATTTTTGCGCTTTCTTTTAACGAAGAATCATACTTAAATAATAATACAGGCACTACACGCAAATACGTAGTATTGGCTAATAAAAAACGAATAAACCGGGAGGCACGTTGTAATATCATAATAGCCGCATCTATTTCCTCCACACTATCTTTATCAATAAAAGTAACGAAAATATTAGCATTTTTTAAATCTTTAGACACCTGCACCTCTGAAATAGTAGGTGTACCTATACGACAATCATCCATCTTATGCTGTAAGATAATAGAAATTTTTTTATGTATTTCCTGAGAAATACGCTGAGCACGATAACTTTGTTGACAGTACATTTCTCTTACTCGCAGTAAAAATAAACATACACATACATGGATAAATAATAAATATTTTAATCTAACTATTTAACAATCAATACTCTTAAATAAAGTTACATATGAGAGATTTTTATCATATCAAACACTTCAATTATATCCCCTACATGAATATCATTATAATCTTTTATACCAATACCACATTCCATTCCATTCCGTACCTCATGAACATCATCTTTAAAACGACGTAATGACTCTAATTCCCCTTCATACATCACTATATGATCTCTTATAATTCGAATCTTTTTATGATGTTTTATCATCCCCTCAACAACTATACAACCAGCAATATTTCCATATTTTGGTGAATTAAATACATTGCGCACTTCTGCTAAACCAATACTTTCATGTTTATATTGTGGCGCTAACATACCGCGCATCGCTTGTTTGACGTCATTAATCAAATGATAAATTACTGAATAATAACGCACATCTAACTGATCCAACTCAATTATACGCCGAGCAGAAGGATCGGCGGTAACATTAAATCCTAAAATAACCGCATTCGAAGCTAATGCTAATGTAACATCAGTTTCAGTAATACCACCAATAGATGAAGACAATATTTTTATTGTTACATCACCGATAACTGATAAATTTTCTAAAGATTCACGAATAGCTTCAGAAGAGCCTTGTGTATCAGATTTGACAACTAAATTTAATTCAGGAACCATACTGTTATTCTTAATATCAGAAAATATATTTTTTATATTAGGTTCTTTTTGACGAGCTAATTTTACTTCACGAGATTTTTCTTGACGATATAATGCTACTTCCCGAGCTTTTTTTTCATTACGCACCACAATTACCATTTCTCCAGAAGCAGGTGATCCTGATAAACCCAATAATTCAACCGGGATCGATGGTCCAGCCGAAGTAATCTCATGGCCGAACTCATTGCGCATAGCGCGCACCCGTCCATATTCTGTACCACATAGTATTATATCTCCGCATTTTAATGTACCCTCACGCACCAAAACAGCCACTACAGGACCACGCCCTTTATCTAAAAAAGATTCAATCACTATAGCTCTAGCCATGCCATGACACATTACTTTTAATTCCAATATTTCTGATTGCAATAAAATAGCATCTAATAAACTATCTATTCCCTTTCCTGAAACAGCAGAAACATTTACAAATTGTGTATCACCACCCCACTCTTCTGGAATAAGACCATAATTATTAAGATCATTTTTTATACGTTCGGGTTTAGCTTCTGATTTATCAATCTTATTTATCGCTACTACCACGGGAACATTAGCAGCCTTAATATGCTGTATTGCTTCAATAGTTTGAGGCATAACTCCATCATCAGCAGCTACTACTAATACCGCTATATCCGTTAGCTGAGCTCCACGAGCACGCATAGCAGTAAATGCTGCATGTCCTGGAGTATCAAGAAAAGTAATCATACCATTGTTAGTACGTACATGATACGCGCCTATACTTTGAGTAATACCTCCTATCTCAGAAGAAGCTATTTTAGTTGATCGAATACAATCAAGAAGAGAAGTTTTCCCGTGATCTACATGGCCCATAACGGTAACTATTGGAGCTCTATTTTCGATCATATCGCAATTCGATGCGTCAGTATTACGATCATTCATAATCAATTCTTCTAGTTCGTTTTCACGACGTAAAATAACATTATGCCCTATTTCTTCTGCTACTAATTGAGCGGTATCTTGATCAATAATTTGATTAATAGTTGCTATTATACCTAATTGCATCATTACTTTGATAACACGCGAACTCTTTATTGACATTTTATTGGCTAACTCAACTACACTTATAGTTTCTCCAATAATAATATCGCGAGCAATTGTTTGAACAGGTTTATTAAAAACTTGTAATAACGCGCTTTGTTTACGCCTACTTTTGATTATACGATTTGGAATATACAACTCTTCTTCTCTACCAAATTCATCCGGTATAACTTCATATAAACGATGATTATTACTTCTTTTATGTGGTTGTTGCTTAGTTGTCTTCCCGCTACTCCGATATCGCGCACGCACACGAGAACGATTTCTTCGTTCATTTTCTAACTTTTGATTACTACTATTTTTCTCTATTGACGCAGGAGGAAAACAATGCAGTTTACTATTACCATGGGTGTCTTCTAAATTAGAATGAGTTGGATTTGTATTTGATTTAATATTCCAATAGTCCCCAGACTTACATTCAAGCGCATGTGTTCTATCTGACATTTGTAAATATTTGCCTTGAACTTTATGACGCACTTTTCCTGTTACTTTTTCTTTATATTCTGATGTTACAGAATAACGATGATTTTTTTTGGAAATTTGTGTTGATAATAATGGATTTACAGTATTATCTACTTTTTTGTTTACTAATCTATCCTTTACAGGTAAATCGGACGTTTTGTGATTAACATCAGACACCATTTTACTTGTTACATCAATAAGATCTGTCTCTTGTAAAGTAGATTGTATATACGTAAGTCTCTTGCGTATCTCTATATGTACACGTTTATTTTTACCACCAATGCTAGATATACTTAAAGTACTACGTGTTTTTCGTCGTAGTGTTAATTTATTAAATATACTGCTTTTATTGTAATTCATATACTTAAATAAAATTTCTTTTTCTCTTTGAGTTACAACACCTGTTTCTGTTTTAAAAATGCCAAGACTCGAAAACCATTGTATTAATTGATCAACTGACATTTTCATTTCCACAGCAAATGATTGTATAGTTCTATCTATCATGGCTTTCCTTAATCATTACTTCAATAATATTAATGTGTATTATCATTATCAAACCAACAAATGTTACGCGCTTCCATAATCAATTCTCCAGTTTTTTCCTGAGTTAATCCTTCAATATCGGAAAGATCTGAAATATCCTGTTCAGCTAAATCCTCTAATGTAGAAATACCACGCTCAACTAATTTTAATGCTAATTCATATTCAATATTAGACAATCTCATTAATCCTGTAATAGGATGAATAAAAGCAACATGATTATTATCATGATCCTTAATATTTTTTTTATTATGAGATTCAGAAAAATTTCTTAAAGCACTTTTTGCACGATCCCTAATGGTTTCTATTGTCTTTTTATCAAATTCTTTTATTGATAATAATTCTGTTATAGGTACATAAGCCAATTCCTCAATCGAAGAGAATCCTGAATTAATTAAAATTTTAGCAGATTGATCGCTAATTTTTAAAGTATGAATAAAAATATTGGTAATAGCACATATTTCAACTTGGCGTTTTTTTTCCAACTCATCTACAGTCATAATATTGAGTTCCCAACCACTTAATTTGGACACTAATCGAATATTTTGTCCATTTCTTCCAATAGCTTGAGCTAAATTAGATTCCTCTACTGAAATATCCATGGTATGCGTATCTTCATCTATCACAATAGATGCAACATCAGCAGGAGACATAGCATTAATAACAAATTGTACAGGATTATCATCCCATAATACAACATCTACACGTTCACCTCCTAATTCACTAGAAACAGCTTGAACACGCGCTCCTCGCATACCCACGCACGCCCCCACTGGATCAATACGTTTATCATTTGTTTTAACAGCAATTTTGGCTCGTGAGCCAGGGTCTCGTGCTGCTGCTTTAATCGTGATCAATTCTTCTCCAATTTCAGGCACTTCAATACGAAATAATTCGGTCAACATTTCAGTCTTAGTACGACTTATAAGTAATTGAGGACCTTTAAAATCTGGCCGTACTAAATAAAGAATACCACGAATTCTATCCCCCAATCTAAAGTTTTCACGCGGTAACATTTCTTCCTTATTAATAATACCTTCAGCAT
This sequence comes from Candidatus Blochmannia americanus (nom. nud.), assembly GCF_059934915.1. Classification (NCBI taxonomy): domain Bacteria; kingdom Pseudomonadati; phylum Pseudomonadota; class Gammaproteobacteria; order Enterobacterales; family Enterobacteriaceae; genus Candidatus Blochmanniella; species Candidatus Blochmannia americanus (nom. nud.). The sequence goes on along the minus strand of NZ_CP011792.1, from coordinate 123,240 downwards.
TATTTCCTAAATCTATGCTTATGTTATCTCTATTAATTTTCTTTACTATACCTGTAACAATATCACCTTGACGACTTAAAAACTGTTCTATAATAATTGCACGTTCAGCTTCACGTACCTTTTGAACAATAACTTGCTTTGCAGTTTGTGTTGTAATACGATTGAAACTGATAGATTCAATAACATCTTCAACATAATCACGGATTTGAACTTTTGGATCTTCAAACCGAGCAGCATCCAACGTAATTTCCTTAGTAGGTTGAGTTACTTGTTCCACTACCATCCATCTCCGAAACGTATTAATCCGACCTGATTTTCGATCAATTACCACACGTACTTCAATATCTTGTTCATATTTTTTTTTTGTAGCAGCAGATAATGCTATCTCTAGCGCCTCAAAAATTTTTTCTTGAGGTACAGCTTTTTCGTTAGACACTGCTTCCACAACAGCCAGAATCTCTTTATTCATCCTAGTTGTCTCAAAATGCTATTATTTTTTTAATAGCTATATATGTATTGTCGTTTAAATAAATCTTACAAATAACCTACCACTCATCCACGTTAGAATCAGAAAATTACCGTATTTATTGATACAATTGCAAAACTATGATGAATGAACATACACCAATTTATTGTCCTATTCAGATCAGATAACCTTGTTATCATATAACAGAATTCTATTCAATATTACAAAATTCATAAATCTTGAGAAATTTTCATAGAAAACAATCAGTGATCCACTTATTTGGTAGGTATATTCCTAATATTATAAGAAATTCATTAAGATTCTTTAAATATCAACGTGTACCCATAAATAATTTAATAATTGATACCACGTCTCTAGCTCATATCAATATATTTTCTATTATTCTATTATTACAACAGGATGCAGCTTACACATAACGTGTATTATTACGATTAAAAAAATAATTTGCTTAATACGGTTGCGGGGGTCGGATTTGAACCAACGACCTTCGGGTTATGAGCCCGACGAGCTACCATACTGCTCCACCCCGCGTCTGTATCAAAACAGCGAGAATTGTACACCATATAACGTTAAGAAAGCAAATTATTTATATCACGAATAATACCGAGGACGGGATTTGAACCCGTAATCTCAAATAAGAGAACTACCACCTCAAAGTAGCGTGTCTACCAATTCCACCACCTCGGTTATTAATAAGGTTTCATATTAATCGCTATAATGATATATATGTATATATCTTTTTCATCAATTCATTATTAAATGATGCTATTTATACAAAACCTGTATAACTTTATTTATCCTGAAATTGACTATTTTGCACATTGCCTTGCATATATTTTTGATTTTGCTTACTATTCATATTACCTAGTAACAAACTAAATAAAAAAAATAATATCGCTAGAATTACTATCAAACACGTTACACCATCATTAATACCTCCTGACCCTAACATATCCCCTAAAGAACGACTACTCAACATTCCTCCTCCTGAATTATTACCTTGATTTTGCTGCAACATAATTAATGTAATTAAAGCTACTGCTATAATTAAAAAAACAACTAAACAAAATTGATACATAAATGTTATTTCGCCCTCATATAAGCATATACTATTCACAATGAGATTGTGTCCATATCTATTAATATTAAACTAAACTTTTCTTATATAAAATATATTATATAAATTACCGATATTGTAATGCACGATATATCGTAATATTTCAATCTAATGACTATTATATTGATTTTATTGCTGATTTAATTACAGAAGCAATCCTATTTGCCAAATATAATATTTTATCGTAACTTTTTCCTTCTACCATAATTCGGATATATGGTTCAGTACCAGACTGACGTAATAATACGCGTCCTTGCTCAGATAACTCCTGTTCTACTGCTTTAGTTTCTTTCTTAACCAAATCAGATTCTAAAGGACTCTTAATACTAGAACAATATACATTAACTAAAATCTGCGGCAATAAACACACATCATTACATAATTCATATAAACTTACGCAATTATTTACCATAGCAGATAATATTTGCAGAGCAACAACAATACCATCTCCTGTGGTGGTTTTATCTAAAAGTACAATATGACCAGAATTCTCGCCACCAATACACCAACCCCTTTTTTTTAACATTGCAAGCACGCACCGATCACCAACATTAGCACGTGCGAAAGGAATATTTAACTGTTTTAATGCTAATACAAGTCCCATATTACTCATGAGAGTTCCTACGATACCTCCTGTTAATTGTCTACAATACAATTTTTCTCGAGCAATAATATAGAGCATTTGATCGCCATCTACTTTATTTCCAAAATGATCTACCATAATTACTCTATCGCCATCCCCATCATAAGCAATACCTAAATCTGCTTTTTTTGATAAAACATGAGCACGTAATTTCCGAATATCTGTAGTACCACATTCTTTATTAATATTAACTCCATTTGGACGACACGAAATTGTAACTACATTAGCGCCCAGCTCACGAAATACACTTGGAGCAATATGATAAGTAGCTCCATTAGCACAATCTACAATTATTTTTAATTTTCTCAAACTCAGATGAGCAGGAAATGTTCCTTTACAGAATTCTATATAACGACCAGCTGCATCAACAATGCGACTAGCCTTCCCTAATTCTTTTGGTTCAACGCATGTTAAACATTTATCTAATTCTGTTTCTATAGAACGCTCTACTTCAGTATCTAATTTAGCACCCTTAATAGAAAAAAATTTAATACCATTATCATAAAAAGGATTATGCGAAGCAGAAATTACAATACCAGCCTCAGCTCTAAAAGCACGGGTTAAATATGCAATAGCTGGTGTAGGCATGGGACCAGTTAATGCTGCAGATAAACCGGCAGCAGCTAATCCTGATTCTAATGCTGATTCTAACATATATCCAGAAATACGAGTATCCTTTCCAATGATAATGTAATTAGACCGACCACCGCTAAAATGACTTAATACCTTTCCTGCAGCCCACCCAAGTCTCAACATAAAGTCCGGAGTAATTGGAATACTTCCTACTCTACCTCTAATGCCATCAGTACCGAAGTATTTGCAGCGATTCATATCAGTTTTTTTCCCCTCCTTTACTGTAGCGCACCATAGTACGCACTACTTTTAATGCTTCTGCTGTTTCCTGAACATCATGAACACGAATAATTTTTGCGCCTTGTATAGCCGCAATCACTGCACAAGCAATGCTACCTATTAACCTTTGTTTAGGGTCATGTTGATTACGGCTAAGATTAAGCATAGACTTACGTGATATACCTACCAATAAAGGTAAACCAAAATGATGAAAATATTTCAAATTAGCCAATAACTGATAATTATGTGTTAAATTTTTTCCAAAACCAAAACCAGGATCAAGTAATAACCTATTTCTATCAATACCTGCCGATTCAAAACGAGTAATTTGTTGAGTAAAATACTCATTTACTTCATTTATAATATTAGTAGAGTATACAGGAGAATTTTGCATTGTCTTAGGCTCTCCCTGCATATGCACCAAACACACCGGTAGTTTACAACATAAAGCAGCCTGCATCGCTCCTTCAGCGGTAAGAGAGCGTACATCATTAATCAGATGCACACCAATAGCTGCGCTCTCGCGTATGACTAATGCTGATGATGTATTTATTGAAATAAAAATATCAAAACGCTGCGCTATAGCGCGTACTACAGGTATAACACGGTCCGCTTCTTCTTCATCGCTGATGCCGTCGGCCCCAGGCCGTGTTGATTCACCGCCAACATCAATTAAAGTAGCGCCATTAGTAATCATATTAAACACATGATCAATTGCTTTAGAAACGTTACAATAGTTGCCTCCATCAAAAAAAGAATCTGGTGTAACATTCAAAATTCCCATAATTTGAATTTTAGAAAAATCCCAAATACAATTATTCATAACCAATGTCATAAATTTAAAGACATCTCCAAAAATTATTTAAAATTAATCTATATTATTTAATTCATATCAAAAAAATAAAACACTATTTAATATTAAAAATAATTTTAACTTTTTGTGCAAAAATCATTATGTATTATTGTGACGCAGCACCAGGATGATCATTATAAGATTCGCTATCTACTGATTTTGATTCGTTTTCAGAAGAAACACAAATATCTTTGCCATTAATATTAGACGTACCGTTTTCCCATCCAGATGGAGGATTAACTGGTTTTCGATCCATCAAATCATTTATCTGAGATACATTAATCGTTTCGTATTTTATTAATGCATCTTTCATAGCATTCAGAATATCCATATTTTCAATCAAAAGCTTGCGAGCACGTGCATAATTTATTTCTATCAGAAATTTAATTTCCTGATCAATAATACGAGCGGTTTCATCAGACATATGTTTTGATTTAGCTACTGAACGCCCAAGGAATATCTCTCCTTCTTCTTCTGTATACAATAACGGCCCAAGCCTTTCAGAAAATCCCCATTGGGTTACCATATTCCGAGCAATAGAAGTAGCTACTTTAATATCATTAGAAGCACCAGTAGATACTTTATTAGGACCATAAATTATTTCTTCAGCAAGTCTCCCTCCATACAATGTAGAAATTTGACTTTCTAATTTTTGACGACTTGTACTAATTACATCACCTTCTGGTAAAAAAAACGTTACACCTAAGGCACGCCCTCTAGGAATAATGGTTACTTTATGAACTGGATCATGCTCCGGGACTAATCTACCAATGATAGCATGACCTGCTTCATGATAAGCTGTAGATTCTTTTTGAGTTTCCGTCATCACCATAGACCGACGTTCTGCGCCCATTACAATCTTGTCTTTAGCTTTTTCAAATTCTATCATCGATACCATATTTTTATTATCACGAGCAGCAAATAATGCCGCTTCATTTACAAGATTAGCTAAATCTGCCCCTGAAAATCCCGGTGTGCTCCGAGCAATTACTAATATATCTACATCTGATGATAACGGCACATGATTAATGTGTACTTTTAATATCTGTTCTCTCCCTCGGATATCTGGTAATCCTACAACTACTTGACGATCAAATCGCCCTGGTCTCAACAAAGCTGGATCTAACACATCTGGGCGATTAGTAGCAGCTATAACAATAATCCCTTCATTTCCTTCAAATCCATCCATCTCCACTAGCATCTGATTTAAAGTTTGTTCACGTTCATCATGTCCTCCTCCTAAACCCGCACCTCTTTGACGACCAACTGCATCAATTTCATCAATAAAAATAATACATGGAGCTGCTTTCTTAGCTTGTTCAAACATATCCCGTACACGAGATGCTCCAACACCGACAAACATTTCTACAAAATCAGACCCCGAAATAGTAAAAAATGGAACTTTTGATTCGCCAGCAATTGCTTTTGCTAAGAGTGTTTTTCCTGTACCAGGCGGTCCTACCATTAATATTCCTTTTGGAATTTTTCCTCCTAATTTTTGAAATCTACTAGGTTCACGCAAATAATCTACCAATTCTTTTACTTCTTCTTTTGCTTCATCACATCCTGCTACATCTGCAAAAGTAGTCTTGATTTGATCCTCAGTTAACATACGCGCCTTACTTTTACCAAAAGACATAGCTCCTTTACCACCTCCTTGCATTTGACGCATAAAGAAAACCCACACCCCGATCAATAATAACATCGGAAACCAAGAAATAAAAATAGACGTAATTAAACTTGGTTCTTCTGGAGGCTCTCCAACAACTTTAACTTTCTTAGTTAAAAGAATATCAAGTAGTTTCGGATCATTGACTGGAATATAAGTAGTATAACGATTACTATCCTTTTTGATAACTACAATTTCACGGCCATTAATACGAGCTTCTTTAACTTGATCTTGATTTAAATCATACATAAAAGTAGAATAATCCAATTTACGACTACCTGAGTCGCTAGGCCCAAAATTCTGGAATAAAGACATCGCGACTACTGCAATAACCAACCAAAGACCCAGATTTTTCGCCATATCGCTCAAAAGCTTACCCTCGCATTACAACAAAATTTAAATAATTTTAACATGTCCACATGTTAATTATACTTACTTACGTTCTTTCGCTACAATATAAACCTCACGAGAACGAGATCTAGAGGCATCTGGTTTGCGGATTTTTACTATGTTAAATAAAGAATGCACATCGCATAAGTATTTATCCCAACCCCTGCCTTGAAAAACTTTTACTAAAAAAGTACCTTTACGCATTAAAACACCACGACAAATATCTAACGCCAAATTTCCAAGATATATAGATTGACTTACATCAATTATTGATATACCAGTTGTATTAGGAGCCATATCAGATAAAACAACATGAACCTTTTTATACCCTACCCATGTGCACAATATTTTAAAAATATCAGGATCAGAACAATCTCCTTTCAAAAAACTCACCCCAGAAATTCTACGCATAGACAATATATCACAAGCTACAATATGGCCTGTACTTCCTATTTCATTTTTTGCGTACAACGCCCAACCACCAGGCGCTGATCCTAAATCCACTACTGTCATTCCGGTGGAAAACAATGCATCCATACGATTTATCGCATCAAGCTTAAACCAAGACCGTGATCTCAATTGCCGTCTTTGAGCTTCTCTCGCATACTGATCTTTAAAATATCTTTGTACCCACTTTGAAGAACGTATTGAACGTTTTCTATGTGCCATGCCAGGTTATTACTTCTCAAGTATTTTTAAATAATAAATAAACAACATTAATAAAACAGCGATAATCTATGTTCCTTACAATTTCACTGAAATAAAAAATTTTTTTTATAAAATAGATTAAATTTATGTGCATATATAATTTATATATTCTTCCAAATATTTCAAATAATACGTATAATAAAACATATCTAATTACAAATAACAAATCTCAAAAACACACAAAAATTAAAATATAAACCTACTAGTAATAACATGAATTATGCCATACATTTGCATAAAACGTGTGTCTATATAGATTATACAAACACATAGAACTTAAATTCTTAATTTTATAATTACTATTCTATAAATTTTTTCAAAAAAATAAAAATTCAAAAACATATTTTTAATAATATTTAACCTGGATTATTTTATATCTTATCTCTCCTGTTGGAGTATTAACTCCAACAACATCTCCTTCTTTATGACCAATTAAACCTCTAGCCATTGGGGAGTTTATAGAAACCATATGTTCTTTAAGGTTTGACTCATCATCTCCTACAATAGTATATGTTTCTCTACATGCTGTATCTAAATTTTCAATCCCAACTGTAGCACCAAAAACTACTCTATCCCCGGTAGTTAATCTAGCAATATCTATAATATGGGCATTAGAAAGCTTAGACTCTATTTCTTGAATACGACCCTCACAAAATCCCTGTTGTTCACGAGCGGCATGATATTCAGCATTTTCTTTTAAGTCGCCATGCTTACGCGCTTCAGAAATATTTTTTATAATTTCCGGACGACGAATATTTTTTAAATAATCCAATTCTTCTCTCAACTTTTCAGATCCACGTACAGTCATTGGTATACGCTTCATATTTTACCTTTATCTTATTGCATATGTTTAATAAAAATTAATACTCATCTATATATAATCAATACATCATTATTAAATAATATTTATATCTTTATCTTTTTAAAAAATAAAAAACTATTATACCTAATTTTTAAACAATTTAATTACAAATACCCTCCTCTTACATATACACTATTTTATAAATAGCATTTGCCCTATGAAAAACATTATAAATAGGAAAACCACGATATTGAAAAATTTTAAACTTAATGATATATTACGTATCGCGTCAAAATACAAATTAAATCAATCAATATGACTATCCTATTGTATTGTCGTGAGTATATGTAAGAATTTGTTCTTGATTCTGATTATACTGAACAATAAACTCCATAATACTATTACACAACGATAATACATTTGTATTATATTTAGATGATATTGAGTAATAACGCCCTCTCCATTTCAAGGAACTAATAATATGCTCAATTCTTTTTTCCGCCACATGCCTGTCCAACAAATCTATTTTGTTAAATATTAGCCAACAAGGCTTACAAACTAAGTTTTTATTGTAGTTACTCAACTCATGTTTAATAGTAATGATATTTTCTAACGGATTAGAGTTATCCAAAGGCGCAATGTCAATAAAATGTAATAATATTTGACAATGTTCTAGGTGTTTTAAAAAACGCATTCCTAAACCTAAACCATTAGAAGCTCCTCTAATAATACCAGGAATATCAGCAATAACAAACCTATCATGATCATTAATTTGGACTACACCCAAATATGGTACTAATGTAGTAAATGGATAATCTGCTACTTTTGGTCTAGCTGATGATATTACACGAATAAAACTAGATTTTCCAGAATTAGGCAATCCAAATATTCCAACATTTGCTATTAGAAGCAATTCCAATGATAAATGTCTGAATTCTCCCGCTAACCCATGAGTATCACAAAATTCTTTACGACGTCGTAAAAAAGATTTTAAATGCCCATTGCCGAAGCCACGCCGCCCTCCTTTCGCTACCATTAACCACTTTCTATTATCACCCATATCCCCCAATAATTTATTTGTCTTTTGGTAACTCACTCTAGTTCCCCAAGGGACTTTTATGATAAGATCTTTACCTCGTTTACCAGTACACCCGCGGCTACGCCCACATTGTCCGTGACCAGCCTTAAAAACACGATTAGAATTAAAATAACTTAAAGTATTAATATTAGGATCCGCCAACAACCAAACATCCCCCCCATTTCCTCCATTGCTACTATTAGGTTTTTGTAGAAAAGCAGCTCTTCTTCCAGTTTTTTTAAAACTAACATATCCATTTCCCCCATTACCAGCAATAACCGTGATGTTAGTTATATCGACAAATTTCATGATATATCTCTAATATATCGTCTGCATTTTATGTTATATACAACTTATCATTTAACGATCTAGTATAAATTTATTCAAAAATAAATTTTAATTTCATATCACAACATGATGATGTAGTAACATTTTATTTCTACATCCACAGTTATCATGTCTAGATAGGTAATTGCATTACCCTAAAAACTACATAAATGATTAAAATTATTTTTGCAATAATTCTTAGAACTACAAAATATATGCATATATTTTGTAGTTAAAAATACCAATACAATCATTCCCGATCATCATTCAGTGTAACTGAAACACTCTGGTATAATTATTGCCTACTTATACAAACGCAAAACTAATGACTCGGTAACATTAACACATTAGATTTACTATCCATTAGAAATGATACTAATAAATCTACGGTGAAATGCACCCTTTTTTTCAAATAAAACTCTTCCAGATTTTAAAGCAAAAAGAGTATAGTCCCTTCCGCAACCTACATGCTTTCCTGGATGAAAAGTATTACCACGTTGGCGCACAATAATAGCACCTGAAGATACAAATGCGCCTCCAAAGCATTTAACTCCCAAGCGTTTACTATGTGAATCTCGACCATTACGAGTAGAACCTCCAGCTTTTTTATGTGCCATTTTGATTTCCTATTTTTCAATTATTCGAATCGCGACTACTACTAATACTTGTTATCTTTATTGTTGTAAAACATTGACGGTGTCCTTGAAATTTACGAAAATGTTTACGACGACGAAATTTAATAACCTCTATTTTTCGATCAAGACTATGAGCTACAATTTCTGCTATAACCTGTCCATCTTTTATAAAAGGACTACCTATCTGAAGGTCTTCATCATATTTAATAAGTAATATTTGATTAAATACAACTTGATTACCAACATTAATATCAAGCCGCTCCACATGAATCACTTGTCCTGCGACAACACGATACTGTTTGCCACCAGTTTGAAAAACTGCGTACATAAATAATAATCCATCTCTCATTTATAATCTGATATTATTTCTATAGATATTCTTATACATTAAAAAAAAATGTTTCTCAACACAATAATAAAATTAACATGTATTACTCACAAATATAAATACACTATACACAAATCGTTACACATACATAAATAATTATATAAATTATATCTAACATTTAATAATTGTAATAATATCAATGAACATTAATCAAATATCCAAACTAACTGAACAAGATATGGAAGATGTGAATTTAGAAATTTATACACGATTAGCATCTGAAATTAATTTAATCGACAAACTTGTTCAATATATTGTTAATAGTGGAGGAAAACGAATTAGACCTATGATTACGTTGCTAACTGCAAGAGCATTGCATTACAAGAAAACACAACACGTTACTATTGCTACATTAATAGAATTTATTCATACTGCTACTTTATTACATGATGACGTAGTGGATAAATCACATATGAGACGCGGTAAAGTAACTACTAATGTAATTTTTGGTAACGCCGCCAGTGTTTTAGTAGGAGATTTTATATATACACGAGCTTTTCAAATGATGACCGAATTAGAATCCTTACGAATATTATCTTTAATGGCAGATGCCGTTAATATAATTGCAAAAGGAGAGATATTGCAATTAACAAATTGCAATGACCCAACCATTACTATCGACAGTTATATGAAGATTATTTATAGTAAAACCGCTTGTTTATTTGAAGTAGCCTCTCAAGCATCGGCTATTTTAGCCGATGCTAATGTTTATCAAGAAAAAGCGTTACGTAATTATGGACGATATGTAGGAATGGCTTTTCAATTAGTTGATGATTTATTAGACTACAATGCATCAGAAACAATATTTGGAAAAAATATTGGAAATGATTTAAATGAAGGAAAACTTACTCTTCCTTTATTACACGCTATTCAACATAGCACTCCAAAACAAGCTTCACTTATACGTCACGCTATTAAACAAGGTTACAGTCGTCATTTGTTGAATACAATTTTAGATACCATGCATCAATACGGATCATTAGAATACACTCGACAATGCGCAGAGATAGAAATTAACAAAGCTATTTCTTGTCTCAATATTTTACCCCCTTCTCCTTACCGGAAAGCATTAGCAAGTTTAGCAACCTATATAATTCAAAGAACCCATTAGTTTTAGTACTTATAAACGTAAATATATTTAGCACCAACATTTACAAATAAAACATAGAAAATTGTAATTATGATTACACACAAATCATGCTCTTTATCCTCATAAAATATATAAATGTTTTCTTATAATTATAAAAAACATAATACACCATATTAACGAACGAATTGATAATAAAACATAAAAGATATATAATCATGTTTTAGAGATGATCATAAACACATACCAGGAAATATAAATGCTTTTTAACCAAGTACCGGCAGGAAAAAATATTCCAGAAGATATATATGTTATTATTGAAATTTCAGCGAACTCTGATCCAATTAAATATGAAATTGATAAAAAAACCGGAATAATATTTGTTGATCGTTTCTTATTAACACCTATGTTTTACCCTTGCAATTATGGCTATATTAATAATACCTTAGCACTAGATGGAGATCCAGTGGATGTGTTAGTACCTACTCCATATCCTTTAAATTCAGGTTGCGTAATAAGTTGCCGCCCTGTAGGCATACTGAATATGATCGATGAATCTGGAGAAGATGCTAAAATCATTGCGGTACCTCATAATAAAATTTCAGAACAATACGCTCTAATAAAAAATATAAGTGATTTTCCAAGTTTAATACGCGCTCAAATCAATCATTTTTTTAAAAATTATAAAGATTTAGATGCTAAAAAATGGGTAAAAATAAAAAACTGGGGCAATGTTGATGCTGCTAAAACAGAAATTTTAAACTCTTTTGAACGTTTTAAAAAAAATATGTAGTTTATATTTTTTATTAATTTCACATATTTATAAAATATTTAGTTTTTATACCAATTAAAAATCAAACTTATATAACACATCAATCGCTTGATTATTTCCAGATGTCACTTCTAAATAAAATTGTGAACACAAAGAACAACGTATAGTTATTGTTGTCAATAAATCAAAAATACTAACTCCATATTTGATTTGTACACCAGGGGCAATATATCCGCTTAACGCAACTAACGGCGCAACAATAATATCTTGAGTATTTAATGTCAAATCTTGAACACCGAATATCTTTCCTATTTTATTAATAAATTTTTCACTATTCCTAACGCTTGCTCCAATTAATAAAGAAGTTACTATGTTCGTATCTGTATTAAAAAATATTATATTTCTAATTCCACCCAATGCATATGATATTACTTTGTTCTGAGAAAGAGATGACGAGTTAGAAAAAGTTTCTATTTTGAGTTGACCAAAAATACCCGTGATACGCATGCCAGCCATGCCTCTATTTTTAATATCAGACGGATCACAAATAGCCTCAATATCAATATATGGTTGATTTATTGCTCCAGAAAATAGTAATTGTCCTTTTTTTACTATTAAATTTTGACCATATACTTGAAAATGCCCAGAGAGCATACCAATATGCCCTGTTAATACCAAATGATTTTTATCATATCCAATTTCTAAATTACCCCTTAATTTCGCACATAAACCCAATCCATTAAAATTCACATCATTACCAAGATATACATTAACATTAGAAGAAACAGAAATAGATAAATTTTTAGAACTATCTAAAATAGGTTTAAAATTATCATCTAACAGAATTTCCTCAGAGGAAATTCCTACTATATTTTTTAAATGTTCCTTCACTTTAATGTAAGCCCAAGGGATTACTACGTTCCCGTGTATATGAATTTTTTCTGAAGTAATCGTACAAGTAATATCAGGAGATATTTTCATTTTTATCTCTGGAGATATACAAAAATTAACTTGATTCCCTCGTATTTTAAAAAATGCACGCATACTACTAACAGAATCAAAATTAATAATTTTACCATTTAAATATAACTTACATCCATTATCTGTATCTATTGCTCCATTTAATACAGCATGATCTCCAAAGAATCTCATAAATACTTGACCATTTTTAAAAAAAAATGGTGTATCAGGTTTATTACAATTAAAATTTTGTAATTGAGCTATACCATAAATTTTTAAACGATGTTTATGCGCATAAAAGTGGATATTTAAATTTAACAATCCATTTAAAGGTTCTTTTAATGAAATCAATGAATTACAAAAAGACACTAACGGAACATTTTGAATCTGTACATGTCCTGTTATTTTAGATGTATTATGTAATGTAGTTATTCTGAATAGTCCATGATTGTGATCATCATTTCCAATATTCATGAGCCACTTACAATATGTAGTAGTTTGAGTGAATATAATTTTCGTAGTTATATTATTTATATTAATAGGAGCAACTCCTGATTCTGCAATAGCAGACTTGATGTTGATCTGTTTTCCTATAAATGAAATTGTACCTCTTGGTAATAACGTTCCTAATATCCAATGACAATTCATACAATATATACGAGCACTGTGTATATTTATTGATTCTGGCAATAAAATTCCTAAAGAAACCACATTACAACTCTTAAACAAATCATTCACTTTATTCAAAATATTTTTTTTTAAAATATTAGGAACAGGAATAACACAATCAATGATTTCCCAACAATGTGTATCTACAATAATTTTTCGTGTCAAATATTGATAAGTAAGAACAATATCTTGCATTAATTTCCACGTTCCTGTTGAAGTAATAATACTCGTTTTATCAATCCTACTATGCCAAGTTTTATGAAAAAAATCCAAATTACCACACAATTTTACTTGTCCGGATAACATATCTCCGTATGCCATGAATTTTAAATAATGTTTTTTAATATTACCTTGTCCTTGCATAATCAACTGATGAAACGATAAAATTCCATACCTTATCTTGTCTGCTTGAATAAAAATTTTGCTTTGTGTAATAGAATCACCAAAAATGTCGCCATTTACAATAATCTTATCAATATTCAAGTTCCTATCGCGCCAGCACAAAGAACATGCATTAATACTCAACTGCAGCCTAGGTCTAATAGGATATCTAACAGGTCCGTATAATTTAAATTTTCCATATACACTACCGGTTAATCCAGATGCGATTACGTTGCAATCTGGCGCTACCAGCGTAATATTAAAAATAGAATCTTTTTTTAATTCTTCTTTTATTTCTAATATATTAGATCCCCATTTAATTAATAACGTGGGTATTTTCCATGTACCAGTTGAATTGCTATATAATGCTCCTATACATGAGATATTCTGATCTCCTATAATCCCATTGAGATTTAAATCAGACACTGTTATATCCCAAGTCTTAGAACATACATGCCCCTGCATTGTGATATTTCCCGATAATTTGATAGGACGCTTTAACCATTTTTGAGAAAAATTAATTTTATTTAATACACATATACTATTCCAACTAATCATGTCCCTCCAATTAATAACTCCCTGAATATCTAGATATTCATCTAACACAGTTACTCTTAATTTAGAAATAGAACAACCATCAATATCTCCATTAACGTTCATAACTACGCGCGCTAATGGAAATTTAGCACTACTCAATCGAGATGTTACTTGGATACAATAACTTCTTATTTCACCATTTAAGCATAAATCAATTTCTTCCACTAAATAGTCATTCTTTCCTAAAAAATAAAGTGGTATTTTTCTACCAACCACAGACATATTTATGGGCGTACCAAATTTCATTATCTTAGTTTTTAATAATACATGTACTGTAGAAATGACACCTAAAAAATCAAAAGAAAGACATATCTCATTATATAATTCTCCTGAAATAACTAATTGTATCTTTCTTGTATCCTTATTGTCTATATTGACAGAATTTCTGATAATATTAGTAATATTACACCAAATATAATTAACTACTATATTGATTGGGTAATACTCTTTAAGCATTATATTAGCTCTTACATTAAAATAACCATCCGATAATTTAACATTTAGTTTTATACTTGCGGACTGATTACATAAATATGCTTGTAAGCAAAAATCATCGATAATATAATTATTATTATTATCAAAAATATAAAAATTATTTCCTTTGACATTCTCTAAATTTATATTTATAGGAATATTGAAAGTAGGTAATGTTATTGATAATTCATTGGAGAATAATTTTAACAAATTCTTCATATTCCATTGATCAATATATCTATACATGCCTATCATATTAGGTTCGATATTTGATATATTAATATCGAAAAACTTTAAAACCGCTCCTTTAATATTTGTGGGTAAAAATGTCAATAAATTATCTTGAAATGTTAATCCAGTATCCAATTCCTTTAATTTAAACACGTTATTATTTAAATTAATACGAACATTCTGTAATACCACATTTTTCAATGTTACAGGAAACATAAGGAAAAAAATATTATCTATATTTATCCTTTTGTATTTTTTATGTCTTTTATTTGTCGTATCATTTTTTTTAATTTTTATGCAAACATTTTCTAAAAAAAGATGATTAATATATATTTGTTTACTCCATATATATTTTAGATTTAAAAAAATATTACATTCATCAACATCAATTATACCGATCGACGTTTCATATACTACATGAGTTATATTAAAATTTCCCCAATTACCAGAAACAGAATCAAATGTTAATCCAGGAATACAATATCTAATTCCCGTAAAAATTAAATATGTTCCCATATTAGTACCTAACAAAAACATCAAAACTCCACATATCATTGATGTCAACAACAATAAAACAGCACAGATTTTCTTTATAAAAATCATAAATCTGGTCCTAAATTAACATACAGATACAAAGAATGACAATTTATCCTTCCTCTATGCATTAACGGAGTTGCTACATCTAATTTGATCGGACCTATTGGTAATTGCCAACGCACTCCAATACCTATACCGGATTTAAAATTATTCCATCTAATATCATTAGTAACTTCTCCTGCGTCTAAAAAAATAACTCCCCACCATTTACTAACCATATTATATTGATATTCAAACGTAGTAGTGATTAGTTTAGTGGCAATATCTGTAAAACATTCAAAATTATCATAAGGATATAAAGATTTATATTTATATCCACGAATACCATTATCTACACTGGAAAAAAATCGTGACATTAAACCAATAGATGAAAAATTATTAATACCTATCCAACTTACATTCCCACGCACTAAAACACGATGGTTTTTTAATAATGTTCGAATCCAAATATTTTGCGCTTGCACAGCAATAAAATTGATATCTGATTTCCAGTAATCATTAGATACATTGATTGAATAACGCTGACTGTCTCCCCAATATGGCATTATTTCACCACGTTTACGAATACGATATATACTTATTCCTGGATAAATTAACATTATATTTTTAGTAGTATGATTATTATCATAATGATTAAAGTGCCAGTGCAGATTAATTGAACGTTGCCACTTACGGGAACAATTCCAATAACGAGCTATGTTTATACTCATAACACTAGACTGAATATTATGTATATCTTCATGTATTAACCCTCCTTGTAATAAATAATATTGTTCTAATGGATTATTAAAAATTGGAATTTTATAACTTAAATCTATAATTTGTTCTAACGTAGATAAACTAAAATTACTTTCTAAACTATGCCCATGCGCGTTAATCCACGGTTTTTTCCAAATTATTTTAGTTCTTAGACCTGTGTCAATAGTATAACCAGATCCTGTTGCAAAATTATTTTTTGCACAAGGATACAGCAAAACATCTAATGTTAATTTTTTTTTTGTTGACAACGTATATAATCTGAAGAAATCGATATTGATTCAAACCAATTAGTAGAAGAAAGCCGACGATTTAATTCTATAACAGATGTGGCACTATAACGCTCTCCTGAACGTATATTAGATATATTTTTTAAATAGTTTTCCGTAATTTGACTACCATGGAATTTAATGCTTTCAAAAAAGTAGCGTTGGCCGCTATAAAAATCTATATTCCAAATACTTTGGCAACGAGAAGGTATAACAATAAGTTGACTACTTTGGAGTTTAGCATCAAAATATCCTTTAAATAATGCCAAATTATACAGTTTATTTTTAAACTGTTCATAATCATTATGATTTAATCTTTTTCCGATAAAAGATTTGCTATCTTTTATTATTTGTTGATAATCAACGTCTTTTCCACCATCTCCCCGTATGATAACATTTACCTCAGTAACTATAATTGGAGCTCCAGGTTCAACTTTAATAACTAGTAAATCAGATTCTTTGTTTAAAAACTTAACAGGAAAAAAAATCAACGTAGGATCATAATAACCTAAAGGGCGCAATCCAGCTCTAACTGCGTTATCTATTTTTTTTTTCAAATCTGAATCTACAACTCTTATATTAGAGCATGTATCAAACAATTTTTTACGTACATTATAATCTAATTCATTATTTAATCCTTCTATTCTTAAACTAATATCACTATTACATATTAGCGGCACACAGAAATAAACAACCAAACACAATCTCATTACTATATACTTTCGCAGATCCTTAAACATATATCGAATCCTTGACTATATTAAAGTGTTAATAAAAACAATATCAATATATCATTCATTCATATAATATGTTTATCGAAATAACCTACACAAGAATCTTTCATTTTTTTTAAGATCTATTAATGTAATATACATATTTATTAACTTTTATAACATACAACCTTTCTGGCCATACCACGTTAATAATTTATAACTAATAATTATGTGAATAATATATGACATAAAATCTATACCGACCCATACTTTTACAAAATGACACATCAAACGCTTTGCGCTATATTCTCATATAAATTATTGATATATTAGTAATAACTTGTATAAATAATACTACAGATTAAAATTTAAACACTGAAATCATTATTTCATATGAATCACATATATAATTACAATATAATATATATGATCATCAATATGATGCGACTTGAAAACCTGGATTTAAAAAAGATTTATTGATATTTTTATAATGCAAAGGATTGCCATACCAATCATTAACAATAGCACCGGCTGTTCTAGCTATCACATGCCCGGCAGCTGTATCCCATATTTTAGTACAAGAAAATCTCGGATAAAACTGAGCCATACCTTCTGCTATTAAACAAAACTTAAATGATGATCCAATATTAACAAGCTTATAGTTCTGTAATTTTTTTAAATAACTGCACAAGTTTTGTTGATTGCAACAAATATTACTACGACTCATTACTACGATTGGATAACTAGATGTACTTACTGCAATATTTATACGTTCTCCTTTAGTATTAATTTTCCATACTTGTCCATTATCTGCCGCATATAAAAGATCATATGCAGGAACATACACCACCCCCATAATAGGTTGGCCATATTCAATAAAAGCAATGTTAACAGTAAATTCACCATTGTGCAACAAAAAATCCCTAGTTCCATCTAAGGGATCTATTAACCAAAAACAAATTCTATCTCTACATTCCTGCCATTTAGTAATATCCTCTTCGGATAAAATTGGAATATCAGGTGTCAAATTTTTCAACGAATGCACGATAATCCTGTGTGAATATAAATCAGCATTAGTTACAGGAGACTTATCTAACTTTTGGTATGCATCTAACCTCACGCTCCCATTATAAAACCTCATAATTTCTGATCCAGCTTTACGAGCAATACAACTTATTTTTCTAATCATTCCATACTGGAATATCATAATATATATCCTACTAAATTTTTATGCGATACATAACACAAATTCATACACACAACACGTAAGTAATATATTGATAAAAGATACACTGGATTTTAAACAGTCATGTATACTATGATGATTAATTGAAATAAATGACATAAATTTTTATTTGTATCTCTATACACGAATATATATATGCCTCACACTTTTAAATTATAATCAATAAAGATCCATAAAATTTTTTTTCAACAAATATATAAAACTATTTACTATATTACTCATAACTATTTATTATTAGGCATATCGCCAAGGATAATAACGTTTATATTAGCAAAAATCTCATTATAAATATGAATATTTATGTTATATGTACCAATAGTTTTCAATACATCATGATTAGGTAATCTAATCTGAGATTTAGAAATCTTTAACCCAGAAGCTGTTGTAATAGCAGTAGCTATATCACGAGAACCAATAGACCCAAATAATTTTCCTTCAACACCTGATTTAGCCTTAATAGTAACACTACCTAATTTATTAATTTTATCAGCACAAAATTTAGCCCTGGTTTGAGCCTCTATAACTTTAGTATGCAACTCAAGTTGTTGTTCTTTAAATATTTTAATATTTTCTTTTGTAGCGGACATTGCTTTAGATTTTGGTATTAAAAAATTACGAGCATAACCCGACCGTACAGCAACTTCTGATCCTATATTTCCAAGCTTATTAATATTATTCAGCAAAATAATCTTCATTTTTTGATTTCCGTTATAATATGCAAAAACACATGAATCCACAAAATTTAAATAATTACTTATGATGATCAGTATACGGGAGTAAAGATAAATAACGCGCTCTCTTAATAGCACGCGCTAACTGTCTTTGATATCTTGCTCTCGTTCCAGTAATTCTACTTGGAATAATTTTTCCACTTTCTATAATAGAATGCTGTATTGTAACAAGATCCTTATAATCAATATAAATACATTTTTCCGCTGTAAACCTACAAAATTTACGCTGACGTACAAATCGACCCATAGCTAACTCCATATTTATTATACATATGCATATAAAATTCACTAACTTATCACAATTACTATGTGCCGTTTTTCCGTCAAACGCAAAGCAACACATTCCTATACTTTCAATCATCGCGCATAACTAAAAAATCATAAATAACTCAATTAAACAAACACATTATGAACATATACTTAAATCAACCACCAATACATTTTCTACTTAAGCACACATATATATATCATATATGTTTTCTACTATGTACTCCTTTTCTTACATAACACCCTTAGTTCTCTTCTTTCTTTTGCATCATAGGAGATGGATTAGTTTCTGCATATTTAGTACGTATAATCATACTGCGGATAATAGTATTATTAAAACGAAAATCATCACTCAATTCTTTAATAGTACTTTGAGATACTTCTATATTCAATAAGACATAATAAGCTTTATATAATTTTTTAATCGGATATGCTAATTGACGACGTCCCCAATTTTCTACACGATGAACCTTACCACAAGCACTCATCACAATTTCTGTATAATGATTAATTACACTAGATATTTGCTCACTAAAATCAGGATGCACCATAAAAACTATTTCGTAATAACGCATACTATATTCCTTTTATTACTAAAATCTTTCACTTTATTGAAACTAACAACATTCTGAAAAATGATAAGATATTTATATTATTTATACGTTCTACCTCTATA
The DNA here is from genome assembly GCF_059934915.1 of Candidatus Blochmannia americanus (nom. nud.). Lineage (NCBI taxonomy): Bacteria > Pseudomonadati > Pseudomonadota > Gammaproteobacteria > Enterobacterales > Enterobacteriaceae > Candidatus Blochmanniella > Candidatus Blochmannia americanus (nom. nud.). Next base: position 102,865 of record NZ_CP011792.1, on the reverse strand, counting down.
TAAACTTTATTTGAAGTAAATTCTGAAAATATCAACCTTCTACGATAAATAATTAATACCATATCATATAATATTGATTATCACTATTTATATTTCTCACGTTGTCTTAATGCTTCAAATAAACATATCCCCGCAGCAACTGAGACATTAAGCGATGTAGCACTGCCTAACATTGGGATAGTAACTAATTCATCACAATTTTTCTTAGTCAAGTAACGAATACCATTTCCTTCAGAACCCATTACAAAAGCTAATGGCCTAATTAATTCACTATTGAAAATAAGACGTTTTGATTGCATCACAGTACCAATAATCCAAATATTATATTTTTGAAGTAATCGCAATGTCCTAGTTAAATTAGTTACCTGCATAAAAGGTATATTATCCACGGATCCACTAGCTACTTTTCTAACTGTGCCATTTAACCGTGCCGAACGATTGCACGGCACAATAACTATATCCACCCCAGCTGCATCTGCAGATCGTAAACATGCTCCTAAATTATGAGGATCAGTAACTCCATCTAATATCAATAATAATGGTGTAGTTTTACATTCCATTAAAAAATTCGGCAAATCATTTTCTTTCAGACAACATTTTGAAGTTATTTTAGCTACAATACCTTGATGTAGCGCACCTTGAGATTGGATATCTAACTGTCTACGACTACATTTTTTAATGCTAATGTTACATCGTTTTATCTGATCAATTAGCAATTTTAAACGCAAATCTTTAGATTTACAAACAATATGAACAGATAAAATTCTATTTGAATAATGATCTAAAATAGATTGTACGGCATGTATACCATATGCTAATTCGCTCATCTCATTTATTAAATGATTATTTATTCATATAATATTGAACTAATTTTAACAGTAATTTACAAAAAAATCATTACAAAAACTATGAATTTTAATATTTTTAATTTATCATTGCACAAATAGTATTTTTTTATAAAAAGGTATCAATTTCCTTATATTAATCAGGAATCAAAAGGATTATGCAATACTATTATTGCGGAGCGCTCTGAACCAGTAGAGATAATATTTATAGGCACTCCAATAATTTCTTCTATGCGCTTAACATAATACTGTGCTTCCTTGGGAAGTTTCTGAAACACCGTGATACCTGCAGTGCTTTTCATCCATCCAGATAATGTTTCATATACAGGCTCTAAATTTTCTAATTCTTCCAAAAAACATGGAAAATTATGTATTACTTGTCCGTTTCTCCTGCGATATGCGATACAAATTTTTACCTCTTCTAAACCATCTAAAACATCAATCTTTGTTAAACAACATGAAAGGAAAGAGTTAATCTTTACAGAATACCGTACTGCTACCGCATCAAACCAACCAGTGCGACGACGGCGTCCAGTAGTAGAACCATATTCATTTCCATTAATACATAACTGCTTACCTATATCGTTTGACAATTCTGTGGGAAAAGGGCCAAATCCAACACGAGTAGAATACGCTTTTACAATACCTAAAACACAATCAATATAACTCAATCCAATCCCTACGCCAATACTTACACTTCCAGCAATAGTATGAGCAGATGTCACATAAGGATATGTTCCATGATCAACATCCAACAAACTACCCTGCGCGCCTTCAAATATAACTGAATCGCCTCGTTTTAAAGCATCATATAATAATTCAGGCACATCAACAACCATATCTAGTAATATATCAGAAACTGACATCACCTCATCTAAAATCATCTGATAATTAATAGGCTGAGTCTTATAATAATGAACTAATTGAAAATTATAGTAATTTACTACATCTTTTAGTTTATTTTCAAAATTTTTTAAGTCATATAAATCACTCACTCGTAACGCACGTCTCGCAACTTTATCCTCATGAACTGGTCCAATACCACACCCTGTAGTACCAATAGCTTTAGAAACCTGATTACTCTCTCTCACCAAATCCATTGCTACATGATAAGACAGTACCAAAGGACAAGATGCGGAAATAAATATACGTTTACGTGTAGACACACCCGACAATTGTAACATTTCGATTTCTTTTATTAAAGACATTGGCGATAATACAACGCCGTTAGCTATAATAGTAGTAACATGATCGTGCAAAATTCCAGATGGAATTAAATGTAAAGTAACTTTTTTTTGATCTACCACTATAGTATGGCCAGCGTTGTGCCCCCCCTGATATCTCACTACATATTGAGCTTGGGGAGTTAACCAATCAATTATTTTCCCTTTACCTTCATCACCCCATTGAGCTCCTAACACCACAACATTTCTAGCCATTTCTTATATCACCTATTAATCTGAATAACTATTTCAATATAGATTAAATACATATTTTCTATTCCGAATATCATATAATGATATATATTCCACTGCATCAAACACAGTAAATGATAGCCACTTAGAATATATAAACAACTTTAATACATAATCAATGATGAATACTGGTGGTACTTTTCGATGATTTCATAAAACGTAAAAAGTCGGTTTCTTCGCTTAACACCATAAGATCATTATTGTTTTTCTTAAAACTATTTTCATATGCACGTAAAGTACGTACTAATGCATAAAATGATGGGTCTTCATTAAAAGTCGTGGCGTATAATTTAGCAGTTTCTGCATCAGCTTCGCCTCGAACAATTAAAGATTGACGTTTTGCCTCAGCTAGAGTACGTGTTACCTCATAATCTGCTGTGGCACGTAATTTCTCTGCCTCCTCTCGTCCTTGAGATCTATGACGCCTAGCGACAGCATCACGCTCCGCACGCATACGCTGATAAATTGCATCAGATACTTCTGTCGGCAAATTAATTTGTTTAATTCGCACATCTACTATCTCAATACCCAATGCGGCCATACTATTCGGATGGACTATATCAGAAACACAATGTCTTTTTTGTGTTGACATATCATTATTTTTTAAATAAAAATTAAATTTTTTAATGTTATTGAAACGCAATTCTTCCGGCACTTCCTCCCCCGAGGTACCATTGTTTAATGATGCACGTACATCAGTCATTAATTTATTTCTTGAATCTGTCACAATACCTTGCACATTTAATCTTCCTAATTCTGAACGCAAACGATCGGAAAATTTTCGTTTTATCAATACTTCTGCTTGAGCAATATCACCCCCCCCTGTTGCTAAGTAATATCGACTCAAATCGCTAATACGCCATTTAACATAAGAATCAATAATTAAATCCTTTTTTTCCATAGTAACAAATCGATCTGCTTGATTATCCATGGTTTGAATACGTGAATCTAAAATTTTTATTGTCTCAATAAATGGAATTTTTATATGCAATCCAGGATTATAAATTAATGGATTATTATCTGGGTCACGCAATACTTTACCAAAACGCAATATAATACCTTTATGTCCCTCTTCTATAGTAAATAAAGAAAAAAATAACATTATTGCTATACATATAACAAATGAAAAAACATTTCGTATCATCTACGACTCTCTCCCTTTACGCGCAATATCAACACGTTGTATATTGGCCTGTCTTTGATCTAATACTTTCTCTTTAGGCATAGTATTTTTACGGCGAGCCAGTTGACTACTTTTCGATATTAACTGTGAGTTATTAACATTAGCATCATTAGTATCACATATTTGATTGATATTAAAAATATCATCAGTATTGTCAATGTTATCATCAGTATAGCCAACTTTATTGTTATTATCTTTAATCTGTTTTATTTGATTCGAAGGCAACAACAATACGTTCTGTGTATTTTTTGAATTTACAAATATTTTTCTAGTATTACTTAATACACGCTCCATAGAATTTATATATAGTCGCTCACGAGTAATTTCAGGAGCTGCTTTATATTCTGGCAAAATTTTAGAAAATCTTTGTACCTCTCCTTGTGCTTCCAAAATAGTGCGTGCTTTGTACGCACGACCTTCTTCTAAAATACGTTGAGCATGCCCATTAGCGCGTGGTTGTACCTCATTGGCATAAGCTTCAGCCTCACGAATATATTGCTGTTCATTTTCCCGAGCAGCAATAGCATCATCAAATGCCGCTTTTACCTCTTCTGGAGGACGAGCTGTTTGAAAATTTACATCTAATAAAGTAATGCCCATATTATAAGGGTATATCGTTTTCTCTAAAACTCTGCGGGTATCACTACGTACCACCGTACGTCCTTCTGTTAAAATACGATCCATATTATATTTTCCAATAACCCCACGCAAAGCACTATCAGTAGCTTGCCGCAAGCTATCATCAGCATCAATGACGTTAAACAAATAATTTTTTGGTTCAGTGACACGATACTGTACATTCATTTCTACTCGAACTACATTTTCATCTGAAGTTAACATCATCCCAGAAGCCGCTAATTCACGTACTGATTCTACATTTACTGGAATAACAACATCAAAAAAAGTAGGTTTCCAATTTAATCCTGGTTGCACTAAATGATGATATTTTCCAAATCTCAAAACCACCCCACGCTCTGCCTCTTTAATCGTATATAAGCCGCTAATAACCCACGTAAAAACAACAACAATTAATGCTAACATTATATATAAGTTTTTATTTTTATTAAATTTTTTTGAATCTTTATTTTGATGGCTAAATATATTTAACTTATCAGTTATTTTATCTAAATATTTATTTGAATCTAACATATTCAATTCAGATTTATTCTTATCTGTAGAAGAAAAACGATCTACATCATTCTTATCATGATGCCCCCATGGATCATAGATATACTTATAGTTATTGAAATAATTACAAACCATATTTTCCTCGCACATTACATGAATCATCTACACTATTCTTCTCATTCTAAAAAAATTAAACCACATAATCTATCAATAATTTATTATTTTTTAATAAACGACACCAATCTGCAGAAGATAAATGTATTTTTAATCTAATATAATTATGATCTTCAACCCAATATTGTGTCACAACTTGTAATCTATACAATTTCTGACATAAATCGTCATTTATACGCATTCGTAATTCATAAGTAACCATATCATTTGATAGTAATTCATTAATAGATTTCATTAATAAAGAAATACCTAAATTGTTTTGAGCTGATATCCATACTCGTATTGGATATCCATCATCATCTCGATCAATACGTGGTATTAACTTCTTTAATTGATCTATTTTATTCATTACCAAAAGCATTGGAATTTTATGAACGTTTATATTACTCAAAATATAATGTACTGTATTAATATTCTTTTCAAGTCTTTCATCGGCAACATCAACAACATGTAATAATAACGTTGCTTGGATTGTTTCTTGTAAAGTTGCCTGAAAAGAAGATATTAAACTTTTCGGTAAATTTTGAATAAAACCAACTGTATCTACTAATAAAATATTATGCGCCCCTTCATATACAATACGTCTGCATGTAGGGTCAAGAGTAGCAAACAATTTTTTGGCTGTATAAACATGTGACGCGGTCATTGTGTTAAACAAAGTAGATTTTCCAGCATTAGTATATCCTACTAAAGAAACAGTAGGCACTCCAATTCTAAAACGATGACGCCTGCTCTGATTTCGCTGATTTTCTATTTTTTTTAAACGCAATAAAATTTGGGTCATCTCTTTACGCAATAAACGACGATCGCTTTCTAATTGCATCTCTCCTGACCCCCCCCGTAAACCAATGCCTCCTTTTTGACGTTCAAGATGACTCCATTCATGCACTAAACGAGAACTTAAATACCGTAATTGAGCTAATTTAACTTGTAATTTACCCGCATATGTACGCGCACGTCGTGCAAAAATATTTAGAATGAGCTGATTTCTGTCAATTATCTTACATTGCAATAAACACGTAAGATTCCGTTCTTGACGAGGAGATAAAATACAATTGAACAACACAACAGATACAGAATGATTTTGAATCATTTGTTTTAATTCTAATACCTTTCCATTTCCAATGAAATATTTAACATTACAAGTCTTACAATGACTGGTCAGTCTATCCAAAATCCGCATTCCTGCTGCAGATGCCAAAGATAAAAATTCCTGTAAATTAAAATTTTTATCCTCTTTTTTTTTAGAAAAAAAAGTATCAACTAAAATAGATAGATCGCTAGAATCATCTAAATCACACAATTAAAAGTACTCCACAAATAAATTATACATATACGCAAATTATCTATAATAAAATTATCAAACACTTTATAATATACTATACTTAATAATATTTGATAAGATTAAATTTAATACCTAATCATACGTAAAAAATGAAAATTTATGAAACAAACGATCAGAACTCAGTTTTATTACTAGTGTGACTCACATAATATGTGACAATACGAGACGGTACAATAATAGATATTGTTATATATATAAATCATTTGATTCACTGTATTTTTAAGCAACACCACAAATTTATCAATAGACTCAATCCCTTCTTACAAAATTTAATATCATTTTTTAAATAAACAAAAACCAAGCACACCCATCAGTGTAATGCGCCGCAATAGATCTTATCTACAATTAAACTATATTTATTTTTAAACCTCCTTAAAAAAAATTAATTTTTTATTATTTCAATAATATAAAATATTAGATAAATTACAATTTAATTTTTTCAATTTCATATATCAGATACATTTTTAGTTAATATCTTCGATATATTATCGATTGCCATAGATAAACTATCACTATCTAACCAATTTAAATTCGGCCATTTACGTAACCAAGTTAATTGACGTTTCGCAAGTTGTCGCGTAGCACAAACTCCTTTTGTTATCATCTGATTATAATTGATATTACCAGATAAATATTCCCACATCTGACGATAACCAACACAGGAAATCGATGATTTTACTTTTTTTGTATGCAAATCAGCTCGATTAAATAACTTGATAACTTCATTTTCAAATCCAATATCTAACATTCTATGGAAACGTTGTTCAATTCGATTATTCAATAGATCACGGTTTGCAGGAACAATAGCAAATTGATGAAATCGATATTTCAATTTTTGAGTAGTGATTAATTTTAATTCTGCCCGTGTTTTACCAGAAATAAAAAAAATCTCTAATGCTCGAATTATTCTCCTGTGATCATTTGCATGAATTTTACTTGCCGAAATAGGATCGATACGTTTTAATAAATCGTACATATTGATCCATCCTATTTTTTGTGCTTTATATTCTAAATCATCACGAATTTTTTGATTAGTTGCTGGTAAAAAAAGCAATCCTTCTAATAAAGTTTTAAAATACAACATTGTTCCACCAACCAACAAAGGTGTGTATCCAGATTTTGTAATTTTTTCCATCTCATTATTTGCATCTAAATAAAAATCTGCTACTGAATAATATTCAACTGGATCACGAATATCTATCAATTTATGTGGGGCTAGCTTTAATTCTTCAGCAACAGGCTTAGCTGTACCGATATTCATACCACGATACACCAAAGCTGAATCAGCACTAACAATATCTATTTTTAATTTCATTTTTTTTAAAGCTATAGCTAAACTTGTTTTTCCAGAAGCCGTAGGGCCCATTAAAAATATAGCTAATGGCCGATGTTCAATACTATTCTTTCTCAACTGATTTAAAAAAATTAAAATATCATTATTTTAATCATTTCTAGAATTTATCAAAAACTTCGATTATTTCAAGAAATACGTTAACTCTTATATATAAATGCATTTAATTGATATTAAAATAATTGCATGAAAACCTCGTATAATGTGATCATTTATTTGAAAGAATAGTATTCTTCTGATTCATTAATTCTCAATAACACATGGTTTTTGATCTCATCAATAATCTAACAATTTTTTTGGGCTATTATAAAATAAGAACGCAAACCTTTGTATAAAGCATTAGCGATTTTTTCTTGATATCCATTGCTAGCAAGCAGAAACTCTTCCTTTGCATTACTAATAAATCCAGTTTCTACTAAAATAGACGGAATATCAGGAGATCGTAATATCCCAAAACTAGAATACTCAGGCACTTCCTTATGCAAAGAAGTAATATTTTTTAATTGATATAATACATGCGCTGCAATATCATACCCAACCCGTTGAGCGTAACCAAATTGCAAATCTAAAACTAAATGATTAAAATACGGATCGCTACGATAATTAGTTAATATATCTCCTAATCCACCCAATAACTCTGAATGTTTTTCACTGCATTGCAACCAATGTATCATTTCAATTTTAGCGCGACGATTCGATAACACCCAAACTGACGCCCCTCTAACATTAGTGTTTAAAGCAGAATCTGCATGAATAGAAATTAATACATTTGCCCCTCTTTTTCGAGCTAAATTAGAACGTTCCATAACCGATAAAAAATAATCTCCATCACGGATCATAATAGCATTAAATCTTGGATCTGAATCCAATAATATTTTCAATTTCTTAGCTATATTAATAGTAACATTTTTTTCGTATATTCCTCGGCGCCCTGTAGCCCCCGGGTCTTGTCCTCCATGTCCGGCATCGATAGCTACAATAATAGGAGATAATGTCTTTCTGCGATTCTGATTTTTTATAAATTGTGCATCTATTATTTTCTTTGGATTATTCATTACTTGGTTTGAATGAACATGAATTTTATGATGTGTAATAGACGGCACCTTACTAGTATTTACATCAGTTGCAGCAAATGATTTTTTTTTCAAAACTACTAATATAATACGATAATTTTCTTTTATTTTCTTTTGAGTTACTGTTCCTATATTTGAAGGACAAGTTAAATCTAATACTATACGTACGCTATGATGATTAACAGATGTATTCGAACGAATACATCTCACTAAATTAGTGCCATTAAAATTTATTGGAAATACATTTTTTTGAACTTTAGATGTATTTAGCAGATCTATTACAATCCTTTCCGGGCTATGTAAATAAAACACCATATACACAGGAACAACAGTGCTGTCTAATATCACTGTAGCTTGATTTAGACCATTGGTAATAGAAATTGAACTAAGAGCTGACGCTATAACTGATTCAACACACAAATATTTTAAAAATATTATTACGAAAATTATTTCGTATTTCAACTTCATGTATCTATTTTCCAATATGCTAATAAAGCATCTCGCATCTTGTGACCTAAATTACTAAAAGATTCTATAATTACTTGCCTGGATTCTTGACGCTTATGATAATTTATCGTCACTGAAATATCTTCTTTTGGTAAAATGCCCATTCCTCGTTTCGGCCACTCTATTAAGCATATAGTACGACCGTCAAAATAATCTCTGATACCCATACACTCAAGTTCTTCTGAATAAATTAATCGATAAAAATCGAAATGACACACACGCCAATGTGCCAAAATATAAGATTCAACTAAGGTATAAGTTGGGCTATTTACATGGTCAACATGTCCTAATTCACGCAAAAATCCTTTACAAAAAATGGTTTTTCCTGACCCGATACAACCATTTAAATAAATTACACAACCTTGAACGCAAACAGAAGCGAATTTAGCGCCTAATAATAGGGTTTGAGATTCATCAGATAATACTAATACATATTTCTTCATCATTAATATAATTAAAGCGTCTTATAGACGATATAAATATTTTATTTGATAAATAAAAAATAAAAACTTTTAATATAATCGCTTATTATTGAATTATTTTTATATATACATAAATTTTATATTTCATATAACAATTCAACACACACCAACACACCTATATAAACTAAATCAAATTACTATTAGATTAACAATAACAATACGCACATATTCAAAAATCAATTTTTACTACTATAAACCATATCATCAAAGCATCGATTTTTTTTTAGATCGATATATAATACATCTATACAAAATAATAAATATCAAATCAAATTTATTAAAAAAACACATATTATCAGTATTTTTATGAAATCAACAGACAATAACTCATAATTTATATTTATATCAATTACTCAACTCATTTTATCTCCATACTAATAAACACGATTTACATATTTGATGATATCACAACTCATGATTTATATATAATTTACCGCACTTAAACATATTAATGCCATGCCTCTTTTAAACTAAATTAAAATAAATATATGATATAATCATCAACAATATCAAAACTTAAATACTAAAATGGAGCGGGAAACGAGACTCGAACTCGCGACCCCAACCTTGGCAAGGTTGTGCTCTCCCAACTGAGCTATTCCCGCTTACTAAAAATAAAAATGAAACATCATCGATCCTGAGTAGTTCTAGATATTATTCCATCAATATTCAATAATTAAAACTTATACTAACATCCTTATTTGTAATAATATCCCTTTATATTTTAAAATAATATATATATTAAGACATTATACTATATTATAACTGTATAAAATTTTTACGATAATACATTAATTCTGCAACAGATTCACGAATATCCTCCAATGCACAATGAGTTTTATGTAGTCGTAACCCGGATATCAAATCCGGTCTCCAACGAATCATTAATTCTTTAAGAGTACTGACATCTAAATAATGATGGTTAAAATATGACTCTAATTCTGGCATATACCGAAATAGAAATCGACGATCCTGAGCTATACTATTTCCACATATCGGTGATTTTTTAAAATCAACCCAATTTCTTAAAAATTTTATTGTTAAATTAGATGCGCTAATCTCATCTAATTTACTAGATCTTACCTTATTTAATAAACCAGTAGCGCTATGAACACGTATGTTCCAATCATCCATTAATAATAACTGATGTTCAGATTGATGTATTGCTATAACAGGGCCCTCCGATAAGATATTCAATATGTTATCGGTAACTAAAGTAGCTATTTCTAAAATACGATCTTTCTCTGGATTTAATCCAGTCATCTCTAAATCCACCCATATCAGATTATTATCACGCATACAACCCCACTTACTCTACATGATTGAATCTCACTGTAACAAACAACATGATCATAATGCCTGCATTTTTATTGATATTGTTCTAATTCTAAACTAAATTTTAGTAAAACCTATCACACATCGTTTGCACACATCACCAACAGGCATCAGTCATACAATTTTTAAATTGTATGACTGATGCTAGCACATTCTATAAACACGCATCAAATATTATAAACAAATCAACGCATTATTTTAATAAAATTGCACAATTTATTACTTACAAATTTCATTTCTATAATTTTACAAAAACCAACAAAATTGATTATCAATCAACCACAAACTAATTGTAACTATAGTTTATAACATATAGTATTTAATTACTAATAGTTGCTTCTTGTCTCCAATTTAACATAAATTCATAAATTACAAATAATTCAGTACACAATCACAGTTATAAACAATTAAACTTCGTATATCCTTAAAATCAAAAAAAATATATAATTAACAAACATTATTGTTCATAATTTCTTTGCGACAATAAACTTAACTGTGTTTCTAAGTGGAACCAAAATAACTTTTACATACTTTTACACGATTAATAACATATTATATGTTATATTAATATCCAAAGAAATATGCATTTCCAACAAAAACTAATAATAAAATACATAATTTAATCACTATAATCATTAGTTAAAATTAATAATCTAAATTAGGCACGCATTATGTTAGAAAAAATACAGATTTTACTACAGTACTTACTACCAAAATACTGGATTACTTATTTGATAGGATTGGTAGCCTCATGGAAAGGTGGATGGATAACACGTTATGCTATTCTGTTATTCATTCGTATCTATGAAGTAAACATGAAAGAATCCGATAAACCTAATTTAACCGATTATGCAACATTTAATGCATTTTTTACCCGAAAATTACATAAAAATGCTCGACCTATTGATACCAACTCATCTACATTAATTATTCCAGCTGATGGGATCATCACTCAAATAGGTAAAATAAACCAAACAAATATCTTTCACGTAAAAAACGTTCCTTACCATTTAGATGGATTATTAGCAGGTCATGACAAAATCATTGACTATTTTAGTAATGGAAGTTGCGTTGTGATTTATATACCCCCACAAAATTGTCATCGCATCTACATGCCTTGTACGGGGACGCTTCGGGAAGTCTTATATATACCTGGTGATTTATTTTCAGTACACCCAAAAATCACTAAAAACATACCTAATATCCTTTCCCGTAATGAAAGGGTAATTTGTGTATTTGAAACAGATTTTGGTTATATGGCTCAAATTTTAATTGGGGCTATAGTAGTAGGGAGTATTGAAACCACATGGTTAGGCACAGTTACTCCGCCACGAGAAGGCGTTGTCAGACATTGGCGTTATCCATCATCAAAAAACCATACACATACTGATGATAATTCAATTGTATTACAAAAAGGAGATGAAATGGGAGTATTTAAACTAGGATCTACTGTTATTAATTTATTTGATGGCAAAAAAGTTACTTTAAATAATCTACTACAACCGCACGATATCGCTCGCATTGGAATGCCTCTAGCACAAGGACATAATCAACAAAAATAACCGCACGCATACTGTACATTTTACAAACCCATACAATACATATATTGTATATATATATGATTACTATCCAAAAGAAAACTATATTTTTCAAATATTTTTTTTTATTAGTATGTATAGTAGAATTTATATTTCCACTAACAACAATTGCTTATAATTTTTCAGATAAAAAACAAATCACAAAATCTTTACAATATGCACAACAACAAGAATATATTGATGATCATCAAAAAATCATTATAGATAGTCTGCAATCTGTATTATATTTAATTTCAGAAACAAAATTTTCTAATATTAAAATTAAGGAATATCAAAAAATTATGGATGATATTTTATATATGACACTTCAATTACTTGATAAAAATACCAATATACCTTATCAAAATATTTATTTTTATAAAAATCTTTCAGATCATGCACTAAAACAAAAATTATTTCAAATTAATCACCAATTAACAGATTTATTAAAACAATTAAAACCAGAATATTATCATAAAAAACCTATTAATGCATCGTTGCCATTGTTACTACAACAACACGATGCAACTAACAACACATTAAATAATTTAAAACAACAACAAATATTATATACAAATATAAATACTCCAATAGAACAATCCAAATTTATTGGACTACAATCAAAACAAATTATTAATCAATTGAAAATGATCAAACTTAAACTTGATCAACTAAGTACCAGCAATCATAAGGAATTATCTCAACTTCACATGGCATTTATTAAAAAAAAATATAATTACATAGATAATGAACTATACATACTAAAACACCAGTTGAACCATCTATATAAAAAAGAAACCAATCAACCCATTGAATACACTAAAAAAATATCATCAGAACAGCATAATACATTACCAAAATCTATTAAAAAACAATTACAAACCAATATTGATCTTGCAATTATTCTAAATCAACAAAAATACTACATGAACAATATTGCTTTAAAGAAACAAGAAGTTACATCATGTATATCACAATTACGCCAAACTTTCGATAACTTACTCGAACAAGCACAGTGGCTAGATAAATCACCAGTTCTTGGAGAAACACTGCGTTCTCAAGTTGCTAAATTACCAGAAATACCTAAATTTCAACAACTAGACCACGATATGAAGCAACTAAGAACTAAACGTCTGCAATACGAACATCAATTGAATAAACTAACAACACCCTCGCTATTATCATGTAGCCAACAACAAGACGATGGCACTCCTCTGACATTATCCCAAAAACATATTCTTGAAACACAGCTCATTACGCAACGTGATCTTATTACTTCATTATTAAATAGTTTTGATACTCAAATCCTTGAGTTAACAAAATTAAAAGTTGCCTATGAGCAACTCAAAGAGGTATCACAAGATATACAAAAAGCTATACATCGCCATTTATTTTGGGTTGCTGATATTCCTCCAATTACCGTATCCTATCCGTTAGACATGTATCAAGATTTATACAAACTATTCACCATGAATGAATTTCGCTACCAAATCATATCTTCATTCAAAATAATTTTTACTAATCATAAAACACTGATACTAATAATCTTATGTACTATTATATCAATTGGGTTATATTTTATTACACGTCGTCATTATCAAGAATTTTTAGAACGATCTAGTAAAAAAATAAACAAAGTAAATCAAGACAATTTTTTTCTCACTTTCCATAATATATGGTACTCAATGTTAATAGCTGTACCTATCCCGATGTTATGGGCTGTTATAGGTTATAGTTTAAGTCACGCCGCTTGGCTATACCCTATTTCTGTCGCAATTAGCGACGGAATCAATGCTACAACTTTTATATTATGGATATGTGTAGTCAGCCATTATTTCGCGTCTTCAAAAGGATTATTTATTGCCCATTTCGGTTGGCAAAAAAAAAGAATTCAACAAGTTTTTTCAGATCATTACAAATGGTCTGTTGGCACGATTGTTTTTTTAATAATGATGCTAACTATATTTAATAATTACAACGATAGAGAATTTTCTAATACTTTAGGGCGTTTATGTTTTATTTTATTATGCATTTATTTAACTTTTATTACTAACAATCTAAAACGCTCTGGATTACCTTTATATTTAAATAAATATGATTCTTCCAACAATATCATCAATCATTTTTTATGGAATATAATGATATGCGCACCAACAATAGCGGCGATTTCTTGTATTTTAGGTTATTTATTTTCTTCTCAGGAATTATTAGCACGACTAGAAAAATCATTATTTATTTGGATTATATTATTAATAATATACCATATGATTCGCAGATGGACATCTATTCAACGACGTCGTATTGCTTTCGAACGCGCAAAACAAAAACGAGTTACACGATTAGCTCTACGAGCACACAATGAAATAAATTCTTCTCAATTACACACCAATAAATTAACATCTAATAATGAAAACAATAAAAAAATTTTAGATTTAGATACTATTAGCACGCAATCATTGCAATTAATACGATCTATTGTTACTATTATTGCATTATTATTAATGACTTTATTATGGTCTGAATTGCGTTTTGCATTTTCTTTTTTAGAAAACATTACATTATGGGATGTTACATCTACTATAAAGGGGGTAGATAATATTCAACCCATAACATTAAATTCATTTCTTATTGCTATATTCGTGATTATCATCACTACAAAAATAGTAAAAAACTTACCAGCATTTTTAGAGCTTACTTTCTTACAGCATTTAAATCTTGCACCAGGAACAGGATACGCTATCACCACGCTAACCAAATACATATTGATGTTCCTTGGTGGAATAATAGGATGCTCTTTAATCGGGATAGAATGGACCAAAATACAATGGTTAATTGCAGCATTAGGTGTGGGGTTAGGTTTCGGACTACAAGAAATATTTGCTAATCTCATTTCTGGATTAATGATACTTTTTGAAAAACCAATTCGTATTGGTGATACTGTAACCATTAACAAACTCACTGGCAATATTACTCGAATCAATACTCGTGCAACTATTATTACTGATTGGAATCATAAAGAAATTATTATTCCAAATAAGGAATTTATTACAAAAAAATTCATCAATTGGTCCTTATCAGATACATTGACACGTGTAGTACTACACGTACCTGCTCCATTTAAAACAGATATGAAAAAGATAGTGCAAGTTTTATTACAAATAGTACAGAATTCTTCTTTTGCATTAAACACCCCACCCCCAGAAGTGTATTTAGTAGATCTACAACAAGGATTACCTATGTTTGAAATACGAATACATATATCAGACTTAAAACTTCGCATGCCTTTATGTCATCAAATACATATGCTGATTGTGGAATATTATCAAAATAATAATCTATCACTACCATATATACCTATATATCCTTATAATAATCAACTATTTACTAATAATTTCGATTCTCATTATCCTAATACAAATTATCATACAACAAAATAAGTATGATCATAACTTACTTTGATCGAGATATATATACTCCTAAACGAGTATTAATTTTAATTAATTCTCCTAATTTAATAAAAAATGGCACTTTAACTACAGCACCAGTACTTACAGTAGCTAATTTAATTCCAGGCGATCCAGTACTATTTTTTTTTATCGGAGTAATCTTAATAATTTTTAACTCTATACAATCAGGAGGGGTTATAAGAATTGGCACTGCATTCCACAATGTTACTACATAATTTAATTGAGTTGTAATCCATCTGATGTTCTCTCCTATTATTTTTTCAGAAACAGCAATTTCCTCAAAATTTTTTTCATCCATGAAATACCAAAATTCACTATCACGATACACATAAGCTAATCTCATATCTACAATATTAGCAGATTCTAAAAAATCTCCAGACTTAAAAGTTTTTTCTAAAATTTTTCCAGATATTATTTGTCTAAATCTTACACGACTAAAAGCTTGTCCTTTCCCAGGTTTTATAGATTCAGTACCAATGATAATACACGGTTCCCCATTTTGGATAATCTTCAATCCAACTTTAAATTCATTAATATTGTATAATACCATAACAAATTATTTTGAATAAAATCTATAAAACCCGATTAATCAACGATTTTTAAAAACACAACACCAACCGAAATAAACAACCCTAATCTATTTTTTTATAGATTAGGGTTGTTTATTTCGGTATAATTGTTTGTTAAACCTCAAACTACATCATGCCGCCCATATTACCACCGGCTCCTGCATTTCCTAAATCTGGTTTATCTTCTTTAGGTGATTCAGTAACCATGCATTCAGTAGTAATCATTAAACCTGCAATAGATGCCGCATATTGCAAAGCAGAACGAGTTACTTTAGTAGGATCTAAAATGCCTAACTCGATCATATTACCATACTTTTCAGTAGCAGCATTATAACCAGTATTTCCCTCTCCTGATCTGACATTGTTAGCAATGACTGATGGCTCTTCTCCAGCATTGGCCATAATTTGGCGTAACGGAGCTTCCATTGCACGTCGAGCTACCTTAATACCAACATTTTGGTCCTCATTGTCACCACACAGATTTCTAATAGCATTAGCTACACGAATTAAAGCTACACCACCACCAGCAACTACACCTTCTTCTACAGCAGCGCGAGTTGCATGTAATGCATCTTCTACACGTGCTTTCTTTTCCTTCATTTCTACTTCAGTAGCTGCTCCAACTTTAATTACTGCAACTCCCCCAGCTAATTTAGCAACACGTTCTTGCAGCTTCTCGCGATCATAATCAGAAGTAGCTTCATCACGCTGTTGATTAATTTGTGCTACACGACTATTTATAGAAAACTTATTACCTACCCCATCAATAATAGTAGTAGCATCTTTAGTAATCACTATACGTTTAGCTTGTCCCATATCTTCTAATGTTGCTTTTTCCAATTCCAATCCAATTTCTTCAGAAATCACAGTCCCCGCAGTCAATATGGCTATATCCTGTAACATAGCTTTACGTCGATCACCAAAACCTGGTGCCTTTACAGCAGTTACTTTTACTATGCCGCGCATATTATTTACCACCAAAGTAGCCAAAGCTTCTCCTTCAACATCTTCAGCAATAATAAGTAACGGTTTGCCTGCTTTTGCTACAGATTCTAGTATAGGCAACATTTCCCTAATATTAGAAATTTTTTTATCTGCCAACAAAATAAAAGGATGTTCCAATTCTACCGTACCACTTTCAGGTTTATTGACAAAATAAGGAGAAAGATAACCACGATCAAATTGCATTCCTTCTACCACATCTAATTCATCTTGCAATCCAGATCCCTCTTCTACAGTGATCACCCCTTCTTTTCCTACCTTATCCATTGCTTGAGCAATAAGTTTGCCAACAGTTTCATCAGAATTGGCAGAAATAGTACCTACCTGAGCAATAGCTTTAGGATCTGAACAAGGTACAGACAATTTTTTTAATTCTTCTACTGCTGCAACTACTGCCTTATCAATCCCACGTTTTAAATCCATAGGATTCATTCCAGCAGCCACAGCCTTCAGTCCTTCATTAACTATAGATTGAGCCAACACAGTAGCAGTAGTAGTTCCGTCACCCGCAGAATCATTTGCCTTAGAAGCAACCTCCTTCACCATTTGAGCTCCCATATTTTCAAACTTATCTTCCAATTCAATTTCTCTTGCTACAGACACTCCATCTTTAGTTATAACTGGAGCTCCAAAAGATTTATCTAACACCACATTTCTACCTTTAGGCCCAAGGGTAACTTTCACCGCGTCAGCCAACACATTCACGCCGCGTAACATTTTAACACGAGCATCATTACCAAACTTCACATCTTTAGCTGCCATTTCATTTTCCTTAAAAATTTTTAGTTCAATTAATAAATTAGTCGTGAATTATTTCTCAACGATAGCGAGGATATCGCTTTCTGACATAATTAAAACTTCTTCATTATCAATTTTCTCCACTTTTACACCATACCCGTCATTAAAAATCACAGTATCACCAACACGCACATCTAAAGCTTTAACCCCCCCGTTTTCCAAAACGCGACCATGACCCACAGCCAACACTTCTCCACGTGTAGATTTTCCTGCTGCTGATCCAGTCAACACGATACCTCCCGCAGATTTTGATTCAACCTCTTTACGTTTAACAATTACACGATCATGCAATGGACGAATTTTCATTTAATGCTCCCTAAAATTATATTATCTAACTTTTTGCATTCTACATTAATAAGTTCTTACATTGGACATTCGATGCAATTTCATCAATATTCACCGCTTCAGGATAATATCTAAAATGGGGGCATTCAAGATTGCTTCAAGGGGGAATAAAAAATTTTTTACATATATGTATGTATCTAAATCTTCATAATCACGCTATTTTGTCATCAACAGAAATTAATATTTATTTATTCAGCACTGCACATATAATTATCGTTTAGTATAATGAACGTAAAAAATAATAAGGACTAATGTCATCAAAAATCAACATACATTATAAAATAATTGATAAAATATTCTAGAAAAAGAGTATAAACATCTTCCCATAGAAGATAAAACCGATAGATATTTAACTCAATTATTTAAAGAGAAAACAATGATAATAATTATATGCACTATACCTAATGACATGTCTATTGTTTTAAATTTAACAAAAACTCTATTACATCATAAACTAGCATCATGCATCACTTTATTACATGAAGTACGCTCGTTTTATTATTGGCATAACACTCTTCAAGATCATACTGAACTACAATTATTAATTAAAACACACAGTGTTTTAAAAGAACCAGTGTGGAACGCCATAAAACACTTACATCCTTATAAAGTTCCAGAATTATTAGTTCTCCCTATCATAGATGGGGAGCCAAATTATTTATCATGGATGCAATCTGTATTAAAAAAACATTAATATTATGATTGATATAGCACGATGCGTTATACGATCGTAATAATCGTAACATAAATAATGTACTTACGATTACTTACATTATATAAGCCAAACTTAATGTTTTAAATTTTATCGCAATCATTATGTTTAAAAAAATTAGCAAAAAAAATAACATTTTTTATGTAAAGTCACAACTCAATCTGGTTCGAAGAAATAACAACATAAACATTGTTATGACAATGAGTATCTTATCTAAAGCTACTTTCTATCTCAACACAATGAAAAAATTTTTATTAACACATAAAATATATTGACGAAATCAAAAGAATAAAGATAATACGATTAAGTTTGACTTATACAAATACAAACAAGCCCGGATAGCTCAGTTGGTAGAGCAGAGGACTGAAGATCCTCGTGTCCTTGGTTCAATTCCAAGTCCGGGCATATCTTAAAATTACAAATCAATTATGGTTTTAAGCTTAGACATGAAGAATAATATTCAATCGCATATCAAATAGATTTTCAATACAGTCATCTACAACTACTGACTTTCCCGTTGTATAAGATGCTTCCATAAAAAATGCATAAAGACTTAGCACTCACTCAGCAAATATTAATAAAAACATATAGAACACATTAATGAATAAAAAAATAAAAAAATCATCAACAATACAAATAAAACTATCGCTTTATAATAAGATGAAAAATAAATAATCTGTCCTTAATATACAATACTTGTATCTAATTTAAAAATCAAATAGCTCTACGTTATCCTGTCACCTTAGACATATAAACTCATATCCAAACTAAGTAACACAAGCCATACTTTTCATCCAATGATTAACAATTTTAAAACCAACAAATAAATAATTTTCAACAGATAGTCTTTATATAACTACTCAAAAACTATTTATAAAGTAACATTAAATACTCAAATTATGATATCAATATCATTATCATATAAATTAACTAAAACGATTAATATGA
Organism: Candidatus Blochmannia americanus (nom. nud.); assembly: GCF_059934915.1. Classification (NCBI taxonomy): domain Bacteria; kingdom Pseudomonadati; phylum Pseudomonadota; class Gammaproteobacteria; order Enterobacterales; family Enterobacteriaceae; genus Candidatus Blochmanniella; species Candidatus Blochmannia americanus (nom. nud.). The sequence goes on along the minus strand of NZ_CP011792.1, from coordinate 82,549 downwards.
ATCATGTCTACTTGTAACATATATGAAAAAATAATAACTAAAATTTAACCTAAAAATAACACATTAAAAAAATTAAATTTGTAACTACACTTAATAATGATTAAATAACAAATATAAATCAATGCTCTAAATTTTATCAAATATAACTTAATTGATGCTACTCAACACTTAATAATTACCGCAAAGACATTCAAAATATTATTTTTTATGAATAAATTTACTCTGTATAAATATTGATGCAAATTATCTTTATTTTGCCAAAATAACTAATCAATTATCAATTATTACAGTCTATTAAACATAAATCATTTTTAAAACACAACAACTACTATTGTGCAATAATACACTCTCTATTTTATTAAATTCTATATGTCATATAAATATAATGTAATTCAATTTAAAAATATATACTCATATAAACACAATTACAATCACCTGATGATCAGTGATCGTCACTCAAATAATTTAATTTCAAAAAAATCAGAATTTTTTCTTGTAATACAAATCGATTGTATTTGATTCTATACAGTATTAAATATTAAAATACCTGTTACATAAATCTTAATCTTAAAATTTTCATTATAAAAAATAAAAATTGAAATTAGCATACTATAAAGTATATGCGTACTAGACATTGCTGTATGTATTTATTAAAATTAAGAATATGAAATTATTATTACGTTAAATTTTAATTAAAAAATATATATACATATAGTAAATAAAACATAGCACAATGTGATTTCACCTACAATCACGATTGTAGGTGAAATCACATTACTATATAGTTAAATCTAATTATAATTTTTATAATTCATCTATTTAACACAATAATTATGAAGAAATTTGAAACTGAACTTATCGCCTCTGGCAGAGAAAAAAAATATACATATGGCGGGATCAATCCTATTATCCAACGAACGTCCTCGGTAGTATTTAATTCTATTAATCAAAAAAAACAAGCTATTAAAAATAGAAACACAACCGATAAATTATTCTATGGTCGATATGGAACTATTACTCATTTTTCCCTGCGCCAATCAATGATTGAATTAGAAAATGGTGTGGGTTGTGCGCTATACCCATGTGGTACAGCAGCAATTACTCACACAATACTTTCTTTTGTTCGGCCGGGTGACCATATATTAATGACAGGATCAGCATATGAACCAACCCAAAAATTCTGCCGTAATATGTTAAAAAAAATGAACATACACACTACCTGCTTCGATCCATTAATAGGAAATGATCTATCTCATTTAATTCAACATAACACTCGCTTAGTTATATTAGAATCACCAGGATCAATAACTATGGAAGTACAAAATATTCCTAATATTGTTAAAACAGTACGTGAAAAAAAATCAGATATTGTCATATTACTAGATAATACTTGGTCAGCAGGGGTTTTTTTTAAAGCACTAGACATGGGAGTAGATATTTCTTTACAATCAGGAACTAAATATATCATAGGTCATTCTGATGGTATGATAGGAACTGCGGTCTCCAATGCGCGGTGTTGGGATCAACTACAAGAACAATCTTCTTTAATGGGTCAAATGATTGATGCTGACACTGCTTATATGGCATCACGTGGATTACGTACTTTACATGTTAGATTAAAACAACATGAAGAAAATGGACTACATGTCGCTCATTGGTTAGCGCAACATCCAGCAATAGAACGAGTAAATCATCCTGCTTTAACTACTTGCAAAGGACATAAATACTTTATAAGAGATTTTAGTGGATCTAGTGGATTATTTTCGTTTATTCTTAAAAAACGTTTAAATAACTTACAATTGTCTAATTTTATCGATCATTTAAAATACTTTAAAATTGCATATTCCTGGGGTGGATTTGAATCTTTAATTTTAGTTAATCAAGTAGAAGAGCTACGCCCTATACGTCCTATAGGTACATTAGACTTCACAGGAACGTTAGTCAGAGTTCACATAGGATTAGAACACCCTAACGATCTGATTCATGACTTATCAGATGGGTTGAACCGCATAAATCTATAGTATGATAATATCATAGATGAACAACAATATACTTTACACTCAAAATATTTTAATTTCTAATTCCGCAATAACAATATTGATCATGTAGAATTAATGGTTTGTACGTATATTAACTACAATAAGTATTTATTCTTTTTATGTATACTTAAACAAGAAATACTGCGCTCTCACTCAATATATTCTAAAATTATTTTGTATAATGTGTTTTTAATGATCGATTTATCCGTGCTTCATATTCTATTACTTCTTGATTTAATGAATCAATTTTTACTCTCATAACTTCATAACAATGTTTAGTCATATCACGTATTTTATTGGGTTCATATTGTTGAGTTTCTATAGGAGGCATAATTTCAATAATTACTAAACCATTAGACCAACGATTTAATTTTATTTTTTGATTAGCAATATTAGATACACAAACAGGTATAATTGGAACCTTAGCATAAATTGCAGCATGAAAAGCGCCAATTTTAAACGGTAACAATCCTCTGCCAGCACTACGTGTGCCTTCTGGAAATATCCAGATAGATATATCATGTGTTTTAATAGATTTAACCATCTTCATTAAGATATTATGAGATCGAGTAGTTTGACTACGATTGACCAATACATTTCCGCATAACCAAAACAGTTGGCCAAACAATGGAATCCATAATAAATTTTTTTTACCTACTATTATTGTACGCGGTTGCACAGCACAAGACACTGTGATCATATCATAATTATTTTGATGGTTAGAAATATATATACAATGCTTCAGTAATTGATTACTTGAAGAATTTCGTACTTTAACTTGAACACCAAAAATAGGAGCCATGCTCCCAAACAAACGACTAAAAAAAGCAGTATGATATGATTGATGAGGTCTTAATAAACAATAAATAATACCAAATATACAAATGCTAACTGACAATATCAACACTAAAATAACACGTATAATTGCAAGCATATCTTCTCCTTGAGAAGTATCATTAAACACTTTTTATTAAAAAGTTATGTAATCATCGCATTTTTTATTTAATTAGACTACATCATTTCTCATAATTAATATTACTCACAATAATTATTAACTACGACAGTTTCTACAAAAAAATTACCCGTATTCATAATATATAAGTTTTATTGATATAAAATATTATCGCATAAATAACATCATTAAACATATGAAAAATTTTGGAATAAAACACATTACTATTTATAATATCTAATAACATAAACTCTGTTTATGAAAAATATTAAAAATATCATTAAATTCTATTACTATAATTAATAGCCAGTTATTGTTGTTAAGTTCTATGAATACGATAAGTTATTAAGTCTGAAATAGTTAAAACTGGCATTCCGTGTCTATGCGCAAATTCGATTATTTCTAATATACGCGCCATGCTGCCATCTTCATTTATTACCTCACACAATACTCCAAATGGTCTGAGCCCAGCTAATGAAGTTAAATCAACAGCTGCTTCTGTATGACCAACACGGGCTAATACCCCACCATTTTGAGCACGTAAAGGAAAAACATGTCCAGGACGATTTAGGTCAGAAGGTTTTGCATTATCTTCTATAGAAGCTTTAATTGTAGTGAGTCTATCTGCAGCCGAAACTCCAGTAGTTACACCTTTTGCTGCTTCTATGGTCACAGTAAAAGCAGTTCTATAACGATTGCTATTATTCTCTACCATCATTGTTAAATTTAACTGCTTACATCGATCTTCCGTCAAACATAAACAAACGATTCCGCTCCCATAACGGATAGCTAATGCCATTTGCTCAACTGTCATATTTTCTGCAGCAAATATCATGTCACCTTCATTCTCTCGATTTTCATCATCCATTACTAAAATACCACGACCATTACGTAACGTTTCCAACGCATTTTGGACTCGCTCTATAGGTGTACCAAATTTAGATAAAAAACTCCGCCGATACATGATAATTTAATCCCCACTAAATACCATATTTCACCGAAATAAAATCAAAATTAACTACAAATAAAAACATAATTTAAAAAAAATACATATGAATGCAAATCTTACGCTTTGCATTCATTCTAACTATCGCCATCAATACCTAATCGTATCTAATATCTATCATTCATACAGCCGAACCAACAATGCTGTATTTTACATGCTCTTATAACAAAAAATGTAATTTATACACACATTTAAACCATCCTTAATATCAATGATATATTTAACTTTAAAGATACATTAAATATTATACCGCTCTAAAAATACATATTACATCAGGATACAAATTTATACTGATACAGTATACGTCACACACTACAATGATTGAAAAATGATAATAACATTTATTATATCAAATCTTAAAAAAATATAAAAATTTGATCATTGTGTATATGAATTCATTTCTAAAATCATTCAAAATTTCATATATAATTTAGACAGAAACATTTAATAAAAACCGTAATATTAAATAAATAAGCAAATTATAAATAATCAAAACATAGTTTATATATAACTATAAATTTTATTGAAAACGTAATAAAATAATACAATTATAAAAACTAAAAATGTAAAAAAAAATATACACATAAACTTGACAAAATAAAATATAACTATTTTTATAATACATAAAATAATCACATTCTTACCGCAGTAAGAAATACATTTACCTTTTATTTATATTTGATCATGATCACACACAATATCTCATGAATTAAACACTTGATTTTGTGTTCACATCACATCAAAATACATATCCAATGAAACTCAGATTATTTCAAATTTTTATATTTAATAGCATCAATGATATTGCTGCTAGAGCAACCAGTTTGAAAATTTAATACATGCACTGTCCCGCCATTATTAAATACTTCCTGACTCCCCTCAATATCGCAAATATGATAATCACCACCTTTTACTAAAAAATCTGGAGATAAATCCGCAATTAATCTTGCAGGTGTATCCTCATGAAAAGGCACTACCCAATCCACTACTGTTAAAGAAGCCAATATAAGCATACGTTTTTCTAAAGTATTAATAGGTCTCGCTTTCCCTTTTAAACGTCTCGTTGAACTATCACTGTTTACAGCCACAACTAATCTATCTCCAAGTTTTTTAGCATTAGTTAAATAACTCACATGACCAGCATGCAATATATCAAACACACCATTGGTCATTACTATTTTTTCTCCTCTATTACGAACTAAAGATATTATCTGCTTCAATTTTTTTTCATCTAATATACCGAAGGGTACATTAGTATATACATACCTATTCATGATATTTTTAATTTCAGTTACATTAGTAGTAGAAGTCCCAAGTTTTCTTATTACCGCGCTGGCGGCTAAATTTGCTAAAAAACATGATTGCTCTAAACTTTTACCAGAAGACAATGCTGCTGCCAGTACACCAATTACTGTATCGCCAGCGCCGGTTACATCGTGCACTTCTTTTGTCTGAGTTGTAAAATATACAGGATCTGAATCGCGTGTGCATAAAGTCATTCCCCTTTCAGAGCGCGTAATCAATAAAGCTGATAAATCATAATCAATTATGATTTCTTGAGCACGATTTATTAAAATCTTTTCATTACGACAACGTCCTACTATCGATTCAAATTCTGATATATTAGGAGTTAACAAAGTAGCTCCTTTATAACGATAAAATCGTATACCTTTAGGATCTATTATAATTGGTATATTAACATAGCGTGCTAATTTAATAATTTCTTCTATACAATTTAAAGAACCCTTAGCATAATCAGATAATACTAGAACCTTATATTTAGATAAATATAATTCAACCTGTTTAAGCAACTTTGTAGAATCAACATTATTAAAATATTGCTCAAAATCTAATCTAATAAGTTGTTGATTGTGTGACATAACTCGTAATTTAAGTATAGTAGGGCATGTTTTAATCGGGATAAAATTCCATTTTATATTTGCTTCATTGAGTTTTTTTTTTAAAATTTTAGCTGTTTCATCAACTCCAGTTAATCCTAACAATCTTGATTGAGCACCTAAAGCAGCAATATTCATTGCAACATTAGCTGCTCCACCTGGTCGATCTATAATTTTATTGATCTTAACAATTGGCACAGGTGCCTCTGGAGAAATTTTATCGGCAGACCCATACCAATATCGGTCTAACATAACATCTCCTACAATTAATACTCTAGATTTTGAAAAATTTGGAAAAATAACAGTCATAATTTACCTGATACACATCCTAAACAAATAAAAAACAGTTAATTCTACATTAAAATAATAACAATTATAACACATTAAATTATTTAGTAAGTAACTAAAATCTATAATACAAATAACTCTTGATAGATTAATAATATTATGCTGTCAATATAGTTATAATTATACATTGCTTTGAAATTAAGAAATAATATTTTCTATGAAATTAAGAGACCTACATTAAAATTACCACATGAAAAAACATGTATACCATATATACATTTCTATATCCTGATATATTGATCTTTTCATCATCACTAAAACAACTATTCAACAATTTCTATTTAATATAATTAATTAATTAAAAAAAATCACTATATTTTCTTTAAAGAATTATATTTCATATTAAATAATTTGATTTTTGGTAAATCAATATCATTTTGATATTAAAAATTATTTATCTGAGAATTACACAATGGAAAAATATTTAGTAGGTGGTGCTGTACGAGATATATTATTAAAACTACCAATTCAAGAAAAAGACTGGGTAGTAGTAGGATCTAGTCCTCAAGAAATGTTAAATATAGGTTATGAACAAGTCGGAAAAGATTTTCCAGTATTCTTACACCCAGAAAGTCACGAAGAATATGCATTAGCACGTACCGAGCGCAAATCTGGTCAAGGATATACTGGATTTGAATGTCATACAGCCCCCTCGGTTACTATTGAAGAAGATCTGTATCGCAGAGATTTAACTATTAATGCTATGGCTTATGACTTACATGGCAATCTCATAGATCCATATCATGGACAACGAGATATACAATTACGACTATTACGGCACGTTTCTTATGCATTTAACGAAGACCCCCTACGAGTATTAAGAGTTGCTCGATTCGCTGCTCGATTCGCGCGTATGAATTTTACTATAGCCCCAGAAACATTAATATTAATGAAACAAATGACTCACGAATTACTATTACTGTCTCCAGAACGTATATGGATAGAAACAAAAAAAGCTTTAATCACAGATAGCCCCCAAGTATATTTTATAGTCTTACGCCATTGCGGGGCCTTAAAAATTTTATTTCCAGAATTAGATGTATTATTTGAAAACCCTGATCCAATACAGTGTTATACAAAAATTAATACTGGCTATCATACTATGATGACACTGGCCAGATCTGCCAGATTAACAGATGATCTTAATGTACGTTTTTCTATTTTATGTCGTGATTTAGGAAAAGGAATGACCCTTAATAAGAACAAAAAATCCTCCAAATTTCCCAGTTACAAAAAATCAGGAATTACTTTAATTAATAGTTTATGTAATAGATTTAAAATACCCCATGACATTCGTAATTTTGCAAAAATTATTTCAGAATATCACGACTATTTATACAATGCTAAAATATTAACACCCGAAATGTTAATGATCTTATTCCATGTTTTTGATTGCTGGAGGCGTCCAAAAAGAATAGAGCAAATTACTTTAGTCAGTCAATCCGATATATTAAGATGTGTAAATTATAAAAATTATGCATTTAATCAGGAAAATTTTCTACGTACAGCCTTTTCCATTACTAAGAAAATTTCTATTTCAGATATCATTAAAGACGGATTCACTGGAGTAAATATAAGTAAAGAATTATATACTAGACGTTTATATGTTTTAAATGCATGGAAATATAAATATATGAAGATATTTATATAAAAAACATACTATAAATAATTAAATAATTTGGAATAAATATGCTAAACCAGAAATAAATAATACAGCACATACTTTATATGCTATTTTTAATGATATTAAACTTACTTGAAAAAACAATATTTCCTGAATAAACCAGAGTTATGTCGTTCCGTACACATAATAATAATCCTGTTATTAAATACTTAAGATAAAAATATATCAATCAATACATACATATATATAATAAATTAAATCTTATTTAAAAACATCCACTTTATTCATACTATTAATCCCCAATAAATACCTCCAGCCAACAAAAACCGATATATTATAAAAGGAATTAAAGAAATATTTTGCACTACTTTCAAAAAATATCTCACAGTAAATAACGCTACAATAAATGCTAAAACACTACTCCCAATCAATAATAAAGCATCCGTCGCGCTGATAAAGGAGCCATGATGATAAAAAGTTAATACTGCAGATCCAGATATAATAGGAATCGCTAAAAAAAATGAAAATTCTGATGAAATACGTCGATTTAATCCAACTAATAGACCACCCCCAATAGTAGCACCAGCACGAGAAAATCCTGGCCAAAAAGCTAAACATTGGAAACATCCGATTAAAAAAGCTTGTAAATAAGTTATATTATTAATATTTGATACACGCGATAATTTAGGTAAAAATAATTCTCCAACTAATAAAAATAACCCTCCAATTATTAATCCATACATGATATATGTTAAATCAAAAAACAATCCAATTTTTTCATAAAAAATCATACCTAACACTATCCCAGGTAATGTTCCTAACAATATGTGTCGAATACATAAATAACTGTCATCAACGCGTTGTTTAAGTAATATTTTTTTTATAAAAAATAGACTCATACTACACAATCGGGTCCAAAAAATTTTAGTTATAGATAAGATAGCGCCCAACTGAATAATTACAGTACAAGCTTTAACCGAATCATCCATGCAGCTTAGGATATGCTCTACCAATATCATGTGCCCTGTTGAAGAAATAGGAAGAAATTCCGTTAAACCCTCTACTACCCCTAAAATCAATAAAATAATTAATCTATGTACATCTAACATTAATGATCCAAAATAAATAACATTATCATAATACTTAACCTAACATAAATTATTAACATATACACTACAACATCACTTATAAAATATAAAGGGCAATTGCATTTGCTTAAAAGTCTTTTTTATATATAAATACGTTCGCATATCACTCAATAAACTAACCCCTTTTTTAAAGATTTAAAAAGTGTTTCATTTTTTCTTTCAATACATACACCAACATTAGAAGCATTATGAATTGCACCAGGTTTACCCACTTTTACACGAATCCAATAAATATAAAACTTTCCTAGTAACGTATTTGCTGTTAAATTAGCGACATCCTCTATTAAATAAAAATGTTGCTGGTTCACTAAATTAAATATGGTATGACTTACATGAGTATAATCTATATAAGACGCTATACTTTTATTATCTGAAAAAAGTTCGGCATCATATGACAATTGCAAATCAAAAATTAATTTTTGCAAACATTTTTTTTCCCAATCATATATACCTATATGAGCCATTACTGTCAGTCGTTCAATAAATAAAAGGTCCATCATATATTATATTCGATTACATAAACAATTATTTATTTAAATGATATTGACTGTTTAATATACACACATATATATATAAAATATATACAATAATTACCATTGAATCTCAATAAAACAAATTTATGACTTTTTTTTCTATTCTAATGATGATATTTGCTTATTTTTTAGGATCAATATCTAGCGCTATTTTAATATGCAGAATATTACATTTTCCAGATCCAAGAAATTTTGGCTCTAAAAATCCCGGTGCTACTAATATTTTTCGCGTCGCGGGTCATAAAATTGCAATCAGTGTAATATTATTTGATTTCCTAAAAGGCATGATCCCAGTATATCTAGGATTTTATTTTAAAATTCCACCTATCTTTTTAGGCATTACGGCTATCTTTTCTTGCTTAGGGCACATGTATCCTATATTTTTCAAATTTTATGGAGGAAAAGGTGTAGCTACTGCATTTGGATCGCTTACAGCAATAGATTCTAATCTTTCTATTGTTATGATAAGCACTTGGATATTAACCGTACTATCCTTTAGATATTCCTCACTAGGATCCATTATCGCCGCACTAATTACACCTTGTTATGCTTGGTATTTTCAATCCCAATATTTGTTTACAACAATCATACTATCTTCTTTAGTTATAGCAAAACATACCGCCAATATTAAACGACTATGGCATCGAAAAGAGAAACACATTTGGCACAATTAATATCAAAATATATGAACATATTATTATAATGATTATTTGATTCTCGGCAGAGTTTCTAAAGACCAGCGCGGTCTTACTAAAATTGGTAAATCACTAAACAATCCAGCCTGTAACCTAATTAATCCAATGTAAGCTACCATTGCGCCATTATCCGTACAAAACTCTGATCTAGGATAAAATAAGCTTCCTTTTAAAATATACATCATCTTTAAAAGACAGGATCGTAAAGCATGATTAGCACTAACACCTCCGGATATTACTAAACATGTTAATCCAGTCTGATCTAATGCACGACGACACTTAATTGCTAATGTTTCAACAATTGCATCTTCAAATGCACGCGCAATATCAGCATGAGTTTGAGCATCATGAGAACTGGACATAATAGTATTTACCACAAAAGTCTTTAATCCAGAAAAACTAAAATCTAATCCAGGTCGATCAGTCATGGGGCGCGGAAATGTATAACGATTCGAAATGCCTTGTTTAGCCATTTGTGATAACAAAGCTCCTCCAGGATATTTAAATCCCAATAATATAGCAATCTTATCAAACACCTCCCCAACAGCATCATCAACAGATTCTCCCAATATTTTATATTTCCCTATATTACTCGCAAACACAAGTTGTGTATGCCCGCCGGATACTAATAATGCTATAAATGGAAATGTAGGAACCCTTTTTTCTAACATTGGCGCTAATAAGTGAGCTTCCATATGATGGATATCAACAGCGGGTATTTTCCAAGCATAAGCAAGTGTCCTAGCAACAGTTGCTCCTACCAACAAAGCGCTAATTAACCCAGGTCCGGCAGTATATGCTATTCCGTCAATATCTCCTGGTTTTAAATGAGCTTGATCTAACGCAGATAAAATTAAAGGAACTATTTTTCGTATATGATCACGAGCAGCCAATTCAGGCACAACTCCTCCATAATGAGCATGCAATTCATTTTGATTATATACGTTATTAACTAATAATCCTTGATGTTGATCATAAATTGCTACACCAGTTTCATCACATGAAGTTTCAATACCTAAAACACGCATATAGTACTCCATATTTGATTGATACTTACAAAATACTTCACACTAATTTTATATTTCATGTCACAGCATTTAATGCTATACTATAAAACATTAAAAATATAGTTTTTATCACATTAAACGCAACAATCTTTAACAAGAAGATTGAATAACAATTGAGACAAGTATATGCCAATCATTAAAGTACGCGAAAACGAATCATTTGACGTAGCTTTACGTCGTTTTAAAAGATCTTGTGAAAAATCAGGAATTTTATCTGAAGTACGTCGTAGAGAATTTTATGAAAAACCAACTACAGAACGTAAACGAGCTAAAGCATCAGCAATTAAACGTCACACAAAAAAGTTAGCCCGAGAAAATTTAAAACGTATTCGCTTATATTAAATATAAACAGTCCTTATATATTTTCTATAACAAAATAAACGATAAAAACTCGTTTTTAATTATAAAAAAGCCGCATTGAACATATATATATCTTTATATCCACAATATTAGATCATAAATGATAATAATAATTTCAGTGTTATCTATTATTCAATAATCCAAATTGAGGAAATATAATTACCCGCATCCCAAATTCAGTAATCAATGATTTGATATCACGCACTAACATTGTTGATTTAATTAATCAATACATCTCTTTAAAAAAACAAGGTAAAAATTTTTTTGCCTGTTGTCCATTTCATGCCGAAAAGCATCCATCATTTACTGTTAATCTCGAAAAACAATTCTATTATTGCTTTAGTTGTGGATCACATGGGAATGCAATAGATTTTTTAATGAATTATAATCGGCTAACATTTATTGAATCAATCAAAGAACTATCGATCATGCATGGAATCTCAATAGAAAGAAATGTAGATATTTGTAAAAATAATAATTATCAAACTAATAATTTATATCAGTTAATGAATAAATTGTGCACATACTATAAAAATATTTTGACCCAAAAAAAATATTTATACGTCTATAAATATTTAAAAAATCGGGGATTAAACGCCAAAACTATTGATCACTTCAATATTGGATTTGCTCCGCCCAAATGGGATAACATAATACAAAAATTTAGTTTTACATTATACGACCAAACATTACTTGATCAATCAGGGATGTTGATTAGTAATAACAAAAAACATAAATACGATCGATTTCGTGATCGACTCATGTTCCCTATACGAGATACAGCAGGAAGAATTGTAGCATTTGGGGGTCGCGTTATTACAAACAAAAAAACACCTAAGTATCTCAATTCACCAGATACAGAAATTTTTAAAAAAAGCCAGCATTTATATGGCTTATACGAAGCACGTATGCAGAACAGAAATCTCTCTTGCATACTTTTAGTAGAAGGTTACATAGATGTTATTACATTAACACAATTTGGAATTAATTACGCAGTAGCTTCCTTAGGAACTTCTACTACTGCTAGTCATATTCGATTATTATATAGTATTACCAATCAAATTATTTGTTGTTACGATGGTGATTATGCTGGTAAACAAGCAGCCTGGCGTACATTAAATACCTCTTTACCATACCTTACTGATGAACGTCAAATACATTTTGTATTTTTACCTCATGGAGAAGACCCAGACACATTAATACGCAAAATAGGAAAAGACAATTTTTTAAAGAAGTTAACACAAACACAAGATCTATCAAATTTTTTATTTGAAACACTATCACAAAAGATAAATTTACAAACACTAGCAGGCCGGGTTAAATTAAGCAGCCTAATATTACCTATACTTAACAAAATTCCAGGACAAACACTAAGACTATGTTTGCTTCAACAATTAGGCAACAAAATAGGAATTCTAGATGATAATAAATTAAACCAATTACTTACAAAGAAAAGTATCATATCTAGTAACAACGTAAGAAAATATCGTATCAATTATAATATAGAACACATATTAATAGGATTATTGATACAAAATCCACAACTTGCTAAATTAGTACCAAGTATACAAGGATTAGAACAATTTCGGCAGGAAAATATCGTAATTTTTATTGATTTGATTAAAATATGTAAAAAATATCCAATATTAACTTCTGCGCAATTATTAGAACACTATCGTGGAAATCAATTTTTTTCAAAACTTGAAGCACTGGCATATTGGAACCACTTGATTACAAATGATATGATAAAGACTACTTTTATTGATGCGCTGACCAAATTATATAATTTAACACTTGAACAACGTCAGGACATGCTTATTGCTCGTGATCGCGCATCTGGTCTGACCACTCAAGAACGTCAAGAATTATGGCTATTAAATAAAACATTATCGAACCATTAATATAAAATATAAACTCTTTGGATTCTAATATTACTAATGAAAATAATCATGAAAATACCTCCCGAATGAATTATTTTTTAATAGTTTCATTTATATATCAATCGATAGATTGGGCATTGTACCACTATTAAATTTTTAAATATAAACATTACTTTAAAACGTGGGAGTCTTTTTATGGAACATAACCCACAATCGCAACTTAAGTTACTCGTTACACTCGGAAAAGAACAAGGATATTTAACTTTTTCTGAAGTCAATGATCATTTACCAGAAGATATTGTGGACTCTGGTCAAATTGAAAATATAATCCAAATGATGAATGATATGGGCATTCAAGTCATGGAAGAAGCTCCTAATTCCGACGAGTTTTTATTAATTGAAGATACTAATTCTACTAATGATGAAGAAGATGCAACAGAAGCAGCTGTGCAAGCATTAACTAACGTTGATTCGGAATTATTAGGTAGGACAACTGATCCAGTACGAATGTATATGAGAGAAATGGGTACCGTAGAATTATTAACACGAGAAGGTGAAATAGATATTGCTAAAAGAATTGAAGATGGAATAAATAAAGTACAATGTTCCGTTGCTGAATATCCAGAAGCAATTACTTATCTTTTAGAACAATATAAACGCGTAGAAACTGGTGAAACACGTCTTTCAGATTTAATTACAGGTTTTATTGATCCTGATATGGATGATGATGAAAATATATTAATACATACAAACATAACCCACATCACTTCTGAGATTACTGCTGCGGTAATATCTGATGACGATGAAGAAGAAAACAACGATGAAAATAACATTGATCCAGAAATAGCTCGTAAAAAATTTACAGCACTACGTGACCAATATGAAATAACACGGAAAACAATCAAATATAATGGACGAAATCATATTCAAACATCAACAGAAATTTTAAAACTATCTGAAATATTTAAACAATTTAGATTAGTTCCAAAACAATTTGATTATTTAGTTAATAATATGCGCTCTATGATTAACAGAGTGCGTAAACAAGAACGCTTAATTATGAAATTATGTGTTGAAATTAGTAAAATGCCAAAAAAAAATTTCATAGAATTATTTGCAGGAAATGCAACCAATCAAGATTGGTTTGATACAGCTTTATCTATGCAAACATCATGGGCAGAAAAATTACATAAAGTTGATGAAGGTGTACGACATAGTGTATCACAACTACATCAAATTGAAAAAGAAACAGGACTAACAATAGAAAAAGTGAAAGATATTAATCGTCGCATGTCTATTGGAGAGGCTAAAGCGCGAAGAGCTAAAAAAGAAATGGTTGAAGCTAATCTTCGTTTAGTTATATCTATTGCCAAAAAATATACAAATAGAGGATTACAATTTTTAGATTTAATACAAGAAGGTAATATTGGTTTAATGAAAGCTGTAGATAAATTTGAGTATCGCCGTGGTTATAAATTTTCCACTTATGCTACTTGGTGGATTCGTCAAGCAATTACTAGATCAATTGCAGATCAAGCGCGCACTATCCGAATTCCAGTTCATATGATAGAAACTATTAATAAACTGAACCGAGTTTCTCGACAAATGTTGCAAGAAATAGGACATGAACCAACACCAGAAGAACTAGCAGAACGTATGCTCATGTCGGAAGATAAAATTAGAAAAGTATTAAAAATTGCTAAAGAACCTATTTCTATGGAAACTCCTATAGGAGATGACGAAGATTCTCATCTTGGAGATTTTATTGAAGACACTAATCTTGACTTACCTTTAGATTCCGCAACTTCAGATAATTTACGTACTGCCACTCATGATGTACTTGCTGGCTTAACTCCAAGAGAAGCTAAAGTATTGCGTATGCGATTTGGTATTGATATGAATACCGATCATACTTTAGAAGAAGTAGGTAAACAATTCGATGTAACCCGTGAACGGATTCGTCAAATAGAAGCAAAAGCTTTAAGAAAATTACGCCATCCTAGCCGATCTGAAATATTACGAAGCTTTTTAGACGATTAAACGAATATAATTATAATAACACAATCACCCGATTTATTATATAGTATATGATGATTATCATAATAATTTTAATAAAACATTGTAAAATTACATAACATTAAAAAAAAACAATATTTTTTTTAAAAAATACGAAATATGATATACACTACAATAATTAGGCACATTAATCAACAAAAATCATATAACAAAATACAATGGAACTAACACAGATTTTATATGAGGTATACAATATTTTTTATTTGATAAAATACACAAATTATTCTATATATAAAAATAATCTGATATAGATTGTTATATAGTTATAGCTCAGACGGTTGCGGCCCCTTAGCTCAGATTGGTTAGAGCAGGCGACTCATAATCGCTTGGTCGCTGGTTCAAATCCAGCAGGGGTCACACATTACTCTTTATATATATATGTATGTAAGAAGTAATTTTTTTATTTTTTGTGAGGAAAAACAAAATATCTAAAGATTTTTTGTGCAATAAATAAAATACATACTAAAATACCCAGAAAACACTTCCTATCTTTTAGAGATAGGACAGGACATATCAATAATCCTTAGTTATTGTATTAACTATTATACATTCCAATTGTCTCAAAAAAAACCTAACACAATCAATATAAACACCAATACAAATAAACTAATCCAATCCCCTAAGCCTGCAGCTATAGTTAAAATTCCTAAAGTAACAGTAAAATTAAAAACACCTTTTGCAATTAATACTCCTATTATAACTAACAAACTATCTCTAGAAAAAAATAACTAAAAGTATAGCATTCCCAAAAAAGAATAAAAAATACTAACGAATCAGCAACTAACATCCTTCCTATATTAAGAAATAATATACAATCGTACCATCATATTACACTGAATCAATGCTTGCAAAATATTTATCACTTTAATTAAGTTCATAACACACAAGATATGCAATTAATTCAAAAAATATAATTTATTTATATATATTCAACTTCATTAAATCACTTTTTTATAAAAAGTTTAAATATAATATTTCTCTAAGACTCACATAATGCTCTAATTACAACGTTGAATTAATAATTACTAATTTGATATTATAGTTCTAATTTTTTTTAAAAGATTTTTATAAAACATCAAATTTTATAATTTATTATATTATTATTTATAATATAAAAATTACTTCTATTTACATTTATAACCATATGCGTACATTCACTCTTCAATGCTAACAGTAATAGTATCTTACCGATTATTAATTTTAGTTCAAAAATCTATGTATCCCAACGATTGGAATATGTCAAAAAATTAACCAAAATATACACAAACATACTTATTCTAACAGATAACAATTATTTTTATAATAAACCATCGCCTATTAAACCACTTATAAATTATCAATATAGTTTTAACCACTACCGTTAATATAATTTTTTAATAATTAATCAATACAGAAATATCGTTTCAATCAAACATACAATGCTACAAATAATTTTATCATTCAACCATTGTATTCATGATATGGTAAATATATCATTTAATTTATTCTAGCAAGGAGTCAGCCGTTAAGCCGGGTTCTGTCTCGGACAATCATTCATCTAAACTAACATTCACACATCAGTTTCAGCAGCTTACCCAAGTTCAGTACGGGCCATACTATAGAACTTCTATTTAGCCTTGCTCCGAGTGGAGTTTACATAACACGAACTGTTACCAATTCGGATGGTGTGCTCTTACCACACCTTTTCACCCTTACCCATATACTATTATCATAATTTATTATGAAAATAATTATCGGCGGTGTTCTTTCTGTTGCACTTGTCGTAGATTCATATCTCCCAGGTATTACCTGGCACCCCGCCCTATGGAGCCCGGACTTTCCTCCCCTCCCTTTGTAATTACACTGATTATATTTAAAATCACTATAAATACGAAGAAGCAGCGATTGTCTAGCCAACTCCTTGAAATATTGTAACTATTGTTATATAAAATATTATTTAATCAAATAATACCACATCATTAATATTATTTAATTTTTCACTTATATACTTCTTATAAAGTATATTCTTTTTCACACCATATATCTGTGCTACTAAAGTTGCGGCTCTTTTTACAGATAACTCAGATGCTAATAATTTCATAACATGAAATATTTTTGGTGACAATTCATTTTTTTTCAGGCAATTTCCTGATACAACTAAGACTATTTCTCCTTGAATACGAGAGTTATCTTGTTGCAACCAAGATAACAAATGACCAATAGGAGCTCCATAAATAGATTCCCATATTTTAGTTAATTCTCGGGCTAATACAACATAACGCTCTAATCCAAAAACACTCGCCATATCTTTTAAAGTATCTATTACTCTATATTTTACATCATAAAAAATTAATGTACGTGATTCTTCTAATAAAGCTTGTAAACGATCTATACGTAAATTATGTTTATGTGGTAAAAACCCTTCAAAACAAAAACGATCTGTCGGTAGACCAGATCCAGATAATGCGGTAATAGCAGCGCATGGACCAGGCAACGGAACAATTTTTATTCTTAATTCTTGGCAAGATTTCACCAAACAATATCCTGGATCATTAATTAACGGAGTACCCGCATCAGAAACTAAAGCAATATTTAATCCTGCTTGTAACTTTGAGATTAACATTGGTGTTATCTTGTATTCATTGTACTGATGTAATACACACAAAGATGTACGAATGGAAAAAAAATTTAATAATATACGAGTACGGCGTGTATCCTCTACAGCAATGCAGTCTACTTGACGCAATACTGATAACGCTCGATATGTAATATCTTGTAAGTTTCCAATAGGAGTTGGAACTATATACAACGCAGAAACACAGTTGGACATTGGCGATAGCATATTATATTATTTGGATACCATCTTCTATTTCAATAAATACCATTTTTGTCAAACAATCAGCAAACATTGTATATTCTTTATGCAAAACATTCCATACACCAATTTATTATGCTTATGAAAATAAAACCCAATTACATCATTTATTGTAACCAAATTACACTCCACATACAACAACTAATAATGTAAATAAATTAATTAACATATCTTTATTATTTTTTAAAATATTAAAATATATTCTTAATTTATATCTCTTAAAAAGCGAACTTTTTATTCATAAAATAACATTAAAGAATAAAAATCTTTTACCAAAAAAATAATCTAGTCAAAAAAATCAATCTTCCATTTAAAAACAATGTGCTCTCAAACAAATTGAGAACCTAATTAAATAGTAAGAAACAATTTCTTTATAAATGTGCTACACTCTTCATTTGCATCTTAATAATCATGTTATATTTAATTTATATATATAAATATATTCAAGAGATACTCACTATCACTAAGTTAATAAAAAATAATACTAATCTTACATCTTTGAGGCTGTCAAACACATGAATGCATATCAATGAACATTAGATATCATAAAATTCAGATATTATTAATTTTATTGTCTATGTTAACGTTACAATCTTGCTGTTCGGGCATGTTGACTATTGGAACTGCTGCAGTTATAACTACTGCATGGAATGATCCTCGTACTATAGGCACTCAGCTAGATGATAATATCTTAGAGGCTCACATTGCTCGTGCTCTTAACAAAAGCAAACATATTAAAAAATCCGCAAGAATAAAAAACACTGTATACCAAGGCGATGTGTTATTAACTGGGCAAACACCTACCATTTATTTCGCTGAAGAAGCTATAAAAATAGTAATGAAAATAAGTGGAACAAAAAATATTTATAATGCCATTCGGCAAGGTCAACCGATATGTGTGCGGTCTATTCTTATAGATACTTGGATTAGCAGTCAAATACGTTTAAATTTCCTTACAAAAAAAAATATAAACAATTCCAATATTAAAATAATTACAGAAAACAAAGAAGTATTTCTTTTAGGAAAAGTTACACATGAAGAAGGTCAATACGCTGAAAAAATTGTAAATACAATAGACGGGGTAAAAAATGTATTCACTGCTTTTTCTTATATATAAATATATATACAAATCGGTGAATACATACCATCGCTCTATGAAGTTTGTTTACACACTTAAAATCAAGATAACACTTACAAGTATTATATCAAGTATTTACTCTTACATATTATTGTTAATATTAATTTAATATTATTTTTTTTAACTACCTTTTATTTTATTGTCGAATACAATACATTCATTATATGCAGATATACCAACGGGATAGGGTATTTCACCCTATCCCGTTGGTATATAACGCACTACATTTAAAAAATTTATCACAATATATTGAATTGATAAATAAATATATATTAATTTATATTTATTTTAAATATCACTTATAAATATATCTTGAACAAAAAAATCAATACCTATCACCAAATTTTTCAAATTTTGTATTTTACTCTCTGAGTAAACCTATAAACAATATTTAAAATAACTTTCTCAATTCTACAAAAATCCTTAATACATTAAAATAATTTCCTGAAAAAACTAACCACCTATAAAATTTATAAAATAATAATAATTAAATAATAAATCCAAATTATTATAACTCCCATCCATACACAATTTGTAATCCATATTTATAAATTGAATCTACTTATACAATTAACACATAAACTATCTACATAAATAAAATTTTATTTATCTAATTAGTTAAACAAAAATCAATAATACTATAAAATTTTTGTTACCAGGACATTCCACCAATTATATCATATATTTCCAAAATTATATAATATAAACACTTAATACATCAGAATCTATTTACAAATAATATTGTTCAAAACTATTCACAAACCACTTCTAATCTTATTTCTAATAAGAATACATTGAAAGCTTTTTATTAAACCAATTCTAATTTTAGTTAAAAACTATAATATACCGTTACAATAATATCATTGTAAATGATGACTACATCTCACAGTACGCCAATTAATAAATATTCATAATATCTATTATATATACATGACAATACCACATAGAATTAGTTAAAATTAACCATAACTGCTTAACAATTATTTGAATAACAATTCAATGTGGTATTGTATAAAAAATTTATTTTTTTGTAATAAGCATGTGTTTGTTACTAATTTCATTTAATTATTCTTAAATAATCAATCAAATAATTAAATATTTTTACCATAACTAATTATTTCTTCTATAGTTAGAAACTAAAAATAACATCTAAATTTAAAAATTTATCCAAATAAATAAATTTAAACACTGTACCAGCTCTAAATTCAAACTAAGATCTAACAAACAATAAATAAAAATTCAAAAAAACACAAATTCAATTTCTCCCTAAAAAAATACATATCAACTTGCTATAATCCATTCTTATTCAACACACTAAATTTATATAAAAATACAACAACAACAGTGTTATTGCAATTATTTCATTCATCCACACTATTTGAACGATATTTAATACTTATCGTGATCTTTATTATTGATCATAATTGTATATTTAATGTTAAAGAATATACAAACACATACCATGCATGATAAATATCAACGCTTAGAAAACTGAGGACGCCTACGTGCCTTACGTAAGCCTACTTTTTTTCTTTCTACTTCTCTAGAATCTCGTGTAACTAATCCCATTAAGCGTAGCACACCACGTAATTTCTCATCATACTGCAACAACGCACGTGTCATTCCATGACATATCGCGCCAGCCTGGCCAGATATACCACCACCTTTTACGGTAATATATATATCTAATTTATCTAATAAATTAGTAACTTTTAAAGGCCTTACAATGATTGATTGCTTATTGCTTTGGGGAAAATATTGATCTAATTTACGTTTATTTATCACAACTCTTCCAGTACTCATATCCGACTTAATAAATACCCGGGCAGATGCACTTTTGCGTCGACCAGTACCATAATATTGATTAGGATTCATGCTTTGTTTCCATCTCATTTTTCATTAATAATCTATAAATTGAGGCGCTTGCGCCAAATGTACATGTACATTCCCTGCATATACTTTAAGTCTACAATACATCATACGACCTAAAGGACCTTTAGGTAACATGCCTTTTACTGCAATCTCAATTACCCTCTCAGGATGTCTATTTATCATTCTTTTAAAATTAGATTGCTTAATACCCCCGATATATCCAGTGTGATGATAATATATTTTACAGTCACGTTTATGGCCACTTACAGACACTTCTTTTGCGTTTAAAACAACAACATAATCTCCAATATCGACGTGAGGGGTATATTCCACTTTATGTTTACCAATTAAATGCCTAGCAATCACAGTAGACACACGACCAAGTATTTTATTTTTAACATCAATAACATGCCACGTCCGATTAACCACACTTGATTTTGTCATAAAAGTTTTCATAGAAATAAAACCCAGCTCAATATAAAAATTCATTGTATTAATTAAATAAACACGATTAAATACAAACACAATATCAGGGTATGTGATAGTACCACATACTATTCTTAAAAAGTAAAATTTCTCTAATATCTTTTAAAATTAACATAGATGTATTGTAGTACTTGATCCATAAAATTTCTCAATCCACATATCACAGATTGATCAAAACAAATTCATAAACTAAAAAAATATTTTTAACATTATTTTCAATTTTCCTTAAAACCACTCAAATATTTATTTAAACCGATCACTACACTTACATCTATTTATTTACTTCATAGTATTCATACGAATACTTATTGATAAAGAAAATTAAGTAGAATAAAATTGCATTAAATAATATACATATTTACTAAACAATGATCATATTCATCTACATTTTAAACTTATTTATACAGCAACACACAAATATATGGAAGCAATTACGCACTAATCAATTAACATACAAAAATACATCAAATAAAACAAATTTAGGAGTATTATTATGGTATGGATGTTTATGCTTTTAAGCTTAATAATTGGGATTATTATAGGAGCAACTATAATGTATTACAAAGCACGCTATTTATTAAATGATCAAAAAACTTTATATAACGAATTGCAAGATAAAAAAATCAAACTAAACGAATACCAAAAAGAACTAAGTAATCACTTTATCTACACAATAGAATTATTAAACAAAATGGCAGATGACTATCGCCGTTTATATCATAATGTTAAAAAAAGTGCTAATTTTTTTTTACCAAATATACATATACAAGATAATATGAACATATTCAATCTAAAAAAAACAAATATAAAAAATGAACAATTACCAATAGAAGCACCATTAGATTATTCCAATAATACAGAAAAAACTCTAAAAAATCATGATAATAAATAATACAAAAAAAATTGTACCATTTCATATTAACTATTTAATATATCATATTATACATAACATATGCATTACAGAATCTCATCTATCCAACCTGAAGCGATTACAAATTAGCTCAGACAGAGATATAGATGTAAATAATTGAATCGTTAAGGTTTCATCAACATTTTAGTAAAAATTATTTTTTGCTTACAAATATAACCAATTAAATTAATTATTTATGAAAATAACACACTTACTTAACATATTAAGTATATTATTTATATTAGGAGCTTCACATTCTGAATCGTCTGTAAATCATGCAACATTTTCTACAGAGACATCAAGATTATTGCCAAGTTTAGCTCCCATGCTAGATACAGTACTACCAACGGTGGTAAGTGTGTACGTAGAAGGTATGCAACCTGCAAAAAGACTTACATTACCTAAAGAATTTAAATATTTTTTTGGACCAGATATTCCTGGAGGTAATTTTGGATCTAGACCATTCGAAGGGCTAGGATCAGGGGTAATTATTAACGCCAACAAAGGTTACATTATTACTAATAACCATGTTGTCAACGGTGCGGATAAAATTAAGGTGCAACTGAACGATGGTCGAGAATTTAACGCTAAATTAGTGGGACACGATGAACAAACCGATTTGGCATTACTTCAATTATCAAAATTCAAAAACCTCTCTGAAATAAAAATAGCTGACTCCGATATTTTAAAAGTTGGTGATTTTGCTATTGCAATTGGGAATCCCTTTGGATTAGGCCAAACTGCAACTTCTGGTATTATATCAGCATTAGGAAGAAGTGGTCTCAATCTTGAAGGATTAGAAAATTTTATACAAACCGATGCTTCTATAAATAAAGGAAATTCCGGGGGAGCTCTGGTTAACTTACATGGAGAATTAATTGGAATTAACACTGCTATTTTAGCGCCTGGGGGGGGGAATATTGGTATTGGTTTTGCTATTCCTAGCAATATTGTCAAAAATTTAAGTCAACAATTAATCGAATTTGGAGAAGTAAAACGAGGGCAATTAGGAATCAAGGGAACAGAATTAACCGCTGATATCGCTAAAGCACTAAATATAGATGCACAACGCGGCGCATTTGTTAGTGAGGTTTTACCAGGAACTGCGGCTGCTAAAGCAAATATCAAAGCAGGAGATATTATCATTTCCATAGAAGGAAAACCAATAAAAAATTTTGCAGAATTAAGAGTTAAAATTGGTACTACTACGCCAGGAAAAATTATAAAACTAGGATTACTACGAGATGGAAAAATACAAACAGTATCAGTTTTACTGGATGATAGTACTTCTGTAAGTACTAGTGAAGAAATGTTAACTCCAGCATTACAAGGAGCTTCTCTAATTAATGGATGTTTAAAAGACGGTACAAAGGGAGTACAAGTTGAAGACGTGGTAAAAGACTCCCCCGCTTATTCTATTGGTCTACAAAAAGGCGATGTAATCGTCGGGCTAAATCGTACAAAAATATACAATTTATCTCAATTACGTAAAATTTTGAACGAAAAACCATCCATCATAGCACTGAACATTATGCGGGGCGATACAAGTATATTTTTATTGCTTCGTTAATTTTTGTTCTATTTTAGCCGCGCAACTCTGATTACCAAAATAATAATTTATTACCCACATTATTAAAATATTTCAATAAAAAATTAATATTTAATAAATTGAAAATTTATTACACATGGTCATAAAAAAATAATTTTAGTTAACATTTTCAAATGTTATTATGCATTATATCTCAATATATATATATTATTACTAATCATGATCGTTTAATATAACTGATTAATACAACAACATATCTTTAATATATATCACTAAAACCAATTAAAAAAATAAAAATTATTAGACCTTGCAGTAATCAGATGATTTGCTGGTGACTCGTTCAATCTGAGCTCCCATATTTTTTAATTTTTTTTCAATGTGATCATATCCTCGATCAATATGATATACACAATCTACTACCGTTAATCCTTCAGCAATACAACCAGCTAACACTAAACTTGCAGAAGCTCGCAAATCTGTTGCGATAACTCGAGCTCCAGTTAATGAATCAACCCCATAACAAACTATCATATTATTTAATATTTTAACATGAGCTCCCATACGAATAAGCTCTGGTACATGCATAAACCTATTTTCAAATATAGTTTCTGTAATTTTACCCATTCCTTCAGACATTATATTTAATAAAGTAAATTGTGCTTGCATATCAGTAGGAAATCCCGGATATGGTCTAGTGCACACAGTAATAGCTTTCGGTCTTTTTCCATGCATATTTAACTTAATCCAATCCTTACCGATGTCAATATCAGCTCCAGATTCTCGTAATTTTTGTAAAACAACTCGTAAAGTATCTGGACGTGATCCTAAGCACACTACATTTGCACGTGAAACAGCAGCAGCAACTAAAAAAGTTCCAGTTTCAATACGATCTGGCATAATATAATACTTTCCACCGCCTAATTTTTGAGTTCCTTCAATAATAATTCTATCGCTTCCAGCCCCATTAATATTAGTTCCTAACATAATCAAAAAATTAGCGGTATCCACAATCTCTGGTTCACGAGCAGCATTATCAATGATAGTAATTCCTTCTGCTAATGCAGCAGCACTCATAATAGTAACCGTGGCTCCAACACTAATTTTATCCATTATAATATGAGCGCCATGTAATCGTCCATTCACAAAAGCTGTAACATACTCCTTCTCTAAGATAATTGTTGCTCCTAACCGTTCTAAACCATTAACATGTAAATCTACTGATCGTTTTCCTATTGAGCATCCGCCAGGCAGCCAAATTTTACCTTCTCCAAATCGAGCTACTAACGGACCTAGCGCCCAAATAGAAGCACGCATAGATTTAACTAAATCATAAGAAGCACAATACGTATTCACATTACTAGCATCGACACAAACTACATCACAGTGTTCCACTTTTGCTCCAAGTTGCTTTAACAATTTTAAAGTAACTTCAATATCTTTTAATTTAGGAACATTAAAAATTTCTACTGGCTTTTCAGTCAATAACGTAGCAAACAAAATTGGTAACGCAGAATTTTTAGCGCCTGATATATTCACCTCACCACTTAAAGGGGTAGGACCACTAATATAAAACCTATCCTTTATCATATAACTAACATCAATCATATATCAATATCATAGCAATTAAACACTGATTCATACGTTGCACAATTGACGCTGCTTATTCCATTCTTCAGGATTAAATGCTTGAATAGATATAGAATGTATTTCATTATTTAATATATATTGCATAAGAGGAGCATATATAAATTTATGCCGTTCTAATTCATTCATACCATAAAAAACATGACTTATAGCAATAATTTGATAATTATTCTCATAAAGTGAGACATATGCTTCATCCAATGATAAATGTTTTAACAAAATACTCTTAACTTCGTCTACGTTCATAATTTTCAAACCATTTTAATGAAAAAAACATAACAACAACACGACACAGCATTATATTTCTTATATTTTATACCATACAATAATTATTGTACTGTTGTTTGTATGTCAAAAAAAATCATACAATTTATATTTTATTATAAATGCCAAACATTTACTACTCAAACTGTTGTAGATAACATACAGTCATCACTATTACTATCCGAACTTGTTTATTAAATAAATACAATATGAAACTAAAAATTTTAAAAAAATAACCAATTACTTCCAACTATTAACGTTCTTAACATAACACATTTTTTATCATTTTATATGCGACAATATCTTTTTTATAAATAACATGCAAGAAAATAAGATCTAATGTAATTGTTGAAACAATTAACTCTATAAATTATTATTATTGTTAATATACATCTTTTATTGTATTTACTTATTTGAAAGTATTTTTTTTTAAAAAATATTATTTTTGTATTATTAGCGTAGTTATTACTATAATATGCCTCAATAAAAGATTTATTAAATGTACTAAGTACAATCAATTACATCCCTTATATAATGATATTCATCCTATTTATAATAAAACATAAAAATTTACTATTTATATAATTTTTAAAATCATTCACTAATATAAGAATAATAATATCGCATTAAACATCACGATCAATAATCAACAACATTTCATACAACTAATTTTTTTTATTAATTAATCATACAAAATCCATCCTATTCACGCTCGAGTCAATACAATTACAATATAGAATTTAACGATCAATTACATATACAATCATAATTGTAATAGTAAAAACCTAAAAAACAATAAAAAATGCTACTACTTCATATCTTTATATACAAAAACGTTATATTTTAATTGAAAAATTAAAATAAATAACTTCATATTATTATATAAAAATTATTTCTTCTATCATAGATAGATTACACATATAGATTTTAATCTAATTTTCTATAATGTAATTTGTTATTCATTTGAAGTAATTTAACTACATCCTACGATTATAATAATATATATTCTAATATTAAAGATAAAAAGTAAAATTAAACATTACTATTAATGAACTTATATAAAAATTCAAATAAATAATATTATGATTATATTTTTTAATAAACCATAGACTACAAAAAATATCCCCTATAACTAATAATTTCCAAACAATATTTTTTACACTCAATAGAATATTTATATCCATATTTAGAATATACATATTTATAATCACTAACATTATCAAAAATAATTTTGACAAAAAATTTTCATTATTGAGAAGCATGGCTATCAGGTATATACAAATGTTCAGATAATCTAACTGATAAGATAGTCATGTCTTATACTGATATTTATATACACTTATAATGACATTTTTGTTAAAGATTTAGAATCTTCCATTTTAATTTCTATTGAAATTTCGTTTAAAAATTCATTTTTAACTAATTTTTAAACGAGTCAAAAATAACATTAAGTCTCTAATGTGCTCTTAAAATAAATGCTTATTTTCAAAATAAATAACATAATGCTTATACTTCTATTTATAATAAAACTACTAAATTTCCAATTTAGTATCAATAATATATTTGATTATTTATACGATACAATTAAATATGTAGTTATTATAACTAGTTAATATTGTTACAAAATAAATGTTTTTTAAAAAAAATATTACATACGAAATATTTATTTAATTTCAAATAGAAACACTTGATATCTATAATATTTTTAAAGATTCAAAAATTGAATGAATACCGTATATCTTATATATATTACCTAAACAAAAAAAATATAATACTATAATAATCAATATTCATATGAAATATTAATAAATAAATTATATAGTTTATATATCAAAACAATCTAATTATGTATCATCCTACAAATAATTATCTATAATATTTTAATTATATGATTCTATCATATTATGTATTTTACATATATTTTATCTGAAAATATTAAAACCAACAATCATGACAATAGTTTTTAATTTCTATTACTTCCCTTAAGGAAATTTTTTTATTGTCTAAACCATAAACAAATATTAAATTATAGTCATTAAATATGAGATACAGTATAATGTTTTATATATCAAAGTTAATAAAAAAAATAATCAAATATAAAAAAAAAATAAAAAATATAGTTTTCTTTTCATTATATTGATATTAATTAGCATCTTTTTATCGATTATTTCAAAAAAATCATTAATCATGTTTAATACATCATTAGACACATTGACCAATAAAGAAATATGCGATTATCAAGGTAATGATGTATTGATTAACGTATACAGTAACAGTATAACAGGACAACTTAAATTTAAATTAACAGCACATTGCATTCAACATTTTTCAAATAAAAAGATAACTCATTTTATACGTCCCAACATCATTGCTTTTAACAAAAAAAATACCACCCCCATATGGAAAATCACAGCAAATCAAGCTAAATTAAGTTATGAAAAAAAAATATACCTATATGGAAATGTACATATTAAAAATTTAACCAATAACACACACTTTCAATCCATCATTACAAACCATGCAACAGTTAACTTAATAACTCAAGATATCATTGCAAACGAAAAAGTAATTATACATGGCCATTGTTTTTATTCTGTTGGAATGAAAATGCATGCTAATTTACATACACAAACAGCAAAATTAATTGATAACACACAAACTTATTATGAAATCCAACATACGCGGTAAATACAAAATAATATTTATTTGCATCAATATATTTTTGATTGTTACGCGTTCTCATGCTCTAACACACACAAAAACACAAACAATTCAAATTTATTCTGCATGTCAGTCGATTAATATGCTAACCAATACAATTGTATTCACGGGACAAGTTATACTGAAATATAAAAATATTGATCTTCATGCAGATAAAATATTAATCTCTCACATAGAAAACACACATCATCTATCTACAATAGAAGCATATGGCAATCCTGTCACTTTAACTCAAATACAAGACATAGGAAATATGATATTTGCTCGATCATTAACAATAAATTATAATACTAATAATGACACTATTACTTTCATTGGTAACGCTTATATAGAACGATCAGGAAACTCTATACAAGGCGATAGGATCACATACTCAATAAAAAATAAAAAAATAACAGCTATTTCCAATCAAGGCAATAAGATTTTAACAACTTTATTAACAAAATTAACCTGAAAAATATATTTATATATAACGCTAAACAACTAATTATAGTTTAATTTCATGGCAACACTTACTATAAAAAATCTATCTAAAATTTATAAAGGACGATATGTAGTTACAAATATAAGTTTATACATAACTTCTGGAGAAATTGTTGGATTATTAGGTCCAAATGGCTCAGGAAAAACCACAACATTTTATATGATATTAGGCATCACTCAACATAACTCCGGTAGTATTTCTCTGAATAAACAAGATATCGGTATGTTACCAATTTACCTTAGAGCTCGATTGGGAATAGGCTATTTACCTCAAGAAAGCTCAATTTTCCGTCGATTAACTGTATTCGATAATTTAATGGCTATTCTTCAAACCCAAAAAAATCTTAATACAAAAAAAAGAAATAAAATAATCACAGAATTAATGAACAACTTTCATATCAGTCATCTAAAAAATAATATTGGTCAAACGTTGTCCGGAGGGGAACGGAAACGCGTAGAAATTGCACGAGCATTGGCTGCTAATCCTAAATTTATATTACTTGATGAACCTTTTTCTGGAGTAGATCCAATTGCAATAATAGATATACAAAAAATCATTACACAACTTAAAAGTCAAGGACTTGGCATATTAATAACCGATCATAATGTTCGAGAAACGTTACGTATATGTGAAAGAGCATATATAGTTAATCAAGGAAAATCAATTGCTCATGGATCCCCCGATGAAATATTGAATAATAAATATGTACAGCAAATATATTTAGGAAACATGTTCACACTATAATAATGATACACCATGTATAAAATATATTAATTAAAAAATAAAATATAAGAAATATTATCAACTATATTCTTTATAAAAGAATAAATAACTTATCTTTTGCATATCTTATAATTGTTCTCTTTTCATTTACAACTAATTATATTGATTACTATCGTATACTAATTTGAACAAAGGTAAAATTTTTATCCTCTCTATTTCTAAACCTAATTAAAATATACTGTTATCATTTCTATCTGCATAGACACATCAATTT
Source organism: Candidatus Blochmannia americanus (nom. nud.) (assembly GCF_059934915.1). Taxonomy (NCBI): domain Bacteria; kingdom Pseudomonadati; phylum Pseudomonadota; class Gammaproteobacteria; order Enterobacterales; family Enterobacteriaceae; genus Candidatus Blochmanniella; species Candidatus Blochmannia americanus (nom. nud.). Next base: position 52,004 of record NZ_CP011792.1, on the reverse strand, counting down.
AAATATATATATATTACAGAATATTATTATCTATTTCATATAGAATAATATTATTCTATATGAAATAGATAATAATCAATCATTTACATCTAAAAATAGATTTTAAAAAAAACACAGTTAATTCTTTTTTCAATACAAAAATAATCAATTAAATAAATAACATAAAAATATCATCTTTTCTGATACACAGAAAATAAAATACCTTTATTTCTTCCAAACAACACTGATATCACAAAAAATATACTGCCACATAACACTATAGTAGGACCTGCTGGCAAAGACATATAAAATGCTCCGAGCAACCCTATCCATGAACACAACATAGCAATGAATACCGATAACAATAACATATTTATTAAACTCTTAACCCAATATCGAGCTGATAAACCAGGTAACATCATTAGCCCAACAGACATCAAGGTACCAGTGACTTGAAAACTTGCTACTAAATTTAATGTAACTATTGATAAAAAAATTATCTGAATAAATCTCGATATCTCGATATCATTATCCCTTAAAAAATCTGGATCAAATATTGCAATAATCAAAGCTCTATAAAGTAATGCAACAATCAATACAGTTATTGTGCTAATTACTCCAATGCACTCTAAATTTAACAAATTTACAGATAAAATAGATCCAAATAATAAACCCAACAAATCTACATTAGGACCATGTAACGATATTAGTATGACCCCTAACGCTAAAGATCCAAGATAAAGTCCAGCAAAACTAGCATCTTGCTGTAACAATGTTTTTTCGCTGATCCAACTAGATAATATCGCTACGATTAATCCAGAAATGAATCCCCCTATACTCATGATAATAAATGACATACCCGAAAAAAAATAACCTATAGCTACGCCTGGTAATATCGCATGAGATAATGCATCCCCCACTAAACTCATACGTCTTAACATCAAAAAAACACCTATTGGCGTTGTACTAATGGATAATACACAGCAAGCGACTATTGCTCTACGCATACACCCATAATTAATAAAAGGATCAAATAACATATTAATAATCATTAAAAACTTTGTCTTTCATCAAAAAAAATAATATATTTAGACATATTTTATTACCTAAAATTTCATAAAAATAAATTCTAATATTTATTCAGATACATTCCAAATACTACAAGAATGAGTTAACAACAATGTGTGAGGAAAATATTCAGTTACTAATTCATTATTATGTAACACAGCAATCACAGTACATCCACGTTTACACAATTGACTTACAGCATGTATCATCATTTTACAAGTATTGGTATCAATGCCTTGAAATGGCTCATCAAGTAAAATTAGTGACGCTTGCTGTACCAATATTCTAGCAAATAACATACGTTGCACTTGTCCACCTGATAAGGTTTCTATATATTTATTTAATACATCTAATAATTTTACTTGCTCTAAAGAACGCCAAATCACTGCTATTTGACTCTGATTAAGTCTTTTTAATAAGTTTATTCTCGGCCAACATCCCATAGACACCACATCGAATACAGTTAATGGGAAACGATAATCTATATTTTTATCCTGAGGTAAGTAACCCATGCGAGGTCTACCTTTTATTCCAAATTCTAATCGACCAGAAATCGGGGGCAACAACCCAGCTAATGTTTTTAACAAAGTAGATTTTCCTATTCCATTAGGGCCTATGATTGCAATCATGCTACCATACTTAATTCGACCACTTACAGAAGGACTCGCATTACAACCGCAATAACCTGCTATCAAATTATATAATGTTATCATATCTTTACATATTATTATCACGGTAATAAAGAAGACCAAAGAATAGCAACCCATAAACATAATAATATAACCAATACCATAAGCATTCGAGCTAATCCAGAAGCAATAAATAATCTCATACCAATAGATAAACGCTGTTTAGAATAAAATACCCACATAAAATTATCTTAATAATTTAGTTATGTTATAACATAACATCCATCAATAAAAAAAACTACTTAAGTTGAATTTGCCAACTTAAAACACTAATCTCATCATAGTTACACCCCTCATTGTAAACAAAATTTACCTGATTTTTAATTAACCCACAAAACTCATTATTACAAATACATTTACGTTTATTTCTTGTACACATAATCCTATACGTTAAACAATTAAAATTTAAAACGTTTGTGTATTTAAATTATTTTCATAATTAATTGACATAAAACTGCCGAAGGCCGGATTCGAACCGGCACACCATGAAGGTGATTGATTTTGAATCAATTGCGTCTACCTATTTCACCACTTCGGCAAAAAAAACACATATACACAACTCTGTTATCTACAACACCACGCAACCATTAAAATTTATAAAACTTTAAAAGATTTTGCTGAACACAAATAATCAATTTCTTCTAATCATCAAATTTAAACCACATTTGCAATGCAACACTATATCATTATTCATACAGTACAATTAAAATACCCAAATCATTCATAAAATCATCTATGAATTTACTCATTCTTAAATAAGTAATCACTAAATACATATTATTAATGTCATGCATTAATAACAATAATAGAAATATATCAAAAATTTTTTTTCATATCAACTATATGCATCATTTATAATCATAATGTCATACAAATATTCACTATTCTACTTATAGTAGAAACATTTATTATCAACAAGAATATTATGATTGATTACATTAATATATTTTACTCTTGTATATTTATACATTATAATATCTGACAAAATATTTATTTTATGAAAGTTCTTTTATATGAATAATTTTGATTTTAATTTACTGATAGTTCTTAATGCATTACTAGAAGATAATAGCGTCAACTTAGCAGCGAAAAAATTACACGTCACTGCTCCAGCTATTAGCAAATCCCTCAATAAAATACGCATCCTATTTAATGATCAAATTTTAGTTCGTAGTGGCACTAAATTAATCCCAACACCTAAAGCAGTTTCTCTAAAAGAAAACATTAAAGAATTAGTGAATCGCATTGAATCAATATTCAGTAGTAACGTAGTATTTGAACCTAAAATCACTACTATATCATCTACTATTGCATCAAATAATGCCATATTTTTTATCCTTAATACTATCTTGTTTAAAGAAATTCAAGATAACGCTCCCAACGTATTCATTAACTTAGTAAACGACTCAGATTATGACGATAATTTTTTACGCAACCATACCATAGATTTATATATAGGAGAAATGCGAGCACTTAATCCTGAAATCACCATTAGAACTATCTACGTATCTAAATGCTGTTTAATATGTCGGAATCATCATCCTATTTTAACTAAAAATAAAAATATGGATAATTTATTAAAATATCAATTCATTAAAACCAAACATGAATATATAACTAATTCCGATGAATGTAATAAATATTTTTGGTCAGAACGTAATATAATTGGTATTACTCCAGAATATATTACTACTGTAAATACTGTCGCCCATTCAGATGCATTAGCGATCATTCCGGAATTTATATTAATAATCGCACAAAAATTAAACATACCAATAACACATTTTAATACTGATTTTAACTTAGGAAAAAGAAACATCATTCAAGCATGGCACTCTAAACATAACCATTCTGCTGCACATAAATGGTTACGTGAATTTACTAAAAACATTTTTTTAACTAAAATAACATAAAAAATTTTCCAACTTTAAATTTAATAAAATCATGAATATATCCGCATAATAATTACACCAATCACCAAAAATATTATACTAGGCAATATTGACCCAACTATTGGCGATACACTATGCATAGCGCTTAATATTCCAAATATTTGGTTCAAAATATAAAATAAAAAACCCACTACACTTCCTATAAATAATCTAACACCTATTTTTTTTTTGTATAATGGACCAAAAGTACACACCAACGCCATAATAGTCATAGCCGATCCAGAGATAGGGGATAATATTTTATTCCAAAACATCATCCTATAATACTTAGAACTTTGACCGATCTGATTAAAATATTTAGCACAACGATATAAATTAGAGATAGATAAAACATTTGGATGACTTATCATCATGAATAATCTATCTGGAGTTAATGTAGTATGCCATTCAGAATATAGTATTTTTTTATTAATCACCTGCATTTCTGAAGAAATGTCCAATTCATGTACATTAATCAAATGCCAAACTTTATTAATAAACACTGCTCGTTCAATACAAAATATCTTTTTTAATTTTTTTTCTTCATTAAAATTATATAGCCTTACCCCTAATAATTCGTTATAAACTACTACACGTTCAACACAAACAAAATCATTGTTATCTATGAACCATAAATTTTTAATTTTTATCGGCAATATAGGAGTATCATGTTGCGATTGATTACGATATATACACATTATTTTTTCGCTATTAGGTACCACCCATTCGCTAGAGATTATACTGCATAATAACACAGGAATAGAAGCTTTCATAACTGATACAGCAATTTGTAACTTACTAAATCCAAAAACCTGCATTGCGATAAATTCATTATGTATTTCTAACATACTTAAGGCTACAAGACCACCTAACAAAGTAGCTGTAGGAAAAAATAATTCAAAATCTTTTGGTAAACTTAAAACAATATAAACAATAATTGAAACAATGGAATAATTTCCTTCTCCTATTTTATGCAATTCATCAACTAATCTAATTACACTAGATAAAGATAACAATACTAAAAATACCACTGTTGTATTCAACACCATTACTTTTCTAATATAATAATTTAAAATACTGTACATATACACTATATTTTTCTACGATTACGATAACATACCATTAAAACTAATTTTTTAATATAATAAGTATCCCGTACATTAAGTAACAAAGCTATTAATAAATAAATACTATTAATAATCCACATCCATACCATAGAATTTATATTCTCTAAAAGAGCATAGGAACGCAATAAAATATGTAAAATAAAAAAAAATGTATATAAAAAAACTGTTATTAAAAAATTTATTAAATAATTATATGAAGTAGTAGCAATTAACAATGTCGTAATTATTGGCATAATAAAAATAGAAACTAACAAAGTTAAACGCCAATGCAGCTCCGCATGCATCTCTGGTTTAATAGAACACCATAATTGATAGATAGACATATGATCAACAGACTCATTCTCTTTCAATAATGTCTTAAAAGTATTACCAATAATCATCTGATACTGAGAAAAATCGGTAATAAACACATCTTTACATAATTTATATTTATTATAAATTTCATAATACGTACCTTTTTCTAAAATAATTAATCGGGACCTATCAGGATTTTGATAAATACTTCCTTGATCTGAAGTAATAACTGTAAACATACTACTATCTTGATCCTGATTTGTTTTTGATAAAAATACATGCTTTAATTGATTTCCCTGAATACTATCTACAAATAAAGTTAAATATTTAGTAGCCAATGGCTGAAATTTCCTTTCAGATAAAACAACTAAATTAATATTTTCCTTAATTTCATTTAATAATCTATTTTGATAACTAGAACAATAAGGAGATAACCACGCGGCATTAATCGCAGCAAATATCACGACGATCCCACTAAAAAAAAACATACTTCTTATAAGAATATATTTACTTACAGCACAAGAATACATAGCCATAATTTCATTATGAACATGTAATCGATAAAAAGTTACTAATACACTCAAAAATACACTAAAAGGAATAAGTAATTTTCCAGCTTCTGGCATATTTAATCCAAGACATAAAAAAATCAAGCACATAGAAACATTGCTATCTATTACTAAGCCCAACATTTTAATCAATTTTTGACAAAAACAAACTAAAAACAATAATGTTAAAATGATTAGCTGATTCTTAAATGTTTCTTTTAATATGTATTTAGTAAATATCATTATTTTACCTAAAAAACTTGTTTTTGCATAAAAAATAAGTATCGTAATGGGAATAAATTATAATATTAAAGAATAATACATATTTGATTTGATTATGATATTAAAAATTTATCATTAAGTTTTAAATACACCTATATTATGTAATAGTATACTTAAATATCTCATATAAAATGAAAAATCATAAACATAATAACTAATCTATTTTTTTAGATATATTCTTCGACATACTTATATACGGAAAAGATTATGACAAAATTTAACATTACTAACAATCATCTAGAATCGTATCCTAATAGTTGTATTGTTACTGGTATATTTGAAGAATCACGTTTGTTTCCTTCAACAAAAAAAATTGATAACATCAGCGATGGATATATCAGTTCATTATTACATCGTGGAGCGCTACATGGAAGAGTATCACAAACACTCTTTTTATACGATGTGCCTCGTTTACCTAACAGACAAATTTTATTAATTGGTTGCGGTAAAGAATCTAAGTTTAATGAAAATTGTTATCGCAAATTAATTAGGAAAACAATAACATCATGTAAAGAGATCTCTATAAATAAGATATTGTTTTTTTTAAGTGAATTAAATATAGTAGGATACGATAATTATTGGAAAATCAGGCAAACCATAGAAATCATTAACGAAGAATTGTACGTTTTTAATAAATTTCAAAACAAAAAAAATGAATCAAATCAGACATTGAATGAAATAGTATTATATATACCTAACGCAAACGAACTAAAATATTGCAAAAAATCTATTAAAGATGGGTTATCTATCGCTCACGGAATAAAAATAGCTAAAGACCTAGGAAACATGCCTCCTAATTTTTGCACGCCTGATTATCTTGTCGATCAAGTTAATAAATTATCTAATCATGATAATATCACAACAAATATAATTAGTGCTGTAGAAATGAAAAAATTAGGTATGAATGCTTACTTAGCAGTAGGAAAAGGTTCTCACTACGCTCCGACAATGCCTATAATTCAATATATAGGACATCCTGATGGACCCAAGGTACCTCCTATTGTGTTTATAGGAAAAGGGCTAACCTTTGATTCTGGCGGAATTTCTATTAAAGAATCAAATAAAATGGATGAAATGAAATATGATATGTGTGGAGCTGCTGTAGTATATGCGGTTATGTGCGTAGCTATAGAACTTAATTTACCGTTAAATATTATCGGAATACTTGCCATTTGTGAAAATATGATAAGTCATACTTCGTTTCGGCCAGGCGATATCCTAACTACATTATCAGGACAAACAGTAGAGGTGTTGAACACCGACGCGGAAGGTCGTTTAGTACTATGTGATGCATTAACATATGCAGAACGTTATAAACCTGATGTTGTAATAGATATAGCTACATTAACCGGAGCTTGTGTTGTTGCTTTAGGACATCATTTTAGCGGTTTAATGTCTAATCATGAAAGTTTAGCTAACGAATTAATTGTAGCTGCAGAACAATCTAAAGATTATGTTTGGAGATTACCATTAGACGATATCTTTCAAAAACAACTACGATCTACATGCGCGGATATGACAAATGTGGGAGGTAAATCTGGAGGTGCTATTACAGCCGGTTGTTTTCTTCAAAAATTTGCTTATAAATATCATTGGGCCCATTTAGATATTGCCGGAACAGCATGGGTATCAAATTATTGCAATAAAAGCGCAACGGGGCGTCCTGTATCGCTTTTATTGCAATATCTAATTAATAGAGCAAACGCATTTCATAAAAATTAAACTATTTTTGTTAATTAAATTAGCTCTGTACTGATATTACATAAAAATAATTTATATTTGATTTTAATAAAACATATAATTTTTTATCATAAAACTTAATAAAACTTAATAACATATGAAACATAGCACTTTTTATTTATTATCTCAAAATTTGAAACAAAAAAATGGACTTAGCTACATAGAACAACTTGTTTGTAAGTTAACACATACACAATGGAGATCCGGAAAAAACATCTTAATCACTTGTGAAAATAAACATCAAGCTACAAAAATAGACAAAATATTGTGGATGTTTGATCAAAATACATTTTTACCTCATAACCTATTTGGTAACACTATCCACCATGCTCCAATAATCATATATTGGAACCAATGTTGTTATGACAATAAACCAAGAGATTTATTAATAAATCTTATGAAAAAAAATATGAACTTTTTTTTCAACTTTAACGAAATAATAGACTTTGTACCCATAACTGAAATTTTAAAAAAATGGGCAAGGCATAGATATAAAGCCTATAAAAGAAACGGATTTCAGATGAATATTGTTAACACGTCAACTTCTGAGTAATTATATCGTGGAAAAAACATATAATCCTAAAAAAATAGAAGAACCAATTTATAAATTTTGGGAACAAGGAGGCTACTTTGATCCCCATGGAGATGTATCTCAAGAAAGTTATTGTATTATGATGCCTCCTCCTAATATTACAGGTCAATTACATCTTGGTCATGCATTTCAACAAACTATTATGGATGTTTTAATTCGTTATCAAAGAATGCTCGGGAAAAATACTTTATGGCAAACAGGTACAGACCATGCTGGTATTGCTGCACAAATGCTAGTAGAACATAAAATTTATAATGATATAGGTAAAACTAAGCGTGATTACACACGTGATGAATTAATAAAAACAATTTGGACATGGAAGAATCAATCCGAAAAATTTATTATTTATCAAATGAAACGATTAGGAAATTCAGTTGATTGGAAACGAAAGCGTTTCACTATGGATACAGAAATGTCTTACGCGGTAAAAGAGGCTTTTATTCGTTTATACAACGATAATTTCATTTATAAAGGTAAAAAATTAGTAAACTGGGATTATAAATTACAAACTGCAATTTCCGATCTAGAGGTTATACATAAATCAACAAAAGGTTTCATGTGGTATTTATGCTATAAGTTAGATAGCTCTGCTGCTAACACTTCAAATCCAAATCATTTAATTGTCGCAACAACACGCCCAGAAACTATATTTGGAGATACTGCTGTTGCAGTACATCCAGACGATCCTCGATATAAAAATTTGATCGGACAATATGTTGTGACACCAATAACTAATAGACGTATTCCTATCATTTTTGATAAGCATGTAGATATGCGCAAGGGCACCGGCTGTGTGAAGATAACTCCTGCCCATGATTTTAACGATTATATTATAGGACAAAGACATGCATTACCTATGATAAATATTTTTTCACGTGATGGAAAAATTCTTAAAAAACCAGAAACATTTAACAGTTATGGAGAACCTAATCATCAAGCATGCTATTGTATCCCTCAAGTATTCCATGATCTTGACAGTTATAGCGCTCGAAAACAAATAATTTCCGAATGTAACACACTCAAATTATTACATAATATAAAACCTCATGATTCAATCATTCCATATAACGATCGCACCGGAACTATAATTGAACCCATGCTAACCAGCCAATGGTACATACGCGCTAAATTTTTAGCGCAACAAGCAATAAATGCTGTAGAACTAAATATAATTAATTTTATTCCAAAAAAATATCAAAATACATATTTTAGTTGGATGAATAATCTACAAGATTGGTGTATTTCTCGTCAAATTTGGTGGGGCCATAGAATCCCTGCTTGGTACGATAATAATAACAAAATATACGTAGGACGCTGCGAACAAGATATCAGGACAGAAAACAAATTAAGTAATGATATAATATTGCATAGAGATACAGATGTATTAGATACATGGTTTTCTTCTAGTCTTTGGACGTTTGCAACTTTAGGTTGGCCTAAGAATACTAATTTGTTAAATATTTTCCACCCTACTAACATTATAATCAGTGGATTTGATATCATATTCTTTTGGATCGCTCGAATGATTATGTTAACCATGTATTTCATTAAAAATGATAACGGATCAGCTCAAATTCCTTTCAAAACTATATATATTACTGGCCTCATACGTGACGAATTTGGTCAAAAAATGTCTAAATCTAAAGGTAACATTATTGATCCAATAGATATGATAGATGGAATTTCAATAGAAAATTTGTTAAAAAAACGTACAAAACACACGTTACAGCCACAATTAGATAAACAAATTATAAAATATACTAAAAAACAGTTTCCTAATGGCATTCAACCTCATGGCACTGATGCTTTAAGATTTAATTTCATAGCATTAGCGTCATCCAGGCGTGATATACACTGGGATATGAAACGACTAATAGGTTACCGGAATTTTTGTAATAAATTATGGCATGCCAGTCGATTTGTCCTAATGCATACCAAAAATCAAGATTGTGGTATATCTGATAAGGAAAAATCATTTTCCTTATCAGATCGTTGGATCGTTACAAAATTTCATCAAACAGTAAAAATTTTTCATAAAGAAATAAAAGCGTATCGTTTCGATAAAATAGCAAACATTTTACATGAATTTATTTGGCACCAGTTCTGTGATTGGTACATAGAATTTACTAAACCAATACTTTATCATGGAAATACGTTAGAACTGCGCGGTACACGTTACACATTAATTACACTATTAGAATCATTACTAAGATTAGCGCATCCAATTATTCCTTTTATTACAGAAAAAATTTGGCAAGAAGTTAAAGTAATTACTGGAAATAAAGGAGAAACTATCATGTTACAACCGTTTCCAAAATATGATGCATCCATGATTGACACTAAATCTATTATAGATTTAGAATGGATTAAACACACTATTATGGCAATACGTGCTATTCGTATAAATATGAATTTAAAATATAGTACACCTATACAAGTAGCATTTAGAGATACTGCATTAGAAGTTAAAAAACGTATTACAGAAAACTCTAATATTTTATCTAAAATCGCACAATTAAAAAGTATTAACTTTATATCAAACAACGAAATCTATCCAAAATCGATAACAGTACCCTTAGATTCATCAGAATTATTAATACGTATCCCAAGAACATTCGATAAAGAGATGAAAATAAATAGATTAAAAAAAGAATTAGAATCGATAAATCATAAAATTGAAATAACGCAAAAGCTATTACATGACAATAATTTTAAAAATAGTGCTCCAAAATCCGTCATAAAAAATAAACAAAAACTATTAGATTCATATGAACAAATTCAAAATAAATTGATGAATCAATATGCTATTATAGAAAAATTATAACTCTTACATATTATAATATTTAAATACAACAACAATTTCAAAAACACATTTTTATATCCATATTTATATGTATAAATATGGATATAAAAAATTAAACAATAATTTTATTTCGTTATTTTTTGATAATTATAAATCATTTTTACGCTATATTATGTTTTAATAAAAATTAATTTCTACCTATTTAAAAGATTTTTATATTACAATTAAGACTTATTTTTTTTAAAATTAATTCTTTTTATTTATATAAAGAAAGTCACGTTATCCATGTATCAATACATTAGGTAAAAATCACATGAATCAATTATATAAACGATCTTTTTTACGATTAATAGATTTCACAATGAATGAAATTAAATATCTATTACAATTATCAAGTTATTTAAAACATCAAAAAAATGCACAAACTGAAATCCAAAAATTAAACGGAAAAAATATTGTACTTATTTTTGAAAACCATTCAACTAGAACAAGATGTGCTTTTGAAGTAGCAGCATTTGATCAAGGCGCATGTGTAACCTGCTTAACTCCAAATATTAGTCAAATTGGACATAAAGAATCTATTAAAGATACTGCTAAAATATTAGGGCGCATGTATCATGGCATCCAATATCGTGGCTACAGTCAAGATATCGTGAACATATTTGCACGATATTCTGGAATCCCAGTATGGAATGGACTTACCGTAAAATTTCATCCAACACAATTACTTGCTGATCTAATGACTATGCAAGAACAACTACCACATAAAACGTTTCATCAGATGAAGTTAGCCTACATAGGCGATGCAAAAAATAATATCAGCAATTCTTTATTAGAAGCCGCAGCAATAATGGGATTCGACTTAAGACTAGTATCACCTCAAACATTCTGGCCGATACAAGAATTTTTTCAGGATTGTAAAAATCTAGCACAACGTAATAATGGGAATATTATACTTACTGAAGATATATCCAGAGGAATAAAAAATGTAGATTTTTTATATACTGATGTATGGGTATCTATGGGAGAAAATGAAAAAGTGTGGGAAAAACGTATTTCTTTATTATCTCCGTATCAAGTAAATCATCATATGATCCAAAAGACCGATAATCCTAATGTAAAATTTTTACATTGTTTACCGGCATTACATGATGATGCAACCACTATAGGAAAAAAAATAGCAAGAAAATATAATTTAAATAATGGACTAGAAGTAACAAATGACATATTTGAATCCCCATATAGTGTAGTATTTGATCAAGCTGAAAATCGACTACATACCATAAAAGCTTTGATTATGGCTACACTACTTCCTGATTCAAATAATTTTCTATAAGCACAAAAAGGTTATCATTTTTATGTTATATCAACATTAAATTTATACCTTGTTCTTACACAACTATATTAGTAGAAAAATTAATTATATGCGCCGTGTCATCAGTACAAAAAAAGCTCCTATCCCTCTAGGGCCTTATGTTCAAGCGATAGATGTAGGCAACATAATATTTGTATCCGGGCAAATAGGAATTTGCCCGGATACAAATATTATGCCTGATAACATCTACGATCAAACATATCAATCATTAAAAAATATCAAAAATATCCTTGAATCTGATGGCCTGAAAATAAATAATATTATTAAAACTACATTATTTATCGTTAATATCAACGATGTATCTATAATAAATAATAGCTATTTTAAATTTTTTAATACTTCATCCTTTTCTGATGAAGATATAATTTTACCGACACGTTCCTGTATAGAAGTTTCTAAATTACCAAAAGATGCCAAGATAGAAATTGAAGCTATCGCAATACGTTTTTTATAAATAGATAATATCGCACAAACATCTCTTACTATTTTCTATCAAAATAAAAATATACAAATATCTTTGTATATATAGTTGTAAACTATATCACCTTTTTATCTGTTTAATACAGCAATATTATCTCATATTAAAACAATTTTTCATCACTAATATCGCATATTATTTTTTAAATAAATATTTAATACTACTACTAATGCTGCATGATAAAGATCATGCAGCATTTATGAAACAAACATACTGTTTATTTATTATTTATTAGATAACATCTCTGATTCATATATAAGAGCCTGTTCTGTATTATATTGATTTTCCCATTTTGCAATCACTAATACTGCTAAAGCATTACCTATAACATTTAACGCGGTACGACCCATATCTAACACCCGATCCACCCCTGCTATGAACGCTAATCCTTCCAATGGAATACCTACACTGCCTAACGTAGCTAGTAATACTACAAAAGAAACTCCAGGGACACCAGCGATGCCTTTAGAGGTTATCATTAGAGTCAATACCAAAATAATTTCCTGACTTATAGACAATTCAATACCATACAATTGTGCAATAAAAATAGCAGCAATACTTTGATATAAAGTTGATCCATCTAAATTAAAAGAATAACCAGTTGGCACCACAAATCCAGTAATAATTGATGGAGCTCCATAAGATTCCATTTTTTCTATAATACGCGGTAATACAGTTTCTGAACTGGCAGTAGAAAAAGATAAAATAAGTTCTTCTTTTAAAATACAAATTAATTTCCAAATTCTAAGATTACATATACGCGCTACTATACCTAATACCACTAATGCAAAAAACACAATAGAACCATAAACTAATAATACAAGTTTAGTAAGAGGCAATAAAGAACTAAACCCAAAAGTCGCAACTGTAACTGAAATCAAGGCGAACACTCCAATGGGAGCATAACGCATCACTATATGTGTTACTTTAAACATAGTATCAGCTATTGAATTAAAAATATCTAATAATGGATTCTTAGTCTTATCTGGCAATGTAGTCAGTCCAAGTCCAAAAATTACTGAAAAGAAAATAACTGGTAACATATCTCCTCTAGCCATAGAGTCAATAATATTAGACGGAATCAACGATAACACAGTATTTACTAAACTTGACTGTATTTCAGATGTAGTTTTCTCATACATAGAAATATCTGTTTTAGAAAGTACAGACATGTCAATTCCATAACCAGGATGAAATAAATTGGCAAAAGCTACTCCAAGCACTATAGCAAGTGTTGTAATAATTTCAAAATAAACAATGGTCTTCAAACCAATACTTCCAAGCTTTCTAGCATCTCCGATCCCAGCAATTCCAACTACTAATGTAGCCATCACAATGGGAACTACAATCATTTTTATCATACGAATAAAAATTTCTCCAGCTGGAGAAAGGAATGTGGTAATCATCCAATCTTTTAATTCTGTCTGATTATGCAATACAATCCCTAAAACGATACCCAAGTTTAAAGCAAAAAAGATTTTCCAAGCAAGGGTAATTTTAAACTTTTTAACCATCATAGTTACCCCTTAATTAAAATAAATTATTCTGTTATTATTTAACCCGTTAATTCATAACAATCATTTAAATCAATTGAAATGATTTAATTCTAATAAATCCTCATTAAAAATTAAAAAATACATACTAAAAAAATACTCATCATAAAAGTATACACCAATGCATAAAAACACTTAATCTCTATATCAAAAAGACCGCACAGTCATAAATTATTTATTAAAATTATATCACTGTTAAAAAAACAAAACTCAACGCAACATCTCTTCATGTGCATTGAGCAATGTATAAATTTAACATCTAAAATTACATATCAACTATTTATGAAAACATATAATTATATATCATAATATAATTTATATATTAATGTTTTATACTTTCCAAAAATAAAAGATACATATAATTGCCTTATACTCCTTTCACAAAAGGATAATGCGATCTATTGCTTAAGTCAACTATTACACAATTAAATATCATTTAAGTTGACTTTATTTTTATTCGCAATTGATAAATCGAGTAAATCATAACACATCATACTCTACTACTATAATATAAAATCCATAATTAATATAAATAATACTCCTTACTATATCAAAAACCATAATAGTATCGTAAAATACGTACGATACTATCACATCCGTCCTTATAGCTCTTATGAAATTCTTCTGGTCAATGACATTATACAATTTTCAAACAAAATTATAAAATGATCCTTATAAGAAGCAACTAATATCTGTACCATCTAGACAAAAACCAGAAATAATATTAATTTATTCATGTTCCGCTAACAAAGCTTCTAAGAAATCTAAGTCACGTAACAATTTCGTTAATGTTTCGTTACTAATCTTTTGTTGCGCACGTAAATGATAATATTCCCCTCGCTCAGCACGTAATGCATTTAATCTCATCCGTCTCTCTAACTCTTCAGTTAGCATAGAATGCACATCATTATTATCATCTACACGACGACGCAAATTACCTATAACACGTGCGCTTACTTCACTGATAATTTGGCTATCAATGTTTTCTTCTTGACTATGATGTATTAACCGTTCTTCAAGTTTATACACGCTCTCAATAGCTACTTCCGCTGCTATAACTCTTGCCATTCTCTCTTCTTTTCGTTGTAGTAATTTATCAGATACTATAATTCCCTGTAATAACCACGGCAGAACAATTACACCACATAATAAAGAAAATAAAATAACACCAGTAGCAATAAAAACTAATTGGTAACGAAACGGAAAAACAGCCCCATCTCTTAAAAAAAGTGGTATTGACAGCACTCCTGCTAATGTAATAGCACCGCGCACTCCAGCAAAAGAAGCGATTAAAATTTCTCTTATACTATATTCGCTAAACACCATGGGCCGTTTAGTCATACAATATAAACTTATATTCTTCATTAACCATAACCATCCAAATCTAAGTGCCATTAATGCAGTATAAATAAAAATTACATACACAAATAACATCCATGTTGTAATAGTTGGATCCATTGCTGCTTGCGAAATAGAGGTTGATAAAATATCTGGTAATTGCAATCCTAGCATAATAAATACCATACCATTAAATACAAATTCTAACATTGTCCATACGCTGTTTCCCCGCAAACGCATAGCTAACGGTGCATTACGAATTATTCCAGATTGGCCAATAGTCATACCTGAAGCAACTGAAGACAATATTCCAGATACTCCAACATGTTCAGCAACTAAATATGCTGCAAAAGGTAATAATAAGAGAAACATCGTTTGAGTAGCAGGATCACCGCCACTCCAATGAGTGATAAATCTTAACGATTTACTATATCCCCAAGTAATAGCTACGCCTGCCAATAACCCCCCCATAGATACTTTGATAAATTCTATAGAAGCTCCGCTTACGCTAAATACCATAGTGCCCATAGCTACTGAAATAGCAAATTTAAGAGATACTAAACCCGATGCATCATTCATCAAAGCTTCTCCCTGAAGAATATCCATAAGCTTTTTAGGAATACGTCCCTCTCCTACAATACCTGAAAGTGCTACTGCATCAGTTGGAGATAAAACCGCTGCTAACGCCAATGCTGCGACAAGCGGCATATCTGGTATTATCCAATGAATTAAATATCCAATACCAACCACAGTAATGATCACTAACACCAATGCTAATATAACAATTTCTCCTCCATGACGTAAAAATTCACGCATTGGAGTTTTCCAACCATCAGAAAATAATAATGGAGGAATAAAAAGCAATAAAAATAATTCAGGATTAAAATCTACATGCAATCCAAATCTAGGCCAAGCTAATAAAGCTCCTAATACAATTTGCATTAAAGGTAATGGCATTTGAAACGGAAAAATTCGTGTTATCACTCCTGAAATGGAGACAGCCAAAATAAGAATAAGAATCGTAAAAAAAATCTCCATACTTTTAATCTCAACTGTATTCCAAAATAAATACTATATCTGCAGATATAGTATTAGTTTTTATATTTACTTCATATTTCGTACAAATATAATGCACTTATCACGTATTAATCAGGCAATGAATATATAAATTTTATTTTTAGCTATTTACAAAAAAATGACATATTTTTATATTTATTCTAACAACATAAACTTTCATATACACTAGCTATATTTTATTATGATAGTCTTTATCAGAATATTTAACAGTATTTAATGTCATCAAATTAATTAAATAGTAATTCAAAAATATAAACACATATCCGATCGACTTTACAATTAAAAAATAAAATAATAATAATTGGAATTTTCAATTGTCACTTATAAAATCAAATATGACATGATTAATAAATATTAAATGTATAATTTTATATAAATAACGAAATAATTATTGAAAATATAATACTCATACATACACGTTGCACACAATAAAAGTAGCTGAAAATCAATCCTTAAAAATACAAACTCTCTAAAAAGGAATATCTTCCTCATCAAAATTAATATTAGATGCATCCTCCGATATCATTTTATCTCCACTATTTATTACATTCTGATCCTTTAATGGTACATTTTCTTCTGTATGACGACCACCCAACATTTGCATTGTACCTCCAATATTAACAATAATTTCGGTAACATACCGATCTTGTCCGTTTTGATTTTGCCATTTTCTAGTTTTTAACGATCCTTCAATATATACCTGAGAACCTTTATGAAGATATTCTGAAGCAATTTCTGCTAATCTTCCGAATAACACCACACGATGCCACTCAGTTTTTTCTTTAAATTCATTGGTTTGTTTATCTTTCCAAGATTCAGTAGTGGCTACCGAAATATTAGTAACCATGTTACCATTAGGCATATAACGGACCTCTGGCTCTTGACCAAGATACCCAATCACAATAACTTTATTAATTCCCCTATTAGCCACAGTTCCTCCATTAAATACCAAATTAATATATAGTAATTATAAAAAGTATTGATGTATTATTACACAAAACTATTTAATACAATGATATAATCAATTAATGTTATGAACATACCTGTATATCTCAATACCATTAAACCAAAATTTTTTTTATAAAACTCCCGTATAATAATAAATGTAATTTACTATACTGAATTAATGCCATTTATGTTATATACAATATATGAACACAATAATTTTAAATTATTAGATGTATTTTATAAATATCAGTTCATTTCAATCTTATTATATTTTGTTATAGCATAAAAAAATTATTATAAACAATACATATAAATCACGGACATCATCTTAACAAGATGTAACTCTAATATATATACTAAAACCACATCACTAATATCAGTCAATATTTACCGGATTTGACGTAATTATCAAATCGTGAACATTGGCCATTGAAAATCAATCGTATAGTACCAATAGGACCGTTGCGTTGTTTTCCTAAAATAATCTCAGCAATACCTTTCATATCACTATTTTCATGATACACCTCATCACGATAAATAAATAAAATCAAATCAGCATCCTGTTCAATTGCTCCAGATTCACGCAAATCTGAATTAACGGGATGCTTATCAGTACGTTGTTCTAAACCTCTATTTAACTGAGAAATTGCTACTACCGGTACTTTTAACTCCTTAGCTAAAGCTTTTAACGATCGAGAAATTTCAGAAATTTCCAATGTACGATTATTAGATAAAGACGGTACTCTCATTAACTGCAAATAATCAACCATAATTAAGCTTAAACCGTCATGTTCACGACATAACCTACGAGCACGGCCACGCACTTCAGCAGGAGTTAAATATGACGAATCATCAATATATATATTACGTTTTTCTAAAAGAAGTTCGATTGCACTAGTAATTCTTTCTCGGTCTTCATTATTCAATCTTCCCGTACGAATGCGTACTTGATCAACCCGAGATAACGAAGCTAACATACGTATCATAATTTGATCAACAGGCATTTCTAAACTAAATATCAATACTGGTTTCTTTTCAGTCATTGCGGCATGTTCACATAAATTCATAGCAAAAGCAGTTTTTCCCATAGAAGGACGCGCTGCAATAATAATAAGATCAGATTTTTGTAAACCATCAGTTTTTTTATCAAGATCTTTATATCCACTAGATACTCCTGTAACACTCGCATATTCCGGCCTATTACACACCTGTTCAATATGAGCAACTGTGCTTTCTAAAATAAAATCTATTCCCTTTGGGTTAGTATTATGATTACTTTTATTATGAGAAATTTGAAAAATAAGAGACTCTGCTAAATCTAATAATTCATCACTGCTTCGACCTTGAGGATTATATCCGGCATCAGCAATTTTATTTGCTACAGCTATCATAGAACGTACTACTGAACGTTCGTATATGATATCAGCATATGCTGTGACATTGGAAGCGCTAGGAACATTCTTTGATAATTCCGCTAAATACGCAAATCCCCCTACCAATTCCAATTTTCCTTGAATTTCTAAAGATTCTGATAACGTTATTAAGTCAATTGGCTTGTTTATCTCTAACAAACGTTTCATTTCATTAAAAATAATTCGATGAGCATAATTAAAAAAATCATCAGCATTTATTTGTATTGATATATACTCCCACTGAGTATTATCCAACATTAACCCACCTAATACCGATTGCTCAGCTTCTAGTGAATACGGTGGTATTTTTATATTACTTACCTGTTGATCATGCGAAATATGCATTGTTTTAGTATTTTTTTTCAGCATAAACTATCATTTTTTTTAACAATAGATATTCTAAATGGTTAAATATTAAGCATCACATCTTTTTCATTATAATAATACCATGCAAAATACCTAAGATATTTAATCTAATGAAGATCGTAAAATAACACCTGAGGATATCAAGCGATACATATACTTCAGTTGCTTAAAATATTATAAATAAACCTATGCAAATATACTTTCACATTAAATTGTTTTGGTATTTTCATTTTTTATTTCTCAAATAATTAGAATGTATTAAATCATCTCAACATAAATAAATAATATCCCATTATATATAACCAATAACGTATTCGTGTATAACTATTTTCTAATATTCCTTAACATTTATGTAATATATATTGTATACTTACATTCTTGAAAAAACGTAATTAATTATATGGATCCCTGATCTTTATATAATATATAATTATTTTTAGCATCATCTTCTTTTTCAAGATATATCTAATATATTTTGATTTATATCTCCTGTGTTGATAATGACATGACTTATCATTAATAACTAAAAAGAATATGAACACTAATATCCCAAAAATATTAACTCAAATTCAAAAACTCTGCGAACAACGTTGTGTGCGTTTAACACCGCAACGCTTGGCAGTATTACGATTAATATCTCAACATAAAGGAGCTATAAGTGCCTACGATTTACTACATTTACTGCGACAATCCGCATTGCCCCATGCAAAACCCTCAACTATTTATCGTGCTTTAAATTTTTTTTTAGCACAAGGATTTATACATCGTATTGAATCTACCAATAGTTTTATGTTATGCCATTATTTTTTTGAGTTATCACATAATTTTGCTTTCTTTATTTGTAACAGTTGCAAACAAGTTACTGAACAAACAACAAAAGGCATCGAAGAAATTTTGCAAAATATGGCTAAAATTACAGGATTTACTATGTTTGATAACATTATTGAAGCACACGGACTATGCCCAAAATGTATTAATATCGAATTACATTCTCATTTTAGACTCTAATTATTTGTACTAATAAACATAATAAAACAAATCTTTTAAATATATGTTGTTAAGTAGCGCAGTATTAATACTGCGCTACTTAACTTATCATACTGTTATAATTACAGTTATATCCTCATACTAATTTCCATAAAATAGATAATATATTTCATCATCTATATATGATATTATATAAATTAATTTATAAATAATACACCTACTGTTAAGATCAGTGTCTTAACAAGACATATCTTTATAATTAGATATAAACACATCTGTTCTATAATAATAATACTGTGTTGTTATTTGGAAATAAAATCTACTATATTCACACTAATAGAAACTAAAAGCGATACCCATGAATATCAACATACCTACGTAGTTATTGCTCAAAAAAGCTTTAAAATATCTTGTTTGTTTCTTTTTACTGATTAATATTTGTTGCCACACAAATATTATAATAACCCCGAATAACGAAAAAACATAAAATACCGCGGGGAATCGCTCCTTCCATCCAACAATTCCTAATATAAACATAATAAATAACTGAAGTATTCCTATCACAAACTTATCCATGTCTCCAAATAACACAGCGGCTGACTTTATACCAACATATATATCATCTTCTCGATCTATCATAGCATACTGTGTATCATATACTACTGCCCATGTAGTATTCATCACAAATAATAACCAAGCAGTACCACTTATAGGGCAATCAATTGCAGTAAACGTCATCAAAATAGGCCAACTAAACAATATTCCTAACATTACTTGAGGCAAATAAGTATATCTCTTAAGATACGGATATATCCCAGATAATATAAGAGCTATTACAGACAATAAAATAGTAATGAAATTAAAACTCCAAACTAATATTAACGCAACAATAAGAAGTATTACTAATACCACTAATGCTTCTTTTTTTGTAATTGTACCAAATGGTAAAGGACGCGATTTAGTACGTTGAACACAACCATCTATATCATAATCAACATAATCATTTATTACACAACCCGCAGATCGCATACACAATACACCAGCAACGAATACTATAAAAACAGTATTACTAGGTATGCCTCTATGTGATAACCAAAGTCCCCATAAAGTAGGCCACAGCAACAGAAAAAACCCAATAGGTTGATTAATACGCATTAACTGTGCTAGATTATAGCACTTTTCAATAAAAAAAAGCCTATTTGACATAAAATTAATAAATAATATAATTGTTGTGACGTTACCAATAACACTGTTCAAGATTGATATCTTGATCATGGTACATGTAATGGCATTAAAAACGTTCATTTCGTTTATATTTAATAAAATAGCTACATATTACCATACCGTATCTATTACAATTAATTACACACAATAAATATCATATTACATACAATAGGAACTAGACATGAAATATTTTTATAAAAAAAATGATCATACAATAACAAAATATTATCATGTATATATATGATCGCCATAAAAAATATAATTTTCTTTTTCTCTACATAGATTCTCTTAGATAATACGAATTTTTATCATTTTAATAATGGCGTATTTTCTTATGTCGCACTTTCTATTCAACTTAGAAATACATGTCAGTATTATGTTGGTTCTTGCATTAATTCTAGTATTTGTTTATGAAGCTATTAATGGTTTTCATGATACCGCTAATTCTGTAGTCACTGTTATTTATACCTGTGCTCTACGCTCGCACAGCGCAGTATTGATGTCAGGAACATTTAATTTTTTAGGAGTAATATTAAGCGGTTTAAGTGTTGCATATACAATTATTCACTTACTTCCTACATATTTTTTTATGAATGCAAATGCTAATCATATTCTAGCTATGATTTTTTCGATGTTATTTGCAGCAATACTATGGAACCTTGGAACGTGGTATTTCAGATTACCTACTTCTAGTTCTCATACTCTAATTGGCACATTAATTGGAATCGGATTAGTGCACGCAATGATTACACAGTGTCCAATGATACAGGGATTGAATATTCAAAAATTAGTTAATATTTTTTTATCACTAATAATATCACCGATAATAAGTTTATCATTAGCTAAAATAATAATGTTGATATTATGTCGATATTGGAACAATAACAAAAAATATCAAAACATTCATATAACTCCAACTCAACAAACACAAAAATATGGCAGACCTCAACCATCATTATGGACTCGTATTATATTAATTTTATCTGCGGCTGGAGTCAGTTTTTCTCATGGAGCAAATGACGGTCAAAAAGGAATTGGGCTCATTATGTTGCTTTTAATAGGAGTAGCTCCGGCAAATTTTATGCTTAATATGCATGCCAATAATCATGATATATCCCGTACTCGAAATGCTGTTAATAATTTCTATGAATATTATACTCAACATTACAACAATTTTAAAACTATCATGCCATCAGAAATAACATCCATGCCTATATCAATAGCATTAAATCAATTAAAAATTATTGCTCCTTCTGCCTCTATCAAAGACTCTACACAGATTGTTATAAATAACACTAATATGACGTGTTTTAATAAAAATAAATCTTCTCCAGAAACAGAAATACAGATGAGAAAAATTTTTCATGATTTATCATTAACTCTTACTATTATTAATAACGCTTCATTATTGCTTGAAAATTTAGATAGTTATAATCAGCTAAATATAGATCAACGCTCCCAAATGAGACAATTGCTCGTCTATATAGTAGACGTTCTAGATCAAATCATAGCACTTCCAGAAACTTCATATAAAAATAAAAATTTTCTTAAACATTTAAAAGAACATTTACTCAATACAATTGAATACGCACCAACTTGGATTATTTTAGCTGTTGCATTATCATTATCTTTAGGAACGATAATTGGTTGGAAACGAGTTGCTACTACTATTGGTGAAAAAATAGGAAAAAAAGAAATGACTTATGCTCAAGGCTTATCAGCTCAACTAACTACGGCTATATCCATAGGTACAGCAAGTTATGCCGGCATGCCTGTTTCCACTACTCATGTTTTGTCCTCTTCCATCACGGGGAGCATGTTAATCCACGGTTGGGGAGTGCAAGGGAAAACAATAAAAAACATTTTAATAACCTGGTCGTTGACTTTACCTATTTCTATCATATTAAGTGGCAGTTTTTATTGGATGACATTAAAATTATTACATAAATATATTCAAATATAAACTAAATAAGTATAAATAAAATAAAAATAACATTTTTTTAAATTTCTCTCTATTTTATCAAAAAAATTTTTATCCTCTCCATAAAAAATATTGTTATAATTAAACAATGTTGTAGACCACTAAAAACAGTGCTATTAGCTTAGTTTAATTAATAAATTTAATTTATATATAAACCACCTAATCTAATTACTTATACATCGCTATCAAAATGCTTATTCATAAAAACTAATATAAAAATAAAGAACCTCACCATCAATATATCGATAACTTTTTTAACAAATTATCTACAAAGAACACATGTTCTATCTTAAACAATAAAAATTCTCCATATTTATTCATGAATACATTTCACCAAAAAATAACTCTTTATGATTAATTTTACAAATTATTCATAGATTAAAAATTTATGTTTTTATAACCATATGTACATATATTATTATGCCAATACAGCATCATTAATAGATACAGGGATCCCATAGTACCGTAACATCGGCTCTACTGTCACAGCATGTTTACAGAATTTTATAATACATTTTTTCAAATCAATAGCCCCCCCTAATGCAAGAATATCATTAAAAAATAATTTGCCTATTTTTGAATTAAGAATACCTGATTCTTGAAAACGACACCAAACATTAGATGCTAACATATCTGCCCATAAATAACTATAATACCCCGCCGCATAATCATCAGAAAAAATATGTAAAAAAGAATTAGGGAAACGATCCCAATCCTTCAATAAATGATGTACTGACGTTTGATTAATTACTTCTTTAAACATTTTTAATACACTCCCCTGGCCTTTTAGGGGATATTCATGATGTATACGTAAATCAAATAACCCATACATCACTTGATGTAAAAGATAAGATGAAGATCGATATGTTTTTGTTTTTAATAAATTACTTATCATATGATCAGATATAGGTGCTTCTGTTTGATAATGCATAGAAATTAATTGTAATACATCAGGTTCCCAACAAAATTTTTCCATAAGCTGACTAGGTAATTCCACCGTATCCCAAGGCACTCCATGAGCTCCAGATATTTCTGGAATATCGATGTATGTTATAATATGATGTAGTACATGTCCAAATTCATGAAATAAAGTCAACACATCATGATGTGTAAGTAAACATGATGCATGTTGATTGTCTGAACGATGAAAATTACAAATCAAGTATGCGATAGGTTTCTGAACAATAGTAGTATTTTGTTGATACATCCTACCTACTAACTCATCCATCCAAGCGCCTTCGCGTTTATTATCTCTAAGATAGAGATCTAAATAAAATCCTCCTATCCACTCATCCTCGTCATCAAAAATATCAAAAAATCGTACATCAGAATGCCATGCATCTATATTAAAACGTTCTTTAATGAAGATACCATAAATACGATTTACAATTGCAAACATTCCTCGAAGCACTATTTCTGAAGGGAAATAGTAACGTAACGTTTCATTTGTAATAGAAAAAAGATATTTTTTCTGTTTCTCCTTATAATATTCAATATCCCACGGATTTAAAGATATACGGGAATATTTTTTTTTAGCAAAATTTTGTATTTTTAAAAATTCATCATATTCATAGCAACGTATTTGGGTAGATAAATTAATAAGAAAATTAAATACTTGTCTCGAACTTTGCACCATGCGTTTCACTAAAGATTTTTCAAGATAAGTATGAAATCCTAATATTTGTGCTGACTCATAACGTAATGCAAGAATTTCATCCATTATTAAAGTATTATCCCACTTTCCTCTATTAGGCCCTTGATCAGAAGCACGAGTATGAAAAGCCCAATATAACTCTTCTCTAAGCTCTTGAGCATCGCAATATGCAAGAACTGAGGAATAACTAGAGTATTGCAGTGTAAATAACCATCCCTTTTCTCCACGGGATTGTGCTTCTAATCGGGCAACATCTAAATGATTATCTGGTATACCAGATAATAAATGTTTTTCAGTAATTAATTTACTCCAACCTAGCGTTGCATCGAATACATTATTCGCATAATCTGAGCTTAACTGCGATAATCTAAACATCATATGCATATATTTTTTTTTTTGTTTCGGAGATAAATAAATCCCTGATAATTTAAAATTATGTAACACATTATTTAATACTTTTTTTTGTATTATACTTAATTTTTGGTAAGAATCTCCATGCCGCAATGACTGATAAGCTTGGTATAATCCGTTATGTTGATTGATCCAACTTCTATATTCAGAAATAAATAACAAACTTTCTTCATAAACTGCACGTAATTCTAAACTGTGCTTTACAGAATTTAAATGTGTTATCGGAGACCAAACACGTTGCAATTCATTTTCTGAAATCATCAACGGATAATATATCGTATCCCAATTTATACGTTTTGCAGATATAATCTGATCTACCGTATTATAACAATTGGTTAATACCTTTTGAACAGCTTCTTTTATATGCTTTGTCTCAATAGAAGAAAACGAAGGAAATATAGAATAAGTTAATAACGGATTATTTTCCATACAGTAAACCTATAAAATTTATAGTTATATACTAATTCTGAAGACCTTTCATTATTTCATATACCTAAATTAAATATAAACATCAAAAGCATAAACATTTTTACCTGATTTATTACGTAATATTACAAAATATCATCATAATCATTTATCATATTACATAAAATATTAAATAAAGACATACCATTGCTTGCTGATAGATCGTCAAGAATGGTTTCAAACCTTCCTTGCCGATCTATCCTCCACTCAAACAAGAACAATTACGCTCTCCCCGATCTGGGCCGCGCTTATTCTCTATCGTACGCTTAACCTACACTTTCGATAGAATATAAACATTCTTATCCCTATTAATTACACAACAACACATAAAACTATAAACATTATTAATCTTGCCTTATTAATAATAATCCTACTAAATGAATATTTTAATTACATCATTTATACCTTATAATATCATGTGTTGTATCAAAAATTAGAAAAATATAAATAACATCACTTAATAATGCCATTATTTCAATATCTTATTTTACATAGAAAATGTAAAATAAGATAGATACATTATATCTACTATCAAATAAAGAGGCAAAGTCATATATACGAATTATAGCTGTTAATCAATAATCTGTTATAATGCATTATGTATTAATAAATATATAATTTTAATTATTTTTCAATTATTATATTACCTTATGTTTCCTTAAGTATGGAGAAATTTTATTATGAGTTTTATATTACCTTCTTTGACTTATCCATATGATGCTCTAGAACCATTTTTTGATGAAAACACTATGAAAATTCATCATACAAAACACCATCAAGCATATATTGATAACGCTAATGCAGCATTAATTGATCTACCTGAATTTTCCCACCTACCTGTTATAGAATTAATAACAAAACTGAATCATTTACCCGATCATAAAAAAACTGTGTTACGCAACAATGCCGGAGGCCATATCAATCATAGTTTATTCTGGAAATATCTCAAAAAAAATACTATACTTCAAGGATCACTAAAAAATGCAATAGAATACAACTTCTCAAGCATCTCTTCCTTTAAAGATCATTTTGAAAAAACCGCTATAAGTCGTTTTGGATCTGGTTGGGTATGGCTAATAAAACAAAACAATATTTTATCTATAGTATCTACCTCTAATCAAGATAATCCGTTGATGGGAACAGATATCTCTGGCTCAAATGGGTACCCAATTCTAGGATTAGATGTATGGGAACATGCTTACTATTTAAAATATCAAAACCGTCGCTTAGACTATGTTAAATCGTTTTGGAATATAGTCAACTGGGATGAGGTGCATGTGCAATTTAATCATGTATAAAATATAATTATTAACTCATAGTTAGCATATTATCACTTTCACATTATGTTAAAAGATTTGATCCTATGCTAACTATTCTAAAAATTGGGATTGACATATCAATCATGTTGACTCATACATAACATAAAATTGTTTCCCAGTAGCAACCTTCTATAAGGTATTAAAAAATAATGAACTGTTATAAATTCCAAGCAATCACGCAACATGCGATTAAACATGCAATAAAGAATAATCTGCCACCTGTAAAAATAAATTTTTAACTTTATTTAACAAAGTTAATCTATTAATTTTTATATCTTCATTTGTATCCATAATCATAACATTATCGAAAAACGCATTAACTGCACCGGAAACCGTCATAATAACAGTTAACGCATCATAATAACGATGTTGAGCGCATAATACCTGCAATCTCTTTTCTATAGAAATCACCTCCGTAGCTAAACACATTTCTTCTGGTGTTTTTAATAAAAAATACTGCACATCATTATTATAAGATATTTGTTTTTTTAACAAAATATTTGATATACGTTTATAAATGAAATTTAATTTAACATTTTCCTCTTTTTTCAATCTGAAAAAATCAGATACTGCTTCTATTCGGTTATCGATATCTACTACACTAACAGTTTTAACGTTTAAAACTGCTCGAATAATATTAGCTTTATACCCTCTTGAGGAGTACCAAGAAAATAAACGATTATACATAAAGTTATAAACATCATTAATAACTGTTGCATTAATTAATTGTGAATTATACAATTTTACTGACTCTTGTATTAAATCAAATAAATTTATTGGCAACTTTTCATATATAAGAATACGAAGAATTCCAATTGCAGATCTTTTTAAAGCAAATGGATCACTGTTACCTTTTGGTAACTCTTTAATGCCAAATATACCCGATATAGTATCCATTTTATCTGCAATAGATACAGCACAAGACATATGAGTCGTAGGCAATTTATCTTCAGAAAAACATGGTTGATAATGTTCTTTTTGCGCTAATGCTATTTCTTCTGATTCACCATCCCGACGAGCATAATACATACCAATAGTTCCTTGAGTTGAAGGAAATTCAAATACCATATTACTCATAAGATCACATTTACATAAATATCCGGCACGTTTTGTTTTTTGTATATCTATACCTATTTGATGAGCTATCCATCCAGATAATTTTTCTATACGCCAACTTTTATCGCGCAAAGTACCAAGTCTTCTATGAAACAATACAGAATTTAATTTAGATATATAATCCTCCAAACGATATTGATTATCTTTTATCAAAAAAAACTCTGCATCCATTAAACGCGGAGTTATTACATTTTCATGCCCAATAATAATTTGTTTATAGTTATCCGAAATCGTATTCGCTACAAAAATAAAATGGGGTAATAGCTCGCCATCGAGAGGATTATATACTGGAAAATACTTTTGATCGTACCTCATAATATGAAGTATTACTTCACGTGGCAATACTAAAAACTTCCTATGAAATTGACCAGAAAGAACTACAGGCCATTCTACTAAAGCAGTGACCTCTTCTAATAAACTCTCATTCTGAATATCTACAATCCCTCCAAGTTTTTTAGCTTCTTTTTCTAATTCTACACATATAGAATGTTTACGTTCAGCGTAATCTGCTATTACCCAACCGTTTTTAGTCAAAAAATCTGGATAATGATCTGCATGTTTAAGAGTAATTTTATCTTTTTCCATACATCTATTGCCATACAATACTCTATCTGTGTTTATGCCAAAAAAACAACCCGAAATAAGATGTTCATCTAATAATACTGTCACAGTACGAACAGGTCGAATAAATGGACTGTCCAAATCGCCCCAACGCATCATTTCATAATTATTCAACTTTTCTAAAGCAGAATTAATTATTCTGCATAACAAATATTTTAAATTTTTATGTATTATTATATTTTCATCACATTTCAACGGTTCTTGAAAATTATTAACGCATATACTGCTTTTAATATTCATCTTAGTAATCGTAGAATTAATTTCGGTATGTGTATTTCTAATATCTTCATCATGCATGTCTCTACTGATTAATTGATTAACACATGCAATATTAGTATTAATACCTTCTGTTATTATATTAGCTTTAACTGCTAAACGACACGAAGATGCAAACCAGTGCGCTTTATCATAAGCAATATTATTTTTTTTAAAACCACTAATAATCTGATAAAAAAAATCTTTTCCTAATTTTTTTAAAATATTAGATGGTAATGATTCAGTTCCAATCTCTACTAAAAAAGTACATACTTTCATTGTACAATTATCCTGACTTAATACTATAATTTCCTCGTGCACATAGGAAAACCTAATTTTTTACGAGATGCATAATAAGTTTCTGCTATCATTTTTGCTAATTTGTGAATACGTAAAATGTAATTTTTTCTTTCTGTAATAGAAATTACTTTTCTAGTATCTAGCAAATTAAAAATATGTATTGCTTTTAAAACACGTTCATATGCTGGAATTACTAATGGTTGTACCATAGTAATTAAATATCTTATTTCATTTTCATATTGACTAAAAATTTTAAATAAAAATTTAATATCCGTATATTCACAATTATACATTGACTGTTCCAATTCATTTTGACAAAATAAGTCTCCATACGTCACAGACCCTAGGGCGCCATAACCCCAAACTAAATCATAAACATGATTTACTCCTTGCAAGAACAAAGCTAAACGCTCTAAGCCATAGGTTATCTCTCCGGTCACTGGTCTACATTCTAATCCGCCTATTTTCTGAAAATAGGTAAATTGTGTTATTTCCATACCATTCAACCAAATTTCCCACCCTAATCCCCATGCTCCAAGCGTAGGGTTTTCCCAATTATCTTCGATGAAACAAATATCATTTTCCATATGATTTAATCCAAGCACTTTTAAGGAATCTAAATATAATTTCAGCATATTTTTCGGAGAAGGCTTTATAATCACTTGAAACTGATAATATCGCTGCAATCTATTTGGATTTTGACCATATCGACTATCCATGGGACGCCGTGATGCTTGAACATAAGCAACAGAAGCAGGCTCCGGACCAATAGCATTAAAAAAAGTCACAGGATGTGAAGTAGCTGCTCCAACTTCTATATCTAATGGTTGAACTATAATACAACCACAACCTTCCCAATACTTTTCTAATACTCGTATTAAGCCTTGAAAAGTTTTTGAATTGTTGTTACCGTGCATTTTATCTTATCTATTTAAAATCGCTGTGTTTGCAGATCTACTGCAATAATACAATTATTCAAAATATTATTTGATAATACTACAATAGAATAAAACATAGATACATATATTATCAAAAATTAATTGCTATCATATAATCATATAAACATTTTAAATTGAAAATTAACATATACAAATACATAGACCAGTATAAGTCATTAATACTTATATATTGTATATCTATTAACACACATACGCATATAATTATATAATTACATGAATAAACTCTTTAAAATACATTAATTCTACAATTGGATTTATAAATATGCTATATAACGAAATAAAAAATTTATATGTAAAATTATGCAAACCCTAATTTATTCTTAATATTCATTAGAAATTGCATGTTAACAACGTCTATATGCATTAGGATATAAAGAATGATTTCCCAAGAAACCCCCATCATAATAATTTCTTATCTACTCATGTTTATTTGTATAATAACCGTGATACCATTAGGTTTATTTCCTTGTTTTTTTTCTGGATTTTTAACTTACGAAATTATAGTATCTGTTGCATCTTACTTTGAACGTTTTATTGGAATAAGTCGTGCTCGTTGGATGGCAGTGATACTCATCGTTTTAAGTATCACTGTTTTTATAACTATAGGCATTGTTAGCTGCACTAATTTTATCACAGAAGATATTAATACAGTTAGTATTACCATTGAAATTAATAGAATTTTTTCTGATTTTAAAAAAAGACTACCTAATTTTTTACCTTCTTTTTTACCGAATACCACCGAAGAACTAAAAGATCAAATATTCACCTGGATTGAGTCAAACCTAATTCTTATTCGAAATATGGGACATACTTTTTTGCACGGATTTATTACTTTATTAGTAGGCCTAATAGTAGGCATTTTGATATCTTGTACTAAAACTAAAAAAAAATATATCCACGATACATTTTTTACTATCCAATTATTAGAACGCATATACAATCTTTCTCAATCATTTCGTAATATTGTTTTTGCTCAAATTAAAATTTCCTCAGTAAATACATTATTAACATCTATTATAATTTTTATTATATTACCATTAATTGGAGAATCTTTACCATTAGGAAAAACTTTAATTGTTATTACTTTCATTTTTGGTATGTTACCAATTATAGGAAATCTTATTTCCAATTTTATGATTACTATTGCTGCTTTATCTGTCTCCCTAAGCATCGGTGTAATGATGTTTGTGTATTTAGTATTAATTCATAAATTAGAATATTTTCTTAATGCTGAAATCATTGGAAACAAAATCAACGCTAATCCTTGGGAATTGATACTGTCAATGCTTTTACTAGAATCAATATTTGGGTTAGAAGGTTTAATAGCAGCTCCAATTTTTTATGCATATTTAAAAACCGAGCTACGTTTAAAAAAATTAATTTAATATTTTAATTTTAAAATTGACACACCACATAAATAATATAACCAATTAATTAAAAAACACACAATCAAATCGAGCTTCATATTTGTGCATTATGAGGTTATAAAGCTCGATATGATTCACTTCGCATACATTAAGATAAATTAATTAACAATAAAATATAATCACTATTTAATTTCTATACGTCTTGGTTTCAATGTATCTGGTAATATTCTTTCTAAATGTATATAAAGAATTCCATGTTCCAAATTTGCACCGGTTATTTGAATGTGTTCAGATAATTGAAATTTTCTTTCAAAATTATGCTCAGTAATACCCTGATACAAGTAATTTTTAGAATTTTGATGAGAATCAATATGTATTCCTTTTACTACTAACATATTATCATGCATTGTAATATCTAACTCGCTATTCGTAAAACCAGCTACTACAATAGAAATACAATATTTATGTTCACTGACTAACTCAACATTATAAGGCGGATAACTTCCATTGCTTTGTCCAATCTCCAAAAAATTAACTAATCTATCAAATCCAATGACAGAACCATACAACGGTGAAAAATCAAAATTGCGCATATTTAATACTCCTAATATAATGATTATTAACTGTATAAAATTAAAAGTAATAACGTTTAATTATTGTGTCTTGCTACTGATATCACCACCTATATTATAGTATAATATGTACTTTTACTATCAATTACATGATTATATTAATCAGTAATAATCTACCGATTCATATAAAAATTATCTGCAGGTTTAATAATCTACATTTGTTGCTTTTAACGCATTCTCTTCAATAAAGGCGCGTCTTGGTTCAACTAAATCACCCATAAGTGTAGTAAATAAATGATCAGCTTCTATCGCATCTTTTATTGTTACTCGAAACATACATCTATTTTTTGGGTTCATAGTCGTTTCCCATAATTGATCCGGATTCATTTCTCCTAGTCCTTTATAACGTTGTATTATTAACCCTTTTCGAGATTCTTGCATGAGCCATTCTATAGCTTGATCAAAAGAATTTACCTGCTTTCGATATATTCCGTACTCTATATATGCATCCGAAAATAACAATTCATTCATTCTCATTCCAAAAGATACTAATTTTTTATATTCATGACTTTTAATAAAATCCATATCTAATACATAATCTGTACTTACACCGTACGTTCGTATGCGTAATATCGGCTCAAAATATTTATACTCATAATTTTTTAAAATAATAAAATTGTAACTGCTACCATATTCTTCGAAATAACTCAAAGACTCCACTAAAGATGTCATCCATATCTCAACACTTTTATAGTGATACCATGCTTCTTCAGATAAAACTGAATGATAAATTAACCTGTTAAGCAATATTTTAGGAAATTGACGTGCCATACGAACAATAATTTTTTGTATTAAATAATATTCAAAAATCAATTGTTCCAATCTTTTTCCAATCAAAGGAGGCGTATCGGGATTAACATGAAAACGAGCATTTCCTACCGCTATTGATATTTGATATCTATTCATTGCTGCTTCATCTTTAAGGTATCGTTCTTGATGCCCTTTCTGTACTTTATATAAAGGAGGTTGTGCGATGAATATATGACCTCTTTCAATAATTTCTGGCATCTGGCGATAAAAAAAAGTCAATAATAAAGTACGAATATGAGCACCATCAACGTCTGCGTCTGTCATAACTATAATATTATGATATCTCAACTTATCTGGATTATATTCATTTGGACCAATACCACATCCAAGAGCAGTAATTAATGTCATTACTTCCTGAGAGCTCAACATTTTATCAAAACGTGCTTTTTCTACATTTAAAATTTTACCTTTTAGTGGTAATATTGCCTGATTTTTACGATTTC
Source organism: Candidatus Blochmannia americanus (nom. nud.) (assembly GCF_059934915.1). NCBI lineage: Bacteria > Pseudomonadati > Pseudomonadota > Gammaproteobacteria > Enterobacterales > Enterobacteriaceae > Candidatus Blochmanniella > Candidatus Blochmannia americanus (nom. nud.). Next base: position 17,860 of record NZ_CP011792.1, on the reverse strand, counting down.
TACCCTGTTTTGCAGAACCACCAGCAGAATCTCCTTCTACCAAATATAATTCAGAGTAAACCGGGTTTTTTTCTTGACAATCAGCCAACTTACCTGGAAGTGTTGAAAAATCTGACAATCCCTTACGACGCGTCAAATCCCGAATTTTTCTTGCTGCTTCCCGAGCACGGGCAGCTCCTATGACTTTATTTATTACATTTTTAGAATCTACCGGGTTTTCCAAAAAAAATTCTATTAATTTTTCATAAACTAATGACTCAACTGCAGTTTTCACCTCTGACGAAACCAGTTTATCTTTAGTTTGAGAAGAAAATTTTGGATCCGGTATCTTAATGGATAATATAGCAACCAGGCCTTCTCTAGCATCATCTCCTATAGTAACAACCTTAGCTTTTCTATTATATCCTTCTTTATCCATATAAAAATGCATTGTTCTTGTGATAGCAGCTCTTAAACCCGCTAAATGAGTTCCTCCATCTCTTTGAGGAATATTATTAGTAAAAGAATATATCTTTTCTTGAAAGTTATCGTTCCATTGTAATGCAACTTCTATATTAATCCCTCCTTTATTTCCTAGACAATAAAATATATTAGGATGAATCGAGACTTTATTGAGACTCAAATACTTTACAAAAGCTCTCACTCCTCCTGAATAATGAAAATTTTCTTCTTTATTATTACGATGATCACATAAAATAATTACAATTCCAGAATTCAAAAATGATAACTCTCTAAAACGCCTAGCTAAAATATCATATTGAAACTCAGTCTTATTTGTAAAGGTTTTAAGACTTGGCCAAAACCGTACCGTAGTGCCACTTTTTTCACTAGTACCTATAATTTCCAAAGGTGATTGTGGTCTTCCCTCACAATATACTTGTTTATATAATTTAAAATCTCTTTTTATTACTAATTCTAATCGCTCCGACAACGCGTTTACTACTGATACTCCAACACCATGCAATCCGCCTGATATTTTATAATTACTATTATCAAATTTACCTCCAGCATGCAGTATAGTCATTATAACTTCAGCTGCAGATACTCCTTCTTCCTCATGTATACCCGTAGGAATACCACGTCCATCATCCTGTACCGATACAGAATTATCCTGATGAATTATCACTACTATTTTCTGACAATACCCCGAAATAGCTTCATCAATAGCATTATCCACAACCTCAAATACCATATGATGCAATCCTGTTCCATCATCAGTATCTCCAATATACATTCCAGGACGTTTTCGTACTGCATCTAATCCTTTTAAGATCTTAATACTTGAAGAATCATAAGCACTCAACATGATCTTATTCCCATAATAATAATAATAGTACACATATAATTTAAATTAGTTTTTTTCAAACATATATATATCTCTGATAATCTAAACAGAACTGTTACATTTGACTAAATCATATCTCCAAAAATTGATTTATATGAAATATAATATATTACAAATATATTTTTTGATTTTTTAAATGTATAATCACGTGTCTAAATCATTTGCTTTAATTTTACTATTAATTTCACGCCACAAAATTCAATATATATTTTTTACATTAAAATACATATTCAATTAGAATCTGTAAATTATTATTATATCCGGATTGGCATAACGATGTATATCGCGCCATAACATCTATCTACACCCTCAATCTGAACACCAGATACTGCATTTTTCAAAAAAAAACGTACAATCTGAGTATCCATGACATTAAGAATATCAAGTAAATAATCTACATTGAAAGATATTTCAGTATTCTGACCTGAATATAACACATCTAAAATTTCTTCTGATGCTTCATGTTCGAAATTATGTGTAGTTATTTTTAATTGGTTAGTAATTAATGAAAACTGAACGACACGAAGTTTTTCGTTAGCAAGAATAGCTGCTCGTCTTAACGCATGCTTCAAAATATCGCATGCTACCTCCAAAATATTTTTTGAACGATTTAAAAGGACATCATGACAATTTGGAAATACAGCATCAACCAATTTAGAAGTAAAAGTATAATGATCTGTATTAATACGAATGCTGTTCCCATTCGTTTGAATATTAACTAATTTTTCTGTAATATTTAATAACCGCAAGATTTCAATAATCCCTTTACGGGGCACGATAACCGATTGACAAGGTAGCGATGATGATGAATCCATAATGGATTCACAACTTGCTAAACGATGCCCATCTGTCGCCACAATACGTAAAATACGTTCTGTAGTCTCAAAAAACATACCATTAAGATAATAACGCGCATCTTGACGACCCATAGAAAATTGAGTTAATTCAATCATTTTCTTTAAAGTAGCTTGGGATATCAATAATTTTAATTTATTATCCCATTTCTCTAATTTAGGAAAATCTGATGCAGAAAACGTAGATAAATAAAATTTACTATATCCAGAACAAATAATCAGTTTTTTATCTTTTGATATTATATCAATTTTTGATGATTCAGGTAAACTGCGACAAATTTCAAAAAACTTACGTCCTGGTACTGTCACAGATTCAATAGGATATTGATCCATTAATGTCACTCGAACTGTTATCTCTATTTCTAAATCTGTAGCGGTAATAAATAAATAGTTATCATTGACTTCTAATAATATATGAGTTAGGATAGGCATCCTAGGTCGTCCGCTGATAATGCTTACGACTCTTTGTAAGGGTTGATATAATGATTTTCTGTCTATTAAAAAATTCATAGTTAGACTTATTTAAGTACATTTTAAGCGATTATTTCAAGTACATACTATAACAAATATAGTATATTATATATAAAATATAAATGAATTAATACATTAAGACCTGTATAGAAGATGAGCGTTAACTTTGAAAACTATTTTGATTAAGTGAATTACCATTAAGAAACAATAAAGCAAGCTCTCAAATATTTTTGACTTTATGTATTCTATCCTATATCATACGTACGTAATTTGTGTACAAATAAACAAACAACCCAATTAAAAATACTTTTTATTATTAAATAAATATACAAAAATTTAAATATGAAACGCACCTTTCAGCCTTCCATATTAAAACGCAACAGAACACACGGATTTAGAGTAAGAATGTCCACTAGACAAGGTCGGCAAGTATTATCAAGACGTAGATCTAAAGGACGCATTCGATTGGTTGTATCTGTTTAAATAGTCAATAAACCCATATCAGTCCAACCAAATGAATAGAAAATTTTTACCTAAACGAGCGCGATTGTTAACTATGAATGATTTTGTTTTTGTATTTCAAAAACCAGAACGTATTAAAACAAGCACAATTACTTTGTTTAGTCGAGCTAATCAGTTAAAATATCCTCGTATTGGACTAGCTGTTTCGAAAAAATACATTAAGTTCGCGCATGAACGCAATAGGATAAAAAGGCACATGCGTGAAACTTTTCGTAAAATTCAACATAATTTATTAGCTAAAGACTTTATTCTAACTATTCGATCAAAAGAAATTATGCACTTTAAAAACAAAACGTTGATAAAAGAGCTTGAAAAATTATGGTATCACCATTTGTTTTAATAGAAAAAAGCATAATATGGTTAATATATGGATACCAAATCAGTATTAGTCCTATATTAGGTCATCATTGTCGTTTTCAAATAACATGTTCCCAATATGGGATCGAATCGGTACGTAAATTTGGAATATTACGAGGTAGCTGGATAACATTCGTTCGCATATTGCAATGCCATCCTTTAAATTTACAACATAATAATGAAGATTTTAAATATTACTCACATTCACATATTCAGGGCATAATCAACATGGATTCGCAACGTAATTTCTTTGTGATAGCATTTTTAATTATGTCGTTTTTACTATGGCAAACATGGCAAACGGAAAATAATCAAAAATACAATATTATAAAAACAGATACACAACACGAAAATACACATTCTCTAATTCATTCTGAAAATAACGATGCAGTTACACATATTCACGATACAAATTATACTATTACTGTCAAAACAGATGTACTTTTACTAAAAATAAATACTTACGGAGGAGACATCGAAGAAGCATATCTAATAAATTATTTAGAGAATTTGAATTCTAAGAAACCATTTCATTTATTAAGTGCTTCACAAAAATTTATATATCAGACGAACAGCGGACTAATAAACGAAAGCACACCAGATAAACCATTCAATAATAAAAAATTTTTATACACCACAGCAACTGATCAAAGTACATACGTTTTACCAAAAAACGCAAACAAATTGCAATTAACTTTAACACATTGCGGATCTAATGGAATTATATATACCAAAAACTACGTTTTTCATAGAAATAACTATTCAGTACACGTGGATTATATCATAAATAATATAAATGACAAGCCATTAAAAATTAAATTGTTTGGTAATCTAATACAATCTGTACATTGCTCTAAATCGCATGATAATAATAACGGAGATAATTTTCCTTTATACTCTTATCGAGGAACAGCATATTCTACCGATAAAAAAAAATACCAAAAATATAGCTTTAAAGACATAAAAAATATGAACTTAAAAGTCAACACCTCTACAGGTTGGATAGCAATGTCACAAAAATATTTTGCAACAGCCTGGATCCCTTTGACTCAAGGAAACATTACATTTTACACGAACTATCATGATAACAATAATGTTTCTATAGGTTTCCAATCTGATTCAATATATATTCCGGTAGGAAAACAAGGTGAATTAAAATCTATATTATGGATAGGACCAAAAATCCAAGAACAAATGAAATCAATAGCTCCAAATTTAGATCTAATAATTGATTATGGGTGGTTATGGTTTATTTCTCAACCATTATTTAAATTATTAAGTTTTATTTACAGCTACGTAGGAAATTGGGGTACATCTATTATTGTTATAACATTAATTATACGACTAACCATGTATCCTTTAACTAAGTCACAATATACTTCTATGGCAAAAATACGCATGCTACAACCTAAATTATCTAGAATACAAGAAGAATATAAACACGATAAATATCAATATCATCAAAAAACTATAGAATTATATAAATCAGAAAAAGTGAATCCATTGGGAGGATGTTTACCATTATTCATCCAAATGCCGATATTTTTAGCTTTATATTATATGTTATCAGGGTCTGTAGAATTGAGGCATGCTAAATTTGCTTTTTGGATTCATGACTTATCTGCTCAAGATCCTTATTACATATTACCAGTATTAATGGGAATTACCATGTTTTTTATACAAAAAATGTCACCTACCACAATTACTGATGCGATACAAAAAAAAATGATGACTATCATGTTAATAATTTTTACTATATTTTTTTTGTGGTTCCCATCCGGCTTAGTATTATATTACATTGCAAGCAATGTGATTACTATGATTCAACAATACTTGATTTACCAAGGATTAGAAAAAAAAGGATTACATAATAAAAAATAATTTGATAGTAATTCAACATAATTATAGGAAAAGTGTATTTTTGTTATATACCAATATATTTTAAATCATAAAAAATCATGAACTATATAGTAGATACAGTGGTTGCTATTTCCACACCTCCAGGACGAGGAGGTATTGGAGTTATACGGATATCAGGTAAATCAGTTCCTGAAATTATACCTAAATTATTAGGAAAAATACCTGAACCTAGAAAAGCAGAATACTTGCCATTTTTAGATATAGATGGATCCGTATTAGAAAAAATAATAGCCTTATTTTTTCCTGAACCACATTCTTTTACAGGAGAAAATGTACTGGAAATCCATGGGCACGGCGGTCAAATGATTCTAGATATATTATTAGAGCGTATTTTAAAAACCTCTTCTAACATTAGAATTGCGCATCCAGGTGAATTTACCAAGCGAGCATTCTTAAATAATAAAATAGATCTCATTCAAGCAGAAGCAATAGCTGATATTATTGATGCAACTTCATATCAAGCTGCTAAATCAGCATCAAATTCCTTACAAGGAACTTTTTCTCGTAGAATACATACGATATTAGAAAAACTTACTAATCTACGTACACACGTAGAATCATCTATTGATTTTTCAGAAGAAGAAATTAAAACCATCTCATATGAAGGTATTAAAAGATATTTAGAAGATATTATCAATGATATCCAACAAATATGCGAATCAGCTCATTACGGTCTTTTACTGCGTGAAGGAATTAAAATAGTAATTGCTGGTAAACCAAACGCCGGAAAATCTAGTGTTTTTAATGCACTCATTGGTATTGATAGAGCGATTGTTAGTTCAATATCTGGAACTACAAGAGATATACTACATGAATGTATTCGGTTAGATGGAATAACATTCCATCTAACCGATACTGCCGGATTAAAAACAAACAGCGATAATGAAATAGAAAAAATTGGAATGAAACGTACATGGGATGAATTAAGTAATTCAGATCATATATTATGGGTAATTGACTCCAATGAAAACACAAATAATAAAAAAAATAACGATAGCATCACATTACAACATGTAGAAAAAATGTTACGTCGTGAACATAAAAAGACACCTATCACAATTATACATAACAAATCTGATTTAACTAAAAATAAAACTGGAATAAACAACACAATAAACAATTACACAATTGTTACATTATCAGCTTTATTTGACGATGGAATAGACTTATTAAGAGAGCATTTAAGTAACAATGTAAAAAATAAAAAACAAAAAGATTTTTATCACAGTTTATCTGAAAATCAAGGAAATTTTATTGCACGTAGACGTCATATAGACGCACTTGAAAAATCGTACAAATACCTTATATCTGCTCAAAAACAACTATCACCATCCATGATGGTGATAAATGAACTTTTTGCTGAAGATCTTGTATTAGCACATAACGAATTAAGTAAAATCTTTGGACAATTTACTCCCTCAGATTTATTACAAAGAATATTTTCCACATTTTGTATTGGAAAATAATTATTTATAATTGCAAAAAAAAATCTTATTAACATGAACTATAAAAAATTCACTTTTATATTGATAATAATATATTTAACCGATATAAAAACCTAATGCAAACGGTATCATGTATTTAAATAAACAAAGACATCTCATGTAGAGAGATATATTAAATTAATTATCACGTACAACCACAACAAAAAAATTATCTTTCAATATGAAATTGAATTCTTATATAAAAATATAACATAGGATTATTTTATATTTTTTCGCTTCTTATTTAAAATAGAAAATTGTCGTATTCTACTAATAATGGTTTCACCAGCTGGTACATCTCTAGTTACTGTAGTTCCAGCTCCAATAATTACGTTTTTTCCAATAGTTATTGGAGCTACCAGTTGACTATCAGCCCCAATAAATACGTCGTCACCAATAATAGTATTATGTTTATTAATGCCATCATAATTACAAATAATAGTACCAGCTCCAATATTTACTTGTTCTCCAATTTTTGCATCACCTAAATAACTAAGATGCCTGACTTTAGATTGTGCACCCAACGAAGTATTTTTTATTTCAACAAAATTTCCTACATGACTTTTTTCTTTTAACTCAGTTCCCGGTCTTAATCGCCCAAATGGCCCAACTGTACTTTGAAAATTTATTTTTGTATTTTCAATAATTGAAAATGGATATATTACGACATCGTCTTCAATCACTGTATCTTTCAATATACAACCCGCTCCTATCGTTACTCTATTTCCTAAAACCACATCTCCTTCAATGATTACATTTACATCGATTGATACATCTTTTCCATGTACTAATGTTCCTCTTAAATCAAACCTATTCGGATCGGTTATCATAACTCCTGACGATAACAAATATTGTATTTGTCTTTGTTGATATTGTTTATTTAAATAAACTAAATCTAATTTACTGTTTACCCCTATTATTTCAAATATATCATCAGGATACATAGTATGAATAATACAACCAGATTGATGGGCTATATGAATTATATCTGTTAAATAAAGTTCATTTTGTGACCTATGAGGTTTTAATGCACTTAACCAATGTTTTAATTTCCCAGAAATTGCAATAAAAATACCAGTATTAATTTCTTTAATTTTTTTTTGAGCATCATTATTAATGATATCATCATGTTCTATTATACTAATAACATTACCTGCTTGATTCCTAATAATACGTCCATATCCATTTGGATTAGGTAATATGGCTGTCAGCATGCTAATATCACACTGCGATTTAATGGCATACAATCGTTGTAATGTTTGATATGAAACAAGCGGGACATCACCATACAAGATAAGAACTACTGCGCTATCGTTGATACCAAGCAAAGCTCTTTGCGCAGCGTTTCCAGTCCCAATAAGCTCATGTTGTAATACCCAATGCACAGGAGTTTTATACTGATCCGTATTGATTTGTTTCATTAACATATCTCCTTTATGACCATAAACCACATACACGGACCCAACACCTGCCTGTATTGCAGAATCAATTAAATGTTGCAATATAAACTTACCACCAATTTTATATAATACCTTCGGGGTATCTGACAACATTCTGTTACCTCTACCAGCAGCAAGAATAATTGCACTAAAATTAATATGCGACATAACCTATATATCTCTTTTTTATTTTTTATTTTAACGTATTTTATTTATCACATCACAATACATATTTACATATTTTATATAAATAATTTTTATATAAAATATGTAAATATGTATTCATTTATTACAAATGTTTATTTTTTTTTGCTAATTCAATTAATCTAAGTTTCGCAATAGCCTTAGATATATCTGCAGCTATTTTTATATAATCTATATCGTCATCACTATGATGATGTAAGTTCCTAATATGTTCTTCAGCTTCATATTGAGCTTCTTTAGCTCTTTTTTCATCTAATTCTTCCGCACGAATAGCTGTATCTGCTAATATTGTCACTATATTTCCTTGAACCTCAATTATACCCCCAGATATATACACATATTCTTCATTACCGCATGATTTCACTATGCGCAAAACCCCTGGCTTAATAGATGTAAGCAACGGGGCATGAGCTGGAAAAATCCCCATCTCACCTTCAATGCCTGCTACTTGGATTTTTTGTACCACATCAGAAAATATCTGCCTTTCAACAGAAACAACAGTTAAATAATAAGTACGCACTGACATTAATATACCTTGATCTATATTAATAAAATAAAAACTTAAAGTGTTTTATTTTTTTCTACAACTTCTTCAATAGCACCTACCATATAAAACGCTTGCTCTGGAATATGATCATATTTACCCTCTATGATCTCTTTAAATCCTCGAATGGTATCTTCTAAGGAAACATATGAACCAGAAAATCCAGTAAATACTTCAGCAACAAAAAAAGGCTGTGATAAAAACCGCTGAATTTTTCTTGAACGTAATACTATTAATTTATCTTCTTCAGATAATTCATCCATACCTAAAATTGCAATGATATCTTTAAGTTCTTGATAACGTTGTAGAATAGATTTAACATCACGAGCCACATCGTAATGTTCTTGTCCTACAATAAGTGGGTTTAATTGTTGACTATTAGAATCTAATGGATCTACCGCAGGATAAATACCAAGAGCGGCAATTTGCCTACTTAAAACTATAGTTGCGTCTAAATGAGAAAAAGTAGTAGCAGGAGATGGATCTGTCAGATCGTCTGCAGGAACATACACTGCTTGCACAGAAGTGATTGAACCTAATTTTGTAGAAGTAATGCGTTCTTGTAACATACCCATTTCTTCTGATAATGTAGATTGATATCCAACCGCCGATGGAATACGACCCAATAATGCAGAAACTTCAGTTCCAGCAAGAGTATAACGATATATGTTATCTATAAACAATAACACATCATGTCCTTCATCTCTAAATTTTTCAGCCATAGTGAGACCAGTTAAAGCAACTCGTAATCTATTACCAGGCGGTTCATTCATTTGACCATATACCAAAGCAACTTTGCTTATCACATCAGAGTGCATCATTTCATGATAAAAATCATTACCTTCACGAGTACGTTCACCAACCCCAATAAATACTGAGTAACCAGAATGTTCTACGGCAATATTACGAATGAGTTCCATCATATTTACAGTCTTTCCAACCCCTGCCCCTCCAAAAAGACCAATTTTCCCTCCTTTAGAAAATGGACACATTAAATCAATAACTTTAATACCAGTCACTAAAAGATCTTGGCTAGTAGACAATTCAGAATAACGCGGAGCAGGTCTATGAATAGCCCACTTTTCTTTTTCTTTAATCGGTCCTTTCATATCAATTGGCTCGCCCAACACATTCACTACACGCCCTAAAGTCTCTTGTCCTACTGGAACTTCAATAGAATGTCTTAAGTTAATTACTGTTAATCCACGACGTAATCCATCTGTATTTCCCATAGCAATGCAACGCACTACACCTCCACCTAATTGCTGTGCTACTTCTAATATCAATTTTTTATTAAAATTATCATCAGTGTGTACTTCAAGCGCATGATACACAGTAGGCACTATATCTTGAGGAAACGCTACATCAACCACTGCGCCAATAACCTGGATAATTTTTCCAGAACTCATATTAATTATACCTCTACTAACTATCTTTTCATTTATATCACAGAAGCTCCTGAAACAATTTCTGTAAGTTCTTCTGTAATTTTAGTTTGTCTAACTTTATTATAAAATAACTTTAAATCATTAATAATAATTTCTCCATTATCTGCAGCCGTCTTCATCGCCATCATTCTAGCAGATTGCTCACTCGCTAAATTTTCCACTACTCCTTGATAAACTTGCGATTCAATATATCTCTGTAATAAACTATTTAATAATACTTTAGAATCCGGTTCATATAAATAATCCCAATATTTAGTTCTAAAATTAGTGTTATTTATAGCAGTAATCGGTAAGATCTGCAAAATTTGAGGAATTTGAGATAAGGTGTTAACAAATCTATTATATGCCAAATATAATTTGTCTATCTGACTATCATTATATAATTGCAACATCACTCTCACTGAACCAATTAATGCCGACATCTTAGGAGTATCTCCGATTCCATACACACAGCTTACTATCTTTGTTTGACTTATATAACGTAAAAAAGAAGCAGCTTTTGATCCAATAACAGCTAATTTAATAACTACTCCTGTATTATGCCATTTACTAAAATCACACAATAACGTTCTAAATAAATTAATATTTAACCCTCCTGTTAACCCTCTATCTGTTGAGATCACCCAATACCCAACAGATTTAATTTTTCGTTCTGAAAAATAAGGGTGTTTATATTCCAATGTTCCTGAAGAAATATGATTAATTACTTTACGAATAGTTTCTGCATACGGTTTACTTATTAACATTCGTCTCTGAGTTTTATGGATTTTAGAAGCAGAAATCATTTCCATAGCCTTAGCAATTTTTTGTATATTACGAATACTATCCATTTTCTCGCGTATTTCTTTTGAACTAGACATATTTTAATTCCATTAATAACAAAAGCGCTTAAGTTACCAAGATTGGTTTAATTTGAAAGTTTCTAAAATACTTTTAAATTTATTTTCAATATTAATATCATACATACCATCGCGATCAATTATTTTAATTAGTTCTTTTTCCGCATAAGCCATATATAATATTAATGCAGACTCAAAATCACTTATTTTTGAAACTTCAACATCTTCTAAATACCCATGTATCGCTGCAAACAGAATAATAGATTGATACGAAATAGACATAGGAGCATATTGTTTCTGTTTTAATAATTCAGTGACCTTTTGACCATGTTTCAATTGTTTCTGCGTAACCTCATCTAATTCTGAAGCAAATTGAGAAAAAGCAGCTAATTCACGATATTGAGCTAAAGCAGTACGAATGCCACCAGACAACACCTTCATAATATTAGTTTGAGCCGCTCCGCCAACTCGAGATACTGAAATTCCTGGATTTACTGCAGGACGAATTCCAGAATTAAATAAATGAGATTCTAAAAAAATCTGTCCATCAGTAATAGAAATAACATTAGTTGGAATAAACGAAGAAACATCCCCGGCTTGAGTTTCAATAATAGGCATTGCGGTCAAAGAACCAGTTCTCCCTGTTACCTTGCCATGAGTACGCTGTGACACATAGTCAGAACTAACTCTGGAAGCTCGTTCTAACAAACGAGAATGCAAATAAAATATATCTCCTGGGTACGCTTCTCTTCCAGGAGGGCGACGTAGTAATAAGGAAATTTGGCGATAAGCTACTGCTTGTTTAGAAAGATCATCATATACAATTAAAGCATCTTCTCCAAGATCCCTAAAATATTCCCCCATAGCACACCCAGCATAAGGCGCTAAGTATTGCAATACAGCAGACTCAGAAGCAGATGCAAGCACTACAATAGTATTAGTCAATGCATAATGTTCCTCTAATTTTTTTACAACATTAGCTACAGTTGTTGCTTTTTGACCAATAGCAACATAAATACATTTAACTCCGCTGTAACGTTGATTAATAATGGTATCAATTGCTAATGCAGATTTACCAGTTTGCCTATCTCCTATAATTAATTCACGTTGACCACGTCCAATAGGTACCATGGAATCAACAGACTTATATCCTGTTTGAATTGGCTCATCTATAGACTTACGATCGATTACACTAGGGGCAATGGCTTCTACCGGTAGATAACAGGAACATTGCAATGTTCCTTTGTTATCTACCGGAATACCTAATGGATTCACTACTCTTCCCAACAATGCTCTTCCAACAGGAACACGTAATACATTTCCTGTGCATTTTACCACCATTCCTTCAGATAAATTTAAATATGAGCCCATAACTACGGCACCAACAGAATCACGTTCCAAATTTAGAGCTACAGCAAACTGATCCGATGGCAAAGCAATCATCTCACCTTGCATGACATTTGTTAATCCATGTATATGGATGACCCCATCTCCTACAGAAGTAATAGTACCTTCATTACGAATCTCACACTGTATATCAAATTGAGCAATACGTCGTTTAATTAATTTGCTAATTTCGTTCGAATTTAATTGCATAATCTTATTTGCACCTAAGAAACTCAGCTAAGCTGCTAACATCAAAATTTTAAGATTGTAATATATTATTTAAACGCAAAATACGTCCACGTATACTTCCGTCAATCACGGTATCTCCAAAACGAATAATTATACCAGCTAGTATATCTGTATTGATTTTGTGTACTAAAGTCACTGTTTTAGATAAACGCTTAGCCATCATATCAGTAATTTTTCTTAATTGTCTATGATTCAAAGGCCAAGCAGAGATAACTTCTACTTTCACAGTACACCCATGTATAGAACACAGATGAATAAACTCTTTAAAAACCATTGGTAATAATAATAAACGATTATTTTCTGCCATAATATGAATTATATTTTTACTATACATATCAATATTCTTTTTTTGATAATCTTCACAAATAGTGATAAATATATCTGATAATCTTTCCGGAGCCAAATATCTAAAAAATAAAGACCGTACTAAGCTCTGTTCGCTTATCTTAGAAAATAAACTGAGAACTGATTGCCACTTACCTATATTTTGCTGTTCTATTGCTACATCAAATATAGCTTGAGCATATGTCCGAGCCACTGCAAAAATATTAAACATTTAGTCCTCATACGACAACGTATTAATGATATTATTTATCAGATCTACATCAATTATTTCATTGATAGAACGTTCTATAATTTTCTCTGAACCCTCAATTATAAGCTTACTAATTTGTTTTCTTAATTCATCAGTCACATATTTTCTTTCACAAACAATTTGTTCTCGTGCTTGAGACAGAATTCTATTCTGCTCCCTTTCTGCTGCATACTTCGCTTCATTAATTATTTGAATTTTACATTGATTTGCTTGACTTATAATTTCTTGAGCTTTAAGCCGAGCCTTTGTCAAACAAAGTAAAGCCTCAGCATTAACACGTTCCGATTCTATTTTAGCATGTGCAGCAGAAGCTAAATCATCAGAAATTTCTTTTTGACGCTTCTCAATAATTGACATAAATGGATACCATACATATTTCATACAAAACCAAACAAACAAAATAAACGAAATAGTTTGGCCTAATATTGTCGCATTAAGACTCACAGTACAAATCCTGACATCTAATAATCAATAATAAATACATTTTTTATTAATTTTAATCGTTAAACCGCAGAAAACATCACATATAACGCAAGACCTACAGTAATCATTGGTATCGCATCAACTAATCCCATAACAATAAAAAACTGAGTACGAAGAATAGGAATAAGATCTGGCTGTCGAGCAGCCCCCTCTAAAAATTTACTCCCTAAAATACCAATACCAACAGCTGCGCCAATTGCTGCTAAACCCATCATTATCGCTGCAGCTATATACAACATATCAAAATTTAAATGTTCCATAATACCCTTCCTCTATCTATAGTATTTAGTGCTCTATATCATATTTTTCATTTTAACTTGAATCATGGACTGTAGACAAATAAATTATTGTTAAAACCATAAAAATAAAAGCTTGTAATACAACGATTAAAATATGAAAAATAGCCCATGGCAAATTTAAAACCCATTGTCCCCACCACGGTAATAAACCAGATATCAGAATAAAAATTAGCTCACCAGAATACATGTTACCAAACAATCTAAGGCTAAGCGATACTGGCTTAGATAGCAACCCGATCACTTCAAGTACAAAATTGACCGGAATACACATTGGATGATGAAATGGATGATATGCTAACCTTTTGATAAATCTAAAGATACCATTGGTATGGATATCGTAATATATAATCAGCACAAACACATTTAAAGCTATCGAAGACGTGATATTTATATCAGCAGTAGGCACAACACGTAAAACAGGCAATCCTAACACATAGTGAGCTAACACAGGGAATAAGTCTATAGGGAATAAATCCATAGAATTCATTAAAAAAATCCAAACAAAAACTGTTATAGCTAACGGTGCGATTAATTTATTTTTACCATGAAAAATATCTTTCACATTACTATCAACAAACAATATCACCAATTCAATAAATGCTTGTAATTTTGTGGGTACTCCGTAAATCGCCAGTTTAGCTGCTTTACCAAAAATTAATAAAAATAAAATGGCTAGTAATGTTGAAAAAAACATCGAATCCACATTCAATACCCAAAAAGAAGAAACACTTTTTAACCCTACCCACGAAAAAGTACTCAAATCAAACTGTAGATGAGATAAATGGTGTTCAATATACCCCTGAGTCGTATTCTTAATTACTGACATTACCGTCCTTCAAAAACATTACTTGCAATATATTAAGATAACATAACATCCATTGCTGCAATTAATAGTACATTTTGTAACATATAACATATCATGTTATTTAACATACTCCGATACACACGGATCAAAATGATATGTTCATTTATAATTTAATAACCTCAATTAATTTTTGTAAAAAGACTAAAACCAATACAAATAAAAAGACCACTCCCTTTTTTCATATAATTTACATATCATCACAATACAGTAAATTGTGAATGATGCCATAAATTAATGAATTTTTATATAATAATTGCGCATTGTAAAAATAAATATACATCATACACATACATGTCTAATTGATTAACTAATAGTTAAGTTTTCCAATTAACAAATTTAACACAACACAAATTTGATAAAGATTACGCATGAACCACACCTAAATACAACCGAAGTAAAAAATTCCTAAAATTCTACTTTTTTAAACTCATTTAAACATAATTGTATGAACATAAAAACACCATTTACATGTATCCATTAACTTCCACATATAACAAACTTACAAGCATATGAAATTCATACCTCTATGTCATGATTTATCAATAAAATACAAACACATCACTAAACATATATTTGAATATAATCCATAAAAAACACTCAATACTGCAGTACAATCGGCAATGTTAATTATATTAAAAAGCTCAATATTTAACATCACTAACATACACTATAACCCAATAAACCTTGTTTTTTTAACCAAACTAACAAATTGGAAATAGCCGCAGGAGTTATACCAGAAATTCTAGAAGCTTGTCCAATTGAATAAGGCCGACAATTATTAAGTTTATCAATTACTTCTTTAGACAATCCAGAAACAACTTTAAAATCTATATCAGTTGGTAACAATGTATTTTCGTTACAAATATATTTTTCTATTTCTTCTTGTTGATGACGAATATAACCTTCGTATTTTATTTGAATTTCAATTTGCTCAAATATCTGACGATCCAACATACACGGACCAAAAGTACTTAATTGAGACAATTTTGTATAATCAATTTCTGGTCTTCTTAATAATTCCTCACCATTTGCTTCACGCATTAAAGGCGTCTTCAAAAAATTATTTAATTGCACAACATCTGAACTATATGGAAAAATATAAGTATCACGTAATCTTTGACGTTCTTTTTCAATATTTTCTCTTTTTAAGCAAAAAGCTTTCCATCTTGTCTTATCTATTAAACCCAACTGTTGCGCAATTGCAGTCAATCTTAAATCCGCATTGTCCTCGCGCAAAGACAGACGGTATTCAGCACGTGAAGTAAACATACGATAAGGTTCTTCAGCGCCATGCGTACATAAATCATCTACAAGTACCCCTAAGTATGCTTGATCCCTTCTAGGGTACCATCCCTCTTTATTTTGAGAAAATCTGGCAGCATTGATTCCGGCTAATAATCCTTGAGCAGCTGCTTCTTCATAACCAGTAGTACCATTAATTTGACCAGAAAAGAACAATCCGGAAACAAATTTACTCTCTAATGTTAACTTTAAGTCACGAGGATCAAAAAAATCATATTCAATAGCATAACCTGGTCTGATTATATGAACATTCTCTAATCCCCGAATTGATCGAATCATCTGTATTTGCACATAAAACGGTAAGCTAGTAGAAATACCATTAAGATATATTTCAGGAGTCGTTAAACCTTCAGGTTCTAAAAAAATTTGATGAGCATCACGATCCGAAAAACGTGTTATTTTATCTTCTATTGATGGACAATAACGAGGAGATCTTCCTTTTATTAAACCTGTATACATAGGGCTCTGATACAAATTTGACCTAACTATTTCATGTGTATTATCATTAGTATGGGTAATATAACAAGGAACCTGTGCAGGATGTTGCTCCGTAGACCCCATAAAAGAAAACACAGGAATAGGATTATCGCTATACTGCGCAATTAAAGAACCAAAATTTATTCCATTAGCATGAACACGAGGAGAAGTACCTGTTTTTAAACGATTAACTCTCAAAGATAATCCTTTCAATCGTTCTGATAACAACGATGACGACTCTACATCTCCAGCACGACCTCCGATAAAATTTTTCATTCCAATGTGGATTTTACCGTTAAGAAAAGTCCCTGTCGTTAACACAACAGATGTAGAACTAAATTTCATTCCTATTTTTGGAACAACAACTCCAATAATCTTATTTTTATCGATTATTAAGTCTTCAACTGAAGCCTGAATAATCGATAAAAATTTTTGATATTCAAGAACGCTACGTATTACTTGGCGGTATAATATTTTATCTGCCTGAGCGCGTGTTGCCCTAACAGCAGCTCCTTTACTACTATTAAGTATTCTAAATTGAATCCCTGCTTTGTCTGCAGCATAAGCCATAACTCCACCCATCGCATCAATTTCTTTTACTAAATGACCTTTTCCTATCCCGCCAACAGCTGGATTACAAGACATTTGCCCAAGAGTATCAACATTATGAGTAATCAATAACGTATTACATTGCATCCTAGCAGAAGCTAACGCCGCTTCTGTTCCAGCATGCCCTCCACCAACAACAATAACATCAAAATGAGCAGAATAAAACAT